>NZ_JBNHEW010000002.1:0-701787 GCF_059089645.1 Arthrobacter sp. K41 | reverse complement strand
ACCCACAGGGGCGGACAGCCCGGTCAATTCAACCAATCAAAAAACAATCGGTATCAACAAACTTGGCACACTATTGAGTTCTCAAACAACAGACACACCCGGCACCACCACCACAACAACACGCCATGTGGATCGCTCCGGAGCAACTTTTCAAACTTACCCGCTGGCTTCTCACTTGTCAAACCGGCGTCTGCGACGATCCACACCCGAAGGCTTGATTGTCGGTTTTTCCGTCTGACTCCGTGGAGCAGCGCGGAAATAAACTCTACCACCACTGTGCCCGGATGGCCAACCCGGCAGTGAAGCTCATTCCTGACCAGCACCGCAGGCCACGAAAAAGCCCGGGATCGCGGGGATCCCGGGCCTTTCACAGGGCTGGCGGTCAGTTGGCGGCTGACCCCGCCGGCTTGAAGTACGCAGCACCAAGCGGCGGCAGTGTGACGCTCAGGGTGGCCGGCTGTCCGTCCTGGCCCTCGTCCGTTGCCTTCAGTTCCCCGTTGTTCAGTACACCGGAACCGCCGTACGTCGTGGCGTCGGTGTTGAGGACTTCAGTCCAAGCACCAGCCTCCGGCACTCCCAGGGTGTAGCCGGCGTGCGGCGCTCCGGAGAAGTTGATGGCGCAGACCAAAGGGTTGCCATCCTTGTCCCAGCGGATGAACGACAGGACGTTCCGTTCTGCGTCTCCCCCGTTGATCCACTGGAAACCGCCAGGCTCGTTGTCGCGTTCGTACAGAGCAGGGGTGGATGCGTAGAGCTCGTTAAGGTCCTTGGTCAGCAGCTGCAGTCCCTTGTGCGCGGGGATGTCGGCGAGCCACCAGTCCAGCCCGTGCTGTTCGGACCACTCCGCTTCCTGGCCGAACTCGGTACCCATAAAGATGAGCTGCTTGCCCGGGTGTGCCCACTGGTAGGCAAAGAAGGCACGCAGGTTGGCCAACTGCTGCCAACGGTCACCGGGCATCTTGCGGAGCATGGAACCCTTGCCGTGCACTACTTCGTCATGGCTGATGGGGAGCAGGAAGTTTTCCGTGAACGCGTAAACCAGGGAGAACGTCACCGTGCCGTGGTGCCACTTGCGGTTGATGGGCTCCTCGGAGGCGTACTTCAGGGAGTCGTGCATCCAGCCCATGTTCCACTTCAGGCCAAAGCCCAGGCCGCCGTTGCTGGTGGGTGCGGTAACACCGGGGAACGCCGTTGATTCTTCAGCGATCATGACAGCACCGGGGTGCGTCTTATAGACAGTTGCATTGACTTCCTGGAGGAAGGAGATGGCTTCCAGGTTTTCCCTGCCGCCAAAGCGGTTGGGCCGCCATTGCCCTTCTTCCCGGGAGTAGTCCAGGTACAGCATTGAGGCGACGGCGTCCACGCGCAGGCCGTCGATGTGGAACTCATCCAGCCAGTACAGGGCGTTGGCCACGAGGAAGTTGCGGACCTCGGTGCGGCCGAAGTCGAAGATCAGCGTTCCCCAGTCCGGGTGCTCACCCAGGGCCGGATCAGCGTGCTCGTACAGGGGCTCGCCGTCGAACTGGGCCAGGGCCCAGGCGTCCTTGGGGAAGTGTGCCGGCACCCAGTCCAGCAGGACGCCGATACCGGCCTGGTGGAGGGCGTCCACCAGGTACCGGAACTCGTCAGGGTGGCCGAACCGGGAGGTGGGCGCGAAGTACGAAGTGACCTGGTAACCCCAGGACCCACCGAAGGGGTGCTCGGCCACCGGCATGAATTCGACGTGGGTGAACCCGAGCCACTTGACGTAGTCCACGAGCTCCTTGGCGAGTTCCCGGTAGCCGAGTCCCAGCTTCCATGAACCAAGGTGGACTTCGTAAACGCTCATGGCGGAGTTGTGCGGATCCCGTTTGGCACGGGCCGCCATCCATTCGTCGTCCTTGAAGGCGTACGAGGGTTCAACGACCCTGGACGCCGTCAACGGGGGAACTTCGGTGCCGAAGGCCAGCGGATCTGCCTTCTCCACCCAGTGGCCCGACTTGGTCCTGATTTCGAACTTGTAGCACGCCCCTGCTACAACACCGGGAATGAAGATCTCCCACACTCCGGAGGAGCCCAGGGAGCGGAGCGAGTTTTCGCGGCCGTCCCAGCCATTGAAGTCGCCAATGACGCGGACAGCCTGGGCGTTGGGCGCCCACACGGCGAAGGACACACCATCCACATCCCCCAGGGAGGACTTGTAATGCTGGACATGGGCGCCCAGTACTTCCCAGAGTTTTTCGTGCCGGCCTTCACCGATGAGGTGCAGGTCCACTTCACCAACGGTGGGCAGGTAGCGGTAGGGCTCGTCCACGGTAACCGGTTCAGCACCCGGGTAGGTGACGGCCAGCCGGTAGTCCGGGACGTGCCCTTGCTGCAGCGGGTCCAGCACAGCCACCCACACCCCGTGGGCCTCATGCTCCATGGGAATTTCGCCGGCCGCGGTGATGACGGTGACAGCTTCGGCCAAATGCTTCACCGTGCGGATAGTGACGTGCCCGTAGTCGTCCAGGTGTGCGCCCAGAATGGAATGGGGGGCGTGGTGTTCGCCGTTCGCGATCCTGCCCAGGGTGCCCGCATCCACGTGCAGCGGCACCCCCGGACGGTCCGTTCGTGCTGAGCCTGTCATTTCACTACCTTCCGATGCTGCCCCGGCGTTGTCGCCGACGCCCTTACCGCTGAGGAGCCGCCTGGCGGCCTTCACTGGGATCGCCAGCCAGTCCGGCCTGTTACGCATTTCATAAACTACTTCGTACAGGGCCTTATCCAGCCACAATGCCACAAACAGCGGTGATTCCCTGTTGACCGTACCCGGGGTGACAGCCGCATAACCGGCAAGGAACGCTTCGGCGCAGTCATCAACCCAGGAGTCCGGCACCTGCGCGCCCTCCTGCTCGCGCTGCGCTGCTCCCGCGGCGTAATCGAAGGAACGGAGCATGCCAACGACGTCCCGGAGGGGAACATCGGGAACGTTCCGTTCCGCGATGGGGCGCAGCGGTTCACCTTCGAAGTCGAGGATCGCCCACCGCGGGGCGTTTCCGGCCTGCCCGGGAACCTGGAGGATCTGGCCAAGGTGGAGATCACCATGGATCCGCTGGAGCGGACCGGTGGGCACAGCGTCAAGCCCGTTCAGGAGTTCGTCCAGCGCTGCGTCGTAGGGGCCGACGGCGGAGGCGGCTTCCGCCCAGGCCTGCCGGACGCGCTTGGCTACTGCAGGGGCAACCGCCTTTCCGGGTTCAGCTTCCGCTGTTTGCCCGAGCGCTTCGGCGAGGCGGCGGTGGACTGTTGCCGTGGCAGCACCCAGGGCGCGTGCCTCGGCCGTGAAATCCGTCCCGGACCGGGCCGCGTCAACAGCGAGCCGCCAGGCGTCCCGTCCGCCGGCCAGGAACTCATGTGCCACCGCAAGCTCTCCCTGGACGTACCGCGAGCCGGAGCCCGGCCCGTCGGAGGAGGAACCGCCGTGCGTCAGCCATTCGCCGCGGACCCAGCCCAGGGTTGCCGGCACTTCAGCGGTGCCGGCCGACGTCAGGGCGGCGCCGACCTCAACCTCGGGGTTGGTCCCGTCCGACAGGACACGGAAGAATTTCACGATGGCGGCCGATTCGCCGTCGTCCACAATTACTGAAGTGTTGGACTGCTCTCCGGAAAGGACCTTTACCACTCCGTGGGCGGTGGGCAAACGGTGGTTACCCGGGGTGCGGAAGCCGGTGGCCGTGCCGCTGGGGGCCTTTTCCCCGCCACGCATCAGCTCAAGCCAGCCGCCAACAAAATCGGGATCGTGCACAGCGTCGTAAACCCATGGCCGCGACGGATCCATGCCGGCGGCCTCCCCCACCAGCGCCCGTTCCATCCCTGCAGCCGGCGCCGGCCGGAAGCTCAAGGGAACCTGGATCACGTCGGTGCGGCGTCCGGCACCGGCTCCCTTGCTGGTCACTTTCAGGAGGAACACTGCGAGTGCGGCATGGCCGGAAGGATCTTCCAGGCCCAGGCTGCCGGCTTGGGACAGCTCGAAGCCGGGCGACTTCACGGGGAACCAACGTTGCTTCGGAAGCCATTCCTGAAGCAAGGCGGTAAGGGCAGGAGTAAGGATGGGCTGGTTCATGTGTCAGTTCTCAATCGAGAGGATCGGCATTGCCTGCGTATAGGGGGACGAAGGATTGGACGCTGCCGACCGGATCCTCAGCCAGAAGAAATCGTGGCTGCCTAGGGTCAGCGTCAGCGTCCCGTCCTCGTTGATGCCGGGAAACGGCTGGCCGCCAAACACGTCACGAAGACCGCGCCCGCCGTAATCGGGGATGCGAAGCCTGGCGGCCACTGGATGCTGCGAGAGGTTGAAGGCACACAGGATGGATTCGCCGTCCACACCGGCGGAGTTACCTCCGGGCAGCTCCCGGAGGTAAGCCAGCACGGCGTCGTGGTCGGCCTCAACATGCTTGAAGGCACCGAGGCCGAAGGCGGGGTGGTTCTTGCGGACGGTGAGGATCTGCCGTGTCCAGCGCAGGAGGGACCCCGAGTGGGCGGCCTCGGCCTCAACGTTTGCCATGTTGTAGTTGTAAACCAGCGACTGGATGACCGGCAGGTAGAGCTTGCCCGGGTCCGCGTTTGAAAAGCCCGCGTTCCGGTCGGGGTTCCACTGCATGGGGGTCCGGACAGCGTCGCGGTCTTCCAGCCAGATGTTGTCCCCCATGCCGATCTCGTCCCCGTAGTACAGGAACGGGCTGCCCGGAAGCGACAGCAGCAGGGCATTGATCAGTTCGATCTCGGCGCGGGAGTTGTCCAGCAGGGGCGCGAGCCGCCGGCGGATACCGATGTTGGCCCGCATCCGGGGGTCCGGTGCGTACCATCCCAACATCGCCGCCCGCTCATCGGCGGTCACCATCTCAAGGGTGAGCTCGTCGTGGTTCCGCAGGAACGTACCCCACTGGGCGCCGTCGGGAATGTCAGGCGTGTCCTGCATCGTCTCGATGATGGGCGCGGCCTTTTGGTCCCGGAGCGCGTAGTAAAGCCGGGGCATGATCGGGAAGTGGAAGGCCATGTGGCATTCCGGTTCCTCATCCGTCCCGAAGTACTCCACCACCTCGTTGGGCGGCTGATTGGCCTCGGCAATGATTACGCGGCCGGGGTAGCTTTCATCCACCATGGCGCGGAGCTTCCGGAGGAAGTCATGGGTGGCGGGCAGGTTCTCGCAGTTGGTTCCCTCCTCCTCGAAGAGGTAGGGAATGGCATCGGCGCGGAACCCGTCAATGCCCTGGTCCAGCCAGAACCGCACCACGTCGAAGAGGGCGTCGATAACCTTGGGGTTCTCAAAATTCAGGTCGGGCTGGTGGCTGAAGAACCGGTGCCAGAAGAACTGCCGGCGGATGGGGTCGAAGGTCCAGTTCGATTCCTCGGTGTCCACGAAAATGATGCGGGCATCCTGGTACTTCTCGTCAGTGTCGCTCCACACGTAAAAGTCGCCGAAGGGCCCGTCCGGATCCTTCCTCGATTCCTGGAACCAGGGGTGCTGGTCCGAGGTGTGGTTCAGGGGAAGGTCGATGATGACCCGGACCCCCCTGGCATGGGCCTCGGCAACCAGCCGCTTGAAGTCGGTTATGGTGCCGAACTCGTCCAGGACTGAGTTGTAGTCCGAGATGTCGTAGCCGCCGTCGCGCAGCGGGGACTGGAAGAACGGCGGCAGCCAGAGGCAGTCCACGCCCAGCCACTGCAGGTAGTCAAGCCTGTCGATGAGGCCCGAGAAATCTCCCGAGCCGTCACCGTTGGCGTCCGCAAAAGCTCTGACGAGGACCTCGTAGAACACGGCCTTCCGGTACCACAGCGGATCGTGCTGCAGGCCCGGCGCATTCAGTTCGAAGGTGCTCTTCGGCGTGAAATGCTGGCCCGAACTTTGCGGGTTAAAACTCACTGATGCGTTCTCCTCACGCTGAGGATGTGTGCGGGCTCAACGTGCGGATCGAGGCGGACGTAGTTGAACTCGCCCCACTCCCAGCTTTCACCGGAGATGAGGTCATCCACGTGGAAGCCGCCGTTCCCAGTGAGGTCCTGGGGGTCCAGTTCAAGGGCGGCCAGGTCCAGAGCGACGCTGCATTCCTTGGTGACGTGCGGATCCACGTTGACCACCACGATGATGGTGTCCTTGGAACCATCGGCGAGGGTCTTGTGCTTGGAGTACACCACGGTGGAATCGTCAGTGCTGTGGTGCACAGTCAGGTTCTGCAGGTCCTGCAGCGCCGGGTGTGTGTGCCGCAGTTCGTTCAACCGGGTGATGTAGGGGGCAAGTGTCCGCCCGGACTGTGCTGCTGCGTCCCAGTCCCGCGCCTTGTATTCGAACTTCTCGTTGTCGATGTATTCCTCGGCACCGGGGCGGGCAACATGCTCGTACAGCTCATAGCCGGCGTAGACGCCCCACAGCGGGCTTGCCGTGGAGGCCAGGACTGCCCGGATCTTGAACGCGGCCGGACCGCCGAACTGCAGGTATTCCGTGAGGATGTCCGGGGTATTCACAAAGAAGTTGGGCCGGAAGAAGGCCGGGGACTCATGGCTGACCTCGTGGAAGTACTGCTCGATTTCCTTCTTGGTGTTCCGCCAGGTGAAGTAGGTGTAGGACTGCTGGAAGCCCGCGCGGCCCAGCGCGTGCATCATGGCAGGGCGCGTGAAGGCCTCGGCGAGGAAAACGACGCCGGCAACTTCCTTATTAACCTGCGCGATGAGCCATTCCCAGAACCACACGGGCTTGGTGTGCGGGTTATCCACGCGGAAAATCTTCACGCCGTGGCTGACCCAGAGCAGGACAATACGGAGAATTTCGTTTGAGAGGCCCTCGGGGTCATTATCGAAATTCAGCGGATAAATGTCCTGGTACTTCTTCGGCGGGTTTTCCGCATAGGCAATACTGCCGTCAACCCTGGTGGTGAACCACTCTGGATTGGACTGGACCCAGGGGTGGTCCGGGGCAGCCTGCAGGGCCAGGTCCAGAGCTACTTCCAGGCCGAGTTCGTTGGCCCTTGCCACGAAGGCGTCAAAGTCATCAAAGGTGCCAAGGTCAGGATGGATGGCGTCGTGGCCGCCCTCCTTGGCGCCGATTGCCCAGGGCGAACCGGGATCGTTGGGCCCTGCAATCAGCGTGTTGTTGGGTCCCTTGCGGTGCTGGACACCGATCGGGTGGATGGGCGGCATGTAAATGACGTCAAAGCCCATCGCGGCAACGGCATCGAGGCGTTGCGCCGCCGTGCGGAAGTTTCCGGAGGTCCAGGCGCCCGTGTTGTGGTCACGGACTGCACCTTCGGAACGCGGGAAGAACTCGTACCAGGCGCCGCGGCCGGCCCGGTCCCGCTCAACCAGCAGCGGGTACTGCTGGGAGACTGTCACCAGTTCGCGGATTGGCTGGCGCGCCACGATGCCGGCCACTTCCTGGCTGAAACCGGCGGCGAGGCGCTCTTCCGCGGTGAGGGAGGAGTCCGCCAGCGTGTTGGCGGCACCGCGCAGGGCGGCCCGGTCCGCCTCGCTGCGGGAGTCGTCGTCGGCTGCTTCATTCAGCAACACGGCACCCTCGGCGAGCATCAGCTCGACGTCGATGCCCGCTTCCACCTTTACTTCCGCGTTGTGGTGCCACGTGCCGTAGCGGTCGTGCCAGGCTTCGATGACGAAGGACCAGTTGCCGGTGTCCGACGGCGTGAGGACGCCTTCCCAGCGGTCCGTGCCCATGCCGCGGACCCCGCGCGGCGGTGCGAGCCTGACGCGCTGGCGTTCCTGGCCCGCCGGATCCAGGAGCACGGCACTAACCCCCAACTGGTCATGCCCTTCCCGGAACGCGGTGGCACCCACTACGATCCCCTCGCCAGGCAGCGCCTTGGCTGGAAACTTTCCACCCTCCACCACCGGCTGCACGGCCGTGATGGGGAAACGTCCAAACCGGAGGCCGTCCGTGATGGCGCCCAGCGGCTTTTTCTTCGATGCGGCAATGGTTTCTGAGTTAGTCGTCACAGGCTCGACGTTAGCGAGAAATGACCCGGAATGCTAAGCCTGCGCACTATTTTCATTGCGGCCCGTGTCATTTCCTCCCTGCCAACTGTCATTTACCCAAAAGAAACCCGATGCTGGTTCCGGCTGCCCATGTTGTCGGTTAGTGTGACGCAGGTGAAGGCAATCCGCAGATTTACGGTCCGTACAGTCCTCCCCGAACCGATCAGGCCGCTCGCCCGGCTGGCGAGTAATTTGCGCTGGTCCTGGCACCGGCCCACGCGGGAGCTTTTTGCCGGTTTGAACCCCCGGCTTTGGGTGGAGAGCGGCGAGGACCCGGTGGGTTTCCTTGGCCTGGTGAGCCGGGAAGAGTTCCAGCAGCTGGCGGCAGACCAGTCCGTAGTGGAACGCGTCCGCGCCGCCGAGGAGGACCTTGACCGGTACCTCGAGGAGCCCCGCTGGTACCAAAGCCTGGGCCCGGATGCGCCGGCGTCCATTGCCTACTTCTCCCCCGAATTCGGTATCACCGAAGTCCTCCCCCAGTACTCCGGCGGCCTGGGCATCCTGGCCGGTGACCACCTCAAGGCGGCCTCGGACCTGGGCGTGCCCCTGATCGGCGTGGGCCTGCTCTACCAGGCCGGGTACTTCAAGCAGTCGCTGTCCAGGGACGCCTGGCAGCAGGAAACCTATCCTGTCCTGGACCCGGACGGCCTGCCGCTCACTTTGCTCCGTGAGCCTTCCCGCGACGGCAATGGCCGGCCGCTGCAGATCTCCCTGCCGCTGCCCAACCACCGCCGGCTGCTGGCACACATCTGGCGCGCGGACGTCGGACGCGTCCCTCTGCTGCTCCTGGACTCGAACGTCCCGGGCAACGACGAAGCCGCCCGCAGCATTACTGACCGCCTTTACGGCGGCGGCGGAGACCACCGCCTGCAGCAGGAACTGCTGCTCGGCATGGGCGGGGTCAAGGCGCTGCGCGCCTTCCAGAAGCTCACCGGGACCGGCGCCCCCGAGGTGTTCCACACCAACGAAGGCCACGCCGGCTTCCTGGGCATTGAGCGCATCCAGGAACTGATGTCCGGTGACGAGGCGCTGACGTTTGATGAGGCTTTGGCCGCAGGCCGTGCCTCCACCGTTTTCACCACGCATACACCGGTGCCTGCCGGCATCGACAGGTTTGAAATTTCCCAGATCCACCACTTCTTCCAGGCGGGGCTCGCTCCGGCTGTGCCCGTGGACCGGATCCTGGAGCTGGGCCGCGAGAATTACGCAGACGGCAACCCGTCCGTCTTCAACATGGCCGTGATGGGCCTGCGGCTGGCGCAGCGGGCCAACGGCGTGGCCAAGCTCCATGGCGAAGTGTCCCGTGGGATGTTCTCCGCGCTGTGGCCGGGCTTCGACCACTCCGAAGTGCCCATCACCTCGGTGACCAACGGTGTGCACGTGCCCACGTGGGTGGACAGCCGCATCTCCAAGCTGGCCCGTGACCAGTTCGGCAGCGAGGCTGAAGCGCTGGGTCGCTGGGACCTCGCCTACAACGTCAGCGACGCCGACGTGTGGGAGCTGCGCCGGCAAATGCGGAGCGCCCTGGTTGACGATGTCCGCCGCAGGCTTCGGGCTGCGTGGAAGAAGCGCGGCGCGGCCGACGCCGAGCTGCGCTGGACGGACAGGGTGTTGGACCCGGACGTTCTGACCATCGGGTTCGCCCGCCGCGTGCCCACCTACAAGCGCCTCACCCTGATGCTGCGCGAGCCGGACCGGCTCAAGGCACTGCTCCTGCACAAGGAGCACCCGATCCAGCTGGTGATCGCCGGCAAGTCCCACCCCGCGGACGACGCCGGGAAGAAGATGATCCAGGACCTGGTGCGCTTCACCGATGACCCGGAGGTCCGCCACCGCATTGTCTTCCTGCCCAACTACGACATCGCGATGGCCCGGACGCTGTTCCCGGGCTGCGATGTGTGGCTGAACAATCCGCTCCGGCCGCTTGAGGCCTGCGGGACGTCCGGCATGAAGGCCGCGCTGAACGGTTCGCTGAACCTGTCCGTCCTGGACGGCTGGTGGGATGAGATGTACGACGGCGAGAACGGCTGGGCAATTCCGACGGCCAATAACGACGCGTCCCCCGAGGAACGCGACGATATCGAGGCCGCCGCGCTCTACGAGCTCCTTGAGACACAGGTTGCCCCGCGGTTCTACGGCAGCACAGTTTCGGAAGGAGCCGGAGCAGCCGGGCCGTCCACCTCGGGCACCGAGAAGGTGCCAACGCACTGGGTGTCGATGATCAAGCACACGCTTTCACACCTCGGCCCGGCAGTTTCGGCCGAGCGGATGCTGCGTGACTACGTGAACATCCTCTACCGCCCCGCCGCGGAAGCGGGCCGGGCTGCCGGTGCCAACTCCTACTCCCAGGCCCGCAGTCTGGCAGCCTGGACCGCCAAGGTCCGTGCCGCCTGGCCGCAGGTGCACGTGGAGCACGTGGACTCGGTGGGGGTCGCCGAGGATCCGCAGATCGGTGACACGCTCCAGGTCAATGCCTACGTGGCACTGAACAGCCTCACCCCGGAAGATGTCAGCGTGGAAGTCGCGTACGGCAGGGCCGAGGAAAGCGACACACTCACGGACATCACCGTGGTGGAGCTGAAGGTCCAGGAAGACCTGGGCAGCGGCCGCCACCTCTTCAGCGGTTCCCTGATGATCGACCGCTCGGGATCCTTCGGCTACACCGTCCGGGTGCTGCCGCGGCACGATGCGCTGGCGTCCAAGGCCGAGCTGGGCCTGATCGTTAACGCATAACAGGCAGGGCCCCTAACCACTGCAGGAGGATTCCGTGAACGACCGTACAGTGGCAGACCTGATCGTGGAGCGGCTCACGACCTGGGGCGTCAACCGCGTGTTCGGGTACAGCGGGGACGGGATCAACGGTTTCATGGGGGCCCTGCGCCGTGCCGGGGGCCGGGTCGAATTCGTACAGGCCCGGCACGAGGAAAACGCCGCCTTTATGGCGGTGGGGCATGCCAAGTACACCGGCGGCGTGGGCGTGGTGACGTCCACCCAGGGTCCGGGCGCCGTCCACCTCCTCAACGGTCTTTACGACGCCAAACTCGACGGCGTGCCTGTAGTAGCCATTGTGGGGCAACAGAGCAGGACGGTGCTGGGCTCGGCCTACATGCAGGAAATTGAACTGACCGGCCTTTTCAAGGACGTCGCAGCCCAGTTCGTGCAGCAGGTCAACGCCCCCGAGCAGCTTCCCATGGTCCTGGACCGCGCCTTCCGCACGGCAAAGGCGACGTCCTCGCCATGCGTGGTGATCCTGCCGCATGACATCCAGTCCGCGCCCGCGCCCGAACTGAAACAGGAACATGGCGTGGTGGTCACCGCGCCGTCCTGGAGCACCTCCGCCAAAACACCGCGCGGGGAAGACCTGGACGCTGCTGCTGCCATCCTCAACAACGCTCAACGGGTGGCGCTGCTGGTTGGCCAGGGCGCCAGACATGCCGGCCAGGAAGTGGTGGCCGTCGCGGAACAGCTGGGGGCGGGCATTGCCACGAGCCTCCTCGGCAAGCCCTACGTGGACGAAACCTTGCCCTTCGCCGTGGGAACCATGGGACATCTGGGCACCACCGCCAGCGCGCACCTGCTGGGCAACTGCGACGCGCTGCTGATCGTCGGCTCGAATGATCCCTGGACCGAGTTCTATCCACCACCCGGAGCCGCCCGGGCTGTCCAGATCGATATCGACGAGCGGAAGATCGGCAACCGGTACCCCGTGGAGGTGGGACTGGCAGGGGACGCGGCAAGCGCCCTCCGGGCCCTTGGTTCGCGGCTCAACCAGCGGCAGCGCGGGCAGTGGCGGGAGGACGTCGAGAAGGAAGTCACGCGCTGGCGTGCCCTTGCCGAAGAACGCGCCGCGGTAACAGCCAACCCGGTCAACCCGGAAAGGGTGGTGCGGGAGCTCAACGGCAGGCTGCCGGCTGACGCCCAGTTGAGCATCGACGTTGGCAGCTGCGTTTACTGGTATGCCCGCCAGCTGGTACTTCCGCAGGGGGTACCGGCCCACCTGTCAGGGACGCTGGCCAGCATGGGCTGCTCCATCCCCTATGGTATTGCTGCCAAGCTTGCCCGCCCCGACCGGCCGCTGGTGGCGTTGTCCGGGGACGGCGCCATGCAGATGGCCGGAATCGCCGAGCTGGTGACGGTGGCGCACCGGTGGCGGCAGTGGGAGGACCCGCGGTTCGTCGTCTGCGTCTTCAACAACCGGGAGCTCGCCGAAGTGACGTGGGAGCAGCGGGAGTCCGAGGGCGAGCCGCGGTTCCGGGACAGCCAGGAACTTCCGGACTTTCCGTTCGCGGGCTACGCCGACCTGCTGGGATTGACCGGCATACGGGTGGACGATCCGGAGCTTCTTGGCGATGCCTGGGAGCGGGCGCTGGCCGCTGACCGCCCGGTGGTCATCGAAGTGCTGACCGACCCGGAGGTTCCCCTCCTGCCGCCCTTCCCGGGAGGCCGTGAGAAAGCGGAAAGCATGCGCAAGGCCCTCGGAGAGGAGGAAGGCAGCGGCCGGGCCCTGGACCTGCTGGAAACTTACACCGGCCAGGAAGAACGGTCCTAGGGGCAGCGCCACTTGTCAGAGCAGGACGGCTGTGACGGAGAGGTCTTTCCCGGCGTAGCGCTCAGCGTCCTGCAGGATCTCGCAAATGACGCCGAAGGACCTGTCGGCCCGAAAAGGCGCGGCCACTTGCCAGAGCACGGTGACCGGCGCGTTGCCGTTGTCCGTGATGCTGTCCGCGAAGTCATGCAGGGAATCGTTCAGGGCGTCAAGGTTGACGGCGTAGTGTTCGGGAAAGCTTAGGACCTCGCCAAAGGTTTCAAGGACGGCCCTCTTGCTGTCGGCTGCGGGAACCACCAGGCTACGGCGGCCGGCGTCGGCCACCTGTTCCTGCAGTTCTTCCAGGGTCCAGGTGTCGCCGGAGTAGATCTTCATTATTGACTAGCTGCCTTCTGCTATGAATCGGAACGTCTCGTAGTGGTCATCGGTGTAGTATTTCTCGCCGCCGTCGCCCGCAACGATGCGCCGCGCTCCCCGGTCTGATTCTCCCGGTGTGGGCACCGTATATTCCCGGTAGTAGCCCCTGTCCCGCCGCGGCAGGATCCGTTCGAAGTTCCAGAAGGTCTGGTCGTCCTGGCTGTATCGGTACGGTCCACCGGCGCGGATGAGGTTGAGGGTCCGACGGGCTTCACCGGGCAAGGCCGACTCCCGCACTTCCGGCAGCCCTGACGGGTTTTCCGGCGCCTGCGCTCCGGGGGTGGCAGCTGCCTTCCCCGGGGCGGCAGCAGGGGAACCGGCTGCAGGGGGGCCTGTTGCGGCACCCGGGCGGGGCGTGGCACTGGCCCCGGCCTCCGTCGTCGTACTTTCCGCCAGTTGGCCCAGGATACCGGTGCCGCCGAACGCGATCAGTCCCAGTACCACGAGCGCAGTCAGCAGCAAGGGCAGAATTTTGCGGTGGCGCATTATGTTGTTCCCCGGTGCATCAGGTGCGGTAGATGTTGATGGAGTTCGCCTCCACGAGGTCCCGCTCCCCCGATAGCACCCGGCTGCCCTGGCGGAGCTCGTGCTGCGGTGTGGTGGTCAGCCGCAGCTCGAACTTCGTGTGCAGAGCACCATCGGTGACGGTCCGGGGCAGCGTGATCTGAACGTCGGAAGTGCTGCCGTTCACCACCACCAGGCCGGCCAGTGTCCCGTCGTCCGAGCCGAGCAGGAGTTGGATCACGCGGTGCTGCGGATCGTTCCAGCGTTCCATGGACATGGGCTGCCCGGCGTGGTCGAACCAGTACAGGTAGGACTGCTCATCGCGGACCGGGAAATCGCGCGGCTGCGCGGCGAGGAACTCCTTGCGAAGGCGGATGTACCGTTTGGTGCTCCGAAGCATCTCGGAGGACTCCGGGGTCCTGGTCCAGTCCAGCCAGGCGATGGCGTTGTCCTGGCAGTAGGCGTTGTTGTTACCCTGCTGGGTCCGGGCCAGCTCGTCTCCGGCGGTAATCATTGGGACGCCCAGGGAAATCAACAACGAGGCCATCAGGTTGCGGCGGGACTGGGCGCGCCTGGCCAGGATCTTGCCGTCCTCGGTGGGGCCCTCGAAGCCGTGGTTGTAGCTGCGGTTGTCGCCGTGGCCGTCCCGGTTCTGCTCACCGTTGGCTTCGTTGTGCTTGCGGTCGTAGGAGACGAGGTCGTTGAGGGTAAAGCCGTCATGGGCCGTGATGTAGTTGACGGATGCCAGCCTGGAGCGGCCGGACCCGGCAAACAGGGCTGCGGAACCGGACACTACGTCTGCGAGCTTGGCCACCGTGCCGCCCTGCCCGCCGGATTCAAGGGAAGCGCGGTCGGCCAGCCAGAAGGTGCGCACGGCGTCACGGAAGTGGTCGTTCCAGTCTGCCCAGCCGGACGGGAAACGCCCGGTCTGCCAGCCGCCGTAACCGATGTCCCAGGGTTCGGCAATCAGCTTTACGTCGGAGAGGACGGGGTCCGCAGCAACGGCAACCAAAAACGGGTGCCCGGGGTCAAACTCATTGGCATCGTTGCGGCAGAGGGTCACGGCGAGGTCAAAGCGGAAGCCGTCAATGTGGAACTCGTCTACCCAGTAGCGAAGGGAATCGAGCACCAGCTGGACCACCTGGGGCTCGGCAAAGTTCAGGCTGTTACCGCAGCCGGTGGTGTCCGCGTACTTGCCGTGCCCGTCGGTCCGGTAGTACTTGTCCTCCCCCAGCCCGCGGAAGCTCAGGGTTTGCCCGTCCGGCCCGCCTTCTGCAGTGTGGTTGTAAACGACGTCGAGGATGACTTCCAGGCCAGCGGCGTGGAGCGCTTTGACCATTCCCTTGAACTCATCCTGGACCGCCTGCGGGCCCGCTTCCTGTGCCGCTCTGGTGGCATAGCCGGGATGCGGGGCGAAAAAGGCCGCGGTGTTGTACCCCCAGTAGTTGGTCAGGCCCAGGTCCTGCAGGTGCGGTTCGTCAAGGTGGAAGTGCAGGGGCAACAGCTGAACCGCCGTAATGCCCAGGCTCTTGAAGTGTTCGATAACGGCCGGGTGTGCCATGCCGGCGTAGGTGCCGCGCAGTTCCCGGGGCAGGTCCGGGTGGAGCATGCTTTGCCCCCGGACGTGGGCCTCGTAGATGATGGTGTCGCGCCATTCCAGGCGAAGCCGCGAATCTGATTCCCAGTTGTAGTCACCGGCTACCCGGACGCTGCTCAGGAATCCGTCGCTCTGGTCCACTGCCCGGCCGTACGGGTCCAGGAGCAGCGGCTGGCCGCCGTCGCCATTAACGTTCTGCGCAGGCACGGCAAGCGGCAGGGACTGCTCCGGTAGCGCCGGCCGGAACCCGTACCGCGAGCCGTAGGGCAGGTTGTCCACGATCCCGTGGTGGACGCCGTGGTTCAGATTGGGCAGCGCCTGCACGCGCCAGTCCCGGCCTGGTGCTTTGTAGACGATCTCCAGGCTCCGCACGCCCGGGGCGTAGCAGGATACATTGGCCCGCGCGCCCGGACGGGGACCAGCACCGGCTGGAGCCGCGGCATCTGGGCGCGAAACAGTCACACCAAGTGGAAGGGCCGTTGAGGCATCCGTGGTGGAAGCAGTGTCGAAGAGCGGCATGACCATCCCCTAAATCTTAGCCGCCGAGGGCACATCGCCTGCCTGTGCGTCACATTCGCGCACAGGCAGGCCTGGAAACAAACTTTGTTGTTGTGACGCGGTTACTTTGCCTTGCGCTGGCGTGATATCTCGTACAGCGAGATGCCCACTGCCATGGAGGCGTTGAGAGATTCCATGGCCGAGTCGATGGGAATCGAAACGATCTGGTCGCAGTTCTCCCGGACGAGGCGGCTGAGGCCTTTGCCTTCCGAGCCCACCACGATGCACACCGGCTCGGTGGCGAGGGTGAGCTCGGGAAGGGACACATCGCCGTCTCCGTCAAGGCCCAGGACAAAGATGCCCATGTTCTTGAACTGCTTCAACGCACTGTTGAGGTTGGACGCGCGTGCCACGGGGACCCTGACCGCTGCCCCGGCGCTGGTTTTCCATGCTGAGGCGGTGACGCCCACAGAGCGGCGTTCGGGGACAATCACGCCGTGGCCACTGAAGGCGGACACGGAGCGGATGATGGCACCCAGGTTTCGGGGATCGGTGATGCCGTCCAGCGCCACGAAGAGCGGCGCGTTGGCGACGTGCCCCTTCTTCCAACTCTCCACCGTTTCTTCGGCGAGCTCGTAGGCGTCCTGGTAGTCGTACGGCGGGATCTGCAGGACCAGGCCCTGGTGCACGGCGTCGTCCGTCATCCGGTCCAGTTCCGGTTTGCCGGTCTCCAGCAGCGGAATGCCGCGTTCGGCGGCGAGCTTCAGGGATTCCTTGACCCGGTCATCCATTTCGATGCGGATGGCAATGTGCAGGGCCTTGGCGGGAATGCCGGCCCGCAGCGCTTCAACCACGGAGTTCCGGCCCGTGACCACTTCCTCCGTAGCCCGTCCCTTGGGGCCGGACTTTGCTGCACCGGCGCTGCGTGCGCCTGTGCTGCGCTTGGCGGCTGAGCGCTCCGCGAGCTGCTTGGACTTGTGGGCTTTATGGTACGGGCGGTCCTCCGCCTTGGGCGTGGGGCCCTTGCCTTCGAGGGCCTTGCGGCCATGGCCACCGGTTCCGATGGTTGGGCCCTTCTTCGCTTTAACCGATCGGCGACCATTGTTGGCCATGATGTTCCACCCTTGATTGTGCTGACTGACTCTGCCTACCAGTCTACTGAACCAAGTAAAATCGCCCGACCCGCTGGAATTGCCTGCGCTGAAACTGCCAGCTCAGTCCCGCTTCAGGCTCCAGCCCGCACCGTCCGGGCCATCCTCCACGACGACGCCGGCTGCGGCCAGTGTGTCCCGGATCGCGTCCGAGGCGGTCCAGTCTTTTTCGGCCCGCGCCGCGGCACGCGCTTCCAGCTGCGCCTGGACCAGGACCTCCAGCGCTGTTGCTTCCTTGCTGCTGACGGCATCGGTTCCCGCGACGGCGTTGAGCCCGAGCACCTCCGTCATCGTTGCCACGGCGGACAGCGCCTGGCGGGCGGCGTCGTCCTCACCTTCGGCGAGGGCGGTGTTCCCGGCACGGACCGTCTCGTGGAGGGCCGCCAGGGCACGCGGCACGTTAAGGTCGTCGTCCAGGGCCTCCGAGAAGGTGCGGACAGCAACGGCGGATGAGCCGAAGTCACCAGAAGCATCGCCTGAGGCTTCACCGAAGCGGGCGGAGGCCTTTGCCAGGAAACTGTCAATACGTTCGACGGCGGCGGCAGCCTCCTGCAGCGACGTGGGACGGTAGTCCAGGAGGGAGCGGTAATGTGCCTGGCCGAGGTAGTAGCGGACCACCCGGGGCGACGCCAGTTCCAGCATCTCGGCCGGGCTGATGGTGTTCCCGATCGATTTGGACATCTTTTCGCCCTGGTAGGTGACCATGCCGTTGTGCATCCAGAAATTGGCGAACGCGTGGCCGGCGGCCTGGGACTGGGCCAGCTCGTTTTCATGGTGCGGGAACCTCAGGTCCAGCCCGCCGCCATGGATGTCGAACTCGGTGCCGAGGTACTTGGTGACCATCGCGGAGCATTCCAGGTGCCAGCCCGGACGGCCGGCGCCCCAGGGGGAAGCCCAGCTCGCGGTGGCCGGCTCGCCGTCCTTGGATCCCTTCCACAGCGCAAAGTCGCGGGGGTCCCTCTTGCCCCGCGGATCAGCATCGGGGGCCGCCTGCATGTCGTCGATGTTCTGCCGGGTGAGCGCGCCGTATTTGCTCCAGGAACGGACGTCAAAGTACACGTCACCGGACTCGTCCAGCGCGGGGTAGGCGTGCCCGCGGTCGATCAATTGCTGGATGAGGGCATGCATCTCCGGGATGTGGCCGGTGGCGCGGGGCTCGTAGGTTGGCCGCGAGACGCCAAGCGTGTCGTATGCCTTCAGGAACTCCTGCTCGTAGCGGTACGCGAGGGCCCACCACTCTTCCTGGGGCACTTCGCCGGCCTCCGGCGTAAAACCTGCCGCGAATGAAGCCTCGGATTTGGCGAGGATCTTGTCATCGATGTCGGTGACATTCCTGACCACCGTGACCCGGAGCCCCCGGTAGGTCAACCAGCGGGTGAGCTGGTCGAAGGCAATGGCTGAACGGATATGGCCCACGTGGGGCATGCCCTGCACGGTGGCCCCGCAGTAGTAGAGGCTGGCCTTGCCCTCAACGAGAGGGACGAAGTTCCGGACTTCGGCGGAGGCGGTGTCATAGAAGCGCAGGGTCACCGCTCCAGATTAGCCGATGGCGCCGGAGGGTCTCGGATACACCAGCGCTGTGGCCACCGCAGAGATACCTTCTCCGCGGCCGGGGAAGCCCAGGCCGTCGCTGGTGGTTGCCGTGACGCTGATAGGTGCGCCGGCGGCTTCGCTGAGTACCCTTTGCGATTCTTCCCGCCGGGGGCCGAACTTCGGCTCGTTGGCAACGAACTGGACGGCGACGTTGCCGATCTCGAAACCTGCTGCCCTGACGATCCGTGCCGCCTCGGCGAGCAGGGTAACTCCGGAGGCGCCGGCGAATTCGGGCCTGCTGGTTCCGAAATGTGTACCAAGGTCACCGATACCGGCCGCCGAAAAGAGCGCGTCGGCAGCCGCGTGGGCAACGGGGTCGCCATCGGAGTGCCCGGCGAGGCCGCGTTCACCCTCCCAGAGGAGCCCTCCGAGCCACAACTGCCGCGGCGCATCTTCCGGTGCGTAGGCATGGACGTCAATGCCGATGCCGGTGCGGGGCAGGACAACGATGGGGTCAGGCACGGTCAGCCCTCCACCCAGCGGGCGCCCAGCGGCCCTTCGAGAAGCCCCTCGGCGAGGATCAGATCCAGCGGAGTGGTGATCTTCAGGGACTGGCTGGAGCCCCGTACGGCATGGACCGGGGTACCCAGCAGTTCCACGAGCATGGCGTCATCAGTAACGGCGGCGGACTGGTGCTCGTCCAGGTCCCGGGCTGCCTCATGTGCGTTCAGGAGGGTCCCCAGCCGGAAGCCCTGGGGCGTCTGGACAGCGCGCAGGTCCTCGCGCGGTGCGGTCCCGGTGACAACCTCCGGTGCGAAGACGCTGTCCTCCCCCGTAGTCGCGGCCACGGTTTTGACAGTGTCCACGACGGCGACGGCAGGAATTACTGCCGAGGCGCCCGCCGCCAGTGCGTCCACCACCCGGTGAAAAACCGATTCGGGCGTCAGGGCCCGCGCTGCGTCGTGTACCAGCACGGCGTCGATGCCCTCCATAAGCGCAGCTATGCCGGCGCGGACGGACTCAGCCCGGGTGGCACCGCCGACGACGATGGAAAGGAGGGGGCCGCCGTCGGCCAATTCCTCCCGGAAGTCCTCGCACAGCTGCCGGAGGGCAGTGTCAGCGGCTGGCAGCGCTATGCACACCTGGCTGCTGACCCCGGATGCAACAATGCCCCTCAGGGCGTGCATCAGGATGGGTTCGCCGCCGAGCGGCACCGCCGCCTTGGGCATGCCGTAGCCCAGCCGCTGCCCGGAGCCGGCGGCCACCAGGATCACCGCGGTGACAGGGCGCGTGGAAGTTTCACTCATGCGGACTAGCCTACGTCCCCGCTGCCGGCCCCGCCCGGACCTGAATCCGGGCAAAAAGAAGCCCCGGCGGCACTTGGGTGCCACCGGGGTTCAATTCTTAGGAAGCCAGGACCTCGTCGAGAACGCTTGCAGCCTTCTCCTCGTCGGTCTTTTCAGCCAGCGCCAGTTCTGAAATCAGAATCTGCCGGGCTTTGGCCAGCATTCGCTTCTCGCCTGCGGAAAGGCCCCGGTCGTGATCGCGGCGCCACAGGTCGCGGACGACCTCTGCAACCTTGATGACGTCACCGGAAGCAAGCTTCTCCAGATTTGCCTTGTACCTGCGTGACCAGTTGGTGGGTTCTTCGGTGAACTCGGCACGAAGCACATCGAACACGTGCTCCAGGCCTTCCTTGCCCACTACGTCCCGAACCCCAACAAGATCAACGTTCTCTGCTGGAACTTCAATGGTCAGATCACCCTGGGCCACCTTGAGCTTGAGATACATCTTCTCTTCGCCCTTGATGGTGCGCATCTTGATTTCTTCAATCTTCGCAGCACCGTGGTGAGGGTAAACTACTGTCTCGCCGACCTCAAATACCATGTGGACATTTCCCCTTTCCCGCTGACCAGTTTATCACGATTCAGGCATATGACCGGCCGGGAAGCGGGCCGGGAACCGCGTAAATACGCGGAAAATGGGCATAAACAACCCCCTTCACCCCCTTGACGAACACGGATAATAGTGCATGCTGCGGGTGCTGCCAAGGGCGATATGACAATGCCGAATCCGCGTTTAGCAGGGTTTGCGGATAGGCTATGCGTGAATAATCTTCCAGAACTTTCGAGGAGTACGTGACGTGCGTTTCACTGCGACGAACCGGGCCCGCCGCGCCAAACTGGCCCTCACGGCAGGTGCCCTTGGCATCGGACTGCTGGCCTCGGGCTGCGGGTACACCAATTCCCAGCAGACCAGCGTTCAGTACCAGTCGTCGGACGGCATCATCACCGACCTCGGCCCGCTCCAGCTGCGCAACATCCTCATCATCTCCAATGGGGAGGACCAGCCGGGCCGCGTCATCGGCGCCGTCTACAACTCGTCCTCGGAGGATGTGACGCTGACACTCAACGGCGCTGAAGGCTCGCAGACGGAAGTTCCGGTCAAGGCCAACTCCTCCACCCTGCTGAACAACACCACGGACGAAGTGGTC
Source organism: Arthrobacter sp. K41 (assembly GCF_059089645.1). Classification (NCBI taxonomy): domain Bacteria; kingdom Bacillati; phylum Actinomycetota; class Actinomycetes; order Micrococcales; family Micrococcaceae; genus Arthrobacter; species Arthrobacter sp. K41. Next base: position 681,049 of record NZ_JBNHEW010000002.1, on the reverse strand, counting down.
CTGAGCACCACGGGCGGAATCCCGGGCTCCCTTGTGGACGTCAAGATCAGCGAAGACGGCACCAACGTGAGCAACACCGTGCAGGTTCCGGTGCTGGACGCAACCCTGCCCGAGTACAAGGAATACCTGCCGGCAGGCAGCACTCCTTCGCCGAGCCCGTCCGCCACGCCAACGGCCTCCGAACTCGGCGGCGGAAGCGGCCACTAAGGCCCACACACAACGCAAACAAAAGGGAGGGGCCCACGGGCCCCTCCCTTTTTGTGCTCCTAAATGGTTCCGGTCCGGAGCCGGCAGTCCTGCGGCTCCAACCTGTTGCCCGTACTTACGGCTCGAACTTGTAACCGAGGCCGCGCACGGTCACCAGGAACCGCGGCGCCGAAGGATCGGGTTCGATTTTCCCGCGCAGGCGCTTGACGTGGACATCGAGGGTTTTGGTGTCGCCCACGTAGTCCGAGCCCCACACGCGGTCAATGAGCTGGCCACGGGTGAGCACCCGGCCCGAATTGCGCAGGAGCATCTCCAGGAGTTCGAACTCCTTCAGGGGAAGCAACACCTGTTCCCCGCCCACGCTGACCACGTGGCGTTCGATGTCCATGCGGACGGGGCCGGCCTGGACAGTGGCGGAAATCAGTTCCTCGGGCTCACCCTGGCGGCGCAGGACGGCCCTGACCCTGGCCACCAGTTCCCTGGAGGAGTAGGGCTTGGTGACGTAGTCGTCGGCCCCGAGTTCCAGCCCCACCACCTTGTCGATCTCTGAGTCCTTGGCTGTCAGCATGATCACCGGGACGCTGGAGCGCTGGCGCAGCTGGCGGCACACCTCGGTGCCGGAGAGCCCGGGAAGCTGGAGGTCCAGCAGTACCAGGTCCGCTCCGTTCCGGTCGAATTCGGTGATGGCGTCCAGGCCGTTGTCCACGACCTCCACCTCGAACCCTTCCTTGCCCAGCAAATAGGACAAGGGATCGCTGAACGATTCCTCGTCCTCCACAATCAAAATCCTGCTCAAGCGTTAGCTCCTCGTTCTTTTGCGCCTGCGGCGCGGGGTACTTGGGTGACGTTTGGCTCCCGGTTTCCATGACCAGACAATCCCGGGGCTGCTGCGGGCAGGACGTCGTCCTCCCCCTCCTGCCCTTCCATTTCCGGGAGCCGGAGCGTGAAGGTGGAACCCTGGCCCGGCTGGGACCACAGGGTCACTTCCCCGCCGTGGTTGGAGGCAACGTGCTTCACGATGCTTAGCCCGAGGCCCGTGCCGCCGGTGTGGCGGGAACGGGCCGAGTCCACCCGGTAAAAACGCTCGAAGACCCGCTCCTGGTCCTCGGGGCTGAGCCCCTCGCCCTGGTCCGTCACCGAAATGGAAACCAGGCCGTCCCGGGAGCGGACTCCGATGCCTACCCGCGTGTTGGCCGGCGAGTAGCGAATGGCGTTGTCAATCAGGTTGCGCAGTGCGGTGACCAGGAGGTCCTGGTCACCAAAGACCTTGCCCTCTGTCCGTCCGCCCACCACAATACGGATGTTCTTGCTCTCGGCGGGAAGCTGCGAGCGGTCCACTGCCTCGGCGATGACGGCGTTGACGTCGACGGGGCGGCCCTCCTGAATGACGCTCGCGCCCTGCAGCCGGGAGAGTTCGATGATGTCCTGCACCAGGGCGGCCAGTCGGCCCGACTCCTTATGCATGCGCTTTGCGAAGCGCCGCACTGCCTGTTCGTCGTCGGCCGAGGACTCGAGGGCCTCGGCGAGCAGCGAGATGGCGCCGACAGGGGTTTTGAGTTCGTGGGAGACGTTGGCGACGAAGTCGTTCCGGATCTCTTCAGTACGGGTGATCTCAGTGCGGTCGTCCGCGAGCAGGAGGATGTATTCCTCCCCGAGCATCGCGGCCCGTACCTGGACGATGATGGTGCCCTGCCCAAGGGGACCGCGGGGAAGTTCCAGCTGCTTTTCCAGGATGACGCCGTCCCGCCGGACTCCTGCTGTCATATCCAGCAGTTCCTTGTGGACCACGGTGTGCCCACGGACCAGGCCATAGGCGTAGGCCGCGGGGCTGGCGCGGACCACACCATCCACAGCGTCCACCACCACGAAGGCGCGTCCGACGACGGCGAGCACCTCGGCAGCGCCGGCCGGCAGCGCGATGTCATCGGCGTCGACGTCCAGCAGATGCCGCTGCTTCTCGCTGACCCTGTAGGCCAGCACGCCAAAGGTGCCGAGCGCCAGGCCGATAAGGCCGGCGACCAGACCGATGAGCATAGGATCCACAGCTCCACCTTATGTGCTGGCGGATGGCCGTCGGCGCGTCCGGGACTGCTGCACCGACGGTTCAACTAACGTTCATCTTCAAGCACTTAGCCGTTTACCGGATACTGGCAGAGTATCGAGTTGGACTGCCGAACGGCGACATGAATTCCTGCTGCCCTGGAGCGGGCGGGACGGAGTTCCAAGGAAAGGACGCCTAGTGCGTAAGGTTTTTCAGGAAGAGCTCACCCAGGTCGGTGACCAGCTGGTGGAGATCTCCCGGCTGGTCAGCGAAGCCATGGACAAGGCCACCACATCGTTCCAGGTGGCAGACGTTGACCTCGCCCAGGACGTGATCGCGGCGGACGCCCGCATCGATTTCCTGCAGAACAGCCTGGATGAACGTGCCATCGACATCCTGGCGCTGCAGGGTCCGGTTGCCAGTGACCTGCGGATGATCGTAGGGTCCCTGCGGATGAGCGCATCGCTGGAGCGCATGGGCGATCTTGCCCGTCACCTCGCCCAGCTGGCCCGCCTCCGTTTCCCCTCCACCGTCATCCCGGAATCCATGTCCGGGACGTTCAAGAGCATGGCGGAGCTGGACCAGGAGATCGCCGACAAACTAACCGTGCTGTTGGAGACCCGCGACCTTGAGGTGGCGCGGGACATCCTGAAGGCGAACACGGCCATCAACGATCTGCACCTGAGCGTGTTCAAGGCGATCGCCGCCCCTGAGTGGGCGGAGTCGCCCGCCACCACTGTGGACGTTGCCCTGGCCAGCCGGTACTTTGAGCGCTTCGCGGACCACGGCGTCTCCGTCGCCCAGAAGGTCACGTACCTGGTCACCGGCGCCTGGCAGCCGAACGGCACTGAGCACAGCTGATCCGGCGCAGCTGTTAACGAACGACGGCGGGCTGGTCACCCCAGGTGACCAGCCCGCCGTCGTTGTTTAACGCCCTATTTCTTGCCCTGGTTGGCCACGGCGAGGATGGCCTCGGCAGCGGCGTCGGGGTCCAGGTAGGTGCCACCGGGCTTGACGGGCTGGAAGTCCTCGTCGAGGTCGTATACCAGCGGGATTCCCGTGGGGATGTTCAGGCCTGCGATGGCTTCATCGCTGATGCCGTCCAGGTGCTTGACCAGCGCGCGCAGGGAGTTGCCGTGGGCCGTGACCAGGACTGTCTTGCCGGACTTCAGATCCTCCTTGATGTCAGATTCCCAGTACGGCAGCAGGCGGACCAGGACATCCTTCAGGCACTCGGTGCGCGGCAGGGCGGCGCCCAGGTCTGCGTAGCGGGGGTCGTGCGCCTGGGAGAACTCGGAGTCATCGTCCAGGGGCGGCGGCGGGGTGTCGTAGGAACGGCGCCATTCCATGAACTGCTCTTCACCGTATTCGGCGAGGGTCTGGGCCTTGTCCTTGCCCTGCAGGGCGCCGTAGTGGCGTTCGTTCAGGCGCCAGTCGCGCTTGACCGGGATCCAGCCGCGGTCGGCCTTGTCCAGGGCGATGTTTGCGGTGTTGATGGCCCGCTTCAGCAGTGAGGTGTAGAGGATATCCGGGAGAACATCGTTCTCAACCAGGAGCTCCCCGCCCCGCGCTGCTTCCTTGCGGCCCTGGTCGTTGAGGTCTACGTCCACCCATCCCGTGAAGAGGTTCTTGGCGTTCCATTCGCTGTGGCCGTGGCGCAGCAGAATCAGCTTGTAAGTCATGATTTTCATCCTAGCCGAGCGCTGCGGCCGCCTGCCCAGCGTTACAACGGACACTGCCCGGCTGGGATGCGGCAAGGGATAAGGTGGGGCGGTGGTGCAAAAAGCTGAACGCGTGGCCGCCCCGCAGATGACCGGCAGGAACCCGGGCAGCAGGCAGGGCCGGCCGGTAGGGAACGTCACCCGCGGCACCACGAATCCGAACCGCATGCGCCGGGTTGACCGCTGGCTCGCCGGGCCCCAGGCGTGGCGCCTCCGCTCGGCGGAAAGTCCCCTGGTGGTGGACCTGGGCTATGGCGCAACCCCGGCCACCGCCGTCGAACTCTACGAGCGGCTGTCCGCCCTGCGTCCGGACGTCCAGGTGTGCGGCATCGAGATTGAACCGGACCGGGTCCGCGCGGCGCTGCCCCTGCAGCGGCCGGGTTTGAGCTTCCACGTGGGCGGGTTCGAGATCCCGGTGCCCGGACGGCCAGTGCTGGTGCGCGCCTTCAATGTCCTGCGCCAGTATGAGGAAGCGGATGTGGCGGGGATCTGGCGGCTGGTGCAGGACCGCCTGTCCGCCGACGGCCTGTTTATCGACGGGACCTGTGACGAAATAGGGCGGCGGGTGACATGGGTGGCGCTGGATGCGGAGCGGCCGCTCTCACTCAGTATTTCCGTCCGGTTCGGCAGCTTCGGCCTTCCCTCGGATGTTGCTGAGCGGCTGCCCAAGGCCCTGATCCACCGCAACGTCCCCGGTGAACCGGTGCACGCCCTGATGCAGGCGATGGACCGGGCGTGGCTGGAGTCCGCCCCGCTGGCGGCTTTTGGCAACAGGCAGCGCTGGCAGTCCATGGCCCGCTTGGTGCGCGACGCCGGCTGGCCGGTTCAGGACGGGCCGGCCAGGTGGCGGCTGGGCGAGCTGACCGTGGACTGGGAAGCGGTGGCCCCGGGGAGTTAGTTCACCAGGGCCCGTAGGGCCCGGTGTTGCGGCTGCCGCCGCGGCCGGCATCCTTGACGGCCGGCCGTACGTCTGCCAGGTAGACGGACGCGGCGACGACGGCCGCGAGCCCGAACAGGCCAAGCGTGCCGAAGAAGCCGCCACTGCCGAAGAACGATATGACGCCCACCAGGGCGGCTCCACCCGTCAAAGCCATCCAGAAGGTCTTGGTCCTCTTCCCGGTTGCCTCAAAGGCGTTGGCGCGGTGCCGGGCGCAGTCCACCACGGCCCACAGTTCAAGTCCGAGTGCCACCAGGGCAAGAATAAAGAACACTGCCTGCTCTACAGGCCGAATAATGAGTTCACCGTCCACAAGCCCAGCCTAGCCGCCCAGCGCGTCCAGCGCCTGCTTCAAATCCGCCCAAAGGTCCTCAACATTTTCAATGCCCACGCTGAGGCGGACCAGGTTCTCCGGCACGTCCGGCGGCTCGGCGGCGTGCCGGCGGCGGCGTTCTATCAGCGACTCGACCCCGCCAAGCGACGTCGCGGGCAGCCACAGCGCCATTGCCCGGACCACCGCGTCCGCAGCGTCGGCACCGTTCAGCCCGCCCACGGGTGCCACCTGGAAAGAAATGATCGAACCGAAGCCTTTCATCTGCGCCTTGGCCCGTTCGTGCCCCGGATCCGTGGGAAGCCCCGGGAACCGGAGCGACTCGATCCGGGGATGGGCTGCCAGACGCTCCGCCAGGACCATGGCGGTGGCCTGAGACCGTTCAATGCGCAGTGCCAGCGTTCTCAGCCCGCGCAGGGCAAGCCAGGATTCGAAGGGCCCGGCAATTCCGCCATGGATGGTCCGGTGATGGAGCAGCGCGGAACGGATATCCGGGTTGGAGGTGACCAGCGCGCCGAGGACGACGTCGGAGTGGCCCGCCAGGTACTTGGTCACCGAGTGCAGGACGACGTCGGAGCCCAGGCGCAGGGGCTGCTGGACCAACGGCGTGGAAAAGGTGTTGTCTGTGACGACGATGGCTCCGGCCGCGTGAGCTGCGGCAGTGAGGACCGGCACATCCGCGACGCTGAGCATGGGGTTTGTAGGGCTCTCGAGCCAGAGCATGGCGGCCGCCCGACCGGCCGGGCCGCCGGGCGAGAGCGCTTGCCCGACTGCTTGAGTATCGGCAATATCAACGGTTCGGAGCTCGATGAAGCCCTTTTGGGCAAGCTCGGCCGCCATGACCAGGGAACCTGAATAGCAAAGCGTCGGCATGACCAGCACTCCCCCGGCGGGAATGAGGGACAGGGCGGAACTGACTGCAGCGAGGCCGGACGCGTAGAGGAGACCCGGCAGTTCCGAACCTTCGAGCTGCCCCAGCGCTTCCTCGAACGGATCCCAGGTGGGGTTGGAGTACCTGCCGTAACCGCGGTCCCCGTCAGCAAGGGCACCAGTGCCGAAGTATGTGGAGGACAACACGATGGGCGGGTTGACTGGCTGGTCCCTTTCCCGCGGGGGACGCCCCGCGGCCACCACTACCGTCTCAGCCGCCAGGGAAGCTGCTTGCTGTTCGGAAAGACTCATGGACGAAAGCCTACTGTCCGCGCGAAGCACCCCGGAAAGCCGTTACCCCGCCCGCAGATGCTGTCCACATGGGGCTGCGGCGGTCTGCGATTGTCCGGGCGGATCGGTAGGCTTGACCGGTGAGCAAACAACGGGCGGGCCTTTTCATCGCGTTTGAGGGCGGAGATGGTGCCGGCAAGTCAACCCAGGCGGCCCGGCTTGCGGATGCCCTTGAATCGCGCGGGCTGACGGTCCTGCGGACCCGGGAACCCGGTGGAACCCCCATTGGCGAGAAGCTGCGGTCCCTGGTCCTTGACCATGGGCACGGCCACATTGATGCCCACACCGAAGCCCTTATTTTCGCCGCATCGAGGGCTGCCCACGCCAGCCAGGTCATCCGGCCGGCACTGGAGCGCGGGGACATTGTTTTAACGGACCGGTATATCGACTCTTCCGTTGCCTACCAGGGAGCCGGGCGGAACCTGGGCAAGGACGCCGTCCGGTCCATCAACGCGTGGGCCACCTCGGGCCTGGAGCCCCACCTTACGGTCCTGCTGGACGTTGACCCGGAAGTGGGCCGCCGCCGCCGGACCGCCGGTGATGCCGCCGAGGACCGGCTGGAGTCCGAAGCTGACGAATTCCACCTGCGGATCCGGGAGGCCTTCCTGGAGCTGGCCGCAAGCCGGGCCGGTTCCTACCTCGTGCTGCCCGCCCATCTTCCCGTAAGTGACCTTGCTGAGCAGATTCTCCAGCGGGTGGACGCCCTGTTGGCGTCCCTGGAGGTTGACGCATGACCGTGTGGGACGACCTGCAGGGCCAGGCTGCCGTCGTCGAACAACTCCGCCAGGCCGCCGGCGGTGAAAGCCTCACTCATGCGTGGCTGTTCACCGGGCCCCCGGGGTCCGGCCGTTCGAATGCCGCCAAGGCGTTTGCCGCGGCGTTGAACTGCGACCAGGAGGATGCCAGCCGCCTCGGCTGCGGGCAGTGCCCGGCCTGCCGGACCATCCTCGGGGAAACGCACTCGGACGTCACCTTTGTCCGTACCGAAAAAGTCACCATCACCATCGACGAAGCGCGCGACCTGGTGGCGGCGGCGGGCAACCGGCCATCCTCCGGCCGGTGGCGGATAATCGTGGTGGAGGACGCGGACCGGATGGCCGAGCGCACCACCAATGTCCTGCTCAAGGCCATCGAGGAGCCAACTCCCCGGACGGTGTGGATGCTGTGCGCCCCGTCCCCTGCCGATGTGCTGGTGACCATCCGCTCCCGCTGCCGGAGCGTGGCGTTACGGCTGCCGCCCGCCGCTGACGTGGCGGCTCTGCTGGTAAAGCGCGACGGCGTGGAGCCGGCGCTGGCGGAGCAAGCGGCCCGTGCGGCACAAAGCCATGTGGGTATTGCCCGCCGGCTTGCCCGGGACCCTGCGGCGAGGGAACGGCGCCTGGAAACCGTTAGGTTCCCGTTGGGGCTGCGGGGTGTGACCGCCGCGGTGATGATGGCGGAGAAGCTGGTAAAAATCGCCACCGCCGAGGCCAACAGTTCCAACGAGGAACGCGATGCTGCCGAGAAGGCTGCCCTGCTGGCAACGCTGGGGGCGCCGGAGTCCGGAACTTTGCCTCCTGCCATGCGCAGCCAGGTGAAGCAGTTGGAGGACGACCAAAAACGGCGGGCCAAGCGGTCCATCACCGATTCCCTGGACCGGACGCTCACGGACCTGCTCTCCTTTTACCGGGATGTGCTGATTATCCAGCTCGGGAATGCTGTGGAGCTCGTGAACGTTGAGCTGAGGGGTGAATTGGAGGAGTTTGCCGGCCGCTCCACTCCGGAGGTCACCCTCGCCCGGATGGATGCCATCAACAAAGCCCGCGAACGCATCACCACCACCAACGTTGCCCCGCTGTTGACCATTGAGTCCATGGCAGCCAGCCTGATCTAGCCCTCCAAGGAGACCCGATGACTGCCCGCCCCCTGCCTGCACACCCCCGATCCTGGGTGATTGGCGTGCGTGCCGCCGGGGCCATGGCGCTGGCCATGGTTCTGGCCTCCTGCACCCTGTTCGACGGCGGAGACCGCAACCAGGAGGCTGCCACTGCCAAGGCGGATCCCTCGATTGTGGCGTCCGCTCCGGCCGGGCTCGAGCAGTTCTACTCCCAGGAAGTGGTGTGGGAGCCGTGCGAAGGTGAATTCCAGTGCGCCAAGGTGAAGGTGCCGATGGATTATGACAAGCCCGAAGGCGACACCATCGAACTGGCCGCGTTAAGGGCTTCGAGCACCGGCAACAAAACCGGCAGCCTGCTGGTCAACCCGGGAGGCCCGGGCGCATCCGGCTATGACTTCGTCAAGGACGCTTCGGGAACGCACTTCTCCCAGGCCGTGCGGGACGCGTACGACCTCGTGGGATTCGATCCCCGGGGCGTAAAACGTTCTGCACCTGTCTTCTGCATAACGGACGCCGAGCGTGATGCCGCGCGGGCCAAAATTTACGATCTGGAAACCGACGCCGGCCTGGAGGCTGCCCGGACGGACAACAGGGCAATCGCCGCCCAGTGTGCGGAGCAGACCGGTCCGGTCCTGGCCCACATCGATACGGTGAGTTCCGCGAAGGACATGGACATCCTGCGCGCCGTGGTGAACGACTCCAAGCTCAACTACCTCGGGTACTCTTACGGCACCTTCCTGGGATCCACCTACGCTTCACTGTTCCCGAACAACGTGGGGCGGATGGTGCTCGACGGCGCCTTGGATCCGGCCATCAGCAACGAGGAGCTCACCCGGGGACAGGCCCGCGCCTTCGAAAAAGCCATCCGGTCTTATGTTGCTAGCTGCCTGGAGCAGGACGGTTGCCCGCTAAGCGGGACCGTTGATTCAGGGGTGCAGCAGCTGCGGGACCTCATTGCGGCCGTTCAACAAACGCCCCGAACCGCCAAGGACGGGCGTGTGGTCAACGCCACGATGTTCGTCAGCGGGATGATCACCCCGCTGTACAACGATCAGAGCTGGCCTGCCCTGACCCAGGCCCTTGAAGCGGCGATGACCGGTGACGTGAGCCTTATGCTTCGGCTGGCCGATCTTGGTGCCGACCGTGCTTCCAACGGGACGTATACGTCCAACTCGACGTTCGCGTTCAATGCCATCAACTGCCTGGACTACCCCATGGAGTCCGATACCGCAGCTATGCGGGCCGAACAGCAGCGCCTGATGCAGGACTCCCCCACCTTCGGATACTTCTTTGCCTACGGCGGCACCAACTGCGCTGACTGGCCCTACCAAAACACCCGGACGCCGGCACCGGTTGAGTACACAGGAGATTCACCCATTGTGGTTATCGGCACTACCGGCGACCCTGCCACTCCGGTCGAGTGGGCCGCTTCGCTCCGCAAGCAGCTGGGCAACGCCGCCCTGTTGACGTGGGAAGGCGAAGGCCACACCGCTTACGGCCGGTCCAACAGCTGCATCGAAGACCCCGTGGACGCCTACCTCGTCAGTGGCGAGGTTCCGGCGGACAACACCGTGTGCTGAAAGCCTCATACCCTTTGGCCCCGCCCATTTTGACCGGGGCGCTGGGACTCTACTACAGTTGAATCTTGCATGAAGCGCCCGGTTCTTCCGGGCAGCATGCGGTGCTTCCTTAGCTCAGTCGGTAGAGCGTTTCACTCGTAATGAAAAGGTCATCAGTTCGATTCTGATAGGAAGCTCGGGACAAACCCCCTAGAAATCAAGGTTTCTGGGGGGTTTTTCGCTGGCTTATGGACAAGCGGGGAATCTTATGCATTCCCCGCTTTTTCTTTTGACTCCCAGCTTGTTCGTCACTCTCTCCTCATCTCCTTACAGGAGGGCCTATACAGCCTCCGCCCCGGCCATGAGCAAATGTTTCATGTCTTCGGCCACCGTTAGCCCGAGCAATCAGGTGCCCCTGCCTACGGCAGGGGCACCATAATCTTCTTCGGGCAGGTGTTGTCGGTTTCAATCTAATTACCGGTTTACCAGGTCGAGAGCCTTGGTCGGTTCGTCCAGGATCAGCCTTTCGGGTTCTTTCAGATGATGACCGGGCCAGACTTTTGTTATTTAGAAGTTATGATTTCGTCCCTAAAGTGGCCTGTCTTAACAAGACTTTGCCTCTAGTCTTTGACTAATGCCGCCGGTCCTGATTCTTGGGATCTGAGGGGCAGACAGTGCGCGACGAGCGCCTTCTTGGGGGAATTTCAATATCGTGACTTCCAACCGCTTCGGATTTTGTAGCCTAATGACTGTCGGCGGTATTGCCATCGGCCTTTTCCTTTCAGCATGCGGGCCCAAGCCTGCAGAAAATTTGGTTGTGGAGAGTACAACTCCCAGCGCTGGGGCCTCCGCGGCAGCGGCGCCGACGGCTCTTTCCACCCCCAGTCGAACAGCCATGCCCACGGAAGCTGCCCCTCAAGTTCCGGCCCGGCCGGTGGTGCCAGCGGCGCCGGTCCAGCCCGCACTGAAGTCGTTCACGTTCCCTGACGGGCACATCTCCTTCTCATACCCTGCTTCCTGGTCCGTCAGGATCGAGCGGGGGCCAGGCCAGGAGGGGCCCCCCGAGCAGCCCTATGAAGTGACCGTCTCGGACCAAACAGGCGCCGCCCTCGTCCGCGTCCTAAGTGGTGCCAAGGGCATCGGATGCACAGGGGGACCAGTGCACCGGACTGTGTTGGATGGGGCAGCCGTACCAGGAATGAGCGAAGTTGATGGCACCGCGCCGACATTTGGATTCATTGTGGAGAAGATTGGCACCGATAACTCCTACGTCATGGCGGTCATGAACCCCCGCAACCTAGAGGAGGGGAACGTCTCGTCGCACTGCACTTTACTCATGATGGGCAATGGCGGTGCGATGAACACAGCCATCTTCAACCAGTCGGTATACCCGAGCCCAATGCCGGCTTTTCCGAGCCGACAGGCTGCGGAAGCGTGGATGGTTACTGAACAGTACGCGCAGCTCAAGGCGCTGATGATCAGCTTGAAATACTCGTAGCTGTCCTGCGAAACGCGGTCGCGGCCGCCCCATAAGTCCGCAACGGATAACGTCCGCCCCCTTCCGCTTTCCACGGTGGGTCAATTCGAGTTAGTTACGACTGGAGTTCAGATCTGGTGGGGTAGCCTCTGATCGCCGTAGCGCTGCATAAAGCTAAAGGATGGAACAATTGGCGGGAAGCGGCACACGGGTTTCATATCGCTACTTCAGCGGAGTCACCACCTGCCAATAAGGACCATTATTGGGGTCAGCTTAGGTTGCGGGCGACACTAGGCTAAGCTCTGCTGCATAGTTGGTACGAGTAGTTATGGAAAATTTTAGAACGCCCACTGTAATCAGGCCACCTATGGGTCTACATAGCCACAGTAATATTACGAGCCTACCCACAGTATTGACATAATTAGTTTGGCAAGTGGCGCGAAAAGGTTCGTTTAGCTGGCCGTGGGGCGGGCGGCTTCGTTTCCCTAGGTCTCGGGTTTGGTAGGAGTGTGATCCCAGTGGAGGATTGGCGCTTATTCGACGGTTGCATCTAGCCGAGCTTGAATCGATGAGGTCGACAGCGGCGCGGCTGGGGATCTCAAGGAATACGGTCGCCAAGGCAGTCAGTGCTGAGGGCCGCCAGCATGTGCCCGAGCGCCGCAGGACTCCGGGAGAAGGGCAGTGGACCGGCAGTTCGGGCGATGCTGCCGGAGAACCCTTTGATGCCGGAGACGGTGCTCGCTGAGCGGGTTGGGCTGGTCCGGGTCACCGGCTTGGTTTGAGGAGGACGTAGCAAGGAACCGGTCCGAGTAGCTGACCGGATCTCTCACGAACCCGGGGATCTGGCGGTGCGACCTGTGGTTCCCGGGGGTCTGGATAATCGTTGGTGACGGCGAAGACAAGGTATTGCCGGAGCCGTGATGGTCTCCTCGCCTTCTTGGTTCATTATGGCCCGGATGACCCCGTCCAGGATGACCGGAGACCTGCTGGCCGGTAAGTGGGACGAATCCGATCCCTAAGCGCTGTTCCCCGCCGGCTGATCTGGGACGCGAAACCGGCGTCGGCAGGCGGAAAAGCTACGCCGCCGGAGTCGCTGCGTTCGCCAAGGTCTTGACCACCCGGATCGTGCAGGTCAAGCCCTACGAACCGGAGAGTATGGGCGTGGTTGCGCCGGCCAATCAGTTCCTTGAAACAGCCTTCCTGCTAGGCCGGGTCTTTACCTCACCGGAGGACTTCAACGACCAACTCGCGCAGTGGCTGCTGAAGGCTAACGCGCGGGCTCGTCAGACGGACCGGCGCCCGCTTGGCGGCCCTGCTCTCCGTGAACAAAGCCGCCATGCTGGCGCTGCTACCCGTTCCACCAGTCACCGGCTCCATCGCACGGTCCTACTGCCGAGGGACTACTACATCCGGGCGGGCAGACGTCTTCCCTAAAAAGCAGCGGTAAGTAGTAGGCCCTTTAAGGAGTCGAGTACTTCCTACGCATGCACGCCAAGGCACCCGACCCTAATCTTGTTGATACGGCAGCAGGCCGGCTACGGCTGCTGCCGGCCATCGGGTCACCGGTGGTTCACGCACTCAGCCTATGAAGACGGTATTGGTGCACAGCTTCCACTGCTTACAGGACTCCCCATGCCGCTGTCACCAGATCCAGCCGAAAAGCACGCACCGCTGGATATGCTCCCCCGGCAGTTGCCCGACCTGTCGGCCGAGGCCGCCGCGCTGCAGGCTTCCGTGGGCGAGGACGTCCTGCGGCAAGCACCCGGCCGGCCGGTCCTGATGCTGCGGCCTGCGCGGGTGAAGGTGGGCTCCAGGACCGGACTCGCCACCGCCTACACCGTCACCCATGTGTTGGTGGCGTGGGACGACGGGCAGGACGTCCGGTGGGTGGCCAGCTGGCTGGTGCGCCGGCTTTAGCCCGCCGTGCCCCACACACGCCCGTGGCACCGGCGCGGACGGAAGTCCCCTTCGTCGTAGGCTGAACTTCGCATGCGACGGAGGAGAAACCAAAATGGCGGCGAGCGGAATGACCGGAACCAGTCTGGAAGGGCTGATGGCGGAGCTTGCCGCCCTTGAAGACCCGCGGGTCCGCGAGGTAAACGAAAGACACGGGGACAATCACGGTGTGAACCTCGGCCAGCTGCGTGCCGTCGCAAAGCGCCTTAAGACCCAACAGGAACTCGCTTGCCGGCTCTGGGAGACGGGTGACACTGCGGCGAGGCTGCTGGCCCTCCTGGTCTGCCGTCCCAGGGCGTTTAAGAGCGACGAGCTGGACACCATGCTCCGCGAGGGCCGCACACCCAAGGTGCACGACTGGCTGGTGAATTATGTGGTGAAAAAGAATCCCCACGCAGAAGAACTGCGCCTGGCGTGGCTTGACGATCCCGATCCGGTGGTGGCGAGTGCAGGCTGGGCACTTACCAGTGAACGCGTGGTGAAGCAGCCTGAAGGCCTTGACCTTGCCGGACTGCTGGACGTGATAGAGGCCGGGATGAAGGCCGCGCCGGACCGCCTGCAGTGGGCAATGAACACTTGCCTGGCACAAATCGGGATCGGGCATGCGGAGCACCGGGACCGGGCGGTCAGCATTGGTGAGCGCCTGGAGGTACTCAAGGACTACCCCACTCCCCCGGGCTGCACCTCGCCCTATGCGCCCAGCTGGATTACCGAGATGGTTCGCCGGCAGCACGCTAATTAGTATGGCGGTTATGGAAGACGAGGCCCTGGCGGAGATAGCGAACGGGCTCTACGCCAAGCCGATGGAAGACTTCGTGCCGGCACGTGCCGCCGCAGCAAAGGAAGTTGCCGGTGCAAACAAGGAACTCGGAGCCGCTGTACGGGCACTGCCAAAGCCTTCGGTTGCCGCCTGGACCGTAAACATGCTGGCCCTGCACCAACCGGAGGTCCTTGCCGGGTTGGCGGACCTGGGGACCCGGATGCGTGCGGCCCAGGCGTCATTGGACGCCGCAGCCCTCCGGGAGCTGGGACGCGAGCGGCGAACCCTTCTGGCTGCCGCCGTCGACACCGCCCGCTCCGTAGCCCAGGAGCACGGCCGGTCCATCAGCGATGCGATGACTACTGACGTCGAGGAGACCCTCCGGGCCCTGACGGCAGATGAGGGGGCCGCTGCTGCCGTCCAGAGTGGACGGCTCCTGAAGACAATCTCGGCGGACGGCGTAAACGCCGTGGAGCTTGAGGGCTCTGTGGCAGTCCCGGCCGCCCTGCCCGCACAGCGGGCAGCTCCTGCGCCGTCCAAAACGCCGGTGCGAAAGGAACAAAAGGAAGGCACGACGGCGGCGGGAACCGCCCGGACCAAGCCTGATAAGCCGCGCCTCGAGGCAGTCCGCCAGGCACCGCGGCCAAGGTCGCTGCCCGCACTGGACAAAGCCCAAGCCGCCCTTGCGGAAGCACAGGCGGCAGAAGCCGAGACGGCGCAGCTGGCCAAAAATCTGCAGAACCAGGCGGACGAAACACGGACCGAAATTGCTGGGCTGATCCAGGAGGCCTCCGGTCTGCGGGCGCAGCTCAAAGCAGTTGAGGACCGGCTCGAGCAGTCCCGCAAAAGGTTAGCCAGCACCACGGCGGAGGCAAAACAGGCCCAGCGGGCAGCCGACAAAGCCGAGCGGACTGCGATGCTCGCGCAGGAACGGGTCCTCCGGCTGGGCAGCTGACAGAAGTATCCCCGGGCTGCCGGCCAAACTGTGGACGCGGGTTTAGGAACACTTCGTCAGGGGTACTCCCATGACCTCAGCTGAACTGCTCAAGCCACGGCCACGCATTGGACCCACACCCTGCGTGCTTGCACACAAGTTAGGTTTGCCCCGTGAAGGACCCGTCCCACTCCCAGAACACCAGCAAGCAGCCACCGCGCAGCTTCAAGTACATCCTGATGCTCGGCGCCCTGGCCGCGCTTCCGGCTGTTACCACGGACATGTACCTGCCCTCCTTGCCCGCCGTGGAAGCCGACCTCCGTACAACCCAGACCGCCGTGCAGCTGACCTTGTCCGGAACCCTCGTCGGTGCCGGCGTTGGCCAGTTGGTGATCGGCCCGTTCTCGGACCGGTTCGGACGGCGGCTGCCGCTGGTCATCGGTATTTCCCTGCACGTGGTCATTTCGTTGCTGTGCTCCATGGCTCCGAACATCGAAACGCTGACAGGGCTCCGCGTGCTCCAGGGTTTCTTCAACGCAGCTGCCGCCGTGGTGGCCCTGGCCGTCATCCGTGACCGCTTCGTTGGTTCCGCAGCAGCCCGGCTGCTGTCCCGGCTGATGCTGGTGATCGGTCTCGCCCCGCTCCTGGCACCCACCGTGGGCCAGGCCATCGCCGGGCTCTGGGACTGGCGTGCCGTCTTCTATGCGCTGGCCCTCATCGGGGTGGTCCTGGTGGCAATCGTCTGGAAGTTCATGCCTGAAACGCTGCCGGAGGACCGGCGGGCGCCGGCCCACCCCAGGCACGTGGCAGGTGCCTACTGGTCGCTGCTGCGGGACAAGCACTTCATGGCCCTGGCGGTGATCCCCGGCCTGGGGCTGGCCCTGATTATGAGCTACGTGGTGGGTTCCCCCTTCGTCTTCCAGAACGAGTACGGCCTCACGGCCCAGCAATTCGCCCTTGTCTTTGCCCTCAATGGCGCCGCGCTGGTGCTGTCGGCACAACTGAATGCCACCCTTGTCCGGAAGTTCCCGCCGGTCCGGCTCCTGCGCACCGCCCTCCTGGTGCAGTTGGGCCTCGCCCTGCTGCTGCTCGTGGTGGTCCTGACGGGTGCCGGCGGCCCGTTTGGCCTGATTGCCGGCCTGTGGCTGGTCCTGTCTGCCCAGGGCATGATTCCGGCAAACGCCTCCGTACTGGCCCTGCACAACTACGGCCATATGGCGGGTACAGCGGCCGCGGTCATCGGAGCCCTGCAGTCCGGCGTCGCAGGGCTCGTCAGTCCGCTGGTGGGGCTTCTGGGTGGAAACGCGCTCTCGATGGCCGGCGTCATGGCGGGCAGTTGTGTAGTGGCAGTAATCGTACTTGCCGCGGGAACTCCCGCCTACCGAAAGGGCGGGTGGCCTCAGCCCGCGGAACGCGATGACGACCAACGGGTCAGTGCCGACGATTAGTTGACTTTGAGCCCCTGCCGCCGCGGACGGTGCTATGGGAAGGGGCCTGTGACTACGTCGGAGAGCAACACGCGGGGCTGATTCCGGGGAATGTCAGACCCCGGTTGCACACTGGATTTATGGAAAGCCAACTCGTACAGGAATTTCACGTCACCTACTTCGACGCCGACTGCGGCCGTGCACGCTCCGAGACTTTTGACACCTTGGCGGAGGCCGAGCGGTTCGCCAGCCGGCACTGCGCCGGTGAGGACAGCTGGGCCGTCGTGGACGCGGTTCCGGTCCAGCAGGTCCGTATCGCTGCCTAAAGGGAATTCTCCCTGAGGCACTTAAAGCAGTAACCCGCGTTGCGAGGGGACACCCCCAGGCAACGCGGGTTGGACGGTCTATTGGGACCGGACTGCTTAGACCGGCAAGCGGTCCGGGCTAAGCGAAGTCGGAGACAGCGGGATCGGCTCCAATACGGCCTTCGCCCTTGGCGCTGCGGTCCAGCGCGTTGATGGCTTCGATGTCGTCGGCGTCAAGGGAAACGTCCAGGGCCGCGAAGTTTTCGCGGATCCGGGACTCCGTGACGGACTTGGGGATGACCACGTTGCCGATGGCGAGGTGCCAGGCGATTACCACCTGGGCGGCCGTGGCATCATGCTTGGCCGCGATGGACGCCACCGTCGGGTCCTCCAGGAGCTCGCCGCCCTGGCCCAGTGGTGACCAGGCCTGCGTCAGGATTCCCTTAGAGGCACCAAAATCGCGCAGTTCGCGCTGGCTGAAGTACGGGTGGAGTTCAATCTGGTGGATGGCCGGAACCACGCCGGTCTCGCTGATAATCCGCTCCAGGCCTTCGATGGTGAAGTTTGAAACACCGATTGACCTGACCCTGCCACGCTTCTGCAGCTCAATCAGCGCCTTCCAGGTATCCACGTACTTGTCCTGCTTGGGCTGCATCCAGTGGATCAGGTAAAGGTCGAGGGTCTCAAGGCCCAGCCGGTCCATGGACTCTTCGAACGCCGCAAGGGTGGATTCGTAGCCCTGGTCTGCGTTCCAGAGCTTGGTGGTGATGAAGAGCTGCTCGGGTGACAGGCCTGAGCTGGCAATGGCGCGGCCAACGCCGGCCTCGTTGCCGTAGATCTTGGCGGTGTCGATGTGGCGGTAGCCAGCTTCGAAGGCCTGCCGGACAACCTTTTCCGCCACCCCATCCTCAACCTGCCATACGCCATAGCCGAGCTGGGGAATCTGGTTTCCGTCGTTGAAAGTCAGTGTCGGTGAAAGAGTCATGACCCCATCCTGCCAAAACAACTGCCCTGCCAACGGCGATCAGCACGAACTAAGCCAGACGCTTAACCGGGAATATCCTCTTGCCGGGGGTCCGGACTCTCCTCCCGCAGGTGCCGCTCGGCGTCGGCCACCTGCTGGAACACCGCCTCCGCGCGGCGCCGCACAGATGCTGCGCCCACGGGGACGGGACCGACGGCGAGGCGCAGCATGGCTGCTGCTTCGGCGGTGGTGGCGAGGGAATTGCCGGCCTTGGACAGGGAGCGGTGGACACCCGCGAGGGCGTCCGGGATGTCCAGCCCGTCGCTGGGCGAGCGCTGCTGTGCTTGCACGCAGACTGCCCTGACGCGGTCCAACAGTGCTGCAAGTTCATTGGCGACATCCACCAGCTCCGAATAGAGCTGGTCGTCTTCCACCCCTTCGAGGACCTGGTGGAAGCGGTCCAGCCCCCGGTGGAAGCGATCGTGGGCCCGTCGCCACAATCCCTTCCCAAGTTCAGCGTCGTCCTTGCGCCCCTGCCTGGCGGCGCTAAAAAAGCCCAAATGCCCTAAAGGTACTGTCCCGGACCGTGGTCCGGGTCAGTGGGCTGGCCTGGCCGTCCTGGAACACCGGCCCGCGGCACGGCCGACGCCCGCTGAGGCTCCCCGTTCTCCCCGATGACCACACCGGGAGCAATAATTGTGCCCGGAGGAAGCTGGCGGAGCTGGTGCTGCGCCGCAGCGTGCTCGCGGGCAGCGTGTTGGGCGGCGATGGCAGTCTGGATACCGTGGAACAACCCCTCCAGCCAGCCCACCAGCTGTGCCTGGGCAATGCGCAGCTCAGCGTCGGAGGGAGTGGCCTCGTCCGGGAACGGGAGGCTGATCCTGTCCAGCTCCTCCACCAGCTCAGGGGCAAGCCCGTCTTCCAGTTCCTTGATGGAGCGCTCATGGATCTCGGCGAGACGTCCCCGGGCGGCGTCGTCCAGCGGCGCGGACTTCACCTCCTCGAGCAGCTGCCTGATCATTGTTCCGATCCGCATCACCTTGGCCGGTTCATCCACCAAATCCTGCAGGTTGCTGCCTTTGGGCTTGCCGTCATTGGCGGGGACAGCCGGCGCAGGTGCCGGCTGTCCGCCGTCGATGGTGGTGCCCTCTACCGGGAGGTCCTCAGGTGCCTGAGTGTCTTTCGGATCGCTCATGCGTTCATACTCTCACGAGCAATCGGCCGGTTGTTCACTCCATGAAGCGCACTGACGGTTTGTCCGCTGCAGGCTCAATCAGCAGCACCGGCCCTGGGGATTGGTGTCCTGCCGGTCGGTCTGGTCCCGCCAGAACTCGCGCTCGGTCAAAGGCGGGGTGCTGTGGCCTGCAGCCCGGTGGTGCTCCAGGTACTTTACGTAGGCATCCGCGCCCAGCACGCCGCCGAAGTAACGTGCAAAACCCCGGAAGCCCTGGGCAACCGCGGCGAGTCCGGAGCTCATCAGTGGTGGCCTGCCCTCTCGAACCGCAACTCGGCAGGAACCTTTTCCCACTCGGCCAGCAGCTCCTTCTCGGCGGGCGTGGGGATGAGACCGGACGGGGCAAAGACGCGGGACGGCCGGGCCGGGTCCTCGGTGTCCTTCGCGGCTGTCCCGTCAGCACGGGTGCGGAACGCCTTGACGGTGGCAAGCACCGCCGTCGTAATAACAATGATGCTGAGCACGACGAAGATCACCGAGAGCCAGCCCTGGATGGCGGTGTTGCGGACTACGGCTTCCATGGCTGCCACGGACTTGGCCGTGCCGAATTCGGTCTTGCCTTCGGCGAGGGCCTTGCTGAAGGCGGCGTTGTTCGCGAAGTAACCCACTGCCGGGACGGGCGAGAAGATCTTTTGGTAACTCGCCGTGATGGTGACCACCGCGGCGAACGTCAGCGGAAGCGCCACGATCCACAGATACTTGAACGTCCCGCGCTTGGCCACGATGGCCAGGCACACGGACAAGGCGATGGCTGCCAGGAGCTGGTTGGCGATGCCGAACAGCGGGAAGAGGGTGTTAATGCCGCCCAGCGGATCTGTGACGCCCATCAGGAGGACCGCGCCCCACGCGAGCACCATGATCGCGGTGCAGAGCCAGGCTCCGGGCCGCCACGAGTGTTCCTTGAACTTGGGGACGAAGTTGCCGATGGAGTCCTGGAGCATGAAACGGGCCACGCGGGTGCCGGCGTCAACGGCGGTGAGGATGAAGAGAGCTTCGAACATGATGGCGAAGTGGTACCAGAATCCCATCATGGCCGTGCCGCCGATGAACTGCTGCATGATGTGCGCAAGGCCCAGGGCGAGCGTGGGGGCGCCGCCGGTACGGGACACAATGCTTTCCTCGCCCACGTTCTCGGCGGTCTGGGACAGGAGGTCGGGAGAGATGTTCACCCCGGTCAGGCCCAGGCTGTTCACCCAGGTGGCTGCTGTTTCAACCGTGCCGCCCGTCAGGGCAGCCGGCGCGTTCATGGCGAAGTACAGGCCCCTGTCGATGGAGATCGCAGCAACCAGCGCCATGATGGCCACAAAGGACTCCATCAGCATGCCGCCGTAGCCGATGAACCGGGTTTGGCGTTCCTTTTCCACCAGTTTCGGGGTGGTGCCGGACGAGATCAGGGCGTGGAAGCCGGACAGGGCACCACAGGCAATGGTGACGAAGAGGAAGGGAAACAGCGCACCGGGGAATACGGGCCCGTTCTCCCTGCTGGCAAACTCACTGAACGCGGGAACCGTAATCTCCGGGCGGACCGCGATGATGGCCACCGCGAGCATCACGATCACGCCGATCTTCATAAATGTCGACAGGTAGTCACGCGGTGCAAGGAGCAGCCAGACCGGCAAAATAGCTGCGATGAAGCCATAGATGATGATTCCCCAGGCAATGGTGACCCTGTCGAGGGTGAAGAGATCAACACCCCACGGGGTTTCAGCGACAATGCCGCCGCCGATGATTGCCGCCATCAGCAGCACGAAGCCGATGAGCGAAACTTCCAGGATTTTGCCGGGCCGCAGGTAGCGGAGGTAGACGCCCATGAACAGGGCGATGGGGATTGTCATGCCGACGGAGAACACGCCCCACGGGCTTTCGCCGAGGGCGTTGACCACGACGAGTGCGAGGATGGCCACGATGATCACCATGATGAGCAGGGTGGCGATGAGGGCGGCGGTGCCGCCGATGACGCCCAGTTCTTCCCGTGCCATCTGGCCGAGGGATCGTCCTCCGCGGCGCATGGAAAAGAACATCACCAGGTAGTCCTGGACAGCGCCTGCAAGGACGACGCCGACAATGATCCACATAGTGCCGGGCAGGTAACCCATCTGCGCGGCAAGCACGGGGCCCACGAGCGGTCCGGCCCCGGCAATGGCGGCGAAGTGGTGGCCGAACAGAACGTTGCGGTCCGTCCGGACGTAGTCCTTGCCGTCGGCCTTGTACTCGGCCGGGGTGGCCCTGCGGTCATCGGGCCTGGTGATGTAGCGTTCGATGACCTTGGAGTAGAAACGGTAGCCGATCAGGTACGTGCATACGGAGGCGAAGACAAACCAGATGGCGTTGACGGTCTCCCCGCGGATGATCGCCAGCATGAACCATGCCACGCCGCCCAGCAGGGCGATCGCAGCCCAAAGCGCGATCTTTCCCGGCGTCCACTTTTTTTCTTCGGCCTGGCGGACATTTTCATCCACGGCCGACGGCGGGAGAACGGTGTCGGTGGTAACCGTACCTTCCCCCCGGGCTGCGCTCCGACGATAATCAGGCGTTTCGGCCATGTCTCCTCCTTGAGATTTGTTCCTCATCTGCTGACTCGCACACTACCAACGGTGGCCCTCAATCGGGGCGCTTTTTTGCCCTTGGAGCACGGCCTGCGCCGAACGGCCTGCACCGGGCGCCTAATGACGGGCCCCACTGCCCCGGCTCCTACTCCGGTACCGGCATCCCGGGAAGCGGTAAAAGCAAAGAGGGTCCCCATCCGGTGTTCCGGACGGAGACCCTGGTTCCCGCGTGGGCGGGGAGCTTGGCTAGGCGTGGGAGTAGGTGAGGCAGTCCGCGTTGTCGGCTCCCGGACCGACGTGAACTTCAGGCGCCTTGCACATCAGATGGTCGTTGTGGACGCATTCGGAGCGCTGGCATGCCCCGACGTCGGCCAGCACCTTGGGCAGTCCGCCGTGAAGGCCGGTGTCGATGAAAGTGGCGCAGGTTGCATGGTTTTCGGCGCCGCCCACGGTGATGGCGGCTGCGTTGCAGTTGGTGTGGTCGTTAAAGGAACAGTTCGTTACGCTGCAGTCGGCGACGTGCGTTGTCATGGAAAGCCCTCCTGGCTTCGGCGCCCGGTGCGGGCGGCTCCTGAAACCCACGGTAAACCCGTTGGCAACAATCAAAAAGACCCAATTCAGTGACTTAATTGTTCAGATTCCTGTGAGCCCTGCATCTGACGTGCCCCCGCTGGATGTCCTGCGTGTTGGGCTTGGAGACTGCGCCTGCTGGACCATTCTGGCTTCACAGAGGTCCAGCCAGCGGACCTCGGCTTCGGTCTGGAAAATGAGGGAGTCAAGGACCAGCAGCGAGGCGGTATCCCCTGACCGGTGGGTGACGGCGGTGTCCCTGCGGGCCTTTGTGTAGTCCTGCAGTGCGCGGATGGAAGCCACACGCTGCGTCTGGATGATGCCCTGCACGTCCACGCCCGGGATGGTGACGGCGAGCGCCAGCTTGATGGCCAGCTCATTGCGCGGCGGATTATTCCGCTCCACCGGGGCGGCAAACCAGCTTCCCACCTCAGCCTTGCCGGCACCCGTAATGCTGTGGACCACGTGCCCGTTGCCGTCATCGCCGTCCCTGACAACCAGGCCGTCCCGTTCCAGCCGGTCAAGCGTGGTGTAGACCTGACCGATATTCAGCGGCCAGGTGGCTCCCGTCCTGTTCTCGAACTCGGCCCGCAGCTGGTAACCGTAGCGCGGCTGGTCCTGGAGCAGGGCAAGGAGGCTGTGGCGGACGGACATCGGCGCTCCTGGCGTTGGTGGGCCTCGGTATGCGGGCTACCCCAAGACAGGGTGCATACCGCGTATGCACCCTGAGCTTAGGAGCAGGAAGGCTCCGAAGCAATACTGGATATGAACGCCACGTGGGCCGTTACATCAGCAGGAGGATCTTTCCCACGTGGTCGCCCGAGTCGAAGTATTCATGCGCAGCCTGGACCTGTTCCAGCGGGAAAGTCTTGGCCACGAGCGGACGGATCCTGCCGTCACTGACCAGCGGCCAGACGCCATCGCGAACGGCGTTCATGATCGCGCCTTTTTCTTCCACCGGCCGCGGCCTCAAGGCGGTGGCCACCACCGCTGCACGTTTCTTCAACAGCTGCCCCAGGTCCAGTTCCCCTTTGACGCCACCCTGCAGGCCAATCACCACCAGGCGCCCGTAGTCGGCGAGGGCGTCCACGTTCTGCGAAAGGTACTTGGCTCCAACGACGTCGAGGATAACGTCGGCGCCGTGCCCGCTGTTTTGCTCGCGGAGGCTCGCCGGAAAGTCCTCTTCGGCGTAGTTGATGGCAATGTCCGCGCCCAGGAAAGCTTTCGCGGTTCCCACCTTTTCGTCCGTTCCGGCTGTCGTGGCCACCCTGGCTCCCAAAGCCTTGGCGAGCTGGATGGCCATGGTGCCGATCCCCCCGGTGGCGCCATGAATCAGCACCGTCTCGCCAGCCTGAAGCTGGGCAGTCATCACCAGGTTGGAGTACACCGTGGCGGCGACTTCCGGCAGGGACGCCGCCGTCACCAGGTCCACACCGTCCGGTACCCGCAGGACCTGTTCCGCAGCCACCGCCACCTGCTGGGCATATCCGCCGCCGGCCAGCAGCGCCACCACCTTGTCGCCAAGTGAAAAGGGTTTGCTGACGCCGGGGCCGAAGCCGGCTATGCGGCCGGAGACTTCCAGGCCCGGAATCTCGGAAGCGCCCGGCGGCGGCGGGTAGAAGCCCCTGCGCTGCTGCACGTCTGCGCGGTTGAGGCCAGCCGCCACGACGTCGATAAGCACCTCCCCCGGTCCGGCTACCGGCGCGTCCGTCTCGCGGATCTCCAGCACTTCCGGGCCGCCCGGTTCGGATATGTAGACGGCTTTCATGGAACACTCCTGTTTCTGGCTGAATACTCGCTGCAACCAGTGTGCACCGGACACCTTCCAGTCTCTGTTTTGTTGCAGGCAAGCGCCTATGAAACACTACTAGTCAGGGAAGGTTGTCCGAGCGGCCGAAGGAGCTAGTCTTGAAAACTAGTGTGCGGTAACCCCGTACCAAGAGTTCGAATCTCTTACCTTCCGCGAATAGGACCCCTGTCATGCCAGCTTGCTGGCAGGCAGGGGTCCTTCGTTTACCCCGGCAACTGCGCGACAAGCGCTGGGCGCAGCCGGAACCATAGGGGCTGTCAGGCCCGGCCCAGCGCCGTGGTGTCCCTGCCTGGGCTTGGCTGCCTTCGCCAGAGGCGCAGCGAAGATACCGGCAAGAAATCCCGGAAAGATCTGCCCGTCTGGACCTTCCCCTAAAGCTACCGGCCGGTATTCTTTTGTGATGGCCGGCACATGGGTTCCGGCCACCAAACCAACCACTGCCGAGAGCATCATCGGACGGGGCCACTGGGTCCTGGTCCGGTGGGGCGGACCGCTCCGCTGGGGAACGTACCGTCGAATGCACGCACTAGCAACCTTGCGTTCATTCATCCCTGTTTTGATGTGCCGGATACCACTTGACCAGGAGCAGGATCCGGGCCCTCGTCCATCGGTACAACCTGGACACCTTCCACTGGCTCCCCCATCGGGGAGACCCTTCTGAAAGTAAGAGCAGATGCAGACACCTTGGAAATTGGCGCTGGGTACAGCGCTGTCAGCGGGGCTTATCGCTCCGCTCGCAGCCTTTCCCGCGCTTGCGGACGGCACAGCCGCGGAGGTCTCGCCCGCGGCGGGAACTTCGCCGGTGGTCATCAACGAGGCCTACCTCAGTGGCGGCAGCGCAGGCGCCGCATTCAAGCACAAGTTCGTTGAGCTGTACAACTCATCGGACGCCCCGGTGTCCCTGGACGGCTGGTCCGTTCAGTACCGCTCCGCTGCCGGCACGGCCCCTCTGACCAACGTGGCGACCCTTTCCGGTTCCATCCGGGCCAAGGGGCACTACCTGGTCCAGGGTGCCAGCAACGGCGCCAACGGAGCGGATCTCCCTGCCGCGGACCTGGTCGCCACTGGCCTGAACTTCAGTGGCACAGCGGGCACCATTGTGCTGGCGAAGCAGCGTACAGCCCTTACACTGGCCACAGGTTCGCAGGTGGAACCGGCCGGCGTCGCCGATCTCCTCGGGTACGGCAACTCCAATACTTTCGAAGCACTGGCGGCCAAGGCACCCTCCTCGAACACGGAAGTTAAGAGCCTGAACCGCGCGGCCGGCGCGGACAGCAACAGTAACGCCACGGACTTCAGCCTGAACGCGGCCATCACCCCAACGGGCGCAGGCGGCACTTCAACACCGAACCCGGTTCCCACCCCTGACCCCGCGCCCGCGCCGTCCACCCGGACCATCGCCGAGATCCAGGGCACGGGCACCGCAAGCCCGCTGGCCGGGTCCACCGTGACCACCACGGGCAAGGTCACTGCAGCCTTCCCCACCGGCGGGCTGAACGGCTACTACCTCCAGACCCCGGGAACCGGCGGGGATCTGACGGCGGCCAACCATGCGGCGTCGGACGGCATCTTCGTCTACTCCCCCGCCACCCTAGCGTCGGTCCAGCCCGGAGACCACGTGCAGGTGACCGGCACCGTGGCCGAGTACCACGGCATGACCCAGCTCAACGTCGAAGCCGCTGCCGGGCTCAGCAAGCTCCCAGAAGCGGCCCCGGAGGTCAAGGCCACTGCCTTCACCCTGCCTGCCAGCGAATCCTTCCGCGAATCACTGGAAGGGATGCTCCTGGCACCCCAGGGCCCGGTGAGGGTCACGGACAACTACACGCTGAACCAGTACGGCGAGGTGGGCCTCGCGGGCGGAACAGCTCCGCTGGTCCAGCCCACCGCCGTCGCTCCCTACGGCTCAGCCGGGTACAACGCCGTCGTCGCTGAAAACGCGGAACGCGGCATCAAGCTGGACGACGGCTCCAGCACCAGCTTCCTCAAGGACGCCACCACCAAGGCGCAGGTCCTGCCCTACCTCACCACAACTGACCCGGTCCGCGTGGGATCGCCGGTAACCTTCACCACCAACGTGGTACTCGGCTATGGCAACAACGCCTGGAAGCTCCAGCCGCTGACCCACCTGACGGAAGCCAACAAGGCCACCGTCCAGCCCGCATCGTTCGGCGCCACCCGCACCGAGGCTCCCGCGGCAGTGGGAGGCAACCTGAAAATCGCCTCCTTCAACGTGCTCAATTACTTCCCCACCACGGGCGACACCTTGGCGGGCTGCACCTTCCACGATGACAGGGCGGGCAACCCCATCACTGTCCGTGGAGGCTGTGACGCCCGTGGTGCCGCCAACGCCGAGAACTTCGAGCGGCAGCAGGACAAGATCGTCGCGGCCATCACGAAGGCAGGCGCAGACGTTGTCACGTTGATGGAAATCGAGAACTCAGCACAGTTCGGCAAGAACCGGGATGACGCCCTGGCCAAGCTGGTGGACGCCCTGAACGTCGCAACCCCTGGCGTCTGGGACTACGTCCGTTCGCCTGCCAATGCCCCGCCGCTCAGTGATGAGGACATGATCCGCACGGCCTTCATCTATAAGAAGGCTGTTGCAGAACCGGTGGGTGAATCCAGCATCCACAATGACACCACAGCGTTTGCCAGCGCACGCAAGCCGCTCGCGCAGGTTTTCAAGCCCGTGGGCGGCGGCGCCGGAACCGAATTCATAGCGATCGCCAACCACTTCAAGTCCAAAGGCTCCGCAGCCACTCCGGAGGACACAGACAAGGGCCAGGGCGCATCAAACCTGGCACGTACAGCCCAGGCGAAGTCACTCCTGGAGTTCAGCAAGTCCCTGCAGCAGGCCAAGGGCACGGACAAGGTCTTCCTCATCGGCGACTTCAACGCCTACGCCAAGGAAGACCCCATCAACGTCTTCACCGCCGAGGGTTACGTCAACCAGGACGAAAAGGCGCGCAACGCGGACGGCACCGCCAAGCACTCCTACCTGTTCGGTGGAATGGTCGGGTCCCTTGACCACATCCTCGCTTCCCCTGCAGCGGATGCTGCGGTTACGGGTGCGGACATCTGGAACATCAACTCGGTGGAATCCGTAGCACTGGAGTACAGCCGCTACAACAACAACGTCACTGACTACTACGCCCCGGACCAGTACCGCGCCAGCGACCACGACCCCGTCATTGTGGGGCTGAACCTGCAGTCCGTTCCCGCCACCGTTGACCTGAACTTCCTGGGCATCAACGACTTCCACGGCAGGATCGACACCAACACCGTCCTGTTCGCCGGCACCATTGAAAAGCTCCGGGCAGCAGCAGCTCCCGGCGCAACCGCCTTCCTCTCGGCCGGCGACAACATCGGAGCTTCGCTGTTTGCGTCCTCCGTCGCCAAAGACCAGCCCACCATTGACGTGCTGAACGCCTTGGAACTCCAGGCCTCCGCCGTGGGCAACCACGAGTTCGACGCCGGCTGGGCGGACCTGCAGGACCGCGTCATCGCAGGCGGCAGCAACGCCCGGTTCCCCTACCTGGGCGCCAACGTCTACCGGAAGGGCACCACCGAACCGGTCCTGCCCGAGTTCACCGTCCTGGACATGAACGGCGTCAAGGTGGCGGTCATCGGCACCGTAACCCAGGAAGTTCCCTCCCTAGTGACCCCCGCCGGCATCGCGGACCTCGAGTTCGGCGATCCCGTGGACGCCATCAACCGGGCAGCGGCACGGATCACCGCGGATAACCTCGCCGACATCATCATCGTGGAAAACCACGACGGCGCAGGCTCGGGAACGGTGGAAGGCGCCACGCTGGAAGAGGAAGTGGCGGCCGGCGGACCCTTCGCGAAGCTCGTGACCGAAACTTCCGCGGACGTCGACGCCATTTTCACCGGCCACACGCACAAGGAATACGCCTGGGACGCCCCCGTCCCTGGAGTTGAAGGCAAGACCCGCCCCATCGTCCAGACCGGCAACTACGGCGAAAACGTGGGCCAGATCCAGCTCACCGTGGACACCGCCACCAAGGAGGTAACGGCTTACAAGGCCGGCAACGTCAAGCGCACTACCGATCCCGCCGCGAACCTGATCGCCGCCTACCCGCGCGTGGCCGCCGTCGACGCCATCGTCAAGAAAGCCCTCGCGGATGCCGCCGTGGTGGGGAACCAGCGTGTTGGCGCTGTTACAGCTGACATCACCACCGCCTTCACCACGGACGCCGCAGGTGTCGCCAAACGCGATGACCGCGGCAACGAATCCACCCTGGGCAACCTCGTGGCCGAGTCCCTGCTGGCTTCACTGCAGCCGGCGGAACAGGGCGGGGCGGAGATCGGTGTAGTCAATGCTGGCGGCCTGAGGAATGAGCTTTACTACGCACCGGATGGAACCATCACGTATGCAGAGGCGAACGCCGTGCTGCCGTTCGTGAACAACCTCTGGACCACGTCCCTGACAGGAGCCCAGTTCAAAACGATGCTGGAACAGCAGTGGCAAACAAACGCGGACGGCACGGTCCCCAGCCGCGCCTATATCCAGCTCGGCCTGTCCAGGAACGTGAACTACACCTATGACGCCGCCCGGCCGGCCGGTGACCGCATCACGTCCGTCCGGGTGAACGGGGCCCCGCTCGACCCCGCCCGGTCCTACCGGGTGGGCACGTTCAGCTTCCTGGCCACCGGCGGCGACAACTTCCGGATCTTCACGGAAGGTGCCAACACAAAGGATTCAGGGCTGGTGGACCGGGATGCGTGGATTGGGTACCTGCAGAAGAGCAGCCCCGTGTCGCCCGACTTCGCCCGCCGTTCCGTGGCCGTCACCAACTCCACGCCCGGCGAGGTCAAGCCGGGCGATTCGATCACACTGGCAGTATCCAAGCTGGACCTGACGTCCCTTGGCAGCCCGGCGAACAGGACCTTGTCAGCCGTGTTCACCGACTCCGCCGGGACGGTAACCCAGCTGGGGTCCGTACCAATTCAGGCGGGTGCAGCCAGCGTCAACCTGGCTGTCCCGTCCGGTGCCGCTGCAGGAACAGGGACGCTGGTCCTTACCGCCGCCGAATCCGGCACGGTGGTCACTGTGGGTGTCACGGTGGCGAGTGTTGCCGTTGAACCCGTGTGCGCCCCTCCGGTTAAGCCTGTCCGCCCGGCTGACGTGAAAGGCCAGGCGAACTACGGCCAGGCCATGGCCGCCTACCGGGCTTGCCTGCGCCGCTGACGGCAGCGTGGGGCGGGCCGCCGTCGTAAAGGCACGGCCCAGCCGAACGCTCTCTCACCTAATGCGCGCTTTCCCTCAACGCTCTCTCACCACGGTGAGGGAGCGCTGAGGTGAAGGTGCGACTGGTGAGAGAGCGTCCGCCGTTAAGGCGCAGGAAGTGAAAGAGCGTTGCGTTCTAAGGCGCAGGAAGTGAAAGAGCGTTGGGCCGGGTGCCTTGTCCTGCTCAGGATCCCAGGATGGCGCCGGCGATTTCGTCGGCGTCGCGCAGTGTCCGCTGGCCGCTGCGGTAGTTCGGCGCGCCGGACTGGACCGCTTCGGCGGCGATGGCCGTGCCCCATTGGGCGGACGAGAGCTGGAGCCCCAGCACGTAGAGGCCTTCGGTCACTGACCCGTTCGCTGCCACCGGCCGGTAAGGGTGCGGCTCCACATCCAGGCCGGTGGACTCAACGGGAGCACCCTCCACGGACATCATGAGCCGCGGCCGCACCAGGCCGTCAGCCAGTAGCTGCTCCAGGACCGGCGAATCGTTGGCCGAGACCCTGTTGCCCGGCGCCAGCGCCTCCACCATGGTGCGTGCGGCCACCGGGGCGTCGTTCACCCATGGCGAGGAGGCCGTGAAAACACCGTTCCTGCGGTCTACCCCGAACTTGGGGTCAGGCCCTACAAAGCTGACCACCCCCGCCCTGGCCAGCGCCGCAAGCTGTTCGGAGCGCAGCGCGGGCGGCCCGCTGGCGAGTCCTTCCACAAACGATTCAAACCAGCCCCGCAGGCCGGCAACCCAGGATTCATCGGTGATGCCGCCGTCGGCCACCGCCGTCTTGAGCACGGCGCGCCCGTGGTGGAGGGCACCGATGGCCATCTTCACGGGGTCACCCTCGCCCAGCGCAGAGCGGCGGGCATCATCGAGCAGGTATTCCACCACGGCGGCGTCGTGCTCGGCGCGCGAGGCAAAGGAGCGGCCCGCCAAGGGTGCCGCGAGCCCCGGCAGGTCCAGCCGGTGCCGGGGCCCGACGTGCACGGCCAGCACGCTCTCCACGGCGTCTTCCCAGTTGGCGGCACTGTGGGCGTGCGGACGCAGGGCCTCGTCCAGGGCGGCAAGGAACGCCGCCGGGTCCGGCACCGCGTTCGGCTGCGAGCGCACCAGAGTGGAGTAGTAGGCCCACAGCGCATCGCGGTGCAGTAACGGCCAGAAGTCGTGATCAAACGCAGGGCGGATCCCGGCCGTGTGGAAGCGCTCAAGGGCCGCTTCAGTGAAATAGCGCAGACTGACCGACGCCGGGTAGTAGCCGCTCAAGGCAGCCTTGGCGCGGTAAGGCGTTCCCCGCCGGGAGGCAGCAATGATGTGCGGCTCCTGGCCCGAGGGCTCGTAATGGAGCATCGCGCCGTTATTGATGAACTTTCCGCCGCGGCCCTCCGTCAGCTGGCCCATGGTGTCAAAGAAGTTCAGGCCCATGCCCCGGACCAGGACAGGTTCCCCGGCAGGGATCAGGGACCAGTCCACGTCGGCGGGCACAGCCGGGGGCAGGTACCGCAGGCCCAGCTGATCTGCCGAAGCCTGCAGGTCCCGCTGTTCAGGGTTCAGCCGGGACGGGATGTGACCCAGCGCCAGCACCACGGATCCGGTGCTTAACGTGGTGCCGGTGGCCAGGCGGACATCGAACGATGCGTCGCCCGAGGGGTGCACGGACAGGGCGGACGTTTCGTGGAAGTCGATGGTGACGCCGTCCGGAACGTTGCGTGTCAGCTCCTCCACGGTGCTGCGGAGGTACCGGCCGTAGAGTGCGCGGCTGGGAAATTCATTGGCGGTGAGGACGGAAAGTTCGGCCAGCTCCTCCTCATCAAGATCCGGCAACGGGTCCTCTTGCTGCCGGGCACGCCATTGGTCGAAGGTGGTGCCGGCGACCGGCGGCGCCAGCGAAGGATCTTGCGGGATTACCGTGGGATAAAAGGACTGGGTGTTCATCAGGAACAGCCGTGACTGCCCCGGCTGCCACACGTGGCCCGGACCCGCGGGGTAGGGGTCGATGACGTCGATGTGGAGGCGCACTGGGCCGGCGCCGGAAGCAATCCGTGCGGTGCTCTGGGCGAGCAGGCGTTCCAGGACGCTGGTGCCCCGCGGACCTGCCCCGATGATGGCGGTCCGTATGCTCTGCGTTATTTCCACGGCATCCAGAGTACGGCTGAAAGGTGAGTACGTGCTGCCGCTTGACTTGCTAGCCGCCCGGGGATGTTGTTTGGATGGGGCGCATGACCACCACTGCAGCTGATCCAGCGCCCGCCCCCGGTTCCGGCAACACCCCCGGAGTGCCCTCGGGCACCGCGCCCGAGCCCACCGATGAAAATGTCTGGCTCGAGGAGATATACGGCGAGCAGCAGCTGGCCTGGGTGAAGGAACAGAATTCACGCACGGAAGACCTGCTCGAGGACGCCGAGTACGTGGAGCTCGAGGCCGGCATCCTTGAAGTACTGGATTCCACGGACCGGATTGCGATGGTGGGCAAGCGGGGCGACTGGTACTACAACTTCTGGAAGGACCGGCAGAACCCCAAGGGGCTGTGGCGCCGCACCACCTATGACAGCTACTGCACGGACACACCGGACTGGGACGTCCTGCTGGACCTCGACGCCCTGTCCGCCGCGGAAGGCGAAGAATGGGTCTTCCACGGGGCCACTTTCCTCCGCCCTGTCCCGGGCCAGCCCTACCGGCTGGCGCTGCTGGCGCTGTCCCCGGACGGGGGCGACGCCAACCGCTACCGCGAATTCGACGTTGAAACGCGGACGTTCGTGGACCCAGCCCTGGGCGGCTTTGACCTGCCGACGGCGAAGGGCAACGTCTCGTGGCTGGACGCGGACACGCTGCTGGTCGCCTCCACTGCGGAAGGGCTTCCAAAAACGGCCTCCTCCTACGCCCGCACTGCCGTCACCCTTAAGCGCGGCGTACCACTGGGTGAAGCGCCCCGGCTGTTCGAGGTGCCTGAGAACCACATGATGGCAGTGGTGGCCCACGACTCTACGCCGGGGTTCGAACGGACCTTCGCCGTTGACTACATCGACTTCTACAACCGGAGCAACGCTGTCCTGCAGGACGGTTCCTGGGTGGTGATCGACGTTCCCACCGACATCAACGTCAGCGCCCACCGCGAGTGGCTGCTGTTCCGCCCGCAGCAGGACTGGGCCCTCAACGGCTCCACGTATCCGGCGGGTTCACTCCTCGCCGCACCGTTTGAAGACTACCTGGCCGGTTCGAGGAAGGTTTCGGTGCTGTTCACCCCCGACGCCAGCACGTCATTGCAGTCGTGGAGCTGGACCCGGAACTTCCTGCTGCTTAACCTCCTCAAGGATGTGTCCTCCGAGATCCGCGTCCTGGACCCGTCCCGGCCGACCGGCGCCACGGACGGAGCCTGGGAATCCACTCTCCTTGATGCCTGTCCCCCGCTCCACGATGTCAACGCCTATGCCGTGGACGATGAAGACGAAACAGACGGCGCCGGGGACGACTTCTGGCTGGTAGCCACCGGCTTCACCACCCCCAGCACGCTGATGCGGGGCACATTGGAGCGCGCGGCGTCGGGGACACCCGGCGTGGTGAGCCGGCACCTGACAGTCAAGACGTCGCCGTCGTTCTTTGCCGATGACGACTATGAGGTGCAGCAGCATTTCGCCGTCTCCGACGACGGCACACGGGTGCCGTATTTTCAGGTCGCCTCCCGCGACCTCGCTCTGGACGGGCAAAACCCTACCCAGCTCTCCGGCTACGGCGGCTTCGAAGTTTCCCGTACCCCCGCGTACAGCGGCACGGTGGGCAGGGCGTGGCTGGAACGCCGCACGTCCACGTCCGCCGGCTCCAAGGGGGAGACACCGCACTCCCGTGGCGGGGTTTACGTGGTGGCGAACATCCGCGGCGGCGGCGAGTACGGGCCCGGATGGCACCGTGCGGCACTGCAGGAAAACCGGCACAAGGCGTACCAGGACTTCGCGGCCGTCGCCCGCCACCTCATCTCCCGCGGCGTTACCTCGCCGGAAAGGCTGGGCTGCGTCGGCGGGTCAAACGGCGGGCTGCTGGTGGGCAACATGCTGACGCAGTACCCCGAACTGTTTGGAGCGGTGTCCTGTGGCGTCCCGCTGCTGGACATGCGCCGTTACACCAAGCTGTCCGCCGGCCACTCGTGGATCGCCGAGTACGGGGACCCGGACGTCCCCGAACAGTGGGAGTACATCAGGACGTTCTCCCCGTACCACCTGCTCAGGGATGGGGTGGAATACCCGGAGACGTTCATCTGGACCGCCACCTCCGATGACAGGGTGGGCCCGGTGCAGGCCCGCAAGATGGCTGCCCGGATGCTCGCCATGGGCATCCCGAACGTATGGTTCCACGAAGCCCTGGAGGGCGGACACGCCGGAGCGTCGGACAACCGGCAGGCGGCTGCGCTGCAGGCCCGCAGCCAACATTTCCTGTGGAAGGCGCTGGCCGGAGGGATGCTGTAGCGGTGTCTCTCGTGGTCCGGCGGGCGGTACAGGCAGACGTGGGGCGCCTTGCGGAGGTTCACGCCCGCTGCTGGCAGGAGACGTGCCGGGGCATGCTGTCCGAGCAGTTCCTGGCCGCACAGGGTCCGGAAGTCCGGCTGCCGCTCTGGCGCCATCTCCTGGAGGCAGCCGCGCCTGCGAATGCGTGGGTCGCCTGCGACGACGGCATCGTAGTTGGCTTCGCCGGCACCCGGCATCTGCCGGACAGCGGACCATTGCATGAAGCAGGGCCGCCGTCGTCCGGGGACCTGGAACTGTGGGGACTGTACCTGTTGGCATCGCACCAGGGGCTGGGCCTGGGGCGGCGTCTCCTGGAGGCAGCGTTGGGCAGCAATGCGGCCAGCCTGTGGGTGGCAGCCGGGAACGGGCGCGCGATCAGCTTCTACCGGCACTTCGGATTCCAACCCGACGGCGCCGCGGACGTTATCCCCGACTGGGAAAACCTGCGCGAAATCAGGATGGTGCGGCCGGCACAGGCTCCGCTCCTGTAGCCGGCGGGGGTGTCGCGGCACGCTTGCGGGGTGGTGCGGCCCGTTTTGCACTGCGTGCCAGGTTCTGCGTATCCTTGGTGGGCTAGGAATAGCAATTGGAGACGTGCCAGAGCGGCCGAATGGGCTTCACTGCTAATGAAGTGTGGGGCACAACTCCACCGGGGGTTCAAATCCCCCCGTCTCCGCGTTTGGCCCCGGTCCTGTACCGGGGCCTTTTGCGTACCTAGGGAAGGCTGCTGGCTCCCGACCCTGCTGCCCGGGCCTTTCCTTCCGTCCCGCGCACCTTTTCACCACAGGGCTGTCCGTCCGGGGTACGGACACGTGGGTCCGGCGACGCTGTGCCAGTGGAATGATGAACGGATGGCAGCAAACAATGCGGTGGATGAAGCCGGCAGCACCACGGCATGGAGTCCCCGCCTGGCGCTCCTGGTGGCCGCCACCTTCTTTATGGAGTTCCTCGACGGCACCATCCTCACCACCGCCATTCCCAACATTGCTGCCGACTTCCGGGTACCCGCCGCAGACGTGAACATCACCATGACGGCGTACCTGCTGGCTGTTGCCATGGGCATACCGCTCAGCGGGTGGCTGGCCGAACGGTTTGGCGCCCGCCGGATCTTTTGCCTGGCCATCACGATCTTCACACTTGCTTCCCTGGCGTGTTCTATCAGCCCGGACCTTCCTGCGCTCACCCTCAGCAGGATCGTCCAAGGGGTTGGCGGTGCCATGATGGTTCCGGTGGGAACCCTCCTGGTACTGCGCGGTACGCCCAAGGCGGAGCTGCTCCGCGCCACAGCGTTCCTGGTGTGGCCCGGCCTGCTGGCCCCGGTCCTGGCACCGCTGGTGGGCGGTGCCCTCACCACCTACCTGTCCTGGCACTGGATTTTCCTGGTCAACCTTCCCCTGGGTGTTGCGGCGCTGATTGCCGCCGTGCGGCTTGTGCCGGCGACGGCGGGCGACCAGCGGCGGCGGCTGGACTGGCCGGGGCTTTTCCTCACCACGCTCGGCGTGGGGGCCCTGGTGGTGGGCCTCGAACTGGCGAGCACCCACCCTGATACTCCCTGGGCGGCCGTGAGCGCAGGATCAGGTGCGGTTGCCGTGGTCGGTGCCGTGCTGTGGATGCGGCAGAGCCGCAGTCCGCTTTTCGACCTCGGGGTCTTCAACACCCGCACATTCAGGGCCATGGCTACCGGCGGGTTCGCCTACCGGCTGACCATCAGCTCCGTCCCGTTCCTGCTGCCGCTGATGTTCCAGGCGGGGTTCGGCTGGACACCGCTGCACGCCGGCGCCATGGTGGCGGCCGTTTTCATCGGGAATATCGGCATTAAACCGGCCACCACACCCCTGATCCGACGCTTCGGCTTCAAAGCAATGCTCGTGTTCGCCTCAGTTGCTTCTGCAGGGACCTTCGCCCTGTGTGCCCTGCTCACGCCGGAGACCCCTGAGCCGCTGACCTTCGCCCTGCTCGTCTGCAGCGGCGCCTTCCGCTCCATTGGCTTCTCTGCCTACGCGTCCGTTCAGTACGCGGACATCGCGCCCGCACAGCTCACCTCCGCGAACACCGTCTCCGCCACCCTGGTCCAACTGGCCGCTGCTGCCGGCATCGCTGTGGGAGCCCTGCTGATCCGCCTGTTCGAAGGTCTCGGCACCTTTCCCCACGACGCTGCAGGACCCTTCCGCGGCGCTTTCCTTGCCATGGCAGTGCTGATGCTGGCGAGCACGGCCGACAGCTTGTTGCTGCCTCGCCATGCCGGCGCCGAAGTCAGCCGGCGCAGAGCCCAGCGGGTTTAGCTCTCCTGCTTGCGGGCCCTGCTTCTGGCAGTCCCCGCCGGGCCTGGGCTTTGTGCAGTTGTTCTTGAGCCCCGGCCCGAACTCAGCCTGCCTGCGCGAGGACCAGCGGGAGCACAGGCCCTGCCCCGGCCTGCTGAAGGGCCCGCCCGGCCACCGTCAGCGTCCACCGGCTGTCAGCCAGGTCATCGATCAGCATCACAGGCTTCCCTTGCACTGCGCCCAGCGCTGCTTGCAGTTCAGGACCCACCACAAGGCGGTCCCACACCCCCGCGAGGCGGTACGCGCTGTTGCCGCCACGGCCTCCCGTAGGACCACCGTGCCCCAACTGCATGGCTCCCAGGTAGGGAATGCGCCCGATGTCGGAGATCCCCCGGGCCAGGGAGCCCACCAACTCCGGTTTGCTCCGGGATGGAATGCTGACGATCGCGGCAGGCCGGCCGGCGCCGCTCCATCCGGGATTGCGGGCGTCTCCGGTCCCCCACTCCCGCAGTACCTGCACGCAGGCCTGGAGCATGGCCGGATCCACTGGGCGGTCTTCAGCTCCGGCTGCAAACAGTGAGCGCAAGGCACCACCCCAGCCGAGGTCGGTCAGCCTGGCAAGGACGCGCCCCTCGGCAAGGCCTTCGCCGGGCTTGAGCTTTCCCTTGACCGGCACGCCCAAGCGGTCCATGCCGCTGGGCCACTGGAGCCTGGCTTCGAGGACCCCACCCGCCCTGCTGAGGGTCTGGCCGGCGGCCTCGGTGGCTGTTTCTGCAATGTCCGCCCGGAACCAGCGCCCCGCGCAGTTGTCGCACCGGCCGCAGGGCTGCGCCGTCTCGTCGTCGAGGACAGAGGTGATGTACTCCATCCGGCACCCGGCAGTGTCCTGGTAGATCACCATGGAGTCCTGCTCATCAACGCGTGCTTCAGCAATCCGCCGGTACCGCTCGGCGTCGTAAATCCACGGCTGGCCGGTGGACCGCCAGCCGCCTCCCACCCGTTCCACGGCGCCGTCAACGGACAGGACTTTCAGCAGCAGTTCCAGCGGCGTGCGGCGGAGGTCAACCCGCGCTTCAAGGGCCACCGTGGAGAGCGCGGTGCCGGCTCCTGCCAGCGCCGTCAGGACCGACGCCGCCTTTTCTTCAGAGGGCATGGACGCTGTGGCGAAGTACTGCCAGATGTCGCGGTCCTCCGAACCCGGAAGCAACAGGACATCGGCATTGGCGGCGCCCCGGCCGGCACGGCCCACCTGCTGGTAGTAGGCCACCGGGGAAGACGGCGCCCCCAGATGGACCACAAAGCCCAGGTCGGGTTTGTCGAAGCCCATTCCCAGGGCTGAGGTGGCCACCAGCGCCTTGACCTGGTTGTCCTTGAGCAGCTGTTCGGCGCGTTCCCTGTCCGCGGGATCGGTGCGGCCGGTGTAGGCCAGCACGTCATGCCCGGCTTCGGCGAGGAGCCGGGCGGTGTCCTCCGCCGCAGACACGGTCAGGGTATAGATGATGCCGCTTCCGGGAAGATCAGCCAGATGTGTCAGGAGCCAGCCCAGGCGCTGCCTTGAGTCCGGCAATGACAGGACGCCCATCCGCAGCGAATCCCGCCCCAGGGAACCGCGGATGGTGAGGACCCCGTCCCCGAGCTGCTCCTCAATGTCATGCACCACGCGGGAGTTGGCTGTGGCCGTGGTGGCCAGCACCGGAACAGAATCCGGCAGCTGGGTGATCAGGTCCGCGATCCGCCGGTAATCGGGGCGGAAATCGTGGCCCCAGTCCGAAATGCAGTGTGCCTCGTCGATCACCAGCAGGCCGGTCCGCCGGATAAGTTCGGGCAGCTGGGTTTCCCGGAACGCCGGATTGGTCAGCCGCTCGGGGGAGACCAGCAGCACGTCCACCTGGTCCGCCGCGAGCTGTTCACGGACGGCGTCCCATTCCAGCTGGTTGGCTGAGTTGATGGCAACGGCACGCACCCCTGCCCGGGCAGCGGCAGCCACCTGGTCCCGCATCAGGGCAAGCAGCGGTGAAACGATAAGGGTGGGCCCGGCACCGCGGCGCCGCAGCAGCAGGGAGGCAACAAAGTAGACGGCCGATTTGCCCCAGCCGGTACGCTGGACCACCAAGGCCCGGCGGCCGCCGTCGACCAGTGCTTCGATGGCCTCAAACTGCCCCTCGTGGAAGGCCGCCTCAGGGTGCCCGACGAGTTCACGGAGCACCTCCAGTGCCTGATGATGAGTGGCAGAAGCGGAGGCAGGACCGGCTGGCGAATCTGCGGACGCGGCAGGGAAACCGTCAAGATTTGGGGCTAAGTCAGAAATTGCTGTGGCGTGCTGGTTATCGACCATTGATTCAGTATCCCAGCCGCCCCCGACACCCGGCACCGGCCGCAGCCCTATGTGGAAAATCGGGAGAGACCGCGGCCCGGAAACCGCCGTCACATACCGCGCTCCCAGACCTCTCCTCCACAGCCGCTTTCGCCGTCCACGTAAGATGTAGCCCGTGACTAGCGAACAGACAACGACTTTTGACCTTTCGGCATCCTTCAAGGCGTACGACGTACGCGGCATTGTGGGCGAATCAATAACTGCCGAAATCGTCGAGGCCGTGGGGGCCGCGTTCGTGGACGTCCTGCAGCTTCAGGGCCAGACCATCCTGGTGGGCGGCGACATGCGCCCTTCCTCCCCCGAGTTCAGCAAAGCCTTTGCAAGCGGCGCCACCGCACGCGGAGCCCACGTCGAGCTCCTGGACCTTATTTCCACCGACGAGCTGTACTTTGCCTGCGGTTACCTGAACCGCGCCGGCGCCACCTTCACCGCCAGCCACAACCCCGCCGGCTATAACGGCATCAAGATGTCCAAGGCCGGAGCGGTGCCCATCTCCTCCGAAACCGGCCTCAAGGACATCCAGGCCCTGGCCGAGCAGTACCTGAACACCGGTTCCGTCCCTGCCGCCGAAAACCGCGGCCGGATCAGCGTCCGGGACGTGCTCAAGGACTACTCCGAGTACCTCCGCAAGCTTGTGGACCTCTCCGGCTCCCGCCCCTTGAAGGTGGTAGTGGACGCGGGCAACGGCATGGCCGGCCTCACCACCCCGGCAGTCCTGGGCGATGCGCTGCTTCCCAAGCTGCCCCTGGACATCGTTCCCCTGTACTTCGAACTCGACGGTTCCTTCCCCAACCACCCGGCCAACCCGTTGGAGCCGGAAAACCTCCGCGACCTGCAGGCGGCCGTCCTTCAGCACGGCGCCGACATCGGCCTGGCTTTCGACGGCGACGCCGACCGCTGCTTCGTCATTGACGAGAAAGGCGAACCGGTTTCGCCGTCGGCCATCACCGGGATGGTGGCGCGCCGCGAAATCGCCCGCGCCAAAGCGCAGGGCGAAGCTACTCCCACCATCATCCACAACCTCCTCACCTCCCGTGCAGTTGCCGAACTGGTTGAGCACGACGGCGGCCGTGCGGTCCGCACGCGCGTGGGCCACTCCTTTATCAAGGCAGTCATGGCGGAGGAAGGAGCGGTGTTCGGCGGAGAGCACTCAGCACACTTCTACTTCCGTGACTTCTGGAACGCTGATACGGGCATGCTCGCTGCGATGCACGTCCTGGCCGCCCTGGGTGAGCAAAACGGACCGCTTTCGGAACTGGGCCGCGAATACGAGCCCTACGTATCCTCGGGCGAGATCAACTCCGAGGTTGAGGACAAGGCCGCGGCAGTCGAGCGCGTGCGCCTCGCTTTTGCTGATGAAGACCTCACCATCGACGGGATGGACGGCAGCACCTTCACGGCCAATGACGGCAGCTACTGGTTCAACCTGCGCCCCTCCAACACCGAGCCCTTCCTGCGGCTCAACGCAGAGGCCACCGACCGCTCCACCATGGAGCGGGTCCGGGACCGCGTCCTCTCGATCGTCCGGGCATAGTCCACCCATGGCCGAGGACACGGATTTGAACTCCGGATCGGGCGCTGGCGGGCAGTCCTCCTGGCGGGACTCCGTACCGGATAGCACGGCGACCGACCTTGAAAACCTTTTGGGGACGGGTATCAGTGCCGCGCAGGAACAGCTTCAACGCAACGGCGGCTTCCTGCCGTTCGCGCTGACAGTGCAGAACGACGGTGAGGTACGCCTGGTCGCCGTTTCCCCAGCGGACGCGGAGGAAGGTTCCGACGGCGACTTTGACGCTGATGCCATGATCAGCGACCTCACGGCACTGCTGCGCCAGAACCGGGATGATTTCCGGGCAGCGGCAGTGGTGTGCGACATCCTGTTGGTGGAGGAGGACTCGGACGCCATCCATGTAGCCACCGAGCACCGCGACGGCCCGGTGTTCGCGGCCGTACTGCCGTACTCCGCCGACGCCGCCACCCGGACCTGGGAGTTCGGCGAGCTCGCAGCCGATGCCAGCGAGCCCGCCATCTGGGTGGACTAGACCGGCTGACGCCATGAAGATCAACGCTTTTGCTGACGTGAGCCTGCGGGCCCTGATGGTTCTGGCGGCCGCGCCCGGTGGCACCCTGCTCACCACGCAGAACATCGCCGACACCGTGGGCACCCCCTACAACCATGTCAGCAAAGCGATGGCAAAACTGCGGAACATGGGACTGATCGAGGTGGAGCGCGGCCGGACTGGCGTTCCCGGCTGAGCCACGCAGGCCGGAATGCCACTGTCGGACAGATCCTGCGTCAATTGGATACCCGGTCCGACGCTGCAGAGTGCGTTGCACCCAGCGGGAACTGCCCGCTCATCAGCGAATGCAAGCTCCGGTCCGCCCTGTCCCGGGCGCGTGAGGCGTTTTACCGCGAGCTCGACGGCGTGGTGATTGCCGATCTTCCTGCCTCCCGGCAGATGGCTCCGGTCTTCGAAATGATCGGACTGCGGCCGGGGCTCCAAGCGCCACTCCGGTAGTGCCATCCCCTGCGTTACGGACCTCCGCAAAGCCTTCCAAACAGGATTTGGATCCAATTTCTACAACCTGTAGAAATTGGATATGAATACAAGCAATGCGGGTATTCCATCCGGCCGACGAAGGCCCCGGTCACTACCTCAGGAGTTCCTATGCTCTCGGACAAATCCCGCCCTGTCATCGAGGCCACACTGCCCCTCGTCGGGTCACGCATCAGCGAAATCACACCTAAGTTTTACCAACGGTTGTTCGCCGCGCACCCGGAACTCCTGGACGGGCTGTTCAGCCGCTCAAACCAGCGCTCAGGCAACCAGCAGCAGGCATTGGCGGGCAGCATTGCAGCCTTTGCCACCCACCTCGTCAACAACCCGGGCACCCTCCCCGAGACTGTCCTTTCACGGATCGCCCACCGGCACGCGTCCCTGGGCATCACCGAGCCCCAGAACCAGGTGGTCTACGAGCACCTGTTCGCCGCGATTGCCGAAGACCTGGCCGGGGTCATCACGCCCGACATAGCTGAAGCCTGGACCGAGGTCTACTGGCTCATGGCCGATGCCCTGATCAAACTCGAGAAGGGGCTGTACGCGGGCCAGGCCAACGACAGGATGTGGATGCCGTGGCGGATCAGTACGAAGACTCCCGCCGGGGCCGGCTCCATGACCTTTACTCTTGAGCCCGCCGACGACACCCCGTGACGCCGGCGCTCCCCGGCCAGTACATCAGCGTCAAAGTGGTCCTGCCGGAAGGCCTCCGCCAGGTTCGCCAGTACTCCCTGTCCGCCGAGGCCGGGACCACCCGCAGTTTCACCACCAAACTGGACGACGGCGGTGAGGTCTCCCC
Source organism: Arthrobacter sp. K41 (assembly GCF_059089645.1). NCBI lineage: Bacteria > Bacillati > Actinomycetota > Actinomycetes > Micrococcales > Micrococcaceae > Arthrobacter > Arthrobacter sp. K41. The sequence continues at coordinate 639,445 of NZ_JBNHEW010000002.1, read as the reverse complement.
AGTCCTTCACAACACTGTTCAGGTGGGCGACGTTTTGGAAATCTCAAACCCTTACGGTGAAATCACCCTCAAGGACGGCGATGGTCCCGTGGTCCTGGCATCCGCGGGCATCGGCTGCACCCCCACCGCCTCCATCCTGCGGTCCCTGGCAGAGTCAGGGACCGTCCGGCAGGTGCTGGTGCTTCACGCAGAAAGCTCCCTGGACAGCTGGGCGCTGCGCAGCCAGATGACGGACGACGTCGAGCGCCTGGACCGGGCGGAGCTGCAGCTCTGGCTGGAGCGGCCGGAGGCATGGGCCAGGACAGGATTTATGTCGCTGCGCGAAGTGGACCTTCCGGCCGGGGCGTCCCTGTACCTCTGCGGCCCGCTGCCGTTCATGAAGAACATCCGCAGCGAGGCAATCAACGCCGGCATCCCGGCCACCCGGATCCACTACGAGGTCTTCGGCCCGGACATCTGGCTTGCAGGCTAAATCCCCGCCGCGTCCCTAGCTTCGCTCCGCAAGGGAACCTCCGGCGGCGGAGGCCCTGTCAAGGAACGACGGCGGCCCCGCACCTTTCGCTGGAAAGGTGCGGGGCCGCCGTCGTACTCCAGGACGCCGTTGTCCTGATGCGGGCTCAGCCCAGGCGGGCCTTCAGGCCTTCGAGCTCGGACTTGAGCGCATCCGGCAGGGAATCGCCGAAGTTGGCGAACCATTCCTCGATGGAGGCCAGCTCCGCAGCCCACTCGGCGGGGTCCACCCTCACGGCCTCCTCTACCTGCGCGGGCGTCATGTCGAGGCCCTCGAGGTCGATGGAATCACCGGTGGGCACGAACCCGATGGGGGTTTCGACGGCGTCGGCCTTGCCTTCAAGGCGCTCAATAGCCCACTTGAGGACGCGGGCATTGTCGCCGAAGCCGGGCCACGCGAAGCCGCCCTCCGAGTTCCGGCGGAACCAGTTCACCAGGAAGATCTTGGGCAGGCGCTCCGGGTTTGCCTTGGCGGAAAGGTTGACCCAGTGGTTCAGGTAGTCGCCGGCGTCGTAGCCAATGAACGGCAGCATGGCCATGGGATCGCGGCGGACCACGCCCACGGCACCGGCTGCGGCGGCGGTGGTCTCCGAGGACAGGGTGGAGCCCATGAAGATGCCGTTGGTCCAGTCGCGGGCTTCGGTGACCAGCGGAATGGTGGTCTTGCGGCGTCCGCCGAACAGGATGGCGGAAAGTTCCACGCCGTTGGGGCTGTGGTACTCCTCGGCCAGCATGTCAATCTGGTCGATCGGAGTGCAGAAACGCGAATTCGGGTGCGCCGCAGGCTTGTCCGAATCCGGAGTCCACGAGTTGCCTTGCCAGTCGGTCAGGTGCGCAGGCACCTCGTCCGTCATGCCCTCCCACCAGACTCCGCCGTCGTCGGTGAGCGCAACGTTCGTGAAGATGCTGTTGCCCTTGGCGATGGCACGCATGGCGTTGGGGTTGGTGCCCCAGCCCGTGCCGGGTGCCACGCCGAAGAGGCCCGCCTCGGGGTTGACGGCACGGAGTTCGCCTTCCTTGCCGAACCGCATCCAGGTGATGTCGTCACCCAGGGTCTCCACCTTCCACCCCTTGATGGTGGGATCGAGAAGGGCGAGGTTGGTCTTGCCGCAGGCGGAGGGGAAGGCCGCCGAAACGTAGTACGTCTTCTGCTCCGGGGAGGTCAGTTTGAGGATCAGCATGTGCTCGGCAAGCCAGCCCTCGTCGTGGGCCATGACCGAGGCGATGCGCAGGGCGTAGCACTTCTTGCCCAGCAGTGCGTTTCCGCCGTAACCGGAGCCGAAGGACCAGATGGAGCGCTCCTCGGGGAAGTGCACGATCCACTTGTCCGGGTTGCACGGCCACGGCACGTCAGCCTGGCCGGGCTCCAGCGGGGCGCCGAGGGAGTGGAGGGCCGGGACGTAGAAGGCGTTGGTCTCGGTGATGCGGTTCAGCACGTCGGTGCCGATGCGCGCCATGATGCGCATCGAGGCGACGACGTAGGCGCTGTCCGTGATCTCGACGCCGAACTTGGGGTCCTCAGCGTCGAGGTGGCCCATAACGAACGGGATGATGTACATGGTGCGCCCGCGCATGGAGCCGGCGAACAGGCCGCGCAGCTTCTCCTTCATCAGGTCCGGAGCCATCCAGTTGTTGGTGAAGCCGGCGTCGTGCTCCTTTTCGGAGCAGATGAAGGTCTGCTCTTCGACTCGGGCCACGTCAGCGGGGTCCGAGAAAGCGGCGAAGGAGTTGGGGAAAAGCTCCTGGTTCAACCGGGTCAGCGTTCCGGCCGCAACAAGTTCGTCGGTAAGACGGGTGTTTTCCTCTTCAGAGCCGTCTACCCAGTAGATGCGGTCCGGCTGCGTAAGCTCAGCAACCTCCTCGACCCATGCCAGCAGGCCGGCATGTGTGGTGGGTGCTTTCTCAAGCAGCGGCTTCTGCGCCAGATCGCCCATTTCGGTTCCCTTCCTCGGGTTCATCGGTGTGTGCTAAATGCTATGGTCCGGACCACTCGGGTTTTTGGGACGTATGCTGATCATCTGGCGCCCTCAAAATGTCTTTCCGCGGGAAATCAAGGAATTTTGAGCTCAAATCGTACAACAAAGTGACAAAGGTCACGTAGACCGGTCTAGTTGCGGATATTACACGGCAGTCGATTTGGCATCACGGCCAACCCTCGCGTAAAGTAATTCGAGGTTCAGGGAGAGCGGTTCTTCTCCTGGGACACGAGATGCGCCCATAGCTCAGCTGGATAGAGCGTCTGTCTACGGAACAGAAGGTCAGGGGTTCGAATCCCTTTGGGCGCACAGAAGAAGGTCCGCACCGGTTTACCGGTGCGGACCTTTTGCTTTCTGCTGAAGGGCCTCCTGCGGTCACGTCCTTCCCAATGCAGTCACGTCCTTCCCAGTGCAGTCGCGGGCGTAGGCTTTCCCCATGATGCCCGAGGCGATTTTGCGTGAATTTGATGTTGTAGTTATCGGCGCAGGCGCCGTGGGGGAAAACGTGGCTGACCGGGTGGTGCAGGGCGGCCTTACCGCCGTGCTGGTGGAAGCGGAACTGGTGGGCGGCGAATGCTCCTACTGGGCGTGCATGCCGTCAAAAGCCCTGCTCCGGCCCGGCACAGCCCTCCACGGAGCGCAGGCCTCCCCCGGAGCCAAGGAAGCAGTGACGCGGACCCTTAACGCCGCAGCCGTCTTGAAGCGCCGGGACTCCCTCACATCCAATTGGCAGGATGACGGACAGGTTAAGTGGGTAGAGGACACCGGCATCGAACTTCTGCGGGGCCATGCGTGGCTGACTGCGCCGGGGTCCGTTGAAGTGGCAGGGCTTGATGGCAACTCCTACCAGCTTCAGGCCCGCCATGCCGTGGTGCTTGCCACCGGCTCAGCACCCAACACTCCCCCTGTCGAGGGGCTCGAGGACGTGCAGGTGTGGGGCACCCGGGAGGCGACGTCAGCCAAGGAAGTGCCGCCACGGCTGGCGGTGCTGGGAGGCGGCGTGGCCGGCACCGAACTGGCCCAGGCCTATGCCCGGCTGGGCTCAAAAGTAACACTGGTGGCGCGCAGCGGCCTGCTCGGAAACTTCCCGCCGGAAGCAGCACGCCTGGTCGCGGCAGGACTGCGTGCAGACGGCGTCGAGATCCGGCTCAATACAGCTGCCGAAAGCATCAGCCAGAACGACGACGGGACGCTGAGGCTGCACCTCGGTAACGGTTCCAGCGTGACTGCCGAAAAAGTCCTCGTGGCCACAGGCCGGCATCCGGCCCTGGAGGGCCTGGGGCTGGAAAGCGTGGGGTTTGAACCGGATGAGTCAGGGCACCTGGTCCTCAAGACAGACAATTCCGGGCTGGTCAATGGAGCTCCCGGAGAGGAGCCCTGGCTCTATGCAGTGGGTGACGCCGCAGGAAAAAACCTTTATACCCACCAGGGCAAGTACGAGGCACGCGCCACAGGAGATGCCATCGCTGCGCGGGCGAAGGGTGAACTGAGCGGCACAGCGAGGGACTGGAGCCGCTTCGCACAGACTGCCAACGAGCATGCAGTACCCAGTGTCGTATTCACGGACCCGGAGCTGGCAGCCGTCGGTCGGACCCTGGAAACAGCACAACAGGAAGGCTACAACGCTTCCTCGGTGGAACTTCCCATCCAGGTGGCCGGCTCCTCACTGCACTCCGAAAATTACGAGGGGTGGGCACAGCTGGTGGTGGATGAGGACCGCAGGGTTCTCCTGGGCGCAACGTTCTGCGGACCGGACGTTGCGGAGCTCCTGCATGCGGCCACCATCGCCGTGGTGGGCGAAGTGCCATTGGAGCGCCTCTGGCATGCAGTGCCCTCTTACCCCACCATCAGTGAGGTATGGCTGCGGCTGCTGGAGAAGTACGGGCTGTAGGCGACGGCAGAGGTGCGAGCGTGCCGCTGGGCGGGCTGGCTGCACCGAGGGACCAAAGTGTTGCAGCCATTATGGTTGACTCGCGCGGCTACGAGTGGAAGTTGCCCCTCTTCGGGGATGATGGTGGTCATGCGTCACATGGGAAACAGCGGCAAGTTCGCGGTCATCGCCGGCATCGTGGCTGCCGGGCTGCTGATCCTGACGGGCATGACCCTGGCGGAGCCGGTGTTCATCGCTTTCCTTGGCGTCCTGAGCCTCGCCTGCGTCGCCTGCATTGCGGAAGTGCTCCGCCGCCGCCGCATCTTTATGCTCGTCGTCGCTGGTTTCTCCACCAGCCTCGCCATAGCGGGATCGCTTGCCTTCCTGAGCACCTGGGAAGCGGCCTTCGCCGGCCAGACCTCACTGTTCGGCACCCCACTGCCCACCTCAGACCCGGATAACTACTTCTTCCTGGCCGCGCTCTCGCTGCTGACAGCCCTGGCGGCACTGTTCGCGGGGGCCGTATGGCCGGGGCGGCGAGGCAGAGTGCAACACCCGGGCGCAGCCCGGGCCAGCGGCGCGCGAACCGCTTCCCGCGACAGGAACGCCGGCGGGCCGGCAGCACGGCAAACACGGCCTTTCCAGCCCCAGCGCCGTCCCGCGCCCAGGAAGTAGCCTGGCTCAGTGTGACCGCGGCACCTTGAACCTGGTGATCCGTGCGTCCTGCCCGTCCAGCTCCGCCCAGGACTTTTCAGTTTCGAGGACGGTAAGCGCGTTGGTGGGATACCTCGTGGCGGCGTCCATGTAGGCGTCGTGGTCAGAATCACGGGAGGCGAGGTGCATCGCAAGATCCTGCACGCCGGGCAGGTGCGCGATCAGCATAAGCGTGGTCACGGTATCCGGAACATGGTTGACCACCGTCAGCATACGGAGGGCCGAGGCGGCGTAAAGCCCGTCTTCGAGTTTGGGCGTGGGCGCCTTGTCACCCAGTTCGGAGCACACCCAGGTGCAGGTCTGGCGGGTCCGCAGGGCGCTGGAGCACAAGATGAAGTCGGGCACGATGTTGTGCTTAAGCAACCAACGCCCGGCAAGCGGCGCCTCCCGGTGGCCCCGCTCCTCCAGGGGACGGTCGTGATCCGCCACACCGCCGGGCCAGTCCGCCTTGGCGTGCCGCATGATCACAAGGCGTCGAAGATGGTGCTGGCTCATGGCTTAAGCTTAATGCCCGCCCCGGCAGGGGCGGCCAACGCTCTGAGGGGCTAGATCGAGTATTCCGGAGCGGCCCAGACGATAACCTCGGGGTGCTCGTAGAACCGGTAGCCCTGGCCGCGCACCGTGCGAACGGTGTTGGCGAGGCGGCCAAGCTTCGAGCGGAGGCGGCGGATGTGGACGTCGATGGTGCGCTCGTTAGGGACTTCTTCGGCGTTCCGCCACAGGCCTTCAAGCAGTTCGTCACGGCCCACGGTGCGGGTTCCGTTTTCCACAAGGTAGTTGAGGAGCTCAAACTCCTTGAACGTCAGGTTCAGGGATTCACCATCAAGGTGTACTTCGCGGCGGGCCAGGTCGATGAGGACGCCTGAGGGGCGCGGTTCCTGGGGCTGCTGGGGCCGCGGGGTTTCCGTGCGCTGCCGGGTGTTAACCGTGGGGTCACCGAACGTGGAGCGGACGACGTCGAGCGCTGACCCGGGGGTGCCGGCCGGGGCTACGGCAACAGCGGCGTAGCTTTCGGCTCCGGTTACCAGGGACTGGGCGTAGGCGCGGATTTCCTGGGCAAGCTTGGCGATGGAGGTGCCGGCGGCGGCCGCAGTTTCCTCATCAATTCCCATGTACAGAACGAATCCGCGGGCAACGTTCTCATTGGCTACCGGGCGGACCGGGGCGGGGCCGGCCACTACGGGAGTGGGAGCCGTCACCGGCGCGGAGTCAGCCGGCGGAACGGCGCGGAGTTGGCCGTAGGAGTTGGGATTGAAGCCCTGGGGGCCATAGCCCGCGCCGGGAAAGCTGCTTCCCGAAGTTGCGGGAGCGAGCGACGTGCGCGGTCCGAAACCGGGGCGGAGGCCGGAAGGCTGGCCACCTTTGGCGGCGTTACGGACAGAAATGTGGACGTATCCGGATGCAACTGACATGGATTGCTTACCTCAATGTGAATGGCCGTCATCGCGGCTCGAATGCTGGGTTCCCCGCATGGACTGCGGGGAGGGACGCCCGACGCTGGGCTGGGGGCGTATGCCTACTAACTTCGAGGGGTGGGAAGATCAGGCGTACATTCGACAACAGCGCATGTCGGCAGCAGCGGATGTGCTGGGCCAATGTTCTGCGGCTGCAGGTGCTGTTGAGTTCTTGTTCACAATGGAAGTGTGCAGCGTAACAATGCTAACTTGCAAGTAACAATGGACCGCTTCGTCCGGATAGTGAGACAAAAGCGCTTAACGTGTCGCAGATCACGATTCTGGCTGATGGTCAGATTGCTGATCAATATCCCGTTTGACGCTCCTCCTGAAGGTGCCAGCGCAACTTAATTCGGCGAACAGTGCGCACAAGTTCGCTTTCTTCATGCGTCTTCAAATTGCCGGAATCGCCTTCCTTTCGTCGCTCACTGTCCAGTAGCGGCCACTAGTAGCCCCGGGAAATCGGCCGAAGCACGTGACGAATCTGGGCGGCCTGGCCCGCTTTCACCTCAAGCGGCGGCAGCGCAGCCTGCCATCCCTGACTCCTCAACCGACACCGTGGCTCGGGGTAACAGGGGCATAACGCACGAAGTCAGCTCAATAGCGAAAACGCCATTTCTCCGGTTGCTGCTTCGACAAGGCGACGCGCCGTCGTCGTGATCTCTGTTACCAAGTTGTGACTTACGGTCTGGTTCCTGTACCGTCGATAGGGTGCGGTTCGGGCGTTCGGGCCGCATATCCGGATGACGCCAAGCTCTGCCACTTCCCGGATTCCTCTTGAACATAGGCAGAGGCGGGGGACCCACCGTCCCGGGCACTGATTGCCCTTGGGGTTAAGCCAGCACGTGAACTTTCCGTAAGGCCGGATGCCCTCATCCGAACCCGACAGCTAACTCCGCAGGTGTGAGAGGCGATTCATCATGTTCAAATTCCTGGCACAGCCACGTCCGAAAATTGAGTCTGCACCGCAGGCCGGGCCTGAAACTGGCAAAATCCCTTCGTTCGGCAAGCGCGCGGCAGTGATTGCCGCGTCATGCGCACTCCTTATTGGAGTTGGAGCTGCAGGACAAGCTACCGAAACCAGCATCCGCGCAGCTGCCACCGAAACACAGGCGGTTGAGGCGCAGTCCAACCTCAGCATCGAAAAGAGCGAGATCACGGCGAATCCCGCGCCGGAGTCGGCAGCCCCGGCCCTGCCGGAAATCAACGTTGTACCGCAGGCGGCCGAGCCTGCACCGGCACCCGAACCTGCACCGGCACCGGCTCCCGAGCCGGCACCGGCACCCGCTCCCGAGCCCGCACCGGCGGCCGCCCCCGAGCCTGCCCCCGTCGTCGCGGTCAATGATCCCGCCGGCGCCCAGGCCTATGCGGCCGGCCAGCTTGGCAACTACGGCTGGGCTCCTGACCAGATGCAGTGCCTGGTTACTCTGTGGATCAAGGAATCGGACTGGACCACCACGGCCACCAACCCGAGCAGCGGCGCCTACGGCATTGTCCAGTCCCTGCCGGCCGAAAAGATGGCCAGCGCAGGCGCGGACTACCTCACCAACTACCGCACACAGATCAACTGGGGCCTGAACTACATTCAGGAGCGCTACCAGTCCCCGTGCGGCGCGTTGAACTTCCACTTGTCCAACAACTGGTACTAAACGCCCGGGATATCAAGAACCTGTCAGCCGTGCGGCCCGCACCTTCTGAAGGTGCGGGCCGCGCGGCATACTGTCATTCATGAGGTTTACCACCACGATCCAGGGCAGCGGAAACAAGACCGGCATCGAGGTTCCCGGGGATGTTGTTTCGGAGCTCGGGGCCGGCAAGCGGGCGCCTGTGGTGGTCACCATCAACGGCAAGAGCTACCGCAGCAGCATTGCCGTGATGGGCGGGCAAATCCTGGTCTCACTGAGTGCGGCCAACAGGGAGTTTGTTGGCGTTGCCGCAGGAGACACTGTGGAGGTGGACCTGGAACTCGACACCCAGCCCCGGGTAGTGGAGATGCCCGAGGACCTTGCGTCCGCACTGGCTGCCGAGCCCGCCGCCCAGGAGTTCTATGCCACCCTGAACTACAGTGCCCAGCGCCGGTACGTTGATCCGTTGGGTGAAGCCAAGACCCCCGAAACCCGGCAGCGACGCATCGCCAAGGCAGTGGCGGACCTCAAAGCCGGCAAAAAATAACGTCCGCCGCTTTTGTGTCCTCTGCCATTTCCTGCCCGCGTGCCTGCGCCCCCGTGAAGGTTAGGCGTCGCGGCCGGGGATGTACTGCACCGCCCACCTGTTGCCGTCCGGGTCGGCGAAGTACACAAAGTGGCCCCAGTCCTGCACGTCCACGTCGCTGACGTCCACTCCGTTGCCCTTCAGGTGTTGGTGGGCGGATTGCATGTCGTTCACCACGAGCTGGAGGTTGGAGCCGGTGCCCGGAGGGGCGTCCGTGAGCCCGTCACCAATGCAGATTGAGCACGCAGAGCCCGGCGGTGTCAGCTGGACAAAGCGGATGGAGTCAGTTGGCCGTTCGTCGAAGTCGGCATTGAACCCCACCTTGTTAACGTAGAAATCCTTCGCGCGGTCTACGTCTGATACAGGGACATACACAAGTTCCAGTTTCCAGTCCATCCGCACAGGCTAGCGGCGGCACAAGGAATGGAAAAGGCTTGAGGACTACCCTGCAATGCCGTAGAGGCGGTCCCCCGCGTCCCCGAGCCCGGGCACGATGTACGACTTCTCGTTGAGCTTTTCGTCGATGGAGGCAAGGACGATCGTCACGTTTGCGTCCGCGAGTTCCTCCTCGAGCTTGGCCAGGCCTTCCGGAGCGGCCAGGAGGCAGATGCATGTCACATCCGATGCTCCGCGCTTGAAGAGGAACTTGATGGCTTCGCGCAAGGTTCCGCCGGTGGCGAGCATCGGATCCAGGACGAAGATCTGCCGGTCAGTGAGGTCCTCGGGGAGTCGCTCGGCGTAGGTGATGATGTCCAGGGTTTCTTCGTCACGTGCCATGCCCAGGAAGCCGACCTCTGCGGTGGGAACGAGTTTGGTCATGCCCTCCAGCATCCCCAGCCCGGCGCGCAGGATGGGGACCACCAACGGGGTGGGTTTGGTGAACGCGGTGCCCACAGTGGTGCTGACCGGTGTTTCGATGGTGACGGGCTCGGTGCGGACCTCGCGCGTGGCCTCGTATGCAAGGAGTGTCACAAGCTCCTCCGTCAACTGCCGGAAGACCGGGGACGGCGTGTTCTTGTCCCGCAGGACGGTGAGCTTGTGGGCGACCAGCGGGTGGTCAACAACGAGAGTGCGCATGGGTCAAAACTATCACCCGGCTGCTGGTGCCCCTCGGCTCTCAGCCTCCCGCGCCCGTCCGCGAGGAGCCGTCGCTCCCCCGCAAGGAGCCGCCGTCGCTCCTGCGCAAGGTGCCGCCGTCGTTTCCTTGCGGGGCGGTGCCGTTATTCCTTCCGGAGGTGCCCGCGTTGCTGGGGAGCGGGTCCTCGCTGTGCTCCTCGCGAAGAACCGGATGCTCAAAATCCGGGGCGGGGCCGGCGTGCTCGCGCTTCCGCACGAGGTGGAACAGCCGATGGGCGAGGATCACCATGCAGACCCAGGCGAGCCCCAGGAACCATCCCGCCATGACGTCGGTCATCCAGTGGTGCCCCAGGAAAACCCTGCTCAGGCCCATGGCGATGATGAAGAGAACCCCGGCAGTGATGGCGGTTATCCGGGCCCAGAGGGCCTGGAACTGAAGGCACATAATGTACACCAAAACGCCAATAACCACAGTGGTATTCAATGTGTGGCCGCTGGGAAACGACGGGGACGATTCGAAGGGCGGCACGGCCTCGGAATGATCCGGCCGGGTCCTGCCGACAAGACGCTTACCCATGGTGGTGGCCGTGGTGGAAACAAGGGCGGCACCGCCCACCAGGACGATGGGACGCCAGGTCCGGCTCAGGAAGGTCAACCAGGCCGTGAGAATGGTCGCGACGATCGGCATGCCAATGCCGCCGCCCACATTGGTGAAGGCTGTAGCGAAGGCGTTGACGTCGGGGTTCCGCAGGGATTGGGAATACTCCAGCGCCGGAATATCGAGGCCCGCCAACCCTTCCTCGTCCACCACATCCGAGTAGACCTCGGCTCCCAGCAGGGCCATGGCGAGCACCAGCGCGCCACCGACGATCATGGTTAACCAGAGGGCGGCGTAAGGCTTGATCCACTTGTCCACGCGTTTCCGGACTCTGCTCACGTTGCCTCCCGGCGGCGTACCTGACGGGTTCTGGGTATCCTTCGAAACTATCATTGAGCCATGGTCTCCGGGGAAAAGAATCACGACGTGTGGATGGGCCTTGCCCTGGCGGAGGCGCGCCGTGCCCTTGCCACAGAAGACGTGCCGATCGGGGCCGTAGTACTAGGGCCCGACGGCGCAGTGCTGGGTTCCGGACGGAACCAGCGGGAGGAGCTGGGAGACCCTACCGCCCACGCCGAAGTAGTTGCCATCCGGGAGGCTGCGGCGCGGCTGCGCGAGCTTTCAAAGGCTGACGGCGTGAGCGGAGACGGATGGCGGTTGTCCGATTGCACGCTGGTGGTGACGCTGGAGCCGTGCGCCATGTGCGCCGGTGCCATTGTCCTGGCGCGGATACCCAGGGTGGTTTTTGGGGCGTGGGACCAGAAAGCCGGAGCCGCGGGCTCGGTGTTCGACGTTTTGCGGGAGCGTCGGCTGAATCACTGGGTTGAGGTTTACGCAGGGGTCCGTGAGGACGAGTGCGGCGGGTTGTTGCGGAACTTCTTCGCGGGGCACCGCACCCGTTTATAGCTGCTGCCGAGTACATGCGGCACTGCTACCTTTCACCCCCGAAGCATGTCCAGCACTTGCGCGGCTGTCTGTCCCAGCCGGGTAAACGGCCCCTCGTCTCCACCGCTGCGGAGCGCCAGGTGCTCCTGGTTTCGCTGTCCAGCAGCCAGCGCCGCAGGACCCCGGCCAGCACGTCCGGGTTTTCCGGATCGCCGTTTTGTGGGAACTGCACGGCCGTACCGGGGAAGCGGATGCTTTCGCCGTCGACCGGGGCGGCAAAGGTGAGGGCTTCCACAGCACCTGTTCCCGCGCGTATCACTACGGGAATCCCGTGCGGCAGCGATTCCGTGACCACCATACCGAAGGCCTCAGCCTCGGAAACCAGGACGCTCAGGTCTGCCCTGTTCCATTCCTCTTCCAACGCCTGGCCCCGCAGCTCACCTGCTACGCGCACCCGCCGCTCGAGCCCGTGCGCTGCGACCGCGGCCCGCACGAGGCCTGCGTACTCCGGGTCGGCCTGATCCGATCCAACAAGCGCTGCAGTCCACGGGAGGTCCTTGATGCGCGCCAGAGCTTCAATGGTCAGCAGCTGCTCCTCATTAGGCAGGAGCGCGGCCACGGTGACAATGTGCGGCGGGACCGATCCCTCCGAGCGGGGCGCGGAACCGGTCCCGGGAAGTGCGATGCGCAGTCCCTGTGAGCCATGGCGTGCTGCAAGGACGTCGGCTGCCCAGCTGCTGGTACACACAATGCCCGAAGCCGCCCGCAACGACCGTGCCTCCAGCTCGTGGTGCGCAGGTGCCGGCATGTGCACCAGCACCCAGGTCTCGCGCCGGGCGTTGGCGGCAAACTCCAGCTCCTCCGGGGGCCCATTGCGATCAGTCCGTCCAGAATCGTCACGACTGATGGTTGGTCCTACGGCGCCCAGGCGCTGAGTAAAGGGCCCAGCCGCCGTCGTTCTTCCGGGGTGGACTCCGGCCAGGAACCCTCCACAGGCAGCACCTCCACCTCCGCGCCCAGCCTTCGCAGCCCCTCAACGTGCCGGGCGTTATAGACATTGCCACCGGAGTTGTGGCGGATGTTGGCTGGTACGAGGAGCCGGATGGGGCGCACGGGCTAAGCGTTCAGTTCCATCGAACAGGTTGCCCAGGCGTCCGGGTTCTCCCGGAGCGTGACGTCGACGCCGGCGAGTTGGCGGCCGTCGTCGTCCTCCTTCAGCTTGCCCGCAACTGACTGGGCGATGTACTCAGCCAGCGCTTCGGTGGTGCTGAGCCTGCCTTCAAAGTCCGGGTGCTCGTCCAGGTTGCGGTAATTCAGGCCGGACAGCACCTCCTCGATGATGGTTCCCGCGGCACCGATGTCCAGCACGATGGCGTCATTGTTGAGCGTCCGACGGCGGAAGGTCACCTCAGCGACAAACGTTGCCCCGTGCATGGCCTGGGCGGGGCCGAAGGCCTCCCGGGGAAGACTGTGGGCGATCATAAAGTGGCGGCGTACGGTCAGGCTGAACATGGGCTACCTCTGGTCTTCGCGGGTTGGGTCCTGGAGATTTCGCTCTTGGGGGTATTCGATGACGTGGCACAGCGCATCCAAGGTCCCTTGGGCGAGGCCCCGCACTACATCCGGCAAATCGGAAAACGTTGAAGAGCCGGTAATGAAGGCATCGAACACTGGATCTGCGAGGAGTGAGACGGCCAGGTCAAGGCGGTCCGCGTTGGTCCTGCGGTGGCGCCGGGCCCGTGCCACAACTCCCACCTGGCTCGCCCGGATGGACAGCCGGCGTGCGTGGAAGTCCTCGCCCAGAGGCAGCGTGACCTCCCGGTTGGCGTACCACGACATCTCAATGACGTCGCCCTCATCACCCGCCAGCTGGAGGCTGCGTTCGAGGCCCTCCTGGGAGGCGGAGCAGTGGAACACTATGTCGCAGTCCGTGAGTGCGTCATCCGGGTGGATGAATTCGACTCCCAGAGTGTCTGCCAACTGTCGCCGGTTGGGGTCCAGGTCAACGAGCTGCAGCCGCTGCAGCGGGAAGGTCCTCAACAAGGTGGCGACCATCCCGCCTACCAGGCCCGCACCCACCACGGCTACCCGGTCCCCCAGCCGCGGACCTGCCTCCCAGAGGGCATTGATAGCCGTTTCCACCGTTCCGGTGAGGACAGCGCGCCGGGAAGGAACGCTGTCCGGAATTTTAGTCAGGGCATCCAGCTCCACTACATACAGGTCCTGGTGCGGATTCAGGCAGAACACGCGCTGGCCCAACCACTCAGCCGGCCCCTCTTCTACGACGCCTACGGACAGGTAGCCGAACTTCACAGGACCTGGGAACTCGCCTTCCTGATGCGGCGCCCGCATTTCCTCGGCCACCCGGGGCGGAACCGAGCCGTGGTGAACCACCATCTCAGTGCCCTTGCTGATACCCGAGTAGAGGGCGCGGACCAGCACTTGGCCGGGACCCGGCTGCGGCAGCTCCTCGGAACGGAGTTCGCCGTGCTCCCTTGCTGTGGTCCAGTAGGCGGTTGCATGTAAGGGCGTCCGTGAATTAGTCATCGTGCTGATGAATCTAGCGGCCCGGGTGCTCGGGCGAAAGTTTGCGGCTTAGTTGGGGGCTGTGGCGCCGTGGATCACTTTCACTCAGCCCAGACACTTGCGAAAGGTCACCGGGCACGTTGAGGTTCGCGGCCCCGGCTGTCTCCGGCCAGTGTGGCTCCCAGTCCTGGTGTTCGCTTTTGTAGTGCCGCTGCTGGGTGATACCCAGCCGCGCGGTGGGCAACGCCACATCAGCAACCCGCTCCAACGGATCATTTTCCAACCCACCAACGGAGACTGGTTTACCCGCAAGGCTCCCGCCACCCAACGCAGCCATCAAAGCCCGGACAGCAGCCCTAAGCGACTCCTCCGCCTGCCCCACTGCCGGGTTCATGTCCATACCTCCATCATCACGAGAGGGTACGACAAAACAGGGCCCCATAGCCGGTCCGCTCCAGAGAACTATCCGAGCACCCAATTGGGACCCGGGCAACGGGCAAACCTGACGGCATCTGCATGGCAAAACCCGCTCAGGCACTTCCGTTTTGGGGATGAGCGCCTCGCTCCGGTACCCTATTGAGGTTGGTGACGTGTCCGAGCGGCCGAAGGTGCAACACTCGAAATGTTGTTTGGTGTAAAAGCCAACGTGGGTTCAAATCCCACCGTCACCGCCACGTAGCGAGGCCCCTACTTCCCTTTTTTTACAAGGGAAGCAGGGGCCTTTGCTTTGCCTGGACCCGACTCATTGGCAAAGAATTGGCAAACCTCATCTACGGTGCGCCCTGCCTGCCGACGATTTTCGCGTCGGCCTGATGAGTACTTGAACCGGATCATCATGGGCTAGGTCATACCCCGTCGAATACAGGTGCACCTCTCCCGACGGCACTGTCGAGTTGACCTTCGATAGCTCGAAATACGGCAGGATGAAGGATGCTGCGCTCCACATCGACGACCAGGATGTGCCTCTCCAATGCATCAACGGCGGCTTCTGGACCGACGGGAAGATGTTCTGCATGCCGAATTCAGCCACTCCAAAGCCGACCGGTAGCTAGGGTGAAGCGGTGACTGTGCAGATCGAAAATCTACTGGCTTCGTTGAATGAGGAACTCCGGCTTGCCAAGGAGCAGCGCTCCACCGGCGCGTCTGACCTGTCACTTCAGTCCGTGGTCAGCTTGCTTCAGCGAGGTGACACGCTGGCAGCCTCGGGCCAGTGGGCAAACGCCAAAGAGGTTTTTGATGCTGCGGCACGACAGGTATCGGACTCCTGGTCCTTCAGCTCAAGACTGGGTGTCGAAGTTCTGGAATTTATACGAGCAGCCGCGGGTGGAGCTTTAACCAGGGCTGCAGGTCAAGGGCCGCCGCGGCCGGGCCATCGACCAGATTTAAGCCCACCGCATGCTCCTGCTGCGCGGCGGCGATAACCTCGGCTGCCGGGCATCCCTCCGGCTGCAAGAGGTGTTCACCGCGGACGACCCTACCGGCGCCCTTGGTGAAATCGACACCCCACCCGACGGGGACACCGCCGGCCGACCCCAACAATCGTCTCCGCAGTTCATGCCGGGAACCGCGGACAGCTTGTGAACTGCCAGAAGGTTGCATCGAACGAGGTCGATGCAACCTTCAGGATGTGCTGCTGCGTGTCATTGAGGATCGAAGCGCTGTCCTTCGGCCTTGGACGGCATCAACGCCAGAATGAAAACAACCAGACCGCCAACAAAGGGAACAAGCCCAATGAACGCAAACGGCCCTGCCAGGTTTGCATCATGCAGGCGCCGCCAGAGCAGCGACAGCTGAGGCACCAGGAGCGCCAAACCCAGAACAACGACGAGAATGAGACCAACCACCATCAGACCGCCAGTAGGCGCGTTCACAACCCCAGGAGCGCCCTCATAGAACACTTCCTGCCCCGTGGCCGGATCGAAACCCATTGACTGCACAATAGGGTTCTGCTGGGCCCAGACAGTGCTGGCCACGATCCCCACCGTCATGGCGACGTACGGCACCAACATCACCAGGAAAACAAAAAGCTGACTCCACCAGAACTCACTCCGCGAGGCGCGACCCGCGAACTTCGCATACTTTGCAAAGAACCGCTTTACCGACGGACCAAACGAGGCGCCGTAAAGCGGCGCACCCAGCCCAACTGAATTTGAAACCTCCGAAGGGCCTCCACCTACACCATCAACAACCTTCATATCCATATAACTTCATTCCTTCCCACGAACCACTTCTTGAAAATAACAAGTACAAGGATGCTCCGGATCAAAATCTTAAATTTCCCAGCAACCGCAATGAACTGGCATCCAAAGGCTAAACATCAGGTGAGACTCTGAACGAATCGCCTCTCGATATGCGAATGCCTTTTGCCTTTCTTGCGTCTTGGCAAATCCGGCGTTTTTCCGCCACGCAGTAAGAAACAATATTCCCGATACGCCTATCACTCAGGAAGATGGCCGCCAGCACGGAGAATCCCCTCGGCAAAAATCCACGCACCAATGACGCTCAAACTCACGAATCTAGACAGAGGATTTGAGCGGGACGCGCCCGGACTTGGTCCTGGGATTCTTTTTAGGGCGTCGGACTGTCCTCGTTATGCCAAGAATCGACACGAGGACAGGCAGTATGGCAATCTGCATTGGAAATGCCACGGCCCGAGCATCAACCCACAGCGAGCGCGCACCGGGAAAACCTCAGCCCCATCAAGATCCCGCACCACGTGCATTTTGACTATGGTGTCCTACCGGCTTCCACTACCACTGCGAAGTCCGTCAAACACGCGGAGTATCAACCTACTAAGCGATAGTCCTGCACTGAAGGAATACCGTGCCTGATGTCTTTGGTCACCACTCGTGAGAACCAACCAATGTCGAACTCGTATTCAGTACCGGCTTTAAAGGACGCAGCAACCTGGTCTTGGTTATCGAAAGTCACTCCCGGAGACACGTAGATACTCCCGCAGTTTGACGTCTCAACCAGAACCCCCGCAGTCGATGCCGAACCCCGGGAACCGCCAGAACTCGTGTCCGGTTTCGCCGTCATTATCTCGCAACGTATGCTCTCAACACCAATCGAGTCCCACACCGGAAGCAACAAAACGAAAGCGCCATAACCCAGAATTCCGAATCCGAGTAAGCTCCAATACCACTTCAACGTCGGTCTCTTGGCGATCTTTCCCGAGCCGTCATTCGAAATCGTCATTCCATCTCCCATTCAGATCACCACCCACTCGCCCTGAGGCCGCTGGTTGGCCCAGTTGCGCCGTTGGCGAAGCCCTGAACCGCACCGTTTACCAAATCCTCGCGCTTTGCATTGCCCGGCTGCAATTCTGTGTTAATGGCGCCAACAGCTGCCCCACCCAATCGATTTGTCAGGTCCTCACTAATGACAGACCCCCAGTTGATCTGCGTCCCAGCATGCTCAATTTAGAAGGCCCTGCGGCTTTCGCTTGATCATACCAAACTGCAACCCAATCCCTTTGGAGAAAATAACCGCACATTATCAACTAGCAAAAAAGCCGCCGGCTTCCAAAATCGATCTGGCAAACGTCCATTGTGCAACTACGCACCCTAAAGTCATAACCGGAGCGAGAATATAATACGCAATTCGCGACCCTTTTCCCATCTGGTGCGAATCCGACTTGGCTCCTGAACGCCACAGCAGAAATAGCAGAATCAGCGCGGGAAGCATCGCAACAGGCATGGGAATGCCGGTCCCGCTCCGATTGAATTTTCCGTCGTAATCCATCCGCGTATCAATCGGAACGCTCATGAAAACGAAGACTGCAATTCCCACACAAACCAAAAATGCAACAACACACAGCTGCGTCTTAATCCGCACCGCGCGCTTACCCAGGCGCAGATCTTCCTTAGTTAGACCACTGGGACCTTCTGCTTCCGAATCAGGATGCCTATTTTCGTCTACCATGGTTGCATGCCTGTGACTCTTCCAAAGACTTGCTCTCCTACAAATTTACCGCTCGACGATAGCTCCGAAATGAGCCCCGCCATAAGCCGCAAATGAGTGCGCCATTCATCCGGGATTTGAATCGAGGTTGGATGCTCCCGGGAAGTGTGTAGCGATCCCGCCCCCGACGCCGTCAAATAGCAATTCTCCGAATCGATATGTCTCTCCGTTTGCAAACTTGTCGACTCTGCCTCCAGCCACAGATCCTTCGGCACCGATGGCATATTGAGTCAGTCTCGAGAGATCACCTGACAGCGGACGAGCAACATACCCCGCCTGCGGACTCACGGCTCCACTGATGAAACCGTTTGCAGCTGCCCCACCAACGCCTGCGAGTTCCCATTCACCCGGGGGCTGGTTACGAAGTAAATGCCGGTATTTCCGATACTGCCGGTGGCCGCGGCTCTCAGCACTGAAGCGGACCGGGGACGCTCCCCCGAGCCGACGACCAGATGCTTGTAACGCAGGGGAGCGCTATCCTTCATTGAATTTGGTGGACTTTTCTGTGCCCAGCCTCAGATTTATTGGCGCCGTTTACTAATGCGCACAAATTCCAGGATGTCCCTACCCAAAGTTGAATTGAACGACCATGTATCTGCCACCTGACGAGCAGCAGCATCGAGCAGATCGCGAGTATGTTCGGACTGACCAGCATGCGCTGACTCGTCAGCTCTTTGAAGCAAACTATTGACGGACTTAAGCGACAAGTCAGACGCAGCTGTGGCGCGCTTTTCTTTAGGAACTTTCATCTCCTCATTCAAGGAGTTCAGTAGATCTTCTACTCGCACTGTCTCTACTCGATTCTCGTCAAAACGCTAGGATCCGGAACATAATACTGAATACCTCCACCCGGATAACCAAAGTTAGGACCGACCCGCCCTGAAATGTAGGTGGAACCCTCAGCAATCTTGAACTGGGCTAAGCGCTCCATCGTGTTTACAGAAGGCAAGGCCAAATCGCTCCTGTTGGCGGGGAGGTTGGGCGTGATGTACCGACCGAGAGCTTCAGATCCGCCTCCGTAGAATCTCAGACCGTACTGTTGCGGTCCTGCCACATCAAGGGAAATCGTTCCAGGATAGAAGGACTGCAAAGCCTCCTGTCTAAACTGACGGGGAACTCCAAGACCTTGTAACCATGCGGACGCTTCTTGCACCCCGGCGTAGGGGTTGGGCGCCAAGTCTTGGAGTTTGACGATGGGGAGCGCAGTTGGTTGCTTGAAATGACCCGCGGAGCCGAAGACTCCACCCAGAAGTGCTCCTTGCGCGCCGGACTGGAGGAATCCTGCTACTGAGTGCGGGCCGGGAGCAGTGCCATAGGCGGCAATACCGCTTACGCCGCCTTCAACCCCACCACCGATGACTGAAGTGGTTACCTTCCCACCGACCTGCGAGACCAAGGCACCCGTCCCCGCCCCAAGTCCTCCCGCCAAGGCTCCAATCGCTGCGTCGACCCCAGCCTTGCCCCAGTCAACAGATCCATTTTGGTACTTCTGAGTACCAACAGAGATACCGCCCGAAATCAAGGTTCCGGACGCTGCACCAATTAGGGCGACCCCAACCGGCCCTCCCACCCCAGTGCACATGAGAGCGATGCCACCTACGACCGCAGCCCCAGCGACGAGGTATTCCCAGTTGTCGTTCAACCAATTTCCCGCGGCGGCAAACGCGCCACGGGTAGAGCCATCGTATGCCTTGAGTTCGCTGTCGG
This sequence comes from Arthrobacter sp. K41, assembly GCF_059089645.1. NCBI lineage: Bacteria > Bacillati > Actinomycetota > Actinomycetes > Micrococcales > Micrococcaceae > Arthrobacter > Arthrobacter sp. K41. The sequence continues at coordinate 619,954 of NZ_JBNHEW010000002.1, read as the reverse complement.
TCAGGGGGCGGAGCCCCGTAGGATCCGTCGTGTTCAGGGGGTTATTGCCCGCGTACGCGTACGGATTCCCGTCCCAACCCGCGCCAAGGACAGGAGCCAAAGGATCGGTTGAGAGGAAACTACGGCTGACAGGGTCATACGCCCGTGCGCCGAGCCATTCCAGCCCCGCGATATCCAGGCCACCATTTCCCGTCAGCATAATCCCAGCCGGCAACGCACCCGCCAGGCCAGTCCCAGCTCCCGCAACACTGCCCGTCACAGGGTCCGCCACAGTCGGGGTGCCAACAACAGCCCACGGATCAGCCTGATCCGTGGGACGGGCAGCCCGCCAGCCTGGCGCAGTCCAGGCCTCCCCCACACCAACAACACCGCCCGGCAGGGAAAGGACCTGCCCGCCGCCGATACCAGCCAGGGTGGGGACGGGGTTGGCCGTATCCCACCACAGCTCCAAACGGTCGACGGCGGCAAGCTCACCCAGCGCGTCGACCCACAACTCATACCGGGACACCTCAGCCCCATCACGGTCCCGCACCACAGATCCGCTCAGAAGTCCGGTGGGACCCCACGCATGCTCGGTCCAGGACCCGTCCGGTCCAAACAACCGTGCGCGGCGGCCCAAACCGTCATGGACGTACTCCGTCCGGGACCCGTCGGGTTCCGTGACGGACAGGAGCTGGCCCGCAACGTCGTAGCCGTAAATCCGGGACCCTCCGGGGAGTGTCTCACGCAGGAGCCGCCCGCCGGCGTCATACTCCCACCCCAACACCACAGCCGGCACGTCACCTTCGCCGGAACCGGTGGTCGTCGCCGACGTTATTTGCCCGGCACCGTCATACCCATAACGAGTGACAGCACCTGACCGGGTCAGCCCCGTAATCCTGCCGTCGTCATCGCGGCCGATCAGCGTCACGTCGGCCGCACCGGAACCGGCCCGGTCAACCCGGTTGTGCTCGACGAGGGCCCCGTCGCGGTAAGCCCACTCCTGGACCAAGCTGCCTGCTGTGGCGGACGTGATCCGGCCGGCGGCGTCGTGGGTGAAGACCGCTTTCCCCAGGAGGGGGTTAGTCACGGCGGTGATTCGCCCGGCGGCGTCGCGGGCGTAAGTGGTAGTAATCCCGGAGGCGTCTGTGAAGCTGGCGCGGTTCCCGTCTGCGTCATACTCCCAGGACAGGCCCTGCGCACCACGGGTGCGGGAGGTCAACCGCCCGCACCGGTCAAAGCCGAGCTCATGGTCCACGGCCAACCCGTCCGGGCCGGTGTAATCGGTGATGATCACCTGGCGGCGGACCAGGTCGCGTTCGACGGCGGCCAGCAGCTTCCCGTCAAAGGATGTCGAGGCTTCGCGGCCGGCCTGGTCGTAGGCCCACGTGGTGGTGTGCCCGTCCGGATCCGTCTGGGACAGCTGCCGCCCGGCCGGATCATACGTCGCCGTGGTGACCCGCCCCAGCGGGTCCGTCACCGAAGCGACGAGGTCCGTTGCCGTGTAGGTCCGGGTGGTGACAGCGCCGTTGGGGTCGGTGATCCTGACCAGCCTGCCGCGGATGTCGTATTCGAACCGGGTCCGCCCGCCTACACCGTTGACGGATTCAACAAGTTCGCCAGCGGTGTTGTATTTGAACCGACGGGTCCCATACCAGGTGTCCTGGGAGAAGCTCAGACGCCCGCACCGGTCATAGCCATACCGGGAGACTCCCTGCCCTGGGCTGTGGCGAAGCACGAGCCGGCCACACACGTCGTACTCGAACGTCTCCACCTCGCCGGTGGGCAGCGTCCGGGCGATAACCCGCTGGTCGGCGTCGTACGTCAACTCCGTGACTGCACCGAGGGGGTCGATGGTCTGCCAGGGGCGCCCGCATCCGTCGTACTCAAAGCGGGTGACGGCACCGGTGGGAGAAGTAATCGAGGTGATCTTCCCCGCCACGTCCCGGCCCAAAACCGTCAGGCCGCCCTCACCGTCGACGAGTTCCACCGGGTTTCCCGCCACGTCGTAGGTGACAAGCTCAGCGGACCCGTCCGCGGCCTCCACCCGGGTGGGGCGCCCAAACTCGTCAAAGCGAATGGTGGCGGAGGCGAAAGCCTCCGTAAGGGTGGCCGTCCCCGCCTTCCGGTCGGTGGCAGCGTCCGTGCGGACTCCGGTGGGATCGATGACGGCAGTCAGGGCACCGACCTTGTCGTACTCCCGCACCCAATCATGTCCGGCCGGGTCCGTGATGCCGATGAGCCGGGAGAGGGTGTCGTGCGTGAAACCCCAGGCTGCGCCGTCGGGCAGCACCGCGGCGGTGACGTTCCCCAGTTCGTCAAAGACCCGCTCCACGGACCGGCCCAGGGGGTCGATGGTGCGGACGAGTTCACCGTTGGGGGCGTATTCGAGTTCGGTCCGGCCACCGTCCGGGGCCACGGTCGCCGTAATCCGCCCGGCAGCATCATGCTCGAAGGCCCACACGGCTCCGTCCGGGTCTTCCCGCCGGACCAGCAGCCCGGCACCGTCATAGGTGTAGCAGGTCTCGGCGCCGGAGGGGCTGACCGCCGTCACCGGCCGACCCGCCTGGTCCCGGACGATCCGCGAAACATCGCCTACCGCGTTCCGGGTCGCAACCAGGTCCCCAAAGGCGTCGTACTCAAACCCAACCCGTACCCCCACCGGGTCCGTGACCTGGACCAACCGGCCCTCGCGCCACTCCAGCTCGGTTCGGCCACCCAGCGGGTCAAGGACCACGGCAGGGTCCCGGGAAAGGTCATCGGCGTATTCGTAAGACACGACGGCGCCTGAGGCGGTCACCAAGGTGGTGATCCGGTCCTGGTCATCCCAGCCGTAGGTCAGGTCGGCGCCTTCCGGGGTCACCGTCCGGGTTTTCCGGCCCCTTTCGTCATACGCGTGGACAGTGACCGCACCGTCGCGTTCGGTGAACGACACCAGGTTCCCGTGGGTGTCGTACGCCATCGACTGGCGTTGGTCATGGGAATCCAGCACGCCCACCAGGCGGCCCTTCGCATCCGCGATCCACGAGTTGGAGCGCGTGCCGTCCTCATCCGACACCACGGTGACCCGGCCCGGCAGGTACGCGAACCGGACCCGGCGCCCATGCTGGGTCACCTGGAGGACCACCCGGCCGAGATCGTCATAGGAGTTTTCGGCTTCAAGGACACCCGCGGCGGAGTACACGGCATCGATCAGGCCAGCCTCGTTCCACCGGTACGTCCGTGTGCCTGTTTCCGTGCCCACACTGACCAAACGGCCTGTGGCGTCGTACCCGTATTCGACGCGCCGGCCATCGGAGGCGCGCACGACGGCGGCGCGTCCAGCCGCGTAGTCCACCTCCAGGAAGCGGCCCCGCACGTGGTCCAGCCTCGTCACCAGCCCGGCGCTGCCGCCGTCGGCCGCCTCGGTGCCGTCCGCCGGGACAGCAGCAGGTGCTTCCCGGTGGGCCGACACGGTCCGGCCCGGACCGGAACCGGCCCCCAGCCATACTCCGGCGAGGCTGAACGCCCACCAAGCGCCTTGGTTGTCCCGGACCACGAGCAGCTCGACTGTGCCCGCGGGCAGGGAGCTCAGCTCCGTGAAAACGCCTGCTGTGGCGGATTCGCGGGTGAGCCAGTAGTTCTCCCCCACACCGCGGGCCCAGCCGGCACCGTTCCGGGGGAAGTCCACGGCCCGGCCATCGGCCAGCACCCACCGGCCGCCCTCATCCGAGATCGCGAGGTGCTGATCCAGCACCGAGGCCCAGCCCGGACCGAAGACCCCGTCCTGCTCGAGGCCCGAGCCCAACGAGTTATACATCCGCGAGAGCACGAGGTTCGCGGCAGTCCCGGCGAAGCCCAGATCCGTTTCCGGCTCGATAAAGTTTCCCGTCGCGGTGTTCACCGGGTCGTTGGCGTAACCGCTGGTGGGCATCGCGCCCGCAGCCTGAGGCGGATCAATCACCAGCCCGGACCGGCTCGCGCTCACCCCGGCTGCGACCAGCGCCTCGTTCACGGCCGCGTCCGACAGAGTTGAAACGTTCCCCTCGCCCCCGGCAGCGGCAAAAGCGTCAGCAACCGTGACGGCCCAGACAGCGTCGTTCTCGTTGGCCCTCAGGTACTCCCGGTACGCGCGGAGCACCCCCGATGCCTCAATAGATCCCCAATAGCAACTGGACTCAAACGAGGACAACTGCCCCTCAAGGGTCCCCGGGGCCGAGGCCAACCCGTCATCCAAACCGCGGGAGTTCGCCGCGAAGGACCGCAAATTCGCCGGCCGCGCCGAGGAGGTCCCGCCCCCATACCCTCCACCGGGCGACGGGGTATCCCGGGAGCCGGTGTGGGCGTTGGCAGCCGGGAAGGTCGGGGCACTTACCGGATCCATGTTGGGCCGGGGCGATTCGCCGGACCACCAGTCCCCGAATTGTTCAAAGAAGTTCCGGTCATTGTGCTCCCGGACCCACTCATTGTTCCGCCTGCGCCGGTTATCCTCGTCCCGCCCGGCATCGATCATTCGGCCCACGTACCCAGCGACGGCCCGCAATGCGGACGCCAAAGCGTTCGCGTCATTCCTGGCCGTCGCAGCATTGGCCTCGAAGACCTCCGAGAAGTGACCCAGGAAGTCCTCCTTCGCCGCAGAAACATACGAGATACGCGAACCCGCATGCTCCTCGAGCCGCGACGCCGCCGACTCAAACGTGGACCGCACCTGCCCGGCCACGCCGTAATCGAACCGCCCGCCATCAGAGGCACCCGAATCCGGCAACAACGGCATCTCAACGAACTTGGTCACAACCAAAGCCCCCCATGAACAAGAACTGAAATAAGAACAACCAGCAACCCGCAGGACAGGCGCCCGTACGGGAAAAGAACCACCAAGAACAGGACGCACCCGGGAGGAAACCTAAAGCCGGGCAGCGAACCCCAAAACCGGTCAGGGGAACCCAGAACCGGCGAAAAGATTAAGACAAGGCAACGGCCAGGCAACCGGCCGCTCCCCCGAGCGGCGTGGTCACCCGGCCATCACGCCGGCAAAAACAGGCTAGGCGCCGCCGCCGGCGGAGAAAATGTCCTGCGAGATCTTCTGCAACTGGCCCCGCAGCTGCTCCAACTCTTCCTTTGCCTTATCCAACGCAGCCTTTGTCTCCGGCCACGTTGAACCACGGAACTGGGCAGCCAAAGGACCATCCCAAACATTCGGATCAGACAGGACCCGGCCCTGGGCATCCAGAGCAGAGATTTGATCCGTGAAACCACCGTTGATAATTGACTGCACCTGGTTGATCGCAGCCTTTGCTTGCTCTGTAGACAAAACGCGAGACATCAAAAATTCCTCCCCAAGAGACCAACTCATTACCGCCGATTACAATACCGCGGCGGTCAGACGGTGCTGACGCTACCAACAGATCGCAATAAGTCCAACAAAAGGATAAACAAAGAGCACGAACACACGGTAAACCCGTTACCTGCATTACCTTCAGGGCCGCAGATTAGTCCAATCGTCAGTCCAACCCCGTATCATGCTCAAGGCACAGCGAACGGAAAAGGGGACCGACCATGCCCAAACGGACTTATACCCACCAGCACTCCGCGGGGCGCCTTGTCACCCCGGGTCGGTCGCTGGGCGGCTTCCTTGTAGGCCTAGGGCTGATAGCGACGACGTCGTGCACCCCAATTCCCAAGCCGGAGCCGGTATCCAACCCCGTCAAGCTCCTCCAAAGCGTGCGCGTGGGCCTGTCCCCCGCCGCCGGAGTCGAGACTGTCGAAGGCACCACCATCTCCGTATCCGCGGCCGGCGAATCCTCTGCCGAGGAAACAAAGTACGACGCGGCCCAGGTTGTCGGGGAACTGCCCGTGCGGGTGAGCCTGCAGTACCGGGCCGGGGAGAAGTCGGGCGCCGACCTCGCCGAGCTTGAAGGCCACACCGGGCCGGTCGAAATCAGACTGACTCTTGAAAACCTCACAGTCGGGCCGCGCGTCATCGAGTACGACGCCGCCGGCCAAACCCGCGCTGACACCGCCCTCGTCGGCGCACCCCTGACCATCGCCGCATCCACCAAACTCGCCGGCGTACGGGCAGATGATGTTACCCCCGGCGCCGCGGACGGCGCATCGGGTACCAACGGCGTCCTGAGTAACTCGGAAGACGGCGCCACTGTCGTTCAATGGGCCACAGTGCTGGCCCCGCCGCGTTCAGGCGCCAGCACCACTCTTCGCCTCGTCGCCGACGTGGAGGACTTCCAGGTACCCGACTTCGACGTAGCGGTCCAGCCCGGCCTCAACACCGACCTCAGTGCCAATGGTGTCATCGCCAGTGCGTTCTCCACCGGCGCAGGCTCCGAAATGGAGCTGCAACGCCGCACCATCTCGCTGGTCTCCGACGTCAACACCGTGCTGACCAAGGCCGGATCCACCATAACGGAGGTCCGACAGAACCTGCAGGAGACCTCCCAGACCCTGGGCGTCAAGACCGCAGGGGAACTGCGCGACAACTCCCAGGCGCTCGCCGCGACCATGTCCGGCCTGAAGGAACAGCTCAGGACGCTTGGTGCCGATCTGGAGTCCGCAACGACGACAACACAGTCCACTACTGCGTCCCAGCTCAAACAGACCGTCTCCGCTGTTGACTCGATGCTCGGCGACACCTCGGCGCTGCCCCCTACCGTCCCCATCAACGGTGAGGGCTGCGCCGCCGAGGTTCCCAAGTCAGCAACGTCTGCCACCGTCTACTCCAGCGTGCTGACCATGGCTTCACAGCTTGATGCCTATGCGAAGGTCAGCGCAGGCTGCCGGGACGCGGTGGCGGGTGCCATCACAGCAACAATGGGCCCTGAGAACCCCACCGCCGAGGAGTGCGCGGAGCAAGATTCCATGACATGTTCCCTTTACGGCTCGGCGGTGACGATCACCGGGGCGCTGCTGGGCCTGGTGAAGAAGGGCGACGAAATTGTTGCCGGGCTTCAACCGCACGTGGTTGACGGTGCAATCAGGGACCAGGAAGCCGCAGCGGGCACGCTGGACACGGTGCGCAACGACGTCGCTGCGATCCTCGACCGTGCCGAAACGACGGCTGATTACACCACCGCCCTTGCGGAAGTGGACAAAGCAATCAAATCCGCCCGGGCTTCTGTCGGCGCGACCCGCGAAGCCGCCGCCGAGGTCCGCAACAAGATCGACGGCCTGCGGCAAAAGCTGACCGAGATCCAGGCGGCTGCGGAAGGCGCCCAGAAGGAGCTGGGTAACGCCCAGCTCCTGAACGGCTCAATGTTGCAGCAGAACCAGCGGCTCGCCGACGAGCTTTGCAAGTTGGCCGACGGTTCGCTTCCCCGTGAGGGCAGGTTGTCCGCCAAGGAGGTGGAGGAACTGCGGTCGTACCTGACATCCGTGCCTTGCGTGACCACGGATGAAAGCGGAAACCAGGCGCAGGCGCTGACCCCGCCGTTCGGGTTCAAGGACCCGCTGGATGCACGGCTGCAGGCCCAGTCGGCCGCGTGGGACGCGGTCCTCGCCGCCACCGACTCTACCGCCCCGGAGCAAGCAATCAGCCAAGCACTGGCCACCCTGGGGACGGCTATCGACGACATCGACACCAAGCTGGATGCCATCAACGAGGCCACCAACGCACTCGACCGCGCCGCCACCGGCAAGGCCAAAAGCACGAAGAGGGAGATTGAGGCACTGAACAAGGCCCTCCGCGAAGCAATCGAGTCCTCCGGCCGTGTAGGCATGACGCTCGCACAGCTGAAGGAGCAGCAGGACGATCTGGGCGAGAAGATCAAACAGTCCCTGGGCGACGTCTCGACTGAGACCGCTGACGAGGTTCTAAAGTCCGTGGACCAGCAGGTGCGCCAGGTCGCCGAAATCGGCGAAGCGGGCTCCGGCGCCGTGATCACGGCCTTCAACCGATCTATCTCCGGCTTGAAATCCACTTCGGACGAAGTGGTGAATGACGCCTCGGGGACAGTGGACAAGCAGCGTGACGAACTACTCGGGCAGAGCGACGAACTGACCGCCTCCCTGGCCCAGAGCACACAGTCCTCGCTCGCGAACATCGCCTCGAGCACTTCCGGCTCCACCCGTGACGTCGAGGGCGCCAACGCCCTCCTGTCCTCAAGCCTCGGCAAGGTGATGCTCGACCTGGGGGACCGTTCGGTGAACGGATCCGGGCTGCTCGGCTCCATGGCCACAAGCGCTGCCAAGGCCGGCACTGCTGACTACCAATTGGCCCTGGCGTCCCAGAACGCTGAAGGGTATGCCAACATCCGCTCCCGTGATGTGGCTGGACTGCTGCTGCGCCAGGCACAGTTCAAGACTTCACTTGCCGCGGCCGCAGAACTGCCGCCGTTCCACCTCGAAGTACCGGCCGGCGCAACGTCGCAGACCCTGTACACGTTGAAGATCGGCGGCGGCGCTTGAACTTCCGCAGCAGATCCTTTGTCCTGATCGCCACAGGGGCCGCTATCGTCGTCGTGGCTGCGGTCGCCCTGGTGATAACGCTTGTTCGCCCCACGGAGGGCCCGCGGCCGGACCCCGTAGCCGCCACGGTTCCTGTGGCCTTGAACGCAGGGGGCATGCCGAAAGACTTCTCGATCGGCGTCGTCCTGACGTTTGGCCAGTCCGGTGAACCTGGTTCCGAGTACAACCGGGCGGCGCAGGGCGCTGTCGTTGCCGCACAGCGTTTCGCCCAGGGCGGCGTTACCGTCGCCCTCTCGGCCCAGAACGACGGTGGTTCTGAGGAGGGTGCGCGTGCCGCCGTCCAAGCGCTGGCCGAGCAGGGAGCGTCCGGTGTCATCGTGGCGAGCACGGGACCGCAGGCCCGGGCTGCAGCCAAGACCGCCGGGGAGCTCGGGCTCCCGGCGATCCTGCCCTACGCGGAACCGGCGGAGCTGACACAAACCACGTGGACCACCTCGCCCTCGCGCGCATCCATCGACGCCGCCGTTCGAATCACGCTGGAGGGCAAGAACAGAGTGCTGCTCGTCAGCGACGGCGGCCAAGCCCATGCGGCGGTGCAGGTCGCCCAGACGCTCAACCTGGAAGAATTCGAAGACGTGATGAGCCTGGCTCAGGAAGCGGCCATCAGAACCGGCGACCAGCTGCGCCCGCCTGCCGAAGATACTCCCGAGGGCGCGGAGTCCACAAGCCTCGCCGAAGCCGCCGACGCCGTAATCGTCTCGGCCGCCACCCCGCAGCGGCTCGCCCGCCTGGTCCAGGCCCTGCAGGCGCGCGGTGTGTCTGTTCCCCTGGTCCTGCCGGACGGGGCAGCCGCCCCTGCTTTTACCTCTACCTTGGCCGAAGCCGACGGCACTGCTTCCGGCCAGCTTGTCAGCTACTCCGCCGGTGGAGGCGATGCCGCTGCGCTCCAGCAGGACGCCCAGGGGCGCGGGATGTCCGCTTTCCTGTCCGCGGTCCGCCTGGCGTCCAGCAATTCAAAGGTTAGTAACCTGACGGGCGACGCTCCCTTCTCGGCTGACGCCTGGGCAGCAGACACAGGCAGCCACGACGCCGTCGTGGCCCTCGTGAGGGCGGCGGCGCTGGCCGGAACCGGTGATCCGGTCAAGGTCGGGGCGGCGCTGGGCACCATGTCGTTTGGTCCAGGCGTAGGAATCGCGGGGCCCAACCTGGACTTCTCCCGGTCTGCAGCGCTCACAACCGAAGCAGTGCCGGTCTATGCTTCACCCCAGGACCTGGGCCTCCGCCCGGCGGACGAGAACGCTCCGCGGCTCGTTTGGGTGCCGGCACCGCTGGCCGGGCCCTAACAATACGTCCCCGGCCCCGTCCCTGAAGGGCCGGGCCATTCCACCATAAAGGAGCGCCTCGGTGCGTGTGCTGATCGACCTGGACGGGAGCCGCTTTGAATGCGAGGTGGCGCGGGCTGCGCCGGCCATCACGCTAACGGACTTAGTGGAGGCCGCCGGCGGGCCCCGTCTGGCGTCCGAAGAGGTGGTGTTCGTGAACGAGGCCGAGGTGCGGGGTTCAACCCCAGCCTCGGAGCTAATCCTTTTGGAAGGCAGCCGCATTTCGCGGGCGCCGTGGCAAGCACCGCACCGGATACAGGATTGGAGCGTGACGCTTGCCGGCGGTCACCGCGCCGGCACGGTGGTTGAGGTCCCGCGGGGACGGGAGATGCTTATTGGCCGGTCACCCCACGCCGATCTCAGCCTGCCCACGGAAAGTGCGTCCTGGGACCATTGCCGCCTGCGCCGCGAGGAAGACGGGGTGCGGGTGCTGGATGGCGGATCTACGAACGGCACCCTCGTTAACGGCGAAATGGTCGCGGAGGACGGCATTGTGGTCACCGAAACGGCCACGATCAGCGCGGGCGGCACGGTGCTCCTCCTGCGCCCGTCACTGGATGAGACGCCTGCACCGGCCCCGGGCAGCCTGCACAACCTCACACCGGCGGCAACGGCCCCCTTCAACCGGCCGCCCCGTCCCGGCCGCGCACAGGCAGGCGACCCCCTGGTCCCGCCGAGCCCCAGGGACGTGCCTCCAGCCAATAAATTCAGCTACATCACTGTGCTGGCGCCCCTCGTCATGGCCGTGGCGATGGTGCTGATCCTTGGGGATATGCGCTTCGCGATGTTCGCCATGCTCAGCCCTGTCATGGCAGTGGGCATGTGGTTCGAACAGAAGCGCCGTCACGCCCGGGGGCTCAAGGAAGAGGATGAGCGCTTCTCCGGGGCCCTCAAGGATTTCGAACAGCAGGTCCGCGTTGCAGCCAAGGCGGAAACCGCCCGGCGCCACAGAATGATTCCCGACCCCGCAACGACTGTGCGCCGCCCGGCCATCCCTGCCACGTCCTTGTGGCAGCGCCGCGCAGACTCGGACGATTTCCTGGCCCTGCATGCCGGCACGGGAGACGTTCCCTGGACGCCGGATGTGGACCGAACGGCAGGCTCGCGGCTGGATGAAAGGGTGAAGGACTCCCTGGCGGCCGCACGCCTGCAGGCCGCGCCCGTACTCGTGGACCTCACCGATGCTGGAGTGGTGGGCATGGTTGGCCCGCGGGAAGGAACCCTGGCGCTTGCGCGGTCGCTCCTTGCCCAGGCCGCAGTACACGTTGGCCCGGCGGATCTGACCGTCGGAGTTTTCTGCGACAGCGGACGTGCCGATGAATGGGAGTGGGCGTCATGGCTGCCGCACACGCGCCAGGCCGGCAGCAGCACAGGCCAGCGCTGGATGTCTGCGCACCGCGAGACGAGCCTCGCCATGCTGCGCACGCTGAAGGACACCGTCCAGGATGTCCCCACTCCGGCGCTCCTGGTAGTCCTGGACTCCGAGGTGCTCACGGAGGGCAGGGACGCCCCGGCGCGCGCATTGCTCGGCATGGGCCGCTCCGTGCCGGGGGTTCATGTAAACCCCCAACAGCGCCCGGTCCGGGTGGCCGGCATTGTCATCGCCGCGTCGGAGGAGCAACTGCCGGCTTCCTGCACCACGATCATCAAGGTGGGAGCGGACGCAGCGGCCACTGTGGACCAGCCGCGGGACCTGAGTCGTGTGGAGGACGTCATCCTGGCGGGCCTTGACCAGGATGAGGCCCTGCGCTGTGCAATGCGCATTGCACACTTCGATGATCCGGAGCTGAACGTGCCGGGGGCCTCGCTGCCCTCCCTGGTGCGGTTGCCCGGACTCCTGGGCTACGAACGCCCGGACTCCACCACCATCCGGCGCCTGTGGCAGGCCCCCACTGGAGTCTCCACCCCTATTGGCACCGGAGAAAATGGGCCACTGACCCTGGACTTGGTCAAAGACGGGCCTCACGGCCTGGTTGGCGGGACCACGGGTTCCGGCAAGTCCGAGTTCCTTCGCTCGCTCATTGCAGGCCTCGCGGCGCGCAACGATCCGACCCGCCTGAACTTCATTCTCGTCGACTTCAAAGGCGGGGCGGCGTTCAAGGCGTGCGAACGCCTCCCGCATACCATCGGCACAATTTCCAACCTGGACGAGCAACTGGCCGACCGTGCCCTCCGCGCCCTGGAGGCGGAGATGGAGCGCCGACAGCGGATCTTCGCAGCCGCCGGCGAGGGCATCGATAACCTGAACGCCTATCTGGCCACGAACCCGGCCGAGCCCATGCCCCGGCTGCTGCTGGTGATCGACGAGTTCGCCATGCTCGCCAAGGACTTCCCAGATGTACTCAAGGCGTTGGTCAGCGTCGGCGCCGTGGGCCGGACCCTGGGCGTGCACATGATCCTGGCGACGCAGCGCCCGGCGGGCGTCGTCAGCGAGGACATCCTCGCGAACACGAACCTTCGGGTGGCGCTGCGCGTGCAGAGCCGCGAGGACTCCAACAATGTCATCGGTGTGCCCGCAGCCTCGGCAATTGGCCGGGCCCAGATGGGCCGGGCCTTTGTGAAGCTGGGCCAGGACGACATCACGCCCGTGCAGACGGCCCTCGTGACGGGACAGGCGCAGCTGGGCGGCGGTGCCGCCGTGGAAGTGCGGGAAATCATCCAGTTCGGCGTTCCCGTGCCGCTTGCCGCTGCCCCGCGGCCTGACGCCGTGGATGATAATGACCTGGACCTCCTCATCGACGCGGTCGTGGCCGCCAATGCCGAGGAAGGGTACGCTGCTCCACGGCAGGTCTGGCCGGAGGCCCTCGGCCGGCGCGTGGAGTTGGACGGTTTCCTCCCGGCGCCGGAAGGTGACTCCCCCGATGTCCAGTCCCATCCTGCTGCCGATCAGGCGCCCCTGCCCCTACCGGCGGTAGGCGGCATCCGGGGCTCCTCCGTCCTGGTGGCCCTCGTGGACGAGCCCGACCTGCAACGCCAGTCCGCCGCGGGATGGGACCTGTCCGCGGGGAACCTGATGCTTATGGGCGTGGCAGGCTCCGGCACGAGCACCGCGCTGGCCTCGATCGCGCTTGCCCTGGCGAAGGACGCCGATCCGGCCGAGCTGGACCTGATGATCCTCGATCTGGGTTCCCGTGAGCTTGAGCCACTGGAACGGCTGCCCCACACCGTGGCGTACGTAGGAACCGGTGCCGGTGCCAAGGAGCAGCAGGCCCGCTTCCTGCGGCACCTGCACACCGAGCTGGAGAGCCGCCGCGCGAAGCCAGGGGGGCACCGCCACACCGTGGTGCTGTTGGACGGGCTGGCCTCGCTGCGCGATGAATTCCAGGATTTTGAGGGACAGCAGCTTCTGGCCTTGCTGTACCGAGCTTACGCTGACGGCCCCGCACTCGGGCTGTCTTTCGCCGTTTCCACCACGCGTGCCAAGGCTGTGCCCTCAGCCATGAATGAAGTGACACTGCAGCGGTGGCTTTTCCGTTTGGCCGACAACTACGACTATTCCTCGCTCGGCGTCCGGGGCAAGGCGATACCCGCTGAGCTTCCGGGCCGCTGCGTGGACCCGCGCACGTCGCTCCAGATGCACGTGGCCACGCCCGGTATCGGGTTGAAGGCCGCGGTGGACCGGGTGCGCCAGAGCTGGGCGCAAGCACCCCCGAAGACAGCTGCGATCAGGCGCTTGCCTTCCGACGTCACGATGCTGGACCTGGGCGTGGAACCGCGGCTTGAGACGGAGCCCTGGCTTATCCCCGTTGGTATACAGGAGGCGGACCTCTCGCCGGCGTTCCTGGAAATTTACGAGGGCGAGCACGCGTTGGTCGCCGGGCCCGCCCGTTCGGGAAAATCAACATTGTTGCTTGCCCTGGCCGCAGCCGTGCGCGGCGCGGCCTCTGCACACGGACCGGCCAAGGTATGGGGCATCTGCGACCGCCGCTCGCCCCTGGCCCTCGCGGATCTCGACCGGGTGGCAGTGGGCGCTGACGACGTACCTGCCCTGCTGGCCTCCCTGCGGCTGGAGCGCGGTACGGTGTTCCTGCTGATCGACGACGCTGAGCGCTTCGAGGATACCGATCAATCGATCGCGGGTGTGGTGGCATCCGGGCAGCCGGGGCTGTGCGTCATCGCGGCGGGGCGTGCCGCGGACCTGCGCGGGCTGTACAGTCACTGGACCAAGACGATCCGCAAATCCCGCCTGGGCGTGCTGCTCCAGCCGGACGTTAATTACGACGGCGAGTTGCTGGGCGCCGTCCTCCCACGAAAGGCACCGGTGGCGATGACCACAGGGCGCGGCTACATCGGTGTGGGCGGGCAAATGGCGCTGATCCAGGCAGTCAGTGCCGAGAGCTGATCCCCCGGGCGCAGGCTCGCGACGTAAGTGGGCGGGCGTGCGGCGGCCGTGAGTAACCCAGATCAATTGCGTGGAGAGAACAGTATGCAATTCGCACAGACGGGCCAGGCGCTTGGAGCGTCCTACCGCTTCGGCGAGCGGGTGGGTTCCGGCGCCGTCGGCGAGGTATGGACCATCACCTCGGCCGAAGGCGGGACATTTGCCGCCAAGGTCCTGCGCCCGGAGCACGCCGACGATCCGTCCCTCGTGGAGCGGTTTGTCCGCGAACGATCCGTGCTGCTTGGGTTGCAGGACTCCCACATCGTCACAGTACGCGACATGGTGGTGGAAGGCGCGCGGCTGGCCATTGTTATGGACTACGTTGCCGGCGGCTCGCTGCGTGACGTGGTGCAGGAGGCAGGCCCGCTGCGTCCCGCGGATGCGCTCAGCCTCGCCGCCGAAGTGCTCGATGCCCTGGCTTTCGCTCACGCGCGGGGCGTCACGCACCGCGACATCAAGCCGGACAATGTGCTCCTCGCCCAACCCTGGCCGGACTGCGGGCCGGGTGACGTCCGGGTCTCCGACTTCGGCATTGCCGACGTGGTGGGCGAGAGGATCCGCCAGACGACCGGCCTCATCGGAACCCCGCAGTACATGCCTCCCGAGCTCATCAGCCAGGGCCGGTCCGGCCCTGCCGGCGATGTGTACTCCACGGGCGTCATGCTCTACGAACTCCTCGCCGGGCGCACTCCTTTTGCCGGACCGGGGACGGACTTCACGGTTGCCTACCGCCATGTTTCCTCCCACCCGCCACGGATTCCAGTCGAGGACGAGGTATGGGACACTCTCGAGGTCCTGCTGTCCAAAGACCCCGCGCAGAGGCCCACCGCCGCTGAAGCTGCTGCCACGCTTCGACGCCTGGTGCCGCGCCTTGCCGGCAGCGCCCCGCTTCCGCATGGGGTAGCCCCGGCGGCCTTCGACGACGTCGAACGCCCCGCCACCGTGGTCCGGGGGGCCTTCACTGATGCGGAACTGACAGCCTTGGCTTCCGCGCCCTCAACCGACGACGGCGGGGAGGTTCCCACTCTCGGGGAGGCGGGCAGCGCCACCATTGTCCGCCCGCTCCCGCGCGGGAAGGTGGGCACCCAGGCGGAGGCCCTTCCGCAGGACAAGGATGAAACCCCGTTCTGGCGTACGCGTAAAGCGCTGCTTCTCGCCGGCACCGCGGCCCTTCTCCTGGCGGCCATGGTTGCGGGGTTCGTTGTCCTTGCCCCAACCGGCCAGCAGAACCCAACAGGTGGCGGCGCCCGGCTGTCCGCGCAACTGCAGGACGCGGCCGTTCCTACCGGCCTGACGATCTCACGCACTGCCTTGTACGAGCCGTCCTCCGGCCACACGCGCCTGACCGTCTCCTACGCAGCACAAAAGGCGCCCTTGTCAGGTGAATTCCTGGAGGTAATCCCGGGCATTGCGGAGGGGGACGTGTGCCCGGTGGCCATTTGGGAAGAGGCCTCGGTAAGCCGGAACCAAGCCTCGATCACCGGCCTTGACGTCGAGTGCGGTTGGAAGCTCTCAGGGTTGGAGGTGCCGGCAGGAGGTTCCGTGCAGGTGACCGCCAAGGTGCCGGTGGAACCCGCCGACCAACAGGCCCTCGACGCGTGGCTGCGTGCCGGATCCCAGGCGACAATCGCCGCGACGCAGGACCCGGCCGTTAAGGGCACCGCATTTCCCGTCCAGCGCCTAAAGGGCCTGGAAGTGCGCACACCGGCGCGCGTCGTGACACCGAGCCCGCTGAAGATCACCCTGGTGCCGGTGTGGGCCGGCGGCGCAGACGAGTTAAACCCGCTCTACGTCAGTCCCGCTTCAGGGAAGCCCTCGCAGATGCTCACCGCAGTTACCGGCGGCGAAAAGGGCGTGCGCTTCTCCGACGGTTGTGGCGGCGCCCTGGCGGTGGACAGTTCCGGGCTGACAGTAACAGCCCTCCAGATAACCCCACAGTGCACCGTGCGTGCCAGCGTCGGAAACTTCACTGAGCTGCAGTCCCCGAGCTTCGACATCACATCGCGTGAGAAGGCGGGAGACTAACCAGCTCAGTGGTCAATAGTCGTGGCGCTCTACGTGTCCCTCCCGGAACGCTGCTGTCCCGCGTCGCTGGCAAACAACCTCACCAAGGGCCAGGCGTTGCAGAACTCGCGCCACACCGCACGGCTGTCAGGCTGGGTTGTGTGCGATTCCCGAAGCTGTTTCAGCGGAACACCGTTGGCGTGGATCAGGTGTGTAACGTAGCGGTCCGGGCCGACCAGCAGCGCTGCCGGGTCCGGAAAGAGGCGTTGTGCTCGATGACTGCGGCGTCAACGCGGCCGTGCGGGGATATGATCCAAAGCAAGGGAAGCCCCGGCACAAGCGCCGGGGCTTCCCTTGTTTAATTTCCTGTTTGGTTCCGCTAGAGCCGGTCCGTCTGGTCCTCGCCCTTGTGGCCCGCTCCGCGCAAGTTCTCCTGAACCTTCCCGAACAGGTCCTTAATGGTGGATTCGGCGTTGGAGAGCACATCCACCGGAAGGTAGACCTCCTGCGTGAGCGGCAGGTCGTATTCATCCTTGAGGTGGGTGCCGTTCCCCACACCGTCCAGGGACAGGTAAACCATGGCCTCCGTCCGGGCGATCCCGGCGATCTTGCCAAAGACAACGGTGAACTCGTTCGGCTGGAAGCTGATGGTCTGGCCGACGTGGTTGCGGCCAAGTTCACCGGCGGTAACGGCCTTTTCCTGCTGGCTGCGGGTGTATTCCATAACTGCTCCTCTAGGTCGCCGACATGTACGCCAGCAGTCTAGCGTCGCCCCTCGTGGGACGGCACATAGTGCAAGACTGGGTTCGAGCCCAGCCACACAACCCATCGGGAGCTGCCATGACCGCCCACCCCCGCCCTTCCGCCTCCGCCGGCAGCATTACGGAGCTCTTAGGGATCGGCGTTCCCGTGGTCCTTGGCCCGTTCGGCGGCGTCTCCTCCGTACAGCTCACAGCGGCAGTGAGCGACGGCGGCGGGCTGGGTTCCTACGGCCTGTACGGGTACGACGCCGGTGCCATCCACAGGACGGCAGCCGAACTTCGTGCCGCTACCGGCAAGCCATTCGCATTGAACCTGTGGGTGCCCAACGGCAGCGAAACAGCTGCCCTGCCGCAGGAAGATTTCGACCGCCATGTCAGTGTGCTGAAGCCGTACTTCGAGGAACTGGGCGTTCCCCTTCCGGACATGCCCGCCCGGTACATGCCCGATTACGGCGAACAGGTGGAAGCGGTGATGGAGGCGCGCCCCGCCGTCGTGAGCTTTGTCTTTGGTGTACCCGCACCGGACGTTGTTGATGAAGCGCACCGCCGCGGTATCACAGTGGTCGGAACCGCCACCACTGCAGCGGAAGCTGTGGCGCTGGAGGCAGGGGGCGTTGACGCCGTCGTAGCCAGCGGAATGGAGTCCGGGGGCCACCGGGTGTCCTTCCTGCGGCCAGCGGAAGAGTCACTTGTGGGCACGGTCGCCCTGGTCCCGCAGGTGGCCGACGCCGTCTCAATTCCCGTGATCGCGGCGGGCGGAATCGCGGACCGCCGCGGCTTCGCGGCGGCCATGGCTTTGGGCGCTGTGGCGGTGCAGGTGGGAACGGCTTTCCTGGCCACGCGTGAGTCCGCTGCCGTTCCCGCTTACCGGGAAGTGCTGCGCAGCCCCGCAGCAGCACACACGGTGCTGACCCGTGCCCTGAGCGGCCGGTTGGCGCGCGGCATCCCCAACCGCATTATTGCCGAGCTCGAGGAAGCCGGCCGCATCGCCCCGTTCCCGGTGCAAAATTGGCTGACCGGCCGGTTCAGGCCGGAGGCAGCTAAAAAGGAAAACACCGAGCTCATGTCCCTGTGGGCCGGGCAGTCAGCGCCGTTGCTGCGCTGCGGCACCGCAGCGGAGGTCCTTGCCGAGCTGCAGGCCGGTACCCGGTGATGCGAGACCACCCGGCCCCCGCATGACCCGGCCCGGCCCCCGCTGCCGGCACGGATCTACAGTGAATCATCGATAGAATCTGAACGACTGTCAGCCGACCCGTACCCGCCCCCGTGGCGGCCGGGTAACCGGGAAGGGAGAAGCCGTGCGCACCAACCGTCCGCGGCCCCCTTTCCATCTCCTCCGCTCGTCCGCCGTGGCCACCGTCATCCTGGCGCTCGCCGCCGGGGCACACCTCGCCGGCGGCGGGGAGCTTCCGGCCCCGGCCATCCTGCTGGCAGTCCTGGCACTGCCTGCCCTGGCCAGCACCTCGGCCACGCGACACCGGCTTGGGTTTCCCTCGATGGCTGCCCTGCTCGGCGGCGGGCAACTTGTCCTGCATGAGCTGTTCGCAGCTTTCGGCCCGCCCGTCGCGGAGGCAGGACCTATTACTGCCGCCTCCCACGAGGGCCACTTTCCTGGTGCCGGCATCCTGGCTCCCGCCGCTGCCCATCTCCATGAAGGGGACGCAGCGAACGGCCCCCTGATGCTGGCCGCGCACGCCCTGGCCACGGTGGTCTGCGCAGTCCTGCTCGCCAGGGGCGAGGCGGCGCTGTGGGCACTTTCCGCCTGGCTGCGGCCGCTGGTGGCGCTTCCCCGTGCGGTGGCGCCCGACGCCGTCCCGCCCGCTACAGCGTCCTTCCCGGCTTTCCCGGTGCCGCTGAGTCCCTGGCGGAACCTTCGGCAAGACAGCCGGCGAGGCCCGCCTGCCGCCGTCGTACTGTCCCGCTAGAACCCGCCCCGCACCTTCTTCCGCGGCGGCGTCCCCAACTGTTTGTGCTCCCGGCCGCATCCGGCTCCGAGGGGAGCACGCCTGAAAGGCAACCCCATGAACGTTTCAGCTCTTCGCCGCACCCTCAAAACTGCCGCCGTCACCGGCACCACCGCAGCCCTCCTGCTCACCGCCGCAGGCGGAGCAACGGCCCACGTCGGCGTGACGCCGGACAAGACCGACGCCAACTCCTACGCCCTGCTCACCTTCGGCATTCCGCACGGCTGCGACACCTCAGGCACCACGAAGGTTGCCATTACGCTGCCCCAGGAACTGAACGATGCACAACCCACCGTCAACCCCAACTGGACGGTGGAGAAGGTCACCGAGCAGCTCGCTGAGCCAAGGAAGCTCCCCGACGGCACCTCCATCACCAAGCGCACCAGCCAGATTATCTACACCGCAAAAACGCCGCTGGCACACGAACTGCGGGATGCGCTGGTGCTTTCGGTGAAACTTCCCGATGCAGCTGGGACCACGCTGTACTTCCCCACCCTCCAGAGCTGCGAGACCGGTCAAACGGACTGGTCGGAGATTGCCAAGGACGGGCAGGACCCGCACTCGCTGGAGGCACCCGCGCCCTCCGTCACCGTCACTGAGGCTGCCGCCGCGAAAGGACATGACGGGGCCGCCGCAGCATCCCACACCGCTGAAAGCCCCGCCACCGAGCAGGCGTCAGTAACGGACACCGGGGCCGGCGCCCGCAGCTGGGCAGGGCTGGCAGCGGGTCTCGCCGGCTTGGCGCTCGGCGGCGCGGCCTTCCTTCGCAGCGGCACGCGCCGTAACACAGCAGGGGCATCCGTCAAGTAGGACAAGGTGCTTTGATGCCCGGATCATCACGATCCGGGCATCAAAACGCCGGCTCGCCTCGTGGCATCATTGACGCGGCCGGGAGCCGCCGCAAAGGTGGTGCCATGAGGTCACAGCGAATTTCACATGGGTTGGTCATGACGACGGCGGCCGCGGCGGCCGCACTGATGCTCGGCGGGTGCGGCCCCAGCCAGCCCCAGGCACAGCCGACGGCGCCCCCGGGCACCAACTCTGCCAGCCCCAGTTCGGCGGCGGCCTCACCGACGGCGCAAGGGACGCCGTCGGAAACGCCCTCCGCAACGGCGTCAGCGATGGCCAATTCCGGGCCACCGGCCCTGTGTAAGGCAGCGAACCTTTCGGCCGCCACGGATGCATCAGGGGGCGGAGCAGCGGGCAGTGTTTACATGAAGCTCAACCTCACCAACACCGGCTCTGCAGCCTGCGTCCTTCGGGGTTATGCCGGAGTGTCCCTGACCGCTGAAGCCGACGGTGCACCCATCGGCGCCCCGGCCACCCGCGATGAAACCACTGCACCGGCCGACGTCCTGCTCGCCCCCGGCCAAACGGGCTCGGCAGTCCTGCGCTATACCCAGGCCGGGAACTACCCCGACTGCGCCATGGCGGATGCCGCCGGCTACCGGATCTACCCGCCGGAAGACACAGCATCCCTGTTCCTGCCCCAGCCGACGAAGGCCTGCAGCAACGCTGAAATCACCCTGCTCACCATCGGGGCTTTCCAGCCAGCCTAGGAATTTCCAGCTGCCCCTCCTCTTTCCTCCGGTTACCGGTGGAAGCAACTAGGGAACGCGTGCACACACAAATGCAGGCAGTCCGGCAAGGTGCCGGGCTGCCTGCATTTGGTTTCGCCCCGTGGGGCGTTGGGTTGGGTTAGTGGGCGGTGGTGGCGCGTCCGGTGCGGGCGGTTCCGCGGGACAGAGCCACGCCGAGCCCGATCATGCCCAGCCCCAGGACAAAGTGCAGCCAGTTGTCCGCGGTGTTGACCGGGACGAAGTTGGCCGGCGTGTCGTGACCGATCAGCAGGCCGTAGAGCCAGAGGACCAGGTAGATGGCGCCGCCCACCAGCAGGTAGTTCCTGGACTGGGCAGCGCTGCGGGCCATAGCGATGCCGGCTGCGCCAAACAGCAGGTGGACGATGTTGTGCAGGATAGAGACCTGGAAAATGCCCAGCAGCAGGGCCTGGGACTCATGCCCAGCGAAGCCCATGGTCTCGTAGTTGGAGGTGATGCCCGGAATGAAGCCCAGGACGCCCACCAGGAGGAACACTGCGCCCACGGCAAGGGCAGCTTTTTGGATGTTTGTACGGGCGCCAGTGCGACCGTCAGAACTCATGCTTGTCATGGTTACTCCTGCTTTGTCGTTCTCGTTCACATCATGGCTGCCGGGTTGCGCCTGAACCATAGACTTAAACACCGACATCATAAGTATACTTAGCAACTACGCCCCGCATAGATCAGGATCTATAACAGACACATCACAAACGGCCCGTCAGGGCCTGGACCAAAAGGCAGGCTGAACTGGGATGACGTCAATTTGGTTGGACCGCGCAGAGACCTTTACGTCTGATCCGTTTGAGCCCGGAAGCAGCTATGACACCGTGGTGGCCGGGGCAGGACTGACCGGTCTGGTAACCGCGCTCCTGCTGGCCCGTTCGGGGCAAAATGTCCTGGTGCTGGAGGCGCGGTACCCCGGGGCCGTGACTACTGGTAACACCACCGCCAAAGTAACCCTGCTGCAGGGAACTTTCCTGTCGCAGCTGGCCCGCCAGTACTCGCAGAAGCAGGTGCAGGCGTACGTGGATGGCAACCGCGAAGGACAGGCATGGCTGCTGCGGTACCTTGAAGAACACAAGGTTCCCTTCCAGACCCGGGACGCCTATACCTATGCGGCGTCTGCGCAGGGAACGGAAAAGCTCCGCGAAGAGGTCAGCGCCGGCACCACCGCGGGGCTGGACATGGAATACGTGCGCGACGCCGGGCTGCCGTTTCCCGTCCACGGCGCCGTACGCCTCGCGGACCAGGCGCAAATCAACCCAGTGGAGGTGCTGAACACGCTGTTGGCGGACATCCGCGGCCGCCGCGGCTCAATCGTGGGCGGCGTACGGCTGCAGGACGTTACCGGCGCCGGCCCGGCCACCGTGCACACAGACCGCGGCACCGTCACCGCCAACGAGGTAGTGCTGGCAACCGGCATCCCGGTGCTGGACCGGGGACTGTACTTCGCCAAGCTCAAGCCCAGCCGTTCCTACGCTGCCGCACTGCAGCTGAAGGAGGACCAGTCTCCTCCCCCGGGTATGTACATCTCCGTTGAGCAGCCGACGCATTCGCTGCGCGACTACGAGGTGGACGGCCGCCGGCTGCTCCTGGTGGGCGGGCACGGGCACCACGTGGGCCGCGCACGGTCGGAAAAACACCACCTGGGCAGCCTCCTGGACTGGGCAGCGCAACACTACCCCGGTGCGGCCGCCACCCACACCTGGTCCGCCCAGGACTACATGCCCACCAACCTCATGCCCTTCTTTGGCAAGTTCCCAAGGGGCAAGGGCCACATCTACTTCGGCACGGGCTACAGCAAATGGGGCATGACAAACGCCGTGGCCGCCGCCGTCGGAATTTCGGCCGACATTCTCGGCGGAAATGTACCCTGGGCGGACACCATCCACCACCGGGTCACCTCGCCCTCGGGCGCTTTGTCCGCCGTCGCGCTTAACGCAGGAGTAGCAGCCAAGCTTGCTGCCGGCTGGGGGCAGGTAGCGGCCGAGGGCCTGCGGAAGGACAGGAAAGAGCCGGCACCCGCACCCGCTCCGGTGGTTCCGTCTGAGGGAGAGGGCAAGGTTTACCGGGAAGGATCAAAACCGGTCGCCGTCTCCACCGTCGAGGGAACCACTTGCAAGCTGTCAGCCGTCTGCACACATTTGGGCGGCATCCTGCACTGGAACGACAGTGAGCTGACTTGGGACTGCCCGCTGCACGGTTCCCGCTTCGACAGCAACGGGAAACGCCTCGAAGGTCCGGCCACAAGGGACCTTCCGGTCGCGGGAAAGGCTTGAGCCCAGGCAAGGGGAACACCGGCACCACTGTCGGTGGCCTGGGGCATGATGGAGGCATGACGCAGGAACAGCCCGCCGGCACTTTGAGGGACTCCGGCGCCGGAGCGCCCATGGCCCGGTTCAGCCAGCCCACACGCGACTGGTTCCTGGGCGCCTTCTCGGAGCCGACGCCGGCCCAGAACGGAGCCTGGCACGCCATCTCCTCCGGGTCGCACGCGCTGGTGGTCGCCCCCACGGGCTCGGGAAAGACCCTCGCCGCGTTCCTGTGGGCGCTGGACCGCCTGCTTGTTTCCGCTGCTGAAGTGCCGCAGGCCGCAGCCACGGACCCTGCGCCTTCGGAGGCTGCAGCGGGGAAGGGCCCGGCGAAAGGCAAGCGCCCCCGCGCACCCAAACGCAAGACCCGCGTCCTGTACATCTCGCCCCTAAAAGCCCTCGGCGTGGACGTGGAACGAAACCTCCGGTCCCCGCTCATCGGCATCACCCAGACCGCCAAGCGGCTCGGGCTGCCAGCGCCGTCAACCACCGTCGGGGTCCGGTCCGGGGACACCACAACAGCGGACCGCCGCGCGCTGTTGAGCAACCCGCCGGACATCCTCATCACCACACCGGAATCGCTTTTCCTGATGCTCACATCCAGGGCCCGCGAAACCCTCACTGAAGTGGACACCATCATCATCGATGAGGTCCACGCCGTCGCCGGGACCAAGCGCGGAGCCCACCTCGCCGTCTCACTCGAGCGGCTCGATGCCCTCCTGCCCAAGCCCGCCCAGCGGATCGGGCTCTCCGCCACCGTGGAGCCGAAGGAACTGGTGGCTCAGTTCCTCGCAGGCACGGCGCCGGTTGAAATTGTTGCCCCGCCGGCGAAGAAGAACTGGGACCTCACCGTCTCCGTGCCGGTGGAGGACATGTCTGATCTCCAGGGCGCTGCGGGAGCATTCGATTCCGGTCCGGCCTCCGGCCTGCAGCCCTCCGCATCCATCTGGCCGCACGTGGAGGAAAAAATTGTCGACCTGGTGCTGGCCAACCAGTCCACCATCGTTTTCGCCAACTCCCGCCGCCTGTCCGAACGCCTCACGGCGCGCCTGAACGAGATCTACGTGGAGCGGCAACTGCTGGCGGAGGGCGGGGGCTGGGACGATCCCGTTCCGGCAGCCCACGGGACGCTTCCCGCCGCGGCCGCCGGGGCGCGGGTGTCCACAGCCACCCCCGCCCACATGATGGCCCAGGCAGGAACTTCCGCCGGTGCGGACCCGGTGCTGGCCCGCGCCCACCACGGCTCCGTCTCCAAAGACCAGCGGGCGTTGATTGAGGACGACCTCAAGTCCGGCCGGCTGCGGTGCGTCGTGGCCACGTCGTCGCTGGAACTTGGCATCGATATGGGAGCCGTCGACCTGGTGGTGCAGGTTGAGTCGCCGCCATCGGTGGCCAGCGGCCTGCAACGGGTAGGCCGTGCCGGACACCAGGTAGGAGAAGTTTCCCAGGGAGTCCTCTTCCCGAAGCACCGGGCAGACCTGGTGCACACGGCCATCACGGTGGAACGGATGTTGGGCGGGAAAATCGAACGCCTTAGCATCCCTGCCAACCCACTGGACATTCTGGCGCAGCAGACCGTGGCTGCGACGGCGCTGGGCAGCATCGATGTTGAGGAGTGGTTCGCCACTGTCCGCCGCTCGGCCCCGTTTGCCTCCCTCCCCCGATCGGCGTTCGAGGCGACGCTGGATCTGCTGGCCGGCCGCTACCCTTCCGACGAATTCGCGGAGCTGCGACCCCGGATCGTGTGGGACCGCAATGCGGGCACCATCGAAGGCAGGCCCGGGGCCCAGCGCCTCGCAGTCACCTCGGGCGGCACCATCCCGGACCGCGGGCTCTTCGGTGTGTACATCATCGGCACCGAGGCCGAGGGATCGGCTTCGCCCTCCGGCGACGGCAAGGCCGCGCCTGCCCCTAAGGGCGGCCGCCGGGTGGGTGAGCTGGACGAGGAGATGGTGTACGAGTCACGCGTGGGGGACGTCTTTGCCCTGGGCGCCACCAGCTGGAAAATCGAGGACATCACCCACGACCGCGTGTTGGTCTCCCCCGCTTTTGGCCAGCCCGGCAAGCTTCCGTTCTGGAAGGGTGATTCCCTCGGCCGCCCCGTGGATCTGGGCCGCGCCCTTGGCGCTTTCGTGCGTGAACTGTCAGCCTCCGACGCCGGGCCGGCCACGGAGCGCTGCAAGGCCAGCGGCCTGGACGCCTTCGCCGCCAACAACCTGCTCCAGTACCTCAGTGAACAGAAACAGTCCACCGAGGTGGTGCCCAGTGACACCACGCTGGTGGTGGAGCGGTTCCACGACGAACTGGGCGACTGGCGGGTAATCCTCCACAGCCCGTTCGGCATGCCGGTGCACGCACCCTGGGCGCTGGCAGTGGGCCAGCGGCTCCACCAGCGGTACGGCATGGACGGCTCCGCCATGGCCGCCGACGACGGCATCGTATTGCGCGTGCCCATGATGGAGGACGAGCCGCCCGGGGCAGAACTGTTCCTGTTCGATCCCGAGGAACTGGAACAAATCGTCACAGCTGAAGTGGGCGGCAGTGCGCTCTTCGCCTCGCGCTTCCGGGAATGCGCCGCGCGTGCCCTGCTGCTTCCGCGGCAGACACCCGGAAAGCGGCAGCCGCTGTGGCAGCAACGGCAGCGGTCCGCCCAGTTGCTGGACGTTGCACGGAAATACCCAACATTCCCCATCGTGCTGGAAACGGTTCGGGAATGCCTGCAGGACGTTTACGACCTCCCGGCGCTGAAGGACATCGCCGCATCCGTGGAGCGCCGTGAGCTGCGGATTGTGGAAACCACCACGTCCCAGCCGTCGCCGTTCGCTAAGTCGCTCCTGTTTGGCTACGTGGCCCAGTTCCTTTACGAGGGCGATTCCCCCCTGGCGGAACGACGTGCCGCTGCCCTGGCCCTCGATTCCACCCTCCTCAACGAACTGCTGGGACGCGTCGAGCTGCGTGAACTCCTCGACGCCCGGGTCATCGACGCCACTGAACGGGAGCTGCAGCGCTTGGCGCCGGACCGGCGGGCGCGCGGAATGGAGGGCGTCGCGGACCTGCTGCGGCTCCTCGGTCCGCTGGCGCCGGACGAAGCAGCCGCGCGGCTGGAAGCGGCTGCCCAACCTGCCGAAACCCAGGCCTCCGAAGCCCGCGAGGCTGAGCCGGTGCACATGGAGCCAGCCGAAACTGAGCCCGTTGAAGCTGAACCTGCTGAAGCCGAAGCGCCTGCCCAGGAGATGGCCCATGCCGGCACCGGGGAGGCCACGGCGCACCTGCTGGCGCTGCAACGCGCCAACCGCGCCATCAAGGTCAACATCGGCGGTGTGGAACGATTTGCAGCGGTGGAGGACGCCGCGCGGCTCCGGGACGCCATCGGCGTACCCCTTCCCATGGGAGTCCCGCTCGCGTTTATCGAGCCAGTGGCGGATCCCCTGGGCGATCTCGTATCCCGCTATGCCCGCACCCACGGGCCCTTCACTGCCGCGGAAGCAGCAACCCGGCTTGGCCTGGGCGTGGCAGTGGTAAGCACAGCACTGAAGCGCCTGGCCGCGGACGGACGGGTTGTCGAAGGCGAGTTCCGGCCCCACACCTCAGACGCCCCGGCGCCTACTGAGCCAGCTGCTGATGCGCCGGCCGCTGATGCCCCGCCAATTGGTGCCGTGCTGATTGATGCCGCGCCCATTGATGCCCCGCCCCCTGGCCCGGCCCCGGTCAGTGAGTGGTGCGATGCGGAGGTACTTCGCAAACTGCGGCGCCGGTCGCTGGCAGCGCTGCGGGCAGAAGTGGAACCTGTGGATGCATCAGCCTACGGCCGCTTCCTTCCCGCCTGGCAGCACGTTCGCACCCCCGGCAGCGGCCGCGGCCAGCCGTCGCTGCGCGGGCTGGACGGCATCGTCACAGCCATCGACCAACTCTCCGGTGTCCCGGTCCCTGCCTCCGCCTGGGAGCCCCTGATCCTGGCAAGCCGAGTCTCCAACTACCAACCGGCCATGCTCGATGAACTCATGGCCACCGGCGAGGTTCTTTGGTCCGGAGCGGGAGCGCTTCCCGGCAACGACGGCTGGATCAGCCTGCACCTTGCCGATTCCGCCGAGCTGACGCTGAACCCGGCCATCGACTACGAACCGGGGGACGCCCAGCTGCGGCTCCTGGAACACCTTCGGAACAACGGCGGCGGATACTTTTTCCGGCAGCTGACCGAGGTGGCCGGTGGCATGGACTCCGTCCTCAGTGACCAGGAAGTGGTGACCACCCTGTGGGACCTGGTGTGGGCCGGTTGCATCACGGGGGACACCTTCGCCCCCGTCCGGGCGCTGATCGCGGGCGGCCACACCGCCCACCGCCAGGTTGCCCGGGCGCCCAGGGCAAGGGCACCGCGGCTGAGCCGCCTCGGCCGTTCCCATGGAACCGGGCTGTTGGGCTCGGCCGGAGCGGGCGGCGGACGATACGGCGCATCAGCCGGTGCGGCCACCCCTCCCATGGCAGCAGGGCGCTGGTCCGCCCTTCCGCAGCCCGAACTGGACCCCACCATCCACGCCCGGGCCACTGCCGAACTCCTGCTGGACCGGTACGGCGTGGTCACCCGCGGTTCGGTGATGGCAGAACAGATCCTTGGCGGTTTCGGCCTGATGTACAAAGTCCTGGCACGGCTGGAGGAAGCCGGCCGATGCCGCCGCGGCTACTTCATTGAGCACCTTGGAGCAGCCCAATTCGCCGTTCCCGCCACCGTTGACCGGCTGCGTTCATATTCGGAGGACACCCAACTCGCAAAGCCCGAACCGGTGGCCCTTGCCCTGGCCGCCACCGATCCCGCCAACCCCTACGGCGCTGCCCTCCCGTGGCCGGCACTCCATGACGAAGCCGGAACAGGGCACCGCCCCGGACGGAAGGCGGGCGCACTGGTGGTGCTGGTGGACGGGGCGCTGGTGCTGTACGTGGAGCGGGGCGGAAAGACACTGCTGGCCTTCAGCGACGACGACGAAATCCTCGCCGCAGCGGGCACAGCGTTGGTGGGCGTGGTGACCCGCGGCGCCGTCGACAAGCTGATCATGGAGAAGGTGAACGGGCACGGGATCCTGGACACCTCTGTTGCCGCCGCCCTGAGCTCGGCCGGCGCCTACTCCACCCCGAAGGGACTGAGGATCCGTGCCTGAAGGGGACTCGGTCTGGCGGGCAGCCCACCAATTGCACCAGGCCTTGGCCGGGCAGAAACTTTTGGCCTCCGATTTCCGTGTGCCCCGCTTCGCCACACTGAACCTGGCTGGCTGGACAATGGCCGAAGTCCTGGCCCGGGGCAAACACCTGCTCATGCGGGTGGAGGGCCCCGAGGACAAAAAACTCACAATCCATTCGCACCTGAAAATGGAGGGAACCTGGCAGGTTTACCCGCCGGGCGGCAGGTGGCGGAAGCCGGGATACACGGCCCGGTGCGTGCTGCGCACACCGGTGGCGGACGCGGTCGGTTTCTCACTGGGCGTGGTTGAGGTGGTTGCCACAGCAAATGAGGACTCGATTGTCGGGTTCCTCGGCCCTGACCTCCTGGGCCCGGACTGGGACCTGGACGAAGCCGAGCGCCGGGTCCGTGCTGCCCCTGACGTCCCCATCGGGGTCGCCCTCCTGGACCAGCGCAACCTCGCTGGCATCGGCAACATCTACCGCTGTGAAACGTGCTTCCTCTCCGGCGTGCATCCTGCGTCCCCGGTATCCGCAGTCCAGGATGTGCGGACCATGATGACCGACGCCAAACAGCTGCTGGAAGTAAACCTTGGCCCCGGGCGCCGCGTGACTATTCTCAACGCAAAAGGCATGCCGGTAGGAAGAATGGCCGGGCGGCCCGGGTACTGGGTGTACCGCCGGGAACACCAGCCGTGCCTGAAATGCGGAACACCCATTCGGCGCGGCCTGTTGGGGAAGTTGAACGGCGAGGAAGAAAGGGACATTTACTTCTGTCCCCAGTGCCAGCCGCTCCTGCCGTAGGATTCCCGGGCGGGCATTCCGGCCGCTGCTTTAGGAGCACCGGCCCCTGCTGCGGGAGCCCTGCGTCAGCCCTTGCCGGCGGGCGGTTCCGGCGCAGCGGCGGCTGTGTCGTCGCTGCGTTTATGGGAACCGGCCTCTGCAGAGAGCGCTGCCGGCACCATGAACACCGGGAGCAGCAACTGGACAAGCGGCCCGATAGCAAGGGCGTAGACAACCGTCCCCGCTCCCACCGAGCCGCCAAGGATCCAGCCGACCACCAGGACCACCACTTCAATGAGGGTGCGGGACAACCTGACGGACCAGCCCGTTCGCCGCGCCAGTCCTGTCATCAGCCCGTCGCGGGCGCCGGGGCCGAAGCGGGCACCGATATAGCAGGCTGAGGCGATCCCGTTCAGCAGCACCGCGCCGGCCAGCATGCCGATCCTGCCGCCCAGGTGGGAGACAGCAGGAAGCAGAGCCAGACCGATGTCGGCGAATACACCCACCAGCACGGCGTTGCAGAGCGTTCCGAAACCGGGGCGCTGCCGCAGGGGAAGCCACAGAAGCAGTACCAGGAAGCTCACGATGATGATTACCACGCCAATGCTGAGCCCGGTCCTGCCGGCTACGCCTTGGTGGAAAACATCCCATGGGTCCAAACCCAGTCCAGCCCTGACAAACAGGGCGAGGGAAATGCCGTACATGGCAAGGCCAAGGAAAAGCTGGAGGAGTCTGCGGGTAAGCACGGATACAACTCTCGCAGAAAATCCCGGCTTGCTGACCTCTCGTCATAACCCTGCGGGTTCGGGAGCCGGATGCTCCTTCGGCCGCCTGAGGACGCCGTGCCAGTTGCTACTGCGTGACGGCCGTTGACGCCTTCGCGGACCTTGCCAACCGCTGTCTGGCGTATTGATACCAGCTCGGACGCCGTCGTCAGGGGTGGGCAGCCTGACCCAGCCCTCACGGATGAGGTCCATCTGCCAATCGTCCCTATTGCGCGTAAACCTTTTCCAGGAAGTTGCCCCACGCCTTGGCAGTGGTTCCGGAGTCCCCGGCGCCGCCGAAGTCGTGGACGGTAATAGAATTGTGCGGTGATGCAATCCCCCCTCCCCGTGCGCGACGGCGTCAACGCAACCCGCCTCCGCCTTCCGGAAGAGGGACCGTGGGACACGGCCATGGACTACATGATGCACCGGTGGGGCCACATTGATCCTCAGGGCATCGAGGACAGGTTCGACGCCGGCGAGATCGTTGGCGAGGGCGGGGTCCCGCTGCACCGCGGCACTCCACTGCAGGACCACACGTTCATCTGGTATTACCGGACGCTGCCGCCCGAAACCCGTATTCCCGTGGAACTGGACATCCTGCACCAGGACGAGCACCTGCTGGTGGTGGACAAACCGCACTTCCTGCCCACCACGCCGGGCGGGACATATATCCAGGAATCCGCCCTGGTGCGCCTGCGGAACCAACTCGACCTGCCGGACCTGATCCCGATGCACCGGCTGGACCGCATGACCGCCGGCGTCCTGCTGCTCTCCACCAATCCGGAAACCCGGGGCAGGTACCAGGTCCTGTTTGAGAGGCGCCAGGTCCGGAAAGACTACGAGTGTGTCTCCGCCGCGGAACCCGCCCAGGGGTATCCCGCCGTCGAATTTCCCGTGGTGGTGCGCAACCGCATGACGAAGTCCCGCAGCTACCTGCTGGCCGAAGTGGTCGATGGCGAGCCCAACGCAGAAACCCGGATCGAGCGGCTGGAGGTGTTCGACGGCGGCGCTCCCGGCACTCCCCCGCGCCGGGCGCTGTACCGGCTCGAACCCCACACGGGAAAAACCCACCAGTTGCGGGTGCACATGGCCTCACTGGGGCTGGGAATCGTTCATGACGCGTTTTACCCTGAACTGCTGGACAAGGCTCCGGACGACTACGCCCGGCCGCTGCAGCTCCTGGCCCGTGGCATCCGTTTCGTTGACCCGATTTCCGGACGGCCGGTGGAGTACAGGAGCCGGCTGCAGCTCAGCGAGGCCGCCGGTTCCCGTTGCCTCTGACTCGTGCTGGCTGCCATGGCGCGGCCGGCCGTCACGGCGTTCCAAGCCGACGGTTCCTGCAGTCCCTATCTGCGGTACCTTGTGGCAATGGACAACAGCTACGCTGACAGCTGGGGGACGGCCATCTATTTCTGGATCATCCCCATCGTGCTGGGCGATGCCATCTTTCCGCCCGTCCCGTCCGAAATGGTGGTGATCACCGGCGGGGCACTTTCCGCTGACGGCAGGGCCAACGTGCTGCTGGTGCTGGCCTTATCCGCCCTGGCCTCATGGCTCGGCGACGTTGTGGTGTTCCAGTTGTTTAGAAGGCGCCTGAGCCACATCCTTGACCGCTGGAAGTGGGGCCGCCGCGTGCACTCCGGAATCCACGACGCCATCGCAAAGGCCGGCCGTTCGTCCACATACGGAGCCATTATCGGGGCCCGTTTCATCCCGGGCGGAAGGCTCGCCACGTCCGCCACTGCCGGGATCGCCAACGTCTCAGTCCGCGGCTTCAGCCTGTGTGCGGGCCTCGGCGCAGTGCTCTGGGCCTGCTGGCTGGTGGGCCTGGGGTACTTCACCGGCTCAGCAACCGGGCTGCCCTTCTGGGCCAGCTCGCTGATCGGAGTGGCGCTGGGACTCGTGATCGGCGTCGTCGTGGGCGTTATCGTGACCCGGCGCCGCGGCAGCAGGTCCCCCGTTGAGGAGCCGGAGCCTCCCCTGGCCTAGCCGTTGCCGACAGGAGACCAGCGGCCGCGGCTGCGACGCAGCACCATCAGCGAACCGGTCAGCGCAACGCGTTCGACGGCGTCGCGCATCATGGCAGCCGATTCCAGCGCCTGATGGTTCTCGCCGCTGTACTCCGCCGCCTCAACAAGGAACCGGAGGTTCAGCTGCGGAACCCCTCCGGCTATCTGCAGCTGGTTCGACTCCACATGGTGGCGTGTTTCTAGCGCCTCCACCGCTGCATCCATAACGGCTTCGGGCGGGTTTCCAGGCTTCAGGCCGGTGATTTTCAGGCGGGTTTGGAACGAAGGCATGCCCCAACCCTACCGAGACGCTCTCTCACTTCACGCAGGAAAACCCCGGACGCTCTTACCCCGGGTGAGAGAGCGTCCGGGGAAAACCGCCTTTAAGTGAGAGAGCGTCTTAGCCCGTATTGCGCAGGCCTGCCGCCACGCCGTTGACGGTGATGAGCATGGCCCGCTGCAGGCGTTCGTCAATCTCGGCCCCGCTGATGCTTCCGCTCTCTGAGCGGACGCGGCGCAGGAGTTCCACCTGCAGGTAGCTGATGGGGTCCAGATACTGGTCGCGGATCTCCAGGGAACGCTTAAGCGTGGGTTGGGCGTCCAGGAGGAGGTTCTCCCCCGTCAGGTTCTGAACCTCGGCCACCGTAAGCTCATACTCCTCGCGGATGGCCCTGAAGATGTGGTGCAGCTCGGCCGGGACCAGCGTGGACACGTAATATCCGGCGATGTCCAGGTCAGTCTTGGCCAGGGTCATCTCCACGTTGGACAGCACGGACCGGAAGAAGTGCCAGTTCTCCCACATCTCCACCAGCTGTGCCGAGTTCCCTGCCTCGCGTGCAGCCTTCAGGCCGGAGCCGACACCGAACCAGCCCGGGACGATCTGCCGGGACTGGGTCCAGCCGAACACCCAGGGGATGGCCCGCAGGCCGCCAAGTCCCGCGCCGGAGTCGGGACGCTTGGACGGGCGGGAGCCGATGTTCAGCGAGCCCAGCTGTTCCACTGGGGTGGAGGCCAGAAAGTAGGCGGGCAGGTCGGGGTCGTCGATCAGGTTCCGGTACCGTTCAAAAGCGGCATCGGAAATGGTTTCCATCACGTGCCCGTACCGTTCCCGCTGGTCGGCGGAGGTTCGCGGGTCGCGGTGCAGGGCGGATCCCTGCAGCACGGCCGCCAGGGACAGCTCAAGGTTTTCCCGGGCAAGTTCGGGCAGCGAGTACTTGTCCGAGATGACTTCGCCCTGCTCGGTGAACTTGATTTCACCTTCCAGGACGCCGTTGGGCTGGGCCAGGATGGCATCGTAGGTGGGTCCGCCGCCGCGGCCAACGGAGCCGCCGCGGCCGTGGAACAGGCGCACGCGCACGCCGTGTTTGGCGGCAACGTCCCGCAGCTTGCGCTGGGTCTTGTGGATTTCCCACTGGCTGGTCATTACGCCGGATTCCTTGTTGGAGTCCGAATAGCCCAGCATGATCTCCTGGACATCCCCGCGCAGCCGCACGAGTTCACGGTAGGAGGGGTCGGACAGCAGCCGGTCCACGATCTCGGCGGATGCCCGCAGCTCCTCCACGGTTTCCAGCAGCGGCGCGAACCCGATTTTGGCGTACGGCTTCTCACCGAAGAGGTTCACCAGGCCGGCTTCACGGGCCAGGACCGCGGCGGCAAGGACGTCGTCAGCTCCGCGGGTCATGGAGATGATGTAGGTCTCGATGACGTCCGGGCCGTACATGCGCAGGGCGCGGCGGATTTCGCGGAAGACGTCGTACGTTCCGTCCGCGGCGCCGTCGAGCTTGATCGGGTGGCCGGACAACGGGCGCCGGGAGGCGAGTTCGGAGCCCAGCACCTCAAACCGTTCCCCGCGGCTCAGTTCCGCATAGCGCAGCCCAGGCCCCCCGATCCGGTCCATGAGCTGGCCCACGGCGTCATGGTGGTGGTCGGCGTGTTCGCGGATGTCCAGGGTGGCCAGGTGCAGGCCAAAGGAAGCGATGGCGCGGCGGACCCGGGCAAGGGCGCCGTCGGCAGCGAGCGACGCCGAGTGGTTGCGGAGCGAGAGTTCCAGCAGTTCCAGGTCCGCCAGGAGTTCGTCAGTGCCGCTGTAGTCCCGGCCGTGCTCGTGGTTCGAGTTTGCAGCCACCCGCTTGCCGGTGTTGATCAGCTTGGCCTTGATGCAGGTGAGCTTCAGCCGGTAGGGCTCCTGGGCGTTGAGCTCCAGCACCCGCCGGTCCAGCCCCGGCAGCTTCTTGAGGTCGGCGTCGATGGATTCAAGCAGCGCCTTGTCCGCGCCGGCAAGCGCGGTGGAGTTGGAGAGGATGGAAATCAGCTCGTCCATCATGCCGATGCTGATCCGGACTGCGTGCTGGTTCTGGATCTGCAGGATCTCCCTGGTTACGGCGGCGGTGACGTTGGGGTTACCGTCACGGTCACCGCCAATCCAGGAACCGAAACGGATGGGGGCGTCCTGGGACGCGAGGCTGACTCCGTGTTCGCCCAGCAGTTCCGAGAGCTCGGTGAGCATTTCGGGCATGGCGTCGGTGAGGATGCCGCCCAGGTAGTAGATGGCGTTCCGTGCTTCATCCACCGGCGTGGGCCGGACCTGGCGGAGTTCATCCGTCTGCCACATCTGGTCGATGATTTCGGCGAGCTGCCGGTCCTGGCGGCGGCGGGCCGCGGTGCCCTCGCTGGTGGGCTGGGACAGCACGTCGGAGAGCTTGCGGATCTTGTCCAGCACTGAACGGCGTGACGCCTCGGTGGGGTGGGCAGTGAAGATGGGACGGACATCGAGCCCGTTGACTACTTCCTGCAGCACGCCGGGGCCGGCCTGCTCAACGATTTCCGTTACGGTCTTTGCGAGCCAGCCGTCCTTTTCCGCCCGCGTCCGCAGCCCGCGCACGCGGTGGACCTGTTCGGCGGCATTGGCGAGATGGAAGTAGAAGGCAAAGGCCCGGACAAGGTCGGTGGCCTGCTCGATGGGCAGGGAGCCGAGGAGCTCGCGGACCTGGGCCACGACGTCGTGCGCGCTCCACGGGCCGGTGGCATCGGCGCCGCCGCGGGCAGCTTCCTTGGATTCCTTCGTCAGGAGGCGGACCTGCTCCACGAGGTCCAGGAGCTCGGGACCGTGCTGGCGGACCAGGGATTCACCCAAGAGGGTGGAGACGCGGCGGACGTCTGCCCTCAATTCGGAGGCAAGGTCGGTTTCAGAATGTGCTGCAGTGTGAGCCATGGAAGCTGTCTTTCGAGGGTTTCGGGCTTGGCTCGTACACTGCGCTGGATACTGTGAGCCACGTTACTAGCTAACGATGCTACCCGCTGTGCGGCACGTCACGGGAATCCGTCTCGGAAAATGTCATTCGTTGGGTAACCGACGTGGCGTTTGACGCCCTCCAGCTCCATGCGGAGCCTTTCCAGCTCGGTCCTGTAGCGAACCAGTGCGGCCTTCCGACGCCTGGCAGCCCGGGCATTGACCGCAAGGACCACCAGCCCTGCCGGAACGGCGGCAGCCAAGGCCCATCCTGCTGCAGCAAAAAAGTCCAGCGCCACCGGCAGGGCCGCCCGGAAGTCGATGAAGTCGTTGACACCGTCGGCCATGCCGCCCAGGGCCGCTTCCAGGGGCTTCAGGAAGTCACCCACGACTGGCGCACCGGACAACGGCGGCGGACTGAGCCTGGACTGCGCGTCGCCGCCCCAGCGGCCGTCGCTCCAGTGGTTGAGGACGTAGATGCCTGCGCCGGTGCTGGCCGCCATAAACACAAGGACGGCCCCCAACAGCGCCTGGTCCGGGCGGTGCCGCCGCCACAGAAGCATGGCCGCTCCCAAAACAGCTGCACTGATCCAGGTCAGCGCCCTGAGCGATTCACTGCTTACCCCTGCCAAAATGTCCACGTACCCATTCAACAGGGCGGGCGGCGTCGCCGTGGAATGAACACCCGCGCTGCGCGGTTGTAGCCGGCGCAGACGAAACAAGGGAAGGGAACCATGAGCACCATTCCAGCGGCCAGGGCGGAGCGCTGGCAGCGCTTCCGCGACAACCGGAACAAGGCCCTCGCCGCCCCCCACGGCTGGCTGACCCTCACCTCCTTCCAGTGGCTGGAGGAGACTCCCGCCGGCGTCGACCTCGCGCCCGGGCTCTGGTCAACGGACGGTACGACGGCGGCGCTCACCGCAGCGCCGGCTGACGGCCTGTCTCTGGTGGACTCGGGCAAGCCCGTCCATGGCACGGTTTCCGCCGCCCTCGCCGACGAGGAGTCCCTGATGTGGGTGGGGTTCGGCGGCGGGGACGGGACGCAGGTTGTGGTTGAGCTGGCCAGGCGCGGAGGCAGGTACGCCATCCGCACCCGGGACTCGGGCTCCCCCATCTTCACAGAATTCGACGGCGTCCCCACCTACCCATACAACCCCCGCTGGGAGGTGGCCGGCAGGTTCGAGGCGTACCCGGAGCCGGTGGATGTGCCCATCGCGACGGCCAATCCGCTGGTGGGCGGGATACACCGCACGGTGGGCGAGGTGGTATTCCGCCTTCACGGCAGCGGGCACGAATTCCGGCTGCAGGCGGAAGAGGAAAAACTCGGCGCCCTGACCGTAACGTTCCACGATGAAACTAACGGCGACACCACCGATGACTGGCGGAAGCTTGCCCTGCCGCGGCCCCGGCCGGACGGGTCAGTTGTCGTGGATTTCAACCGGGCCATCAACTATCCCAGCGCCTTTACCCCCTACGGCACCTGCCCCATGCCCGTTAGGAACAATTCGCTGGACATCCGAATAGAGGCCGGCGAGATGCAGCCGTACCCCGCAGGTGACTAAACAATCGCCGAGACGCCCGTGACGGCCCGGCCAACGATCAGGCTGTTGATCTCGAATGACCCTTCGTAGGTGTAGATGGCCTCCGCGTCCGCGAAGATCTTCGCCATCCGGTAGTCAGTGACGATTCCGTTGCCGCCCAGGATGGACCGGCCCAGCGCCACTGTCTCCCGCATCCGGGCGCTGATATAGGACTTGGCCAGGGCCACCTGCGGCATGTCAGCGGCCCCTTCGTCCTGCAGCCTTGCGAGCCCCGCCATCATCCCCATGCTCGCCACGGCGTTGCCGAGCATGGTGACGAGCTGCTGCTGGACCAGCTGGAACTGCGCGAGCGGGCGCCCGAACTGCCGGCGTTCGACGGCGTACTCCCGGGCGACGTCGAAGGCCGCCAGCTGCTGGCCCACAGCCTGCCAGGCGACCATGATGCGCGAACCCCGGAGGAGTTCGTTGGTGTCCTCGAAGCTGTTGACGGCAACGAAGCGGTCCGCTTCCGCCACCCGGACGTTATCGAAGACAATGTCGGCGTTCTGGACGGTCCGCAAGGCAATCTTGTTTTCAATCCGGGACCTGCTGACGCCCCGCAGGGTGGCGTCCACAATGAACCCCCGCACAGCTCCGTCCGCCTCGTCCCGGGCCCACACCAGCATGTAGTCGCAGAACGTTCCGTTGCCGATCCACCGTTTTGCCCCGTTCAGCACCCAGGTGTCCCCGTCCTTATCCGGCTCTCCCGTGGCGGAGGAGATCCTCCGGGCGCGCGTCTCCATGCCACCGGCGACATCGGAGCCGTGGCCCGGTTCCGTCAGGGCGAAGGCGCCGGTAATGCGCAGGTTCGAGGCGTCGTCCAGCAGCCGGTGCCTCTGGTCCTCGCTGCCGAAGGCATACAGGGACTCCACAAAGAGGTCGTGATGGACCAGGAAAAAGGTGGCGATCGAGGTGTCCACCCGCGTCATTTCGGCGATCACCAGCCCAGCGAACAAGTGGCTGTAGCCGCGCTGCGCCGGAGTGCTCAGCTGCAGGGCCGCCAGTTTGGGCAGGATGTGCGCCGGAAACTCCGCCTTGTTCCACCAGTCTCCTGCGAAGGGAGCGATTTCCGCGGCCAGAAATTCACGCAGTTCCGCCAGCTTCTCCCGCTCGGCCTGGTTCAGCAGGGATTCGACGGCGAAGAAGTCAGCCGGGGGCAGACTGGATACGGTTCCATCGGCGGGATGGGCAGTGCTGGTCATTTCGGTCCCATCCGGATGGCGCCGTCAAGCCGGATGGTTTCACCGTTCAGCATGGCGTTGTCCACGATGTGCGCCGCGAGGCTGGCGTATTCCCCGGGCTTTCCCAGGCGCGAGGGGTGCGGCACCTGGGCGCCCAGGGAGTCCTGGGCTTCCTGCGGCAGTCCCGCCATCATGGGCGTTTCGAAGATTCCAGGAGCTATGGTGACCACCCGCACCAGCGAGCGCGCCAGCTCGCGTGCAATGGGCAGGGTCATGGCTGCAACAGCACCTTTGGACGCCGCGTAGGCGGGCTGGCCGATCTGTCCTTCGAAGGCAGCAACGGAAGCGGTATTGATGATGACGCCCCGTTCGGGTCCGCCCAGCTTTGTAATGACCGGCTCAGTGGTGACCATTGCCGCTGCTGCGAGGCGGAGCACATTGAAGGTCCCCACCAGGTTTACCTGAATAACCCGGTTGAACGCCTCCAGTGGAAGCACCCCCTCCCGGCCCAAAACCTTTCCCGGAGTGGCGATGCCGGCGCAGTTGACCACAATCCGCAAGGGTCCAAGCGCCGTCGCGGCGTCGACAGCAGCCTGGACGTCCGCTTCGTTCGTTACATCCGCGGGTACAAAGACGGCGGACTGTCGGGGGTTTCCTGACGGAGTTCTGCTGTTCAGCTCCTCCGCGAAAGCTGCGCCTGCGGAGGACGGAAGATCCAGCAGCACCACTGCTGCGCCGCCGTCGAACAACCTGCGGGCGGTAGCTGCCCCCAGTCCCGAGGCGCCCCCGGTAACCAGCGCGACACTCCCGGTAACGTCCATACATCCTCCTCGATGCGTGCCTGCTCCCGCAGGTGACCGCGAAGCATTAGTTAGTGCATGTTAACTGAAATGGCGGCCGATCTGCACTACCTGGCCACCGTCCGGCATGCCGCCGGACCCGGCTAGGGTGGAAGCCATGACTTTCGCGGACGCCTCTTCTCCCGTTGACTGGCAGGAGAGGGCCAACGCGGCCGCCCGTTCGGTGACCGCTCTTTTCGGCAGGAAGCTGTTTTTCCTGCCGGGAACACACCTCGGGTCGGTGAAATGGCCGGCCCCTGCCGTGCGGTACTCCCTGAAGGGGCACCTGCTCCGGCCCTGGCATTACTGGTGGCAAGCCCACTACGTTGACTGCCTGGTGGATGCCGGCCGGCGGGAACTGGGAAACGGCGCAACACCGGCATCACGGTTCGACGGCCCCGGCAGGGCCACCGCCCGGCAGTTGGCGTCCAGGCTGGTGACCGGGATGTGGCTGCGCAACGCGTTCACCCTCGTCAACAACTATTACGACGACATGGCCTGGCTCGCCCTCGCCGTCCTGCGGCTCGACCAATTGGCAAAGGAGACCGGGCAGCGTTATGCCGGCATCCGCGCTTCACTCACCCTGCAGTTCGACGCCGCCTCCACCGGCGACATGGGCGGAGGTGCCTTTTGGAGCAAAAAGCGGGACTTCAAGAACACGCCCGCCACTGCACCCATCGCTCTCTTCTATGCCCGCACCGGCCACCTGGCAAAGGCGCAGTCCCTGCTGGACTGGCTGGACGCCACCCTCTTCGACCCGGACCAGGGCCTGTATCTCGACGGCGCCCGGCTCAGCCCGGAAGGGAACGTGGTGGTCGACAGGGCGCTCTACACCTACAACCAGGGCCCGGTCCTGGGCGCGCTGCTTGAACTCGGCGGCGAAGCGAATCTTGCCCGGGCCACAGCGCTGGTCGAGGGCGTGGAGCGGCTGCTGACGGTTCCGGAGCAAAGCGCCTCCGCCGACCAGGACACCCCAGGTGCTCCCCGGATGGTCCTGCGCTGCGAGGGAACGGGCGACGGCGGCCTCTTCACCGGAATCCTCTGCCGCTACCTCGCCCTCGCCGCAGTCGACCCCCGGCTTCCTGAACGGACCCGGGCTACCGCTGCACGGCTGGTGTTGGACACCGCCGGCGCGTTCTGGGACGGCAGGCGTCCTGCCGGCCCGGGCGATGGCCGCATCCGCAATGGTCAGCACGGACGGCCCGTTTTCTCCATGCATGCGGCCTGCCCGGCGGACGCCACCTACCCGACTGGAACCAGCGTGAACCTTTCCACACAGCTGGAGGCCTGGATGGCCATCGAGGCCGCCGCTTCCATCACCTGATGACTGCTACTGCTGCACCGGCGGACGCTTCTTCTGCGGGTACGGCGCCTCACCGCGGGCCAGCATCTCCACAAACCCGGCAATCTTCCGCTCCCGGGTGGCGGCCTGCTTCACCGAGTTCGTCCGGTAAATCAGGGCGAACCGGTTGGTCCTGGTGAGTACATCGAACATGGCCTGGGCGGCAGGAACGGCGGCTATTGCCGCTGCCAGGTCCGCCGGGACTTCGGCGGTTGCCTGTCCTTCGTAGGCCTTGTCCCACCGGCCGTCTTCCTGTGCTGCGTTCACCGCCGCCCGTCCCGCGTCCGTCATCCGGCCCTCGGCCTCCAGCCGGGCCACATACGTGACGTTCCTTGCCGACCACGGGCTCCTGGGTCCGCGGGGCGTCATCCGCTGGAAGGAACTTTCACCGTCCCGCCGTTTGGCCTGACCGTCAATCCAGCCAAAACACAGGGCCTCGTCCAGCGCTGCCGCGTAGTCCAGGCGGGTCACCTGCCCGCCCTTTTTATGCAGGACGAGCCATACACCGGGGCTGGTTTTGTGGTTTTGCTCCAGCCAACGGCGCCAGGCGGCAGCATCCGGAACCAGCAGTTCCTCGAGTTCAACAGCCATGGCCCTATTCTGCTCCTGCGCTCCGGCAGCACAAGCGAGGCGGCACCCGGCGGACCCCGTGGCAGGATGGCACCAAAGTCCCAACACCATGCACAGGAGAAGCCATGCTGCGTGTCCGCCCCCTCCACTTCACCTCCAACATCGAAGCCTGGGACCGCCTCCTGACCGCCCTGGGCCTGGTCCTGAGCGAGGGCGACGGCGGGTTCCGCGTCTTCGACGCCGGTTCGGGCCGCCTTGCCCTCAAGGAAGTACCGGAAGGAGCGGCAGAGGACGGAACCACAGCGTTGGCGGTGGAAGTCGGAGACCTGGCTGAGTTCGCCCGCCGGACGAACCTCGCCGCCCAGGATGACGGAACCACGCCTGCCGGGCTGGTCATGGCGGACCGCGGCGAAGCCTGCAGGATTACCGCGCCGGACGGTTTCAGTTTCCTTGCTGACAAAGCCGCCCAAAACGTCCAGGACACCGGCGCTGACCCGGCCCTCGCCGTCGTCGGGGTTTGGCTGACGGAGGACACTGCCTCGGTATCCGCCACACTGCGCCACATCGGTGCCCGCCCCCGCCCGGTGCCGGACGCTGACGAAACTGCCGACTTCACCGCCAAGAACGGCGGGGTGCTCCTGGTGCGGCCGGCGTCCGGAACTCCACGCTCAGGGATGGGCTTTGAGTACGACGGCGGCCTCGAACCTCTGCGGGAAAGGCTCGCCTCCGCAGGCGTGGAGGCCAGCATCACCGAAGAGGCATTCGGCAGCACCCTCCACGTCCCCAATCCGGACGCCGGCCCCGGCGCGCCGCACGTGCCGGCAACGGTATGGATCTCGGAGCGGCGTCCCATGCGGTAGAACTTAACCATGAACGTGCGCACCCCTGACCCGAATCCCGGCTGGCTCTCCGAAGAAGACCTTTTTGAGGCGCGAGGGCGGCTGCCCATGGTTTACGTCGAGGCAGTGCCCGTCCGGTTGGATCCGCTGGGGTTCGTCAATGAGGTGGGAACCCTCCTCCAGGCTGACGAGGACGGCACCATGGTCCGTTCCCTCGTTTCAGGCCGCGTCATCTACCGCGAGACCATCCGCGCAGCCCTTCTCCGGCACATGGAAAAGGACCTCGGCCCGCTGGCGTTCCCGCAGCTGCCCATCAGCCCGGTCCCCTTCACCGTCGCGGAGTACTTTCCCGCCCCCTCCCAGACAGGCTTCACGGACGAGCGCCAACACGCCGTGTCCCTGGCCTACGTCATCCCCGTAACCGGCGAATGCGAGCCACGCCAGGATGCCCTTGAACTCACCTGGATGACCCCCGCCGAAGTTCTCAGTCCCGGCGTCCAGGTGGAGTTCAGCGGCGGGCGGGGTGGCCTCATCCGGCAGGCCCTTGCTTTCGCGGGTGTGGGATTCTGACACCCTCGGCCGCACCCGGCGTCCCCGACTTCGGGCCCCCTCCTTTGTAGACTGTAGGGCGGACCGCAAGAGAACTTAAGGACTCCCATGACCGAAACACCAGCCGCCCGGCACCATCGTGAACAGCAGGCTGGGACCCTGACCACCGGCAGCTGTATCCTCCTGCCCGACGGTGAACGGACAGCGGAGATCCATCAGGTGGAGCTGGAAACGGACGATTTCGGCGCACCCGCCCTGGTACTTGCCAGCCTTTCCGGCGGCGGGACACTTCGCATCGCCGTCGGCACCACCGTGACTGTCACCGACGGAGGGGCCAGCGCCGTGGCGCAGCTTCCGCAGCCAGCAGAGGCGGAGCCTTCCGAGGAGGCCCCGCACGAGCGGCCCCGCGAAACACCCGCCGCGGCACCAGCAGCTCCCGCCGTCGTCGTACCGCCCCTTCCCCCGGTTCCCCCCGCGGCAAGCGGTCCGGGCGAGGAGGAACTCGCCCTGATCCCGGCTCCGGAAGGCACGCCGGAATCTGTGGTGGAAACTGCAGCGGAAGCCCACCCGGACGCGACGGGCGTGCTGCTGCTGGCCGACCGGCTCGCCAAAGGCGTGAACTTCAAGTCGGGCAGCTGCCTCAAGGACCTCAGCGACCTGGCCCATGAACTCTTCATTACCCTCAAGGACGCGGACGGCGCGCTGGCCGTCGCGGACCTGCTCAACGTCCTGCCCTATGACGGGAACCCCGGCCGGTGGGCCTCGGTGGAGGCGTCCCTGGCGCTGTCCAGCTACATCTGCCGGCAGGATGGCCAGAAGGAGCGGGCCGAAGTTTATGAGCGGCTGATCCGCACGCCCGAAAACCAGGAGACCGATCCGTTCAAGGCGAGGATGGCCGCCAAGGTCCGGCAGCGCTCGCTCAACGAACCCAACCTGTACGACAAGGAAATTTTCCGGTCGATCGACAACTCCAACCATGACGCCGAACGGGAATGGCGCCTTCTGCGGCTCGAATCCCTGCTGTTCCTCCGGGCGCACGGAGGTTCGGAAACCATCGGCACCGGGGAACTGGAGCGCCGCATCAGCAACGAACTTGAGGCTGTCCGCTCCTAAGGAAATTCCCCCTACCCGGGGTCCGGCCGGAGTTGTACATTCGGGGCTATGACTAACAATCTGAGCGTGGTGATCAATGCTGACGCGCCGCAGGTCTGGACAATGCTGCGCGAACCGTCCAAAGTCGCCGAATGGCACGGCTGGCAAGCCGAGGACCTGGACGCCGAGATCAAGGAAATATACTTCTCCGCGGACGTGGAGGAGGCCCCGGACCACACCAACCTGACAGTCCACGGCGGGGACGTCTTCGAGCTGAGGCCTGTCCCCCAGGGAACCCTGGTCAGCGTGACCCGGGCTGCCGTGGACCACAACTCCGAGTGGGCGGCCTGGGACGAGGACATCACCCAGGGCTGGCTTACGTTCCTGCAGCAGCTCCGGTTCGCACTTGAACGGCATCCGCACGGCAAGCGCCGCACGTTGTTCCTGCAGGTACCGGGCGGGCCA
This sequence comes from Arthrobacter sp. K41, assembly GCF_059089645.1. Taxonomy (NCBI): domain Bacteria; kingdom Bacillati; phylum Actinomycetota; class Actinomycetes; order Micrococcales; family Micrococcaceae; genus Arthrobacter; species Arthrobacter sp. K41. Next base: position 576,765 of record NZ_JBNHEW010000002.1, on the reverse strand, counting down.
GGCTCAGGAATTGAAAAACTCGGTTTGGCCGATCTCCCCTCCCGGGGTGAGAACTACCAGCTGACCTTGGCCACCGGCGAGGAGATCTCCGGAAAGGTCTGGTACCGGACCAACCACCAGGTGGGACTGACGGTCCACAGCTATGCTGACCATGGTGACGGACTCCTTGTGGTGGCGGACCAGCTTGCCATTGAAGACGTCAGGCCGGACGGCGGATCCCTGGTGATCGCCTCCACGTACGGCCTGGGTGCCGCCAGGCTTGATGCAATCCGCACCTCCTGGGATTCGTGGCGGGCTGAGAACTACCCCACATCAGAACCCGTAAGCTGAGCGGCCTGTGCGATTGCTGGCACACTGGTACGGTGCCAGCCAAACCTGCTTCCGGTCCTTCCCCTTCCGCCGCCCCGGCAGACCCCGGCTTCAACCCCGCGTTTGCTGATGAAGCGGCGCGGGGCGCGTCGGCCCGGCAGTCCGAGTTCGGGTTCCGGGTTGGCACCCGCCTTGCCGAAACCTGTCCGCCGTCCGCTGCCCAGGTAGCTTCGAACGGGGGTCAGTTCCTGGGACGCACCGGCACCATCACCACACCCCACGGGGAGATACAGACCCCGGCGTTCATCGCCGTCGGGACCAAAGCCACGGTTAAGGCTGTGCTGCCCGAGTCCATGGCGGACCTCGGGGCCCAGGCGCTGCTGGCCAACGCCTACCACCTCTACCTGCAGCCGGGAGCGGACATCCTGGACGAGGCAGGCGGCCTTGGTGCCTTCATGAACTGGCCCGGGCCCACGTTTACGGACTCGGGCGGGTTCCAGGTCATGAGCCTGGGCTCGGGTTTCAAGAAGGTCATTGACATGAAATCTGTGGACGCGTCCGGACCTGACGATGCCGTTGCCCCCGGCAAAGAGCGCCTTGCCCACATTGACGACGACGGGGTCTGGTTCAAATCGCACCTGAACGGGGACCGGCACCGTTTCTCCCCCGAAATCTCGATGCAGGTGCAGCACAAGATCGGTGCGGACATCATGTTCGCCTTCGACGAGCTCACTACCTTGCAGAACTCGCGCGGCTACCAGGAAGAGTCACTGGAGCGCACCCGGCTGTGGGCACTGCGCTGCATTGAGGAGCACTTCCGGCTCACGTCGTCCCGGGCGGGGAAACCGTACCAGGCCCTGTTCGGCGTGATTCAGGGCGCCCAGTATGAGGACCTCCGCCGGAAGGCGTGCCGTGACCTGGGCGCCATGCCGTTCGACGGGTTCGGCATCGGCGGGGCCTTGGAGAAGGAGAACCTGGGAACGATTGTGCGCTGGTGCAACGAGGAACTGCCGGAGGACAAGCCGCGCCACCTGCTGGGCATCTCAGAGCCGGACGATATTTTTACTGCAATTGAGAATGGGGCCGACACGTTCGACTGCGTCTCCCCCACCCGGGTGGCCCGGAACTCGGCGTTCTACACACCCCAGGGCCGGTTCAACCTGTCCGGGGCAAAATACAAGCGTGACTTCGGTCCCCTCCAGGACGGCTGCGACTGCTACACCTGCACGCATTACTCACGGGCGTACATCCACCACCTGTTCAAGGGCAAGGAAATGCTGTCCGCCACCCTGATCTCGATCCACAACGAGCGGTTCGTGGTGAAAATGGTGGACGACGCCCGCCTGGCCATCGAATCCGGCACCTTCTTCGACTTCAAGGCCGAGACGCTGGGGCAGTACTACTCCTGAGCGCCTTGGCGTCTCCCTCCGCCCGCCGCCGTCGCCGCCGGAACTGCTGGCGGTGCGGAAAGGCGGGCAGCCGCCGTTTCGACGGTTCCCTGCGCACTCGACGTTCCGCATCACCGCTTATGCGGGGAACCGTCGTAACGGGCTTGTCCACATAGCCTCGTCCGGCGTTGGGCGTCGAAGTCAGCCCCGCCATCGTGGAAGCATGTCCGATCTTGCTGCGCTTCCTCCTTCGACAAATCTTTGGCGGACAGACGAACTCCTCGAACAGGGCCTGAATTCGCGGGCCATCTCGGCACTGGTCCGGCAAGGAATTCTGGTCCGGGTGCGGCGGGGTTGCTACGCACGCGGCGCCTGGTGGGCGGGGTTACAAGCCGCCGGGCGCCGTCGTCAGTTCATCCATGCGCACGCGCATGGAACCAGAACGACGTCGGCAGGCGGCTTCGTCTACAGCCACACCTCGGGTGCGAGCTTGCGGCGGCTTCACCTGTGGGACGTCAATGACCTGGTGCACGTCACCCAATCGGGCCGCCCGTCCAGCATCTCGCACGGACGCGGCGTAGTTGCCCACACAAGGAGTCTTGTCAGCCGGGACATTTCGTTTGTGGAAGGCCTGCCGTGTACGTCCTTGGAGCGCACGGTGGTGGACTGCTGCCTGATGCTCAATCTGCGGCAGTCCGTAATCCGGGTAGATCACGCTGCCAGGCTTGGCGCTGACCTCTCCCTCCTAAGGAGTCATTGCGCCGCGCTGGCCGGCCGCAACGGAGTCGTGGCGCTGCGCCGGGCCCTCGAACTGGCGGACCCGCGTTCCGAGTCAGCCGGCGAGAGCCTTACCCGGGAACTAATCCACAGGCTGAGGATCCCGGCGCCGGATCTGCAGTACGAAGTCCACACCCACCTCGGACGGCACCGGCTGGACTTCGCCTGGCCGGACCGGAAGGTTGCCCTTGAGTTCGACGGCAAGTCCAAGTACTTCGATTATCGGCCCACCAACGATGTTCTGTTCGACGAACGCCGGCGTGAGAAGGCGCTGATGGAGGATGGCTGGACCTTTCTCCGCGTCGAGTGGAAGGACCTGTTCAACGAAGCGGAGTTCAAGTACCGCGTGCTCCGGGCGCTGGCCCAGGGCTCCGCGCGGTGAGCACCGGGCTGCAGGCGCGGCCGTTTCGACGGTTCCCTGCACGTAAGACGATCCCGGACGTCGAATGTGCCGGGAACCGTCGAATCGGGCAGCGGAGGCGGGCTGGCGCGGAAGGTCAGGCCGCAGGCTCGGGAACAGCACCGTAGCTCGGCTCCCGCTTCTTGATCCACCCGATGACCAGCGACGTGACAGGCACCAGGATGAACTCGACGAGGGTTTTGTAGACAAAGCCCACCACAACATAGTTGACGAAAGTCGTGAAGTCGGTGATGCCGATGACGGATGCGGCGATGCTGCAGAAAATCAGGGTGTCCACGAACTCGCCGGCCCCTGACGAACCCATCAGCCGTGCCCAAAGGGACTTCTCCCCGGAACGCGCCTTCATCCGCACCAGGATCCACGAGTTGATGGTCTGCCCCGCGAGGAACGCCAGCAGCGACGCCAGCACAATCTGCGGTACCGGGCCCAGGGCGCCTTCCAGGGCGGCCTGCTTGGACGTTCCGAACTCGTCGTCGAAGCCAGGCAGGGCGATGATCACCCAGTAGCTGAGCGACGCAAAGACGGACAACGCGAATGTGGTGAAGATAGCCTTGCGGGCCACCTTGAAGCCATAGACCTCGCTGATCACGTCGCCCAGGATGTAGGCCAGCGGGAAAAGGAAGAAACCCCCGTCGGTGATGACGGGGCCGATCGCCACGCCCTTGGACGCGCCAATGTTGGACAGAATCAACACCACCGCCATGAACGCCAGCATGATCCCGAAGTACGGTGAACCAATGGAGGCAAATTTGGCGCCGCGGCCGGACGGTGTTGTTTGCGGCAGGGCGTTTTGGCCGGGTGCTGAAGGCATGGGGAGTCCGTTTCGTAGTGGTTCGCTCGGGGCCCGGTATAACGGGGCTGCCGGCTGTATTAGCACTGTCCGCCCAATTGTCCCACTGAACGGGGTCCCTTTCAGCGCGCTGTTCAGGCACACAAAGCGGGCGGCCGACGCCGGATGGCAGGATAGAGCCATGACTTCTGTCCCCACCGACGTCCAGTCCCCCGCTGCCGCTCCCGCCGTCGTCCTGACGATTGCAGGCTCCGAAGCCACCGGCGGCGCCGGCGCCCAGGCCGACCTGAAGACCTTCCAGGAGCTCGGCGTCTTTGGCATCGCGAACCTGACCTGCATCGTGTCCTTCAACCCCGAGGACAGCTGGAACCACCGCTTCGTGCCGGTTGACCAGCAGGTGATCGCCGACCAACTGGAGGCGACGACGGCGGCGTACGGCCCGTCGTCGGGCGCCCCGTCCGTGCTCGACACGGTGAAGATCGGCATGCTGGGCAGCCCCGCGACCATCAGCACGGTGGCAGGCGCGCTGGAGGCCGGACAGTTCCGCAACGTGGTCCTGGACCCCGTACTCATCTGCAAGGGCCAGGAGCCCGGGCACGCACTGGACACGGACCAGGCACTGAAGGCGCAGATCCTCCCCCTGGCAACGTTTGTCACGCCCAACCACTTCGAAGCCGAATCCCTGTCCGGGCTGCAGATCACGGACGTGGAGTCCCTGAAAGCCGCGGCCATCCGCATCCATGAACTCAGCGGCGCGGTGGTGCTGGCCAAGGGCGGCGTGCGGCTGGCCGGCCCGGACGCCGTCGACGTCTACTACGACGGCAGGACCCTTGAAGTGCTCAGCGAACCGAAAGTGGGCGAGGTGGCGGTGTCCGGCGCCGGTTGCTCGCTGGCGGCAGCGGTGACGGCGGAACTGGCCAAGGGTGCAACGCCGCTGGAAGCAGCCCGGGCGGCCAAGGCCTTTGTGACCGCCGGGATCCGCAACCGGGTTGCCTCCGGGGCTCCCTTCGACGCCCTCTGGCAGGGCGGCACGCGCTAGCTACCCCGGGCCTTCACACGGCTCGCGGGGTCGGCTTACAGAGACCTTCGCCCCAGCACGCTCTCTCACTTGATGCAGGAAAAACCCGCATGCTCTCTCACTTTCGTAAGAAAAGTGATAGAGCATGCGGGTTTCTGCTGCAGAATCTGAGAGAGCGTCCTGATGGGGTGAGGGTTCGACGGCGGGTGGGCACCCGCCGTCGAACTTCCTTTGTTTCTGGCCCAGGACGTCAGACGCCCAGCAGGTCCTTGTCCTTGTCGCCGTCCTTGCGGGCCTGCACCCAGGCGTGGCCCTGCTCGTGGTCCAGGTGGGTTGCCTTCTTGTTCTTCAGCGCGAAGATGTACACCAGCAGCGAGATGGCAATGGCCACAGTGACGTAGGTGAAGAACAGGTCCACGCGCTCTGCCTTTTGGAAGGCGGCTCCGATGAGCGGGACCGTCCCGCCGAACAGTGAGTTGGCGATCGCGTAACCCAGGCCGACGCCGAGGGCACGGATGGAGGCGGGGAACAGTTCAGCCTTCACAAGAGCGTTGATGGAGGTGTACCCGCCCACAATCAGCAGGCCGCCCAGCATCAGCAGGAACGCGGTGAACGGATCCTTGGTGTTGGACAGCGTGGAGAGCAGCGGCCAGGTGAACAGCACCCCGGTGATACCGAACCAGAGGAGCAGCGGCTTGCGGCCCACCTTGTCCGACACCATGCCGTAAACCGGCTGCAGGAGCATAAAGATGAACAGCGCCCAGAAGTTGATCACGGAGGTGTCGGTCTTGGCGATGCCCGAGGTATCGTTCATGAACTTCAGGATGAAGTTGGTGTAGGTGTAAAACGCCACCGTGCCGCCGAGCGTGACGCCGACGCAGATCAGCAGCGGCTTCCAGTACTGCGTGAACAGCAGCTTCATGGTGCCGGGCTGGGCAACTCCTGCTGCGGCCGGCGTCTTTGCGGCCTGTACCTGCTCTGCCGAAACGGTTTCCTCCATGGATCGCCGCAGCCAGAGAACCACAAGCGCTGCGACGCCGCCCAGTGCGAAGGGAATCCGCCATCCCCACTCCGTGAGGTCCTCCTTGGGCATGACGTTCTGCAGGATCACCAGGACCAGCAGGGCCAGCATCTGGCCGCCGATCAGGGTGACGTACTGGAAGCTGGAGAAGAAGCCGCGGCGCCTGGACGTTGCGGCCTCGGACATGTAGGTGGCGCTGGTGCCGTACTCGCCGCCCACCGAGAAACCCTGGATCAGGCGGATCAGGATGAGCAGGACCAGCGCCCAGACACCCACCTGCTGGGTGGTGGGCAGGATCGCGATGGCGAAGGAACCGGCGGACATCAGGGTGACGCTCAGCGTCAGTGCCGCCTTGCGTCCCTTGCGGTCGGCGTAACGGCCGAAGAACCAGGCGCCGATCGGCCGCATCAGGAACGACGTGGAGAAGACCGCCATCGCCTCCAGCCCGGCCTGGAGGTCATCCTTGGAGTTGAAAAAGTGGGACTGGAAATAGGCGGCAAAGACCGTATAGACGTACAGGTCATACCACTCGACGAGGTTGCCGGCCGACCCCTTGAGGATGTTGCTCACTGCCCGGCGCGTCTGGGCGGCCTCGCCCGCTGCTGCTGTCTGCTGGGTGCTCATCGCTGTACCTTCCTTGGCTGCTCGGCCCCCGCTGTCCGCTGCGGCCTGGCTTTGTTGCTGTCCATGGCAGCATTGCTCATGGTTCCTCCTCGACGTTGTGCGTCCCCTGTAAGGCCTGAGGACCCCACCAAAGCTATTCGTGAGCTAACGCACAGCCCAAGCGGAAGCGGATTTCCTAACACTTCCTTAGGTTTTCCCCCGCGGGTGTTCCACGCGGGGGAAGGCAGGGCAGGACTGGAAACCAGCGGAAGGGGTAACCTCCAAAGGCAGGCAGGGGAATCAGGAAGCAGCTGAAAAGGAACAGGAACTGGCAATGGATGTGCTTATCGTCGAGGACGACGACGCCATGGCGTCCGCCCTTGATGCTGCGGTGGTCTCGGCCGGGCATACCTCCAGCAGGGTTTCCCGGGGTGCAGACGCCCTCCTAGAGCACAGGCGGTTCGAGGTTATCCTGCTGGACCTGGGGCTTCCGGACATGGACGGCCTGGACGTACTCCGCAAGCTCCGCCAGGTCACCCCTGTGCCCATCCTGATTCTTACCGCCCGCGACGACGAACGCAGCGTGGTGCTGGGACTGCGCTCGGGTGCTGACGACTACCTCGTCAAGCCGGTAAAGCTGGTGGAACTCCTCGCACGCATTGAGGCCGTCACCAGGCGAACGGGCCGCGCCAGGGACAACAGGCAGCAGCGGATCGTACTGGGAGAACTCGAAGTGGACCTCGAGCGCCGGGTGGCCCTTCTCGGCCAGCAGCCCCTTCCCCTGACCGCCACGGAATTCGACCTGCTTGCGCTCCTGGCCCGCCATGCGGGCTCAGTGGTCACCCGGGAGCAGATCCTGGACGCTCTGTGGGGCGACGCCTTCCTGGCCTCCTCGCGGTCACTTGACGTGCACCTGACCGGCCTTAGGTCCAAGCTGCAGCTGCCGGGCTTTATCATCAATGTCCGAGGCGTTGGCTACCGCATCGAGGCGGCTCCTGCGTGAAGGTCCGTGTCCTCGGGGTCCTGAGCATCCTGGCCGTCCTCCTGGTGCTGATCGGTTCCAACGCTATCCTCGCCTCTGCCAGCAGGGAGCTCACCCAGGAACTCCAGATCAACAGGGCGGCTGCCCTCAACCGGCTTGCGCAGGTTGCGTTCGACGCCGGAACCGACGGCGGTGATTCCGTCCAGCTTCAGGCCGAGATGAACAGGTATTCCGAGCTCTACGGTGAAGGCGTCCTGATCCGCCTCCAGCAGGGCACCCTGCGCTCCGGCGGCCTGAGTGAGAACAGGCCCGACGTACAGGACGCCATTGCCCGGGCGAATTTGAACCTCAGCGACACTACCCTGGCGCCGATTGAACCGTTCGGGACCGGATCCGAGATCATTTCCCGTTCCTTCGGCAGCGCCAGCCAAGTGCTCGGAGCAGCCGTTTTGGAGGTCAACCGGGACGCTGCCCGGCAGAAACTGCGGGAACGGTGGCTCGCCGTCGGGCTGGCAGCATCCGCGCTCACGGGTATGCTCCTATTCGGAGCTGCCAGGGTGACCCGGTGGGTGCTGCGCCCGGTCCACCGTCTTAACGCCGCCGTCGCCGAACTTGGAACCACCGGGCGCAGCCGCCAACTGCCCGCGGAAGGGCCGCCGGAATTGAGGGAACTGAGCCGCTCGTTCACCGCGATGGCACAGAGCGTCAGCGACAGCATTGAATCCCAGCGCCAGCTCATTGCTGACACCTCACACGAACTGCGCAACCCGGTGGGCGCCCTGCGGCTGCGGATCGACCTGCTCCAGCTGGAACTGACGACCGCCCGCGCCCAGGCTGCGGCGGCCGCCGTTGTGACCGAACTGGAGCGCGTTGAACATCTCCTCGACGGAGTGCTCCGGCTGGCCGCGGCGGAGCACCGGGCTTTTGAGGACGCAGCCGCCATCCCGCTCAGCGGGCTTCCGCAGGGCGGCCACGGACCTGTTGACCCCTTCGCAGTGGTGCAGGAAGAAGTTGAACGGGCCGGACCCTCCGCCCAGCACGCCGGGTCCTCCATCCTCCTGGACAGTCCACCCGCGCAGACCCCACTCATCTCATGCAACGCGGACCACCTTGCTCAGATGGTGGGAGAACTGCTGAACAACGCCATCAAGTACGCGGGCCCTGCCCGCATTTCCGTTGCGGTACGCGTCCGCGGCGCCACCGTGGTCATTGAAGTGTCCGACGACGGGCCAGGGCTTTCGCCCGAAGAGCGCACTACTGCCACCCACAGGTTTTGGCGCTCACCCCGGCACCGGGACATCAGCGGCAACGGCCTGGGCATGACGATCGTGGAGAAGCTTGTGGCCGCCAACGGGGGGCGCCTGCTGCTTCGCGAGGCACAGCCCCACGGCTTGGCCGCTGCCCTGGAGTTCCCGGCCGCTCCTGCAGGCGGCGCCCCGGCAGCCGTAAGGTCGCCCAATGATTGATCCCTGTTCGCGCCGATTGTCGAGGCGCACCGCCCTCAAAGCTGGTGTTGCCGCCGGTTTCGCAAGCGTGCTGCTGCCCGCGCTGGGCGCCTGCACTGCGGAAGACCGGACGGAATCCGTCACCGTCGCAGGGGGTGAACCGGGCGGTTTCTACCTTGAGTTCGCTACCCTCCTTGCTGCCTCCCTGGAGCGCAATGGCGTGGCGCGGCAGGCTGCAGCACTGACCACCGGCGGCAGCCTGGACAATCTCGAACAGCTCCTGGCCGGGAAGGCGACATTCGCCGTCGCCCTCGCTGATGCCGCAGCCCAGGCGGAAGGGCGCAGAACCGTGCCCGGTCCCGGAATCACAGCGCTTGGACGGGTTTACGAGAACTACGTCCACTGCGCGGTCCGCAAGGCCAGCGGAATCCGCACGATCTTCGAGCTCGCCGGCAGGACAGTTGCCGTGGGCGAACCCGGTTCCGGAACATCCCTGACCACTCCACGCCTGATTGACGCTGCGGGGCTGAGCTCGGCATATTCCGGTGCAGGTCCTGCCAGCACCGCCGGACAGGCTGTCACGGTTTTGAACCTCGGTCTTAACGACGGGCTGACTTCACTCCGGGAGGGAAGAGTGGACGCTTTGTTCTGGTCTGGCGGCGTTCCCACCGCGGCCATCGCTGCTGCCCATCACGACGTCGGGTTCAACTTCCTGGACCTCTCTGCGCTGCTCCCGGCGCTCCGGGCCACGCACGGCGCTTTTTATGACCGGGTGCTGATCCCCGACGGAGCCTACGAAGGACTTCCTGCCGTCTGGACCGTAGGCGTGACGAACCTGCTGCTGTGCCGGAGCGACCTGGGTGAGGAGCCGGTGAAACGTACCGTCAAGCTTTTGGTCAACCAGGCCGCGGAATTGATCCCCCGCTCCAGCCTTGGCATCCAGTTCCTCAGCCCGGAAACCCTCATCAACACGGCCGGCATTCCGCTGCACCCGGCGGCGGCGGAGGCATACCGCGTGCTGCACGGGTGAGGGACGCTCTCTCACTTGATGCAGTGATTAGGCAGATCCTCTCTCACTTTTGTATGAAAAGTGAGAGAGGATCCAGGCTTTTGCTGCAGGACCTGAGAGAGCGCCGGGTCAGCTGCCGGAGTGGGCCTGCAGGAAGCTGTATACCTCGGTCTCGTCCACGCCGGGGAACGCTCCCGGCGGCATTGCGGCCAGGAGGTGCGAGTGGGCGCGGGCGGACGGCCAGGCGTTACCGGCCCATTCCGCTCTGAGGGACTCGGGTGGCCGCTTGCAGCAGGCGGGATCCGGGCAGTTGGAAGTAGCCCGCGCCGTCGTCTCCCGCCCGCGGAACCACTTCACGTGCTGGTACGGCACCCCGATGCTCAGTGAAAACTCCCCTGTGGCCGAGCGTTCGGTGCGGGCGGTGCACCAGTAGGTGCCGGCAGGCGTATCGGTGTATTGGCTGTAGGCGCTGAACTTGTCCGGCACATTAAACACGGCCCGCGAGGTCCACGCCTTGCACGACGGCTGCCCCTCGATGGCACCGGTGTGGTCCTGGGGGAAGTCCACTCCGTCATTCTCGTACGCCTTGTAGATGATGCCGCTCTGGTGCGTTTTCTGGAAATGAGTGGTGATGCCCAGGTGCTTTGTCGCGAGATTGGTGAAGCGGTGGGCCGCGGTCTCGTAGGAAACAGCAAACGCATCCCGGATATCTTCCACCGCCATCTCCTTGGCCGCCTTGGCCTTTTGTAAAAATTCCACGGTTGCCTGCTCTGGCAGGAGCAGCGCAGCAGCGAAATAGTTGGTGGCCACCCGCTGTGCCAGGAAATCACCGTAGCTTCGGGGCGTTTCGTGGCCCAACACGTAGTGCCCCAGGGCCTGCAGCAGCACGGACCGGGGATCGTGGTCCTGCCGCTGGCTTTGCGTGAGGTAAATTCTTCGGTTCTTCAAATCCGTTACCGAACGGGTGGAATGCGGCAAGTCGCCCACATGGTGAAGGGCGAAACCGAGGTGCGCGGCGATGTCCGCTATGACGTGTTGGCTCAGTGGTCCCGCGGTGTACCCCACCTCCTTCAAAACTTTCTGCGCCTCCAGCTCGTACTCCGGGAAGTAGTTCCCCCGCTCGCGCATCATGGCCCGCAGTTCACCGTTTGCACGGCGGGCTTCTTCCGGCGTTGCCACCTGCTCATTCATCTTCCGCTCGAGCTCATGGAGCAGCCCTACCTGGGCCTCGAGGACGTCCAGGGGAAGACGCGAACTGATGCGGATTTTGGGCAGGTTCAGGGACTCATACAGGGGTCCGCGCTGGTACCGTTCCAGCTCGATTTCCAAGGCCGCGCGGCGGCTGGGCGGTTCGGCTCCAAGCAGCTGGTCAATGCCGACGTTGAGGGCTGCGGCCAGGTGCTGCAGCAGCCCGAGTTTCGGTTCCCGCTTGCCGTTCTCGATCAAACTCAGCTGGCTGGGGGCAGTACCGACGGCGGCACTCAGGTCATCGAGCGTGAGGCCTGCCTGCTTGCGCAGGTGGCGTACCCGGCGGCCCAGCGATATCACGTCCACTCCCGGGGCGGCGGTGGACGGCTGGGAAACGTCCCTGTTCCAACTTGAAGGCGACATTTCTGCAGAATAAGCGAAGAACGGCATTTCTTTCCAGCCTTTTTCTCTGGAAAGGGAGTCAGAAGTGCTGAAAAGTGGTTCATACGGAAAGAACACCGCACCGGAAAGCGGGAGGCAACTCAACGAGGCTCCCACCTACCAATTCCGGAGCTCAATCAAGGAGATCAACGATGACTGCAGCATTTGAGCCCACCTCGCAGACGCCCGAACAGCTGGCCGCCGCCCTGGAGCTCGAGTGGGCCGCCAACCCGCGCTGGGAAGGAGTGACCCGGGACTACTCAGCCTCCGACGTCGTCCGCCTCCGCGGCCGCGTCTCCGAAGAGCACACTCTGGCCCGCCGCGGCGCCGAGAAGCTCTGGAAGCAGCTCACCGAGGAGCACAAGACCGGCGGATACACCAACGCACTGGGCGCCCTGACCGGCAACCAGGCAGTCCAGCAGGTCAAGGCCGGCCTGCGCGCCATCTACCTCTCCGGCTGGCAGGTCGCCGCGGACGCCAACAACTCAGGCCACACCTACCCGGACCAGTCCCTCTACCCCGCCAACTCCGTTCCCACGGTGGTCCGCCGGATCAACAACGCCCTGCTCCGCGCCGACCAGATGGAATTCGCCGAAGGCGTCCAAACCGTGGAGGACTGGCTGGTCCCGATCGTTGCCGACGCCGAGGCCGGCTTCGGCGGGCCGCTGAACGCCTACGAGCTGATGAAGTCCATGATCCAGGCCGGCGCCTCAGGTGTTCACTGGGAAGACCAGCTCGCCTCTGAAAAGAAGTGCGGGCACCTCGGCGGCAAGGTCCTGATCCCCACCCAGCAGCACGTCCGTACCCTGAACGCCGCCCGCCTGGCCGCTGACGTCGCCGGCACCCCTACCGTCGTCATCGCCCGCACCGACGCCGAAGCAGCCACCCTCATCACCTCCGACGTGGACGAACGCGATCGCGAGTTCATCACCGGCGAACGTACGGCTGAGGGCTTCTACAAGGTACGCAACGGCATCGAACCCTGCATCGAGCGCGCCAAAGCCTACGCACCCTACTCGGACCTGATCTGGATGGAAACCGGCACCCCGGACCTCGAGCTCGCCCGTAAGTTCGCCGAAGCCGTCAAGGCCGAGTTCCCGGACCAGATGCTCTCCTACAACTGCTCACCGTCGTTCAACTGGCGCAAGCACCTGGACGACGCCACCATCGCCAAGTTCCAGCGCGAACTCGGCGCCGTGGGCTTTACCTTCCAGTTCATTACCCTGGCCGGGTTCCACGCCCTGAACTACTCGATGTTCGACCTCGCCCACGGCTACGCCCGGAAAGGCATGAGCGCCTACGTCGAACTCCAGGAAAAGGAATTCTCCTCCGAATCCCGCGGCTACACCGCAACCAAGCACCAGCGCGAAGTCGGCACCGGCTACTTCGACACCATCTCCACCGCGCTCAACCCGAACGCATCCACCCTCGCCCTGGTCGGATCGACCGAAGAGGGCCAGTTCCACTAAAACTCAGCGTTCGACGGCGGGCCTTGCCTCCGGCGTTCGGACCGGCATCGCTCTGCCTGCTATTCCCCCGTCCCGGTTTCGACCTCGCTGAGCGAGGACGGACCGGGACGCGGGGCCCCTTTTACGCAGGCGGCCGCGACACCGGCTCCTCGGCCTCGTGCCTTAGTCGCCACCCTGCCGTCAACCGCCGTCGAACTTCCCTTTTCGTCTTTTAAGGAGACTGAAATGAACAGCTTTACTGACAGCTTCACCATCAATGGCATCACTTTGACCGCGCAGCCGATTTGCCGGCAGAACGAGGTGCTAACCCCCGACGCACTGGCATTCATTGCCAAGCTGCACCGGGCCACTGCTGGGCGGCGGCAGGAGCTGCTGCAGGCGCGGCGGACACGGCGGGCCGCGATCGCCGACGGCGCTGATCCGCGGTTCCTCCGGGAGACCGAGCACATCCGCAACGATCCGTCCTGGCGCGTCGCTCCCCCGGCTCCCGGCCTGGAGGACCGCCGCGTCGAAATCACCGGCCCGGTGGACCAGAAGATGACCATCAATGCCCTGAACTCCGGCGCCAAGATATGGCTGGCGGACATGGAGGACTCGTCCACCCCCACCTGGCGCAACGTGATCAAGGGCCAGCTGAACCTCACCGACGCCCTGGAACGCCGGATCGACTTCACCAGCCCGGAGGGCAAGGAATACAAACTCCGCCCCGCCGCAGATCTTCCCACCATCGTGGTGCGCCCCCGCGGCTGGCACCTGCCGGAAAAGCACATGCTGATCGACGGCGCCCCGATCGCGGGCGGAATCGTGGACTTCGGCCTGTACTTCTTCCACAACGCCCGCCGCCTGCTGGCCCAGGGCAAAGGCCCCTACTTCTACCTGCCCAAAATCGAAAACCACCTTGAAGCAAGGCTCTGGAACGACATCTTTATCCTCGCCCAGGACCTGCTCGGCATCTCACAGGGCACCGTCCGCGCCACCGTGCTGATCGAAACCATCACCGCAGCCTTCGAAATGGAAGAAATCCTTTACGAACTTCGCGACCACGCCGCGGGCCTGAACGCGGGCCGCTGGGACTACATCTTCTCCATCATCAAGAACTTCCGCACCCGCGGCCCCCGCTTCGTCCTCCCCGACAGGGCACAGGTGACCATGACCGCACCCTTCATGCGTGCCTACACCGAACAACTCGTCCGGGCCTGCCACAAGCGCGGCGCCATGGCCATCGGCGGCACGGCCGCTGCCGTGCCCAACCGTAAGGACGAAGCAGCCAACACCAACGCTTTCGAAAAGGTCCGCGCCGACAAAACCCGCGAAGCCAACGACGGCTTCGACGGCTCCTGGGTAGCACACCCCGACCTCGTCCCGGTCTGCCGCGAAGTGTTCGACACCATCCTCGGCGACAAGCCCAACCAGCTGGACCGGCTCCGCGAGGACGTCACCCCCGACGACCGCGCCCTGATCAACATTTCCTCCCTGCATGGCACCATCACCGAGCAGGGCCTCCGGAACAACATCGAAGTAGGGATCCGCTACATCGAATCCTGGCTCCGCGGCAACGGCGCGGTAGCGATCCACAACCTGATGGAAGACGCCGCCACCGCCGAAATCTCCGCTCCCAGCTCTGGCAGTGGATCTACTCCCGCGCCATCACCGACCACGGCGAAATCATCACCCACGAATTAGTCGAAGAGCTCCTGGATGAGGAATTCGTCCGGCTGGAACGCTTCGACGGCGACCGCTTCGAAGACGCCCGCGACATCTTCGAAGAAGTCACCCTGAGCGCGGACTTCCCGTCCTTCCTCACCCTCCCCGCCTACGCCCGCTACCTCACGGAAGCCCGCGAACGGGCATCGGTCGAAGAACTGGCCTTAGCGTAACCAGACTTCCGTCCGCCGGGCCGGCACGCCCTTCCGCAACAGGCACCTCCGAAATCCGGAGGGCCGGCCCGGCGGCGGAACACCTTGGAACACCCCCTGGGCAGGTCCGCGATCCAGCGACGCTCTCTCACTTACTGCACGCAATCCAGCGATGCTCTCTCACTTTCCAAAAGAAAGTGAGAGAGCATCGGCCCAAAAGCTGCTTCAAGTGAGAGAGCGTCCTTGTATTTCTTGCGTTAAGTGAGAGAGCGTCCCGGGCCGGGGGTGGGGTGAAAGCACGACGGCGGCGTTAAGGCATCCCCGCTTACCGCCCCTTGGGTACGCGCCGGACGGAGAGGGTGGCGGCGAGGAAAAACGTCAGCACCGACGCCAGGATAAGCAACAGGGCAGGAGTCCAGGAGCCTGAGATGTCGTGCACATAACCCACCAGTGGAGGTGCCACGGCGCCGAAGCAATACCCCAGCCCTTGGACGGTGGCAGACATCCGGCCGGCGGCACCCTGGTCCCGGGCCAGCTTGATGATGGCGATGAAGATCAGGGTGATCCCGCCGCCCTGGGCAACACCACCAAAAATGGACCACAGCCACCACAGTTCAGGGGCCAGCAGGAGCCCGGCGGGCACTGTTGTCCATAGCAGGCCCACGGTGACGGCCGTCGTCGTCGTACTGAAGTATTTGGCGGCGAACGGCACGCCGAGGCCGCCTGCAATGGCGAACACCTGGAAAAGTGAGGATCCCGCTCCGGCCCCGGCAGCGGACATGCCGAGTTCGTCATTGAGGTAGCTGGGCAGCCAGGCGGTGACCGCGTAGTAGGAGAAGGCCTGTCCGGCGAACGCCGCCGTCAGCCCGGCAGTGGTCCATCCCGAGCCCGCAACCGCTGCAGCCCGCGGCCCGTCCGGGGCAACAGCAGCGGAGGGCACAAAAGCCGCGCGAAGCCCCACGGCAAGGGCCCAGCAAACGATGGCAGCAATGGCGAAGACACCAACCGACGCGAGCGCCAATTGCCAGCCCGCCAGTTCTTCCAGCGGTGCTGTGACCATCGAGGTCAGGAAGGAACCGGCGTTGAGCGCGGCCGTGTAGACGCCCATGGCAGTTCCCTGCCGCAGCGGCGGAAAGTCACGGCGAATGATGAGGGGCGCGGCGATATTGCCAATGGTGATGGCCAGGCCAATCACTACCGTCCCCGCCAGCACCAGCACCGGGCCACCCGAGGAACGGATAATCACACCCGCCAGCACACCCAGGATGGTGAGGGTCACAGCAAACTCTGCGCCGTACCCCCGGGCCACGAGTGAGGCCAGCGGCGCCGCGAGCGCAAAGCACAGCACCGGAATACTGGTGAGCAGGCCGAGGACCACCGGGGTAAAGCCCAGGTCGGCCTGCATCACGTCCACCACCGGGGCGACGGCCACAAAGGGGCCGCGAAGGTTCAGCGCCAGCAGCCCGATGCAGGCCAGCAGGATCCAGGTACGGGGAACCCGGGCAAAAATGCGGCCGCTCACGTGCGGGGCTTGGGACTTGAGACTTTTTTCATCACCCTCATTGCTATCACGGCGGCACGGCAGGTCCCGGTGGCGGCGGGCCCGTCCTGCCTTACGATGAACATCTCTGCCGCACTTCCGGGACGAAGGACACACCATGCAGCACCGGCTTGCCATCCTTGATGACTACCAGGACGTCGCGCACGGCTTTGCGGATTGGTCCTCCCTGGAAACCGCGGGCGTCACAGTGGCCACATACCGGGAGCCGTTCCCGTCACAGGACGCGCTGGTGTCCGCCCTGGCAGGGGTAACCATCATCATTGCCATGCGGGAGCGGACCGCCTTCCCCCGGGAAGTGCTTGAAAAACTCCCCGCGCTCCAGCTCCTGGTCACTACCGGGATGGCAAACGCGTCCATCGATGTGGAGGCAGCAGGTGAGCTGGGAAAGACGGTGTGCGGCACTCCCGGTTCTCCCACCGCCGCTCCGGAACTTACCTGGGCGCTGCTCCTTGCTCTGGCACGCAACATTTCCGCCGAGGATGCTTCTGTCCGTGCAGGAGCCTGGCAGAACACCGTGGGCTTCGAGCTCGCCGGCAAGACACTGGGCGTGGTGGGCCTCGGCAAGATCGGCCGCAGGGTTGCCGGCTACGGGCAGGCCTTCGGCATGGATGTCCTGGCGTGGAGCCAGAACCTGACGGACGAGGCCGCTGCCGAGGCAGGGGTGCGGAAGGTGTCCAAAGAGGAACTTTTCCGCAATTCCGACGTCGCCACGCTCCACCTGCGCCTGTCTCGCCGTTCGGAGGGGACAGTGGGCGAACCGGAGCTGCGGCTGCTGGGACCGGACGGCGTGCTGGTGAACACTGCACGTGGACCTCTGGTTGACCAGGACGCCCTGGTGCGGGCCTTGTCCGACGGATGGATTGCCGGCGCCGCACTGGATGTCTTCGACCACGAACCCCTGCGCGCGGGCCACCCGCTCCTCAGCGCACCCAACACGGTGTTGTCCCCGCACCTCGGCTACGTCACGCGGGAAAGCTACCGGCAGTTCTACGGCGGGGCGCTGGAAGACGTCAAGGCCTGGTTGGCAGGCTCACCCGTGCGCGTCATTTCCGCCTGAAGCTCTCCTGGATAAAACGCGGGCTGAGCTTTGGTCCGGCTACGCGGTTGCCTGCAGCGCTGCCTCGATGGCAGCCGGCGACAACACATGCTGGGTCACCATCCGGCTGGCGCCCAGGATGGCCGCCCGGTCCCCGGCCCGGGACAGTGCGATCCGGAGGTGGGCTGTGGCAAGGGGCAGCGAGCGCCGGTACACGACTTCACGCACGCCTGCCATCAGGTGCTCCCCCGCCTGGCCCAGGCTGCCGCCGAGCACAACAACAGATGGATTCAGCAGGTTGACCGCGGTGGCCAGGACGTCGCCTACGTCCCGGCCCGCCTGGCGCAGCACCTGGATGGCCTGCAGGTTTCCCTGCGCCACAAGCCGCAGCACATCACTGCCCCTGGCTGCAGGCACCCCCTGACTGACCAGCGCGGCCGTCAGTGCCGGACCGGATGCCAAGGCTTCCAGGCAGCCGTAGTTGCCGCAGCGGCACAGGACGTCGTCGCCGCGCGGAACCCGCACGTGGCCCAGGTCGCCGGCGGTACCGTTGGCACCGCGCTGCAGGGTTCCGCTGCTGATAATCCCGGAGCCGATTCCGGTGGCCACCTTGATGAACAGGAAGTTCTCCTCCCCCGGCCAGTGGGCGGCCTGCTCCCCCAGTGCCATGATGTTCACATCGTTGTCCACCAGCACGGGAACCGGCAGCAAGCGCTGAACGTAAGAGACGACGTCGAACCCGTCCCAGCCCGGCATAATGGGTGGCTTAACCGGCCGTCCGGTGGCGTGCTCCACCGGCCCCGGAAGACCGACCCCGACGCCCGCCAGGTCCGCCGGCCCGCGTCCGGCCACGGCGAGGAGCGACTCCCCCTCCTGAATTACCCTGCCCAGCACAGCCTCCGGCCCGTCCCCAACGTCCTGCGCCAGCCGCTGTTCGGCGAGGACCTGGCCCTTGAGGTCAGTGACGGCGACCATCGCGTGCGTGGCTCCGACATCCACGGCCAGCACCACGCGCACCGCCGGATTGAACGCAAAGCGCGACGGCGGCCTGCCGCCGCTCGAGTTGGCCTCACCAGCGGGGCCTACCAGGCCTGCGGCGAGGAGGGCATCAATGCGCGACGCCACGGTGGACCTGGCCAGACCGGTGGTGAGCGCCAGCTCAGCCCGGGTGCGTGCCTGGCCGTCCCGCAGGAGTTGGAACAGCACTCCTGCACCGCCCTGGATTACCGCAGGCTCAGGAGTCGTGGCGTTGCTGCCTGCTGTCTTGGTCATAGAACATGGATAGCACGGCCGCTTCTGCATGTCACCCGGTCAACTTTTGCTTGACGTAAATCAAAAGTAGTTCTAG
Organism: Arthrobacter sp. K41; assembly: GCF_059089645.1. Classification (NCBI taxonomy): domain Bacteria; kingdom Bacillati; phylum Actinomycetota; class Actinomycetes; order Micrococcales; family Micrococcaceae; genus Arthrobacter; species Arthrobacter sp. K41. The sequence goes on along the minus strand of NZ_JBNHEW010000002.1, from coordinate 558,103 downwards.
CTTTGCACTAAACCAAACAGCTGTGAACCAGGCCACGAAACCTTCGCACGGATCCGCCTTAACCAACACAGGAGACCACATGTCATACTCCCTTCAGCTCTATACGCTGCGGAAGGCGATCGAGGAAGATCTGCCTGGAACCATCAAAAAAGTGGCCGATATTGGCTTCACCCAGGTCGAGCCGTACAACTTCGTGGCCACTGCAAAAGAACTTGGGGCGGCACTGCGGTCGAACGGCCTCACCGCGCCTTCAGGCCACGCCCCCCTGTTAAGCCAGGACCAGGACCAGATCTTTGCAGCCGCCCGGGAACTGGGAATCACTACAGTCATCGAACCGTTCATCCCGGCCGACCGCTGGCAGTCCGCAGACGACGTGCAGGCTACGGCGGCCAAACTGAACGAAGCCGCCCGGAAGGGCGCCGGATACGGAATACGGGTGGGGTATCACAACCATCAATGGGAGCTGGAGTCCACCATCGAGGGCCGTACGGCCCTGGAGTACTTCGCGGACCTGCTGGACCCGGAACTGGTTCTGGAGGTGGACACCTATTGGGTGGCCGTCGGCGGCCAGGACCCGGTGGACATCCTCACCAGGCTCGGCGATCGGGTGAAGTTCATCCACATCAAGGACGGGCCCGTGACCACCGACACCAAGGCCCAGCAGCCCGCAGGCCAAGGCAAAGTCCCCGTGGTGGATGTCATCGCGGCCGCGAAGTCCCTTGAGGTGGGCGTGGTGGAGTTTGACGATTACGCCGGCGATATTTTCGAGGGCATCAATGAGAGCCTTTCGTTCCTTCTGGCATCAGGCGATGGGATCAAAGCGTGAGCCCCAACGAATCTGTAAGGTCCTCCGGCCGTGGTCCGGTGGGCGTAGGTGTCATCGGCGCCGGCAACATCAGCAAACAGTACCTGGACAACCTCACCACTTTTCCTGACCTTAAGGTCCACGTCATCGCGGACCTGTTCGAGGAAGCGGCGGAAGCCCGCGCTAGGGAGTACGGCATCCCGGAGTGGGGCGGCGTTGAGAAGGCGCTTGGCCATCCCGACGTCGAAATCATCGTCAACCTCACCATTCCTGCCGCCCACGTCGAGGTTGCCACTGCTGCAGTCAACGCGGGCAAGCACGTGTGGACCGAGAAGCCCTTTTCCCTGGACCGGGACTCCGGCCTGGGCCTGCTCAAGACCGCTGACGCCGCCGGAATCCGCCTTGGCTGCGCCCCGGACACGTTCCTCGGCGCCGGGCTGCAGACTGCCCTTCGCCTGATCCAGCGCGGTGACATCGGCACGCCCCTCACCGCCCTGACCACCTTCCAAACCCCCGGCCCTGAATCCTGGCACCCCAGCCCAGAGTTCCTGTTCCAGCGCGGCGCCGGTCCCCTCTTCGACATGGGCCCTTACTACCTCACTACCCTGGTCCAGGCTTTCGGCTCCATCCGCAAGGTAGCCGCCGTGGGGTCCAAGGCCAAAGATGTCCGCGTCATCGGCTCCGGCCCCAAAGCCGGCGAAGAGTTCACCGTGGAAGTGCCCGCCCACGTGTCCGCGATGGCCCAGTTCGAAAGCGGGGCGTCCTCGCACAGCGTGTTCTCCTTCGAGTCCCCGCGCCAGCGGATGGGCTTCGTGGAGATCACCGGCACCGAGGCCACCCTGTCCCTGCCTGATCCCAACTACTTCGACGGCGACATTAGGCTGTGGCGCGCAGGTGACGAGGAATGGACCACCATCCCGGCCACCGGACCGGCGAACGGCCGCGGCATGGGAGTTCTGGACATGGCCCGGTCCATCCGCGCCGGCGTCCCGCACCGCGCCACGGGAAACCTGGCGTACCACGTCCTGGACAGCATGGTCTCCATCTCGGAATCCATCGAATCCGGCACCTTCGTCAACGTCGAAAGCTCCGCGGCCGCGTCGGCTCCCCTCCCCGAGGACTGGGCCCCGGAAACACTGACTCTCGGCGGCACCGCGTGAACCCGGAACCGGGCGCCAAGGGTCCGCTGGGTGTGGCGATGATCGGCTACGCCTTCATGGGCAAGGCGCACTCCCACGCCTGGCGCAACGTGGCCAGCTTCTTTGACGTCCCCGCCTTCGAGCAGAAAATCCTGGTGGGCAGGGACACCGCCGCGGTCTCCGAAGCGGCCGCCAAGTACGGCTGGGGCGAAACGGCGACGGACTGGCGCAGCGTGCTGGACCGGGACGACATCCACATCATTGATATTTGCGCTCCGGGCTGGCTGCACGCCGAAATTGCCATTGCCGCCCTCGACGCCGGCAAGCACGTGCTGCTGGAAAAGCCGCTGGCCAATACCCTGGCCGAGGCTGAAGCCATCACCGCAGCTGCGCAGGCTGCCCGGGCCAGGGGTGTGCAGTCGATGGTGGGCTTCAACTACCGCCGTGTTCCCGCCCTGGCCCTCGCCAAGGAGCTCATCAGTGACGGCAGGATTGGGGCGGTCCGGCAGGTGCGTGCCGCCTACCTCCAGGACTGGCTCGCTGACGAGTCCGCCCCGATGACCTGGCGGCTGACAAAGGACACCGCCGGCTCGGGGGCCCTGGGCGACATTGCCTCCCACGCCATTGACCAGGTCCTCTTCCTCCTCGGAGAGCCGGTCACCGGGGTCGCCGGCCGCCTGCAGACCTTCGTGGACCGGAGGCAAGGAGCCGGGGGGCTTGAAGAGGTAACGGTCGACGACGCCGCCTGGGCAACGCTGTCCCTCGCCTCCGGGGCGGTCGCCTCCGTGGAGGCCTCCCGGGTGGCCACCGGCCGGAAGAACTCGCTGCAACTCGAGGTCTATGGCGACAAAGGCGCCCTCATGTTCGACCTGGAGAACCTCAACGAACTGCAGTTCCTTGACGCCACGGCCCCCGCCCGGGAGCAGGGCTTCCGCCGGATCGTCGTGACGGAACCGGACCACCCCTACCTTGACGCCTGGTGGCCGCAGGGCCACATCATCGGCTGGGAACACACCTTCACCCACGAGATCCGCGACTTCCTGCTGGCGATCGACAGCGGAACCGAACCGTCGCCGTCGTTCGAGGACGGGCTGGCAGTCCAGCGCATCCTGGCCGCCGTGGAGGAGTCCGCCGCCTCGAAAAGTTCCACCATCCAACTGGCCCCTGCCACCGGGACTGCAACCGCGATTGAAGGAGCCTGACATGCCCCGCCCCTACACCTTGTTCACCGGCCAATGGGCAGACCTGCCCTTCGAAGAAGTCGCGCGCCTGGCCTCGGGCTGGGGTTACGACGGCCTGGAAATCGCCGTGTCCGGCGACCACCTGGACGCCTGGCGCTGGGACGAACCCGGCTACGTCGAGTCCAAGCTCGCCGTCCTGGAAAAGTACAACCTCAAGGTCTGGGCCATCTCCAACCACCTCAAAGGCCAGGCCGTCTGCGACGACCCCATCGACTTCCGCCACGAAGCGATTGTGGGAGCAAGAGTCTGGGGCGACGGGGACCCCGAAGGCGTCCGCCGACGCGCCGCCGAGGAAATGAAGCACACCGCCCGGCTCGCCAAGGCACTAGGGGTGGACACCGTCGTCGGGTTCACCGGCTCCTCCATCTGGCAGTACGTGGCCATGTTCCCGCCCGTCCCGGAAAAGGTCCTTGAGGCCGGCTACCAGGACTTCGCCGACCGCTGGAACCCCATCCTGGACGTCTTTGACGAGTGCGGCGTCCGCTTCGCCCACGAGGTCCACCCCTCGGAAATCGCCTACGACTACTGGACCACCGTCCGCACCCTCGAAGCCATCGGCCACCGCCCGGCGTTCGGACTGAACTGGGACCCGTCCCACATGATGTGGCAGGGCATTGACCCCGTGTCCTTCATCTGGGACTTCAAGGACCGGATTTACCACGTGGACTGCAAGGACACCAAAATCCGACAGACCGGCCGGAACACCGTGTTGGGTTCCCACCTCGCCTGGGGCGACCCCCGCCGCGGCTGGGACTTCGTCTCCGCCGGCCGCGGCGACGTTCCCTGGGAAGCGTCCTTCCGTGCCCTGTCAGCGATTGGCTACGACGGGCCCATCTCGGTGGAGTGGGAAGACGCGGGAATGGACCGCCTCCACGGCGCCCCCGAAGCCCTCGCCGCCCTCAAGAAGTTCGACTTCCCGCCGTCGAGCACCGCCTTCGACGCGGCCTTCAAGCAATAGGGACATAAAATCCCTGCATGACCTCTTCAATCCGGAAGGCAACGACCGACGACGCCGCCACGCTGGCTGCGCTGGCGGCCGTCACCTTTCCGCTCGCGTGCCCACCCTCGGCGTCGCCCGCGGATATCGCCGCGCACCTGGCCAGCACGCTCAGTGAGCACCATTTCCAGGGCTATCTGACGGACCCCGAGGTGACCATATTGGTGATCGAGGCCGGCGGCGGCCTGCAGGGCTACAGCCTGCTGGTGAACCGGCCGGCCGCAGACCCGGACGTCGCTTCCGCGCTGAAGGTCCTGCCGTCGGTGGAACTGAGCAAGTGCTACGTGCATCCGGAACATCACGGTCTCGGCGCCGCCGCGGAACTGATGCAGGCCAGCCTTCAGGCGGCTGTGGAAACCGGCGGACGGGGCGTCTGGTTGGGGGTCAACAGCCAGAACGCCCGCGCCATCCGCTTCTATGAAAAGTCCGGCTTCCGCAAAGTGGGAACCAAGTCGTTCCGTTTGGGCAGCACGGTGGAGCACGACTTCGTGCTGGAACGCGCCGTCCCCTAACTGCTCCTTAGCTGCCGGCGCGGCCGTCTCCGAAATCATCCAGCAGCGTTTCCAGCGGCGGGCGGGGTTCGCTGAGCAGTTTGAGTCCGGGCGGGAGCCCCTCGATGCTGCCTTCGGTTCCACGTGCCCTGATGGTGACCCGGGAGGTGTCCAGCAGGACATTCTCGGCGCTGAACCCGCCCAGCGCTTCAGGCAGGATGGGCGCCAAATGGACCACCCCACGGGTGAAGTCGGGGTCGAACCGCAGCAGGATCCTGGCCAGCTGCACCGGCGCCGCAGCCGCCCACGCCTGCGGCGAGCAGGCCGTGGGGTACGGCACGGGCCCGGCATACTCGCCGCGGTCGAACCCGCAGAACAATTCCGGCAGCCGGCCGTCAAAGTGTTCGGCCGCCTCAATGAGGCCGGTGGCCACGCGCCGGGCTTCCTCGACGAACCCGTAACGCATCATCCCGGTGGCAACCAGCGCTGAATCATGCGGCCAGACCGATCCATTGTGGTAGCTCACCGGGTTGTAGGCACCCATGTCTGAGCCGAGCGTCCGGATGCCCCAGCCGCTGAACATCTGCGGGGACATCAGGTGTTCCACCACTGACGGCGCCTTGTCCTCATCCACAATGCCGAGCCACAGGCAGTGGCCCATGTTCGAGGCGCAGGCATCCACCGGCCGCTTGTCCTTGTCCAGGGCCACGGCAAAGTAGCCCTTCTCCGGCAGCCAGAACTTGTCGTTGAAAGCCGTTTTCAACTCCGCGGCGCGTTCTGCCCAGTGCTGTTCCAGGGCCTTGTCGCCGTTCCAGCGGGCGAGCAGGGACCTGCCAATGTAGGCGGAATAGACGTAGGCCTGGACTTCGCAGAGTGCGATGGGTGCCTCCGCCAGGCTGCGGTCGGCAAAGTTGATGCCGTCCCACGAGTCCTTCCAGCCCTGGTTGATGAGCCCATGGTCGTTGGGCCTGAGGTATTCCACGAACCCGTCGCCGTCGCGGTCGCCGTACTGCTCAATCCAGTCCAGGGCGCGGTCCGTGTGGGGCAGCAAGGGTTCAATGATGTCCCTGGACACTCCCCACCTGCTCAGTTCACCCACGAGGGCGGCGAACAGCGGAGTGGCGTCCGCGGTTCCGTAATAGGCAGTGCCGCCCAGGGACAGGCCCGCCGTAACGCCAAGCCTTACTTCATGCGGAATGCGCCCGGGTTCCTCCTCCGAATCCACGTCCACTTTGGTCCCCTGGAGGCCTGCCAAAGTCTGCAACGTACCCGCGGCCAGTTTCGGGTCCACCATAAGGCACATGTATGACGCCAGGATGGAATCGCGGCCGAAGAGCGCCATGAACCACGGCGCCCCGGCTGCCACGGCTGCCCGGTCCGGATGGTTCTCATCAAAAATCCGGAGCGAACCCAGGTCGCTCTCGCTGCGGTTCAGGACTGCCTGCAGGTTGCTGTCCGTCACCGTGATCCGGGGAACGTTCTGCTCCCACCGGCGGTGCCGCAGGGCGCCCTCGCGGTGGTGCGGAAGCCCGCCCTCTTTAAAGGGCTCATCGGGCTCCTGCCCGTTGACCAGCGGCACCACGATGACGCTCGTGGCCCATTTCCCCCGCGCCGGGACGGTGGCCCGGAAGCGAAGTCCGTCCGTGGCGACGACGGCGCCGCGGGCACGGATGGCCGACCCGCGCCGCTGCCCGTTATGGGCGCTTTCAATGACAAGCCGGCCTTCGCGGATGCTGCGCACCGCTTCTGCCCGCCGGGACGTCCGCCCGCCCTTGACGTCGAACAGATCGGCCTGGTCGGCGTCGACGAGAAGCTCGATGTCGCAGTCCACGGGTTCCGACGAGTAGTTTTCGAGCGTGATGTCGTCCTGCAGGCCTGGCCCGATGTGGCGCACCTGGCGGACCACCAGCGGGCTGTCGAACCGGCCGTCCGGCCACGTTGCGCGGCCAACGAACGTCGCCTCGAACGGGCGGGGCCGCAGGGCCACCAGCGGCTCGCGGAGGGAGCCGTTGATGCGCAGGACCCAGTGGGAGATGATGCGCGTGTCCTGGAAAAAGGCGCCGTTGGTTCCGCCCTCTGAACTGATGTCCCCGCCGCCGGATGAAATGCAGAAGGAGGACCCTTCCACGACGGTGACAGAACCCGATTCGGTTGCGGCCGCCTCTGTATCAGCGTTCCATGCGGTCACGAATCGACTCCCTCCTCAGCGGGCTGCTGCCGCCGCGGATCCGGAAGCAGGCTTACCCCTACTGATTCTGGTGCACGCCCACAGGATGCGGAACCCCTCGGGGCACAGTCCCTTCGAGCAGGCCGGCGTACAGCCGGAGGTGGTCGCTCACCATGCGTTCCTCGCTGAACCGGTCCTCCACCGCTTTCCGGCACGCGGCGCGGCTGAGCCCGGCCGCAAGCCCCACAAAGCCTGCCAGCCGCTCGATCTCCCCCAGGTATCCGGTCTGCCCGTGCTCCACGATCTCGGGTGCGGACCCGGCCGCGGTGCCGATAACAGGGGTTCCGGTGGCCAGCGCTTCGATCATGACCAGCCCGAAGGGCTCCGGCCACTGGATCGGGTTCAGGAACGCGAGCGCTTCGCCCATCAGCCGGTACTTGCTGGCATCTTCCACCTCATCCATAACGTCGTCGTCCGGGCCCAGCACTGGTTGCACCATTTCACGGAAGAAGCGGGCCTCGTCCGGCTGGCGCATTTTCACTGCCAGCCGCAGCGGCAAGCCCGCCTGATGGGCGATCATCACTGCCTCCAGCAGGCCCTTGTCCGGGCATGCCCTCCCCACAAAGCACAAGTAGCCGCCGCTGCCGGACCCCACGGGAACCGAGGAGACGTCCATGCCGTGATGGATCACGCGGGTGACCGGAACGTCCGGGGCGTGGGATCCCTGGTTGCGGGAGATGGCGATGACAGCAGCGCTCCGGGCAGCAGCTTTGTAGATATCAGCCGCTTCAGGGTCAAGCCGGCAGTGGATGGTGGTGACCACCGGTACCTGATTCGGCCGGTGGGCGAACAAAGGGCCGGCCAGCGTGTGGTCGTGGATGATGTCCGCGTCCCCCAGTCCCTCGTAAGCCCGGGCCACGTGGCTGAGCTCAGAAAGCGTAAGGTTCAGCTCGTCCGGAGCGGAGGGCCGCATGTTCGTAACCCTTGGCACCGGGCACGTGCTGTCCGTTGGCGCCGCCAGGAGTACCTCGTGCCCTGCAGCCGCGAAACCCCGGGCCAGGCTGTCCACCACCCTTTCAGTGCCGCCGTACGTCACCGGCGGAACGGGGATCCACGGTCCCGCAACCAGTCCTATCCGCATCCCTGCCTCCAAGGAAATGACAGGCCGGGCTCCCAGCTGGCCGGGCAAGGCGATCCGCGGACCCTGTTCCGGTCCGCGGCTCAAAAGAGTGTGCTGCCGGCCCTGCGCGGACCGACATTCCGACTATTGCGCACGTTCGCCTGCACGACAAGCCCTACTGTGGGGTATCTAACAATGGGGCGCAGGAATGGGCTTAGGAGCTCCGGGGTTGCCTACAGCATGAAGATTGAAATCTGGTCCGATGTTGCGTGCCCGTGGTGCTACATCGGCAAGCGCCGCTTTGAGGCAGCACTTGCCGGCTTCGAGCACCGTGATTCAGTGGAGGTGAAGTGGCGCAGCTATCAGCTCGACCCCACCCTGCCCGAGCACTATGACGGGACGGAACTGGATTACCTCAGCAGCCGCAAGGGCATGCCGCGGCAGCAGGTTTCGCAGATGTTTGAACACGTCACGGAGCAGGCCAAGGCTGAGGGCCTGAACTACCGGTTTGATGCGGTGGTTGTGGCGAACAGCTTCACAGCCCACCGCCTGATCCACCTTGCGGCCGCCCACGGCAGGCAGGACGAAGCCAAGGAACGCTTGCTCAGCGACCACTTCGAGCACGGCAGGGACATCGGCAGCCGTGAGTACCTGACCTCCCTGGCCCTCGACCTTGGCATCAGCGCGGAGAAGGCGGAGGAACTGTTCACCACGGACAAGTATGCCGACGACGTCCGGATCGATGTCAGCGAAGGCCAGGCGCTGGGCATCAGCGGTGTGCCCTTCTTCGTCATCGACCGCAAGTTCGGCCTCTCCGGCGCCCAGCCCACCGCGACGTTCGCCGCCGCGCTGGCCCAGGCATGGCAGGAAGCCAATCCGTTGGTGCTGGTGAACTCCACCGACGGCGACGCCTGCGGCCCGGACGGCTGCTCCGTCTAGCTGCTTCCACCAGGCAGCGGTTTGGTGACACTTCGCGGTAAAGTGTCTGCATGCCCAGGATTTCAGCCGCCAGCAATGCAGAGCAGCGCGCGGAGACGCAGCGCCGCATCCTCACTGCCTTCGGGGAGCTCCTCTTTTCCCATGGCCTGCCCGGGCTGACCATGACTGACGTGGCCCGCCATGCAGGGGTAGGCAGGACCGCTGTATACAACTACTACGCGGACATCGAAGAGCTCCTCATTTCCTATGCCCTGGAGGAAACGGAGAAGTTCCTGTCCGAGCTCCGGGAAGCTCTTGGCCAACTGGACAACCCGGTGGAGCGGCTGGCACTGTACGTGCGCGCCCAGGTGGTGGACCTCAGCCGCCGCCATCTGCCGCCGGGGCCGGCGATGGGAGCCGTGTTGTCGCCGTCGTCCTTCGCCAAGCTCGCTGACCACGTGGGCGAGCTGAGCATCCTGCTGCAGGGCATCCTGAGCGACGGAATGGCGCAGGGCTACCTGCCGGCGGCGGACATCGGCCAACAGGCGCAGCTCATACTCGGCACGCTGTCCTCCAGCGCGGCCAGGGGCAGCGACGAGCCCGCGGAGCTGGAAGCCAGGGTGGCCAGGACCGTGCGGTTTATCCAGTTGGGCGCCGGAGCGAGGTTCGACGACGCCGGACGCGCCGTACGCGTAGCCCCGCTTCCCGCCGTGGCCGGCTGAGCTGCCCTGCCGCTCCTGGTGCCCGGCCGGTGAAGCAACCCTGCCTGTTGGTGCAGATGGAGATCCGGTTCAAGCCGCAGCCTGAGGTGTCACCGGCGCCTTTTCGTCGTCGGCGACCCGGCGGCTTTCCCGCGGACAGCTGAGGGTGCCCGGCGTCTGGTCTACAAGCTCCGGCGGGGCCAGCGAGGCGTAGTCCTGGGCGAGGATCACGTCCACGCTGCCGTCTGTCCTGCCGTCCTGGAAGTAGTCAGACCCCGGCAGGTTGCGCTGGACGCTGAAGGCCGCCGCCTGGCCGGCTGCCCCGGACACCACGGCGGCAACACCCCGGTAGCCGGCGTCCACGTTGGAGACTGCCCCGACCACGAACTTCCGGGCCAGGAACTCGTCCGCCACTGACCGTGCCAAGCCGGCCCTGTTGGTGGAGTTGTAGACGTTGAGGTTGATCTTGTCGTGGGGTGTGTAGTCGAAGGTGGCGGCGGGGCAGGTGGAGACCGCCTCCTGGGCAGGCTCGGCGGCGGGGAGCTCCAGGCGCCCGTTGAGGATGGCCAGGGCGGTGATGATGGCGGCAACAATCAGTCCGATGAGGATCACCAGCACCACCCCGTGCAGCACGCGGCGGCGCACCCGCGCCGTATCGTCGGCGTCGTGCCCGGCTTCGAAGGCGGCCCGGAGCTCAGGACCGGTAACAACGTGGTGGCCGTGGAGGACGGTTGCGTCCTGCTGCTTTTTCCTAGCCATCTATGACCAGCACGCGGGCGTGGATCGCCGTGCGCTGGTGCAGGGCGGTCCGGACGGCGCGGTGCAGGCCGTCCTCAAGGTAGAGGGTTCCCTGGTACTGCACCACGTGCGGGAAAAGGTCGCCGAAGAAGGTGGAGTCCTCGGCAAGGAGCGCCTCCAGGTCAAGGGTCCGCTTGGTGGTCACCAGCTCGTCCAGCCTGACCGGACGCGGGGGCAGCGCAGCCCATTCCTTGGGGGTGTTGTAACCATGGTCAGGGTAAGGGCGGCCCTCGCCCACAGCTTTGAATATCACCATGCCACCCTAGGCACCCAAAGGTTCCAGCGAAAGTAGCAGGCACACCGTCGGGCAGGTTGTAGCCAAACAGTGACCAACTTCGTCTGCGCGGCTCCCAGGCGCGCGGCAACCGGGAGTTTGCGACGCTGCTGACAGAATGGAGCCATGACAACATCCGAGTTTCCTGCCGCCTCCACGTCCGGGGAACATCACCCGGCCACGCCTCCCCTCGCGCTGCTGCTGGACGTGGACGGGCCGGTGGCAAGCCCGGTGACACGTGACGTCAAGCAGGAGATCATCCATGATCTTGTGGCGTTGGCAGCTGCCGGCATTCCGGTCATTTTCAACACCGGCCGCTCGGATGCGTTCATCCGCGAGCAGGTGATGGAACCGATGATCGCGGCAGGCATTCCAACCGGCACCGTCATCCACGCCGTCTGCGAAAAGGGAGCCGTCTGGTTCAGCTATACGGCTGCCGGTCCCGGACCGATCCATGTGGACCGTGAATTGGCGGTACCAGCCGGCTATGGCGACGACGTCCGGCGGATGGTGGCCGAGGACTACTCGGCGCATATGTTCTTTGATGAGACCAAGCGGGCCATGGTGTCCGTTGAACAGCACATCGGGGTGCCCAGCGCCGACTACCTCGCCGAGCAGAAACTGTTTGACGCCGATGCCATGGACCTGATGGCCCGCCACGGACTGGGTGTGGTCCGCCTGGACCACCACGCCCCGGATTCCGACGACGAAGTGGACTACCGCGTGGACCCCACCATCATCTCCACGGACATTGAGTCAGTGCGGCTGGGCAAGGATCTGGGCGCCAGCCGGGCCGTGGAACTGCTCGCGGCCCAGGGCATCACGCCGCAGGCCTGGCGGACGGTGGGCGATTCCCGCACCGACTACGCCATGGCTGACTGGCTCCACCACAACGACCACGCGGTGAAGCATGTGGACGTGCGCCCGGCCGATGGCGTACCGGTTAAGCCGTACGCCGTCCTGACCGCCGCCGATCTGGGGCTCGAAGACACCGTGATCCACGACGACGCCGGCGGCGCTTTCCTGCGGAGTTGGCGCGAGGCGCTCGGTTCCTAATCGCGTTACTTACCCCGGACGGCACGGTCCGAAACCTGCTGTTTCCACGGCGCGGCTATCATGCAGGTAGAAACGCTTACTTTGACGAGCACGGAGACGACAATTACAGAAGCACCGGTACAGGACGAGGTCTACTACGGCAGCCAGGCGTCCGTCGAGGAACAATTTCATGCGGAGGTCACGTCCGCTGCGGCTGAGCAGCGGCTTCGGCACCGCCCCGACGTCATCAGGCACAAAGGCCGCTATGCCCTGATCAACTACAACAGGACGCCCTACCAGGCCATGGTGGAGGACCTGCTGTTCGTGCGCAATGTGCTGGCCGATGCCGGCCTGGAGTACCTGCTGGTCCGCGGCAACAGTGACCGGCCTGTCATTGCCTTGGACTGGAAGGACCGCAAAAAGCTTCGTGCTGCCCTGGTGGAGGCCTGCCGGGACGAACCGGTGTACTCCATGACAGTGGATGCGAAGAAGAAGATTTCTGTGCTGGTGGCGGACGGGGAGCTGTCCTCCAACCGGCAATCACGCATCTTCCGCCTGTACCGCCCCCGCGTTGAACCGGTGGGCGGGTTTGAATTCGGCCCCTCAGCGGGCGTGCAGATCGAGTTGTGGTCCTTCGAAGGGGAGGAGCTGATCCTCCCCATCGAGAACTCCCTGACCCGCAGGACCCTGCTGCGGCAGGACGCTGTACGCGGCACCGTGGAACGTTACGGCCACACCTGGCCCACCATCGAGAACATGTTCGCCGACCACGCGAGCGACATCAACTTCGACGTGGACCTTGTGTTCTCCTGGGTGGACGGCAGTTCTCCTGAGTACATTGCAGCCCGGCGCGCCCAGCAGAAGGACGTAGTCCTGGGCGAAGGCGACGACCACGAGGCCCGCTTCCGCCAAATCAACGAGCTCAAGTACGCTCTGCGTTCCGTTTACATGTTCGCGCCCTGGATCCGCCGGATCTTCATTGCAACAGACTCTCCCGCTCCGGCCTGGCTTGCAGACCATCCAGCGGTCACGATCATCCGCAGCGAAGAGTTTTTCTCCGACCCCTCGGTGCTGCCCACGCATAACTCACAGGCGGTGGAGTGCCAGCTGCACAACATCGAGGGCCTGTCCGAGCACTTCCTGTACTCGAACGATGACATGTTCTTTGGCCGGCCCGTCAGCCCGGACCTGTTCTTCACCCCCGGCGGGATCACCAAGTTCATCGAGGCGGAAACCCGGATCGGCCTGGGCGAGAACGCCGCGGAACGCAGCGGCTTCGAAAATGCGGCGCGGGTCAACCGGAAGCTGCTGTGGAACCGGTTCGGACGGATCACTACCCGCCACCTTGAGCACACCGCCGCGCCCCTGCGCCGAAGTGTGGTGGCGAAGATGGAACGCGAGTTTCCGGAGGAGTTCCGCAAGACCGCGGCCAGCCGGTTCCGGGCAGCGGACAACATCTCCGTCACCAACTCGTTCTACCACTACTACGCACTGCTCACGGGCCGCGCGGTCACCCAAACGGCTGCGAAGGTGCGTTACGTGGACACCACCATGCGGACAGGGTTGAACTATCTGCCGAAGCTGCTGATTAAGCGGAATATGGACTTCTTCTGCCTGAACGACGGCAGTTTCCCCGAGGTGCACGCGGACGAACGCGCCGAACTGGTCACGGACTTCCTGGAAAAGTACTTCCCTATCAAGGCGCCCTGGGAAAAGTAGGACCTGGGGATTAGCGCCCGGACGACAATCCGGCCCGGGCGCTGCTCCGCTGCTTGGTGGTCTCCGGGATATGGATCCCTGCAGCCTCAAGCCGGCGGGCTGTCTCCTCCGGCGGAACGTACTCCCCCACCGTCGTCGAACTGCCCAGCGGAACCACCGAGTGGACGATGGTGTGCTCGTAGACATGCACCAGGTTGAAAGACTGCCCGGCGTCATGTCCGCGCGTGCCTCCCACCGGAACGTTCAGGTCCTGCGTGTAACAGCTTGCAGACGCAACGGAGACGGGAACGCCGGCAAAGCTTGCCGTGGTGGAGTAGTGCAGGTGCCCGGCCAGTATGGTCCGGACATCGGAATTGCGGACCACTGCGGCGAGTGACGCCTGGTCCCGCAGCTCAACCAGGACCGCGAGGTCAAGAACCGAAGGGACCGGCGGGTGGTGGAGCGCCAGGATGGTGCCGTCCGGAGCCGGGGTCTCCAGTTCCTGTGCCAGCCAGTCCAGCTGGGAGGCGCTCAGTTCGCCGTGGTGGAAGCCCGGCACTGTTGTGTCCAGGGTGATGACGCGCAGCCCGTTGACGAAATAGCTGTGGTCCACGGGAGCATCATTGCCCGGCTGGTCCAGCAGGCCCTTCCGGAAGTTGGCCCGGTTGTCGTGGTTTCCCATGGCCCAGATGACTTCGGCACCCAGTTCCGCGCACGCGGGCTCCACGATGGCCCGTAGTTTCACGTAAGCTCTCGGATCGCCCTTGTCTGCAAGGTCGCCGGTGAAAATTACAGCCTCCGGCCGCGCTCCTGACGCCTTGACCTCTTCGAAGAGCTGGACAAGCCTCGCTTCGCTGTCAACGACGCCGTACAGGGGGTCCGGACCTCCCATCAGGTGGGGATCGCTCAAGTGGAGCAGGAAGTGGCGCGGCCGGGGATGCTCGGCCTCGATGTGTCCCATTGCTACCTCTGTGGTCGGTGGGAAACGGCGCTTCCCTTCTACCCTTCAGTAAGGTTTATCCAATCAGACATTTGGCAAACTTTGGGTGAATCGCCGAGGCCCGTGTGGAAAAAGATAAAAGAACCGGGCCATCGAAAAGATAATTCGGGAAAGCGTGGGCTTTCACCGCAGCCAGGTCCTGCCGCCCGCTTCGCACCATGTTCGCCCCTGTGTCCCTGAACTTGCCGGAGTCAGCCGCGGGGCTGGTGTTCAGGGTCAGCGGGATCGCGAAGGAGGGCGTCACAGGTTTCGTCCTCAGGAAGTTGTTCACCGGCTGGCCCTGCGACAACTGCTTCAAGGGAAGGGTCTGGCGTCTCCGAAGTTGGCTCCGCCGGGCAGGTTTCCGGCGCCGGCGGGTTGGCATCCTGGGTGGACGACGGCGCCGTCGTTGCTGCGGGTTCCGTCGGGCCGACCGGCGGCGTGGCCGACGGCGATGGCGTGGTCCCGGTCGGCGTGGTCCCGGTCGGCGTGGTCCCGGTCGGCGTGGTCCCGGCCGGTGCAGTCTCAGTCCCGGTCGGCGCAGTCTCAGTTGGTGTGGTCCCGGTCGGCGCAGTCCCGGTCGGCGTGGTCCCGGTCGGGGTGGTCCCGGTCGGCGCAGTCTCAGTTGGGGTGGTCTGCGTTGGTGTGGTTTCAGTAGGCGCCGTCTCCGTCGGCCCAGGCTTAGGAGGCGCCGTCTCAGTTGGGGCCGTTTCGGCAGGCGGCAGCGAGGGAGTCGGGGACGCCCCAGACGGCGGCGTGGGCGAACTGGGTGCCGCCGTCGCCGGATGACTCGGTGTTATGGGCGTCGTCGGCAAACTCGGTGTGCCGGAGGGGGACGGTGTGTTCGGTGAAGGCGCCGGAAGATTGCGTGCCGGCGCGGTCACCTCGGTACGCCACGGAACTGGCGGGGAGGTTGGCCTCGCAGGATGTCCTGCGTGGCCCGCGCCCCCATGGGATTCGTCGTGACCATCGTGCAGTGGAAGCGCCCAACGGATTGTCCCTTGGGAGGGCGAACCGAACCCGGGCAGGTAGCTCCGCATCTCCCCGGATCCACTGCCGGCGACGGGCCGGGCGGGCATCAGGCCCCACGTCAGCGGGCTGGTGTGCCGGCCGTCGAGGATCGTTTCGAAGTGCAGGTGACATCCCGTTGACCATCCGGTGCTGCCCACTTCGCCGAGGATTTGTCCGGCGTGAATCTCATCGCCGGTACGGACCCCGATGGCGTCCAGGTGGTTGTAGGTGGTGATAAGGCCGTTGCCGTGGTCTATTTCCACCCTGTTGCCGCCTCCCCAGGGGTGCCAACCCGCTGCGCGCACCAGTCCTGAGTCCGCCGCGTAAACACTTGTTCCGCAGGGCGCTGCGTAGTCCTGCCCCAGATGGAAATCACCGGCGGCCCCGGACAGCGGGCTTACCCGGAAACCGAAGGGTGAGCTCGCATTGAGCAAAGCCAGCGGCGCCATCAGGAACCCGGCCGGCGGCCGGCCGAAACCTGTTGTGCCCACCTTCAGCGAGGGGTCTTCCCCGCGGTAACCGCCAATTACAGCGTGGGGAAACGTAACGCGCTCTTCCGGAGCGGTGAAAGCGGCAGGCTGCAGCATCCCGGCTCCGATCCTGTCCGACGTCAGTTTGTCCGCCTTACCCCCACTGGACGACGCTGTCCCAGCTGCCAACGCAACCGTGGTGCCCGGGGTGGCCTGCTCACCGGCACTGCCGGAAAGGTTGAGGGACCAGATGGACAAGGCAACAGCACCAGTGGCAGTCAGGGCACGCACAACCGAAACGTTAGGACGGCGCACGTCTGTGTGCTTGCCCGATTTTTGATGATTCCCCAATGCCTGTCTCCATAACATAATCACCCGCCCGCGTCCTGACGGTATCTCCCATGGGACCACAGCACCCGTAGCCTGTGAACCCCGTTTCATGGTGCCGTTGACAACTTGAGAAAACCTTGCGGTACGGTGCGCCGCAGGGGCAGCGCCGCCTGCTCGCCTTGGGGAGACAATGTTATATGCGGAGCTTCCTTCGGAAATGGCAGGACGAGCTTAAGAAAACCTTTACGGGCAGGGCGGACCAGGTACCGGACTGGGTTCCGAAACTGGCGGAGGGGGACGATCCGGACTACCACCTGCCAGGATCCGCGGTATGGGCGGTGCACGGGTCCATGTCGCCTATTGTTGCCGGTATCCGGACGCTGCTGATGCAGTCCCTTCATCCCGGAGCTCTCGCCGGTGTCCACGAACATTCGAACTTCCGCGAGGATCCCCTGGCCCGCCTGGCTGCCACGATCCGCTGGATTTTCACTGTTACCTACGGCTCCAAGGCTGCTGCAGAAGAGGCTTCCCGGCGGGTGCGGCGCCTGCACGATCCGGTGCAGGGCAGCTTTCTGGACAACGAGGGAACGCCGCGCGATTACAGCGCCAATGATCCGGAACTGGCCCGCTGGATCCACATCGCCTTCACGGACGCGTTCCTCACGGCCCATCAGTTGTGGGGCGGCCCTATCCCAGGCGGCCCGGACGCCTACGTTCGTGAGTGGGCCCAGGCCGGCAGGTTGATGGGCGTACAGGATCCGCCACTGACAGAAGCGGACATGCGGGCACAACTGGACCGGTTTTTCCGGAACGGGGAACTTCGAGCGGACAGCCGGGTGGCAGAAACAGTGGCATTCATCCGCAATCCGCCGCTGCACCCCATGCTTCGGCCCGGCTACCGCGTCCTGTTTGCGGGTGCAGTGTACAGCCTAGAACCGAAATACCGCCGGATGCTCGGACTGTCGGTACCGCGGCTCGGTCCGTTCCCGCTGCCGGTAAGGCTGGCTACGAAGGCGGTGCTCGGCGTCGTACGCCTTGCGTTGGGCCGCCGCGGGCCGAGCGAGCTGGCCGCCCGCGAACGGCTGCGGCGCCTCGGGCTTGCAGAGCCGAACGGGTCGGGGTTCGCGAAGAAGGGGTAAAACGAAAGAACCCGGCCCCGGCGCTGCCGGGGCCGGGTTCTTTACCGGCGGAGAATGGGGGATTTGAACCCCCGAGGGCGTTAACCCAACACGCGTTCCAGGCGTGCGCCATAGGCCGCTAGGCGAATTCTCCAGCTGCTTCTGAATCAAAAGCAGATACTAGATTACCTGAACTTTTCCGCTTCGCCCAATCGAGGCTCGGGCGCATGTGCAAAAAGGGCTCCGGCCCGGTTGGAAAAGGGTTCAGCGCCTGGGCCTAACGCCAGAAATGGACGCCCCCAATGCGTCCATTCCACCGGAACACCGTTGAGCTGCCGGGTCCGGGTCCATTCAGCCAGGCCCCGCAGCTCACAATCTCGAGATTGCCCCAATCGGTGTACATACCCATGATCGTGGGTGCCGGCTGGATAAGCAATGAATTTCCGCCCAAGCCCGGTTCTTCCGGCACCATGGGTGTTATGACTGAGCTCCACGCTTTAGTGATTTATGTTCCCGGAACCCATACGCAGCAGGTCCTCAAGGCCATTGGTGACGCTGGAGCGGGCAAGATCGGGAACTACTCCCACTGCTCCTATGTTTCCCCTGGAACTGGCCGCTTCACTGCGCACGACGGCGCCGCCCCTTATCTCGGGCGGGTTGGAGCACCCGAGGAAGTGCCGGAGGACCGGATTGAGTGCGTGGTTGAACGGCCCGCGCTTCCTGCGGTGGTAGCTGCTTTGCGCGCCGCGCACCCCTACGAGGAACCGGCTTTTATGAGCTGGCAGGTTGAGGGCTGGAGGCAGCCGGGCGTCGATTCGAGTCAGGCCTGAAGTTCGGGTAAAGTAACTGGCGGCCCCTCATGTGGCGTCATCCTGTTGAACTCCCCCAGGACCGGAAGGTAGCAAGGGTAAATGGGCTCTGGCGGGTGCATGGGGGGTCTTTACTATTCCCCCACAGGGCGGCGTACTGTCAGCCCGGATTGGTAGGGTTTTCACTGTGACAGTTACTACCGCCCTTTACCGCAGATACCGTCCAGATTCGTTCGCTGACGTTATCGGGCAGGAACACGTCACCGAGCCGCTCATGACGGCTTTGCGTAAAAACCGGGTCAACCACGCGTACCTTTTTTCGGGTCCCAGGGGCTGTGGCAAAACCACGTCGGCGCGCATTCTGGCCCGTTGCCTGAACTGCGCCCAAGGCCCCACGGACACCCCCTGCGGTACCTGCCCCAGTTGTATTGAGCTGGCCCGGGGCGGCTCCGGATCCCTGGATGTTATTGAAATTGACGCGGCGAGCCACGGCGGCGTGGATGACGCCCGGGACCTCCGCGAGCGGGCAACGTACGCCCCCGTCCGGGACCGCTACAAGATCTTCATTATTGACGAAGCCCACATGGTCACCTCGGCCGGCTTCAACGCTTTGCTGAAGATCGTCGAAGAACCGCCGGAACACATCAAATTCATTTTTGCCACCACGGAGCCGGACAAAGTCATTGGCACCATCCGCTCGCGCACGCACCATTACCCCTTCCGGCTGGTGCCGCCGGAGCCGCTTATGGCCTACCTGGAACTTCTCTGCAACCAGGAGAACGTTCCGGTCGCCCCCGGGGTGTTGTCACTCGTGATCCGTGCCGGCGGCGGCTCGGTCCGCGACTCCCTGTCAGTCCTGGACCAGCTGATGGCAGGCGCCGGCCCCAACGGCCTGGACTACGAACTTGCCGTCGCGCTGCTCGGCTACACTCACGCATCCCTGCTCGACGACGTCGTGGAGGCAGTCGCTGCCGCGGACTCCGCCACTGTCTTCCGTGCCGTGGACAGGGTTATCCAAACCGGCCATGACCCGCGCCGCTTTGTTGAGGACCTGCTGGAGCGCTTCCGCGACCTCATCATCGTCCAGGCCATGCCCGAAAGCGCCCAGACCATTCTTCGGGGCATGCCCGCGGACCAGATTGCGCGGCTGAAGAACCAGGCGCACAACCTGGGTGCGGCGGAGTTGTCCCGCGCTGCCGATGTCACCAACACGGCCCTGACCGAGATGACCGGCGCCACCTCCCCGCGGCTGCACCTGGAACTCCTCTGCGCCCGGATCCTGCTGCCCAGTTCAGAGCAGAACGAGCGCGGGATGGCAGCCCGGATAGACCGGGTAGAGCGCCGGCTTAACTATGCGGGGAACGACGTAGGCGCTCCCGTTGCCACAGCTCCGGCGCAGCAGTCTCCGTCCGCCGGGGACAATGTTTCCGCGCAAGCGGCGCCGGAACCGGCCATACCCGCCCGGGCAGTTGCCGAACCAGCAGCACCCGAACCCGCACGGCCCGCGGCATCCCAGTCCGCCGCTGCCCAGCCAGCCGGTCAGCGGCCCGCGGCAACTGCAACCGTCCCTGCACAACCGCCGGTACATGCAGCATCAGCCAGCCCGGCCGAGGCCGACGCCCGCGCCCCGTTGACCCCTCCCCGCGTCAGCACAAGCGACTGGCCGGTCGATCCCACAACGGAACCCCGCTCCGGCAGCACCGGTTCCCGCCCTGGCCCGGCACGCCCCGCGGCCGCAGCTCCCGAAGAGGGCCCCGCAGCAAGCCCGGTGAGCGGGATGCCGGCACAGGGCTCGGGCCAAGCTTCGGCTCCGGCTGCCCAGCCCGCGCCTGCTGTCCGCCCCGAACCGGCCACTGCCACGCCAGCTCCGGCCGGGGCCCATGCCGCCATGGGCGACGTCGAAGTGCTGCGCAGGGCGTGGCCCGATGTCCTGCAGACGCTGTCCAGGATCAAGCGCAGCACCTGGGCGCTCGTTGAACCCAACGCACAGGTCAGTGCTTTCGACGGCCAGACTCTCACGCTTTCGTTCGCCACTTCCGGGCTCGCCGGCGCTTTTGGCCGGGCTGACCACTCAGAGAACCTTCGGCAGGCTATCCATAAAACCGTAGGCATCGACTGCCAAATCAACGCGGTGGCTGGCGGTAATGCCAGCCGGACGAGCTCTGAACCAAACCCAAAAGCACCCGCCAGCCGGCAGGCCCCGGCAACTACAACTGATTCAGGCGCTTCAACTGCCGGGGCCACATCGGCTGACGTCGCCTGGGGGCTGGCACCTGCCCCTTCCCCGGCACCAAATGCACCTGAATCTTCCGCGTCCGCAGGTCCGGGCCAAGGCCATGCCCGTGTCCCGGCACAGACCGTCCAACCGGCGCAGGGGCACGGTACACCCTCGCCTGCCGGGCCTCCCCCAGCGGCCCCTCGCCGACCTGGAGGAGGAACGGGGTCCACACTGTTCCGGCCCCCGGCCAACCCCGAGTCCGGCAGTAACACTTCACAGGCTGAGTCCATACCTGTTGGTGAACGCGGTGCTGCCGCAGAGTCCTCCCGGGAGGTACCTGCACCTGTTGCCGGCGGATCCCCCGCTCAACAGCCGGGACCGGGCGGCTCTTTCCAGGCTCAACCTCCGGCGGAATCTTCGGCCGTCCCTCCGGCCCAGGCTGACCCGTACAGCGGCTCCGCAGGCGACTACTCCTACTCTGACGACGATTGGGGTCCGCCCCGGGACGAGGACGCACCCCCGCTCGAGGAGGAACCTCCCATAGACTGGGTTCCCTCCGGCCGGGCCGGCGGCCAATCCCTTCCCGCGGCAACTGGCGGCACTTCCGCGGTGCCCAGCCCAGGTCAACAGCACACAAGGCCCGGCGCCACGGCGGGCACGCCAACGCCGCCTGCCGAGGCTCCGGCGATGGCTGCCCCGGGCGTGGATGCCTCGGATCCGTGGACGCGCGCCGTTGAACAAGCCCCGGGTGTTTGGGTGATTGGAGAAGCCAGCAACGTGGGCAGGAATGTGTCTGCCGTCCCGCCGGAAGATAAGGCAGTTGCTGCACCCTCAGCAACACGCTATGAGCCGGCTGCCGCCCAGGTTCCGCCTTCCATCCCTGTCAGCAGGGCGGGTTCTTCAGTGGATGCCGAATGGGGTTTGGTTCCGGCTGCTGCCCCGCCCGTAAGCCTGGGCACCAGGGCGACGGTCGCTGAACCGGCCGCCCCAAGCCCCGTACCAGCCAGCGCGGTGCCCCCAAGTACAGTTCCTTCGGACCCTGTTCCCGGAGGGTCGGCTCCGGTGCCGGTACGGGAGTACGCCATGGCTTCAGCCGCACCTGCAGCTGCCCCCGCCCGCACGGCTCCTGCGGTTCCTCCCGCCCCTGCTGTACCCGCCCGCACTGTTCCTGCAGCTTCTCCTGCTTCCGCCGATTCTCCTGCTCCAGCAGGCACCCGGCAGAGCCTTTACCAGCGCCTGTCCAACAGCCCGGAGGCGGAGGCAGGGCGGGCAAAGGCTCCTGCCCGGGCCGTTCCCGCAGCTGCCGCCTACGTACAGGACGTGCCCAGCGCCGACGATGAGACCATTGAGGAATCGGGGGTGTTCGGCCGTGCCGCCGTGGAACGTATCCTGGGCGGAAAGCTGATTGAAGAGCGGTCCCTCGACGGAAATCCCGTTTCGTCCCGCTACTGATCCAACAACTGTCTACCCCTAGCTAAAGAGGAATATCGTGTACGAAGGTGCTGTCCAAGAGCTGATTGACGAGCTTGGACGCCTTCCCGGCGTGGGCCCGAAATCCGCACAGCGGCTGGCGTTCCACATCCTCGAAGCGGACCCGCAGGACATGAAGCGGCTGGTGGAGGCCATCACCTCCGTCAAGGAACGGGTCAAGTTCTGCACCGTCTGCGGCAACGTCACCGAGCAGGAACAGTGCAACATTTGCCGCGATCCACGCCGCGATCCCGCTGTGATCTGCGTGGTGGAGGAATCCAAGGATGTACTTGCGGTGGAACGCACCCGTTCGTTCCGGGGCAGGTACCACGTGCTGGGCGGGGCCATCAATCCGATCGCCGGGATCGGGCCGGAACAGTTACGGATCCGGGAACTCCTGACGCGGTTGAACGACGGCGCCATCCAGGAAGTCATCATCGCCACGGACCCCAACCTGGAAGGGGAAGCAACAGCCACCTACCTGGCCCGGATGCTGAAGACGATCGGAATCACCGTGACCAGGCTCGCGTCCGGGCTGCCGGTGGGCGGGGACCTCGAGTACGCAGACGAGGTCACGCTGGGACGTGCCTTTGAGGGCCGCCGCAACGCCCTGACCTGAGGACTTGGACCACGTGGCTTCCGGGAAGGGGTCGCGCCTGGTTAGGGACTGCGGCTGGACAGGCCCCATCCCTCTTCCGGGTCACGGAGCACGAATCAGGCGATACGCGTACCCCTCGCCAGACGGTGTGCCGGAGTCCGGAGCGAACGCCAGCCGAGCCACATCAGCAGCGCTGCCAGCACGAGCTGCAGGCCAAGGCCCAATGGCCACAGCGGCGTGGCTTGAGCAAGGTATCGCGGCTTTACCTCCCCGTTGGCGCAGGGGTAGGTTCCTTCCGGGCCCGCCATGGCATACCTGGCGCCCTGGCTGACGTTCTCGATCGCGCCAGCAGCCGTGAAACCCTGCTGGCCGGTTCGGTCAGGGTACGGGATAGCGTCAGCCACCACCACGTAAGGGTTCATGGCCAGCAGCCAGGCCACCCGCTCGGTGCGCATGGCACTCTGCTCCTGCAAGGGCCCTGAGCAGGTGTATTCGGGTTCCGCCGGCCCGTTGCGGAGGGGCTCGTACTGCCGGTACTGGGCCTGGTTCGCCATGATCGTTCCTTGGGTGAGACCAGTGCCAAGCCCAAAGGCGATCAGTGTGCCGACGGCCAGCCCCGCCACTGCCAAATAAGTAACCACGATAGAGAACAGCGGCCGGCCGGCAAGAGCGGAAATGCCCACGCCGATTGCACAGACAACACCCACCTCAAGCGCCAGCATCAGCAGGGCCACCAGCACATGGCCTGCGGTCATCCCACCCAGCGCCACTCCGATCACCAGGAACGGGGTGCTTGCCACCAGGAAGGCCAGCGCTGCAGCCCATGCTGCAAAAAACTTGCCCCACAGAATTTGGCCTGGCCGCAGCAGCGTCACCTGGAGGATGGCCAGGGTGCCGCCTGCCCGGTCCCCATTCACCGCGTTGGCAGAAAGTGCCGGAGCAACAAGCAACGCAAACAGCAGGACAAAGGCGAGGACCACCTCGAAAATCATGGAGCCCGGCCCCGGTTCGGGTGCCGGGACCGAGCCCGGGAACTCCCTTTGGGCCGCCTGTGAGGCGTTCCAGCTAGCCCACGTCAGCCAGGTCACCAGCCCTGTGAGGACAAACCAGATGGCCAGCATGATGTACCAGCCGCGGGACCGCAGCCGCTGCTTGAGCTCCAGGACCACGACGTCCCTGACCCCGGGCAGGTAGCCACCAAGTCCCCTGCCGCTGACGGTGTGCTGCCGGTTTTCTGTCGCGTGGCTCATTGCCGCTCCCCTTCGAGGCTCATGTATGTCTCTTCCAGTGCCCCGGAAGCGGGGGCGAAGGAATTGACTCCGACGCCGGCGAGCACCAGGTCGCGCAGCAGCCGCTCGGCGTCGTTATCGCTTGCCAGCGTCAGGCTGAGGGCCGGCCGCCGCCCGTTTTCGTGGCGGAAGGCCACGCCCAGCTCGGTGAGCCTGGCTGCAAGCGCGGCTGTATCTGAGGCGCTGACTGCGTACCGGCGGCCGGCGGCCGCGGCTTCTTCGGTGGTTTGATGCCGGACGGTACGGCCCTTGTTGACGAACACCGCTGCGTCGGCGATTTCATCCAGTTCGCTGAGCACGTGGGACGAGACCACCACGGCTTTGCCCTCCGCGGCGAGTTGCCTCAGCATGATCCTCAGTTCCACGCGGGAACCCGGGTCCAATCCCGAGGCGGGCTCGTCGAGCAGGAGGACGGACGGGTCGTGTATCAGGGCCCGCGCCAGGCTGAGCCGTTGCTGCTGCCCCCGGGACAGCACCCGGGCCGGCTGGTCCGCGAGGCCATCCAGCCGCACACTAGGAAGCATGTCGGAGACCCTCTGCGCTATGCCCTGTGCCGGGAGCCGGTAGAAGCGGGCCATTTGGGTGAGGATCTCCCGGGCGCTCAGCGACCCCCACACTCCCAGGGTGTCCGGCATCCAGCCGAGCCGGCTGCGCACTTCCGCCTGATGCCGGCGCGGATCCAGCCCGCCCACGCTGATAGTGCCCTCATCCGGTGCGAGCAGTGACGCCAGCATGAGCAGCAGCGTTGTTTTGCCTGCCCCGTTCGGACCGATCAACGCCGTTACCTTCCCGGCGGGTGCATGGAAATCCATGTGCTCGACGGCGCGCACCGCGCCGAAGCTGCGGCTCACGGCACGGGCCGTAATGCCATCGTTGGGTTCCGGCCCGTCCGCAGCTTCAGGTAGTTCAGAAATCATGGCCATGTGTTGCACACCTGTCCCCCACAGTATTTTGTTGCATTGTGACAGCCTGAGCGTACGCCCGAGGGGCTTCGGCGCAGGTCCTCCCGGGGGCTGAGATTCGGTCACAATTCAACGCCCGGCCACGCGCGGCGATAAACTGAAACGAGAAGTCGCGCCAACAGCGGCGTTAGTTTTCCAGCGTCTGGGCCAACAGCTTTGCGGCTGCCTGGCCGGACCCCAATTGATCCAGTGAAGGTATGCGCATGAGTACGCCCACTACCGAAGTGCACAACGCAACCCAGCCTCAGGAGCTGCCCGTCGGCGGTGCCGTAACCAAGCAGCTCATCGTGCAGAAGTTCGGCGGCTCTTCTGTCGCGGACGCCGACGGCATCAAGCGGGTCGCCAAACGCGTCGTGGACGCCCAGGTAGCGGGCAACGAAGTGGTTGTGGTGGTCTCGGCCATGGGTGACACCACCGATGAACTGCTGGACCTTGCGGGCCAAGTGACGGACTCAGCCCCCGCCCGCGAAATGGATATGTTGCTGTCAGCCGGCGAGCGCATCTCGATGGCGCTCCTGGCCATGGCCATCAATAAGCTCGGTGCCTCCGCCCAGTCCTTCACCGGTTCCCAGGCCGGGATGATCACTGACGGCATCCACGGCAAGGCCAGGATTATCGACGTCGATCCCCACCGCATCCGCACCGCCCTGGACAAGGGCAATATCGCCATCGTGGCGGGCTTTCAGGGCATGAGCCGGGCCACCAACGAGATCACCACCCTGGGGCGCGGCGGCTCGGACACTACCGCGGTAGCGCTGGCAGCAGCGCTTGAGGCGGACGTCTGCGAGATCTACACGGACGTGGACGGCATTTACACGGCGGATCCGCGCGTGGTCCCCTCAGCCCAGAAGATCGACACGATTTCCAGCGAGGAAATGCTCGAACTCGCAGCTTCGGGAGCCAAGATCCTGCACCTCCGCTGCGTGGAGTACGCCCGCAGGTTTGGCGTGCCGCTGCACGTCCGCTCGTCATTCAGCCAGCACGAAGGCACCTGGGTCATCCCCAGTGCCGAAGACAAGATCACCACACAAGAGGGAGTTGCCTTGGAGCAGCCAATCATCTCCGGCGTCGCACACGACCGTTCCGAAGCCAAGGTCACCGTTGTTGGTGTTCCGGACATCCCGGGCAAGGCGGCCGCGATCTTCCAGGTCATCGCCGATGCCCACTCGAACATTGACATGATCGTGCAGAACGTCTCCACCCACGGCACCGGCCGGACTGATATCTCCTTCACCCTGCCCATCGTGGAAGGAGCCGACGCCTTGGCGGCCCTGCATGCGGCCCAGGACCAGATCGGTTTCGAAACCATCGAGTACAACGAGCAGATTGGCAAGCTCTCCCTGATTGGCGCGGGCATGCGTTCCCACCCGGGCGTCTCCGCAACCTTCTTCAAAGCGCTTTCGGACGCAGGGATCAATATCAACATGATCTCCACATCGGAAATCCGCATCTCGGTTGTAACCCACGCCGATTTCCTGGACGAGGCCGTGCGGGTCATCCACCGGGCCTTTGAGCTCGACAGCGACAACGAAGCCACCGTGTACGGCGGGACCGGCCGCTAAACGGCGCCCAAAACATAAAAGTATGCACTGGCAGGGAACCTGTTTCCTGCCAGTGCATTTTTTATATCCAGGGAGTACGCGCCATGATCCCGCTGGCGTCACGTCTCCTTTTCAAGGTCTTCCCGCCGAACGGCGTAGTGGTGGCCGGCCGAATCGGTTTCCACCACAAAATGCGTGAGCTCCTCCTCCGAGGCCTGCTCAAACTCGTCATGCTTGTGCACCACCGGCAAACTGGAGTCGAGGCGGGCGGCCGGTCCAAAGAAGAAGCGAAGCCGTTCGGTCGCGTTCATAAACCCGCTGAGTACATGTGCCACTGTTTTCCACCCCCTTTCCGCGTGCAGGGAAAGAAGAGCCAGTCCAAAAGGCCACTGCTCCTTACGGAGCCAGTGCCCTTATTTTACGCCCGGGTGCGGGAAAAGGCTCCGCAGCCCAGGTGTCATCGGAGAGACTTGTCGTCCGGATTCCGCGGCACTACATAGGTGCTTCCATCCGGGCGTGTGACGGTTTCCCACTGCTGCGTTTCAGCTTCACGCTGGGCCAGGAGCCGGCGGTTTTCCTCCGTCATGTCATGAAGGAGCGATGAGCGGTTCGCAGGCCCGAAAATGGCCCGCAACTTGCCGGTGGCCCGCATAAACCGCTGCGACGCGTTGTCCTTGCCTGCTGAACTGGCCTTACCCATGAACCGACTCCTTCCGCGAACCATGACTCCTAATTGGAGTGTACGCTAATGATTAGCGCACTAACAATTGGAGGCCCTGATGACCACCGCATCCAGCACTTCCACCTCCACCGGCAAAACGCCTGCCGGCAGGCACAGCCCGGAGGACAATGACCTGCTGCTTGAACACCAGCTCTGCTTCGCCCTGACCGTTGCTTCCCGCAGCGTGGTGGGAGCGTACAAACCGGTGCTTGAGAAACTGAACCTCACCCACCCGCAATACCTGGTGATGCTGTGCCTTTGGGAGTCCAGCCCCCGCACGGTACGGAATATCAGCGAGGCCCTGGCGCAGGAGCCGGCGACCATTTCACCCTTGCTGCGGCGCCTTGAAGCAGCGGGCCTGATCTCCCGACGCCGCGTGGACGGCAACGAGCGCTCGCTCGCCGTCGGCCTCACTCCCGCAGGCGCTGCCCTCCGGCAGGAGGCACTCAACGTGCCCGGCACCATGATGGACCGCCTCGGACTGACCCGAAGCCAGGTCAGTGAGCTGCATGCCGCCATGACCGGCCTCATTGCAGCCACATCCCAGGCCCGGCAGGCTTAGCCGGGGGCCAGGACGGCGGCAGTAGGATGGAATCATGACGGACAGGCCACGAGGCGGGCCCAGTGTGCATTCTGGGGGATTGGCGCAGTTGATGCCATCGGCGGTTTTGCCGCTCCCGCTGCGCTCCTGGAGCGATGCCTACATCCGCATCGCGGCCTTGCTGCTCGCCGCTGTACTGCTGCCCGGCTGCACCCCCAACGAGGGCGGGGGAACTCCTTCAGGCAGCACCTCCCCATCGCCGACCGCTTCCGCCTCCTCCCCTGCGCAGGAGGCCACACCGGCGCCTCCGGAAAGCCTCGACCCGGACGCCGAGTCTTCCGTGCCGGCACCGGCGACCGAGCCCGCCCCGCCGGCATCAGGCCCCGGCCAGGGCAACGCCGAACTGGCCATCGTCTACAAGTCTTCCGCCGGCGAACCGGAGGTCCACTACACACTCGTCTGTCTTGGGGGCGCGCCCGATGCTGAAAGCGAGCACCCCGCTGCGGATGCCGCCTGCGCAGCCCTTCAGGAAAACGCGGCCCTGTTGAATGCCGCGCCGCAACGGGCTGACCAGGCCTGCACTGAACAGTACGGCGGGCCGCAGGAAGCCACCGTCACCGGCGTCGTGGATGGAGTCCCTGTTGATGCTGCCTTTGCCCGCACCAACGGTTGCGAGATCAGCGCCTGGGATGCCGCGAAAGATGTACTTGGTGCAGCCGGTGGAGCAGCTTAGGGTCCTGGCGGCGGACGAGTGGCGGGCCCGCGAGGAAGCCCACCAGCAGCACGTCAGCCGCTATGCAGATCCCTATCTTGCCCGCCGCTCCGCGGGGCAAAAGCATCCGGTGGAGGACTTCCTTTTCACCTACTACACGCAAAAACCCGGCCAGCTCCGCCGCTGGCACCCAGGCGCCGGCGTCGTTCTGGCGGGCCCGGAAGCGGCAGCGCGACGCGGGTGGAAGCATTACCGGATGCTCGACGACGGTGAGCTTGCCTTCCTCAGGTTGCCGCCAGGTTCCACCGCGGTCACCATGGACCGGGACACCTTTGTCACAGATCGCAGGGACGCCGTCGCCTTCGCCGGCATCATCCTGCGTGGAACGGCTGCCCGCCCTGCCCAGTTCGGCTGCTTCGGGCTCCATGAATGGGCGATGGTCTACCACCAGGACCGGTTCGACCTGCGCCACGAGTACCTGCAGCTGCGCCTCGGCCCAGCAGGCACGGACAAGGTGGTGGAGGACAACCGCATCCGATGCAGCCACTTCGACGCGTTCCGTTTCTACACCCCGGATGCCGTTCCGCTGAACGAACTGGCGCCCAGCCGGGAAACCCAGCGGCACCTTGAACAGCCCGGTTGCCTTCACGCCAACATGGACCTGTACAAATGGGCGTACAAGCTCCTTCCCGCCCTGCCCAGCGAACTGGTGATGGACTGCTTTGACCTGTCCTGGCGGATCAGGGCTATGGACATGCAGGCCTCCCCCTATGACCTCACCGAGTGGGGCTACCCTGCCATTCCCATCGAAACCTCCCAGGGCAAGGCCGCCTACGTCGAACACCAGCGGTCCTTCGCGGCCGAGGCGGCCGTATTGAGGGAAAAGCTGGCCCAGGAACTGGCCGCCTTGTCCGGAGGTGGACCGGAATGATCGATTTGACCATTACGCTGCGGGAGAGCCCCGAGGCCGGCGGGCACGAGTTCCGCCTGGTGGCCGAGGCCGGGCACCCCTTGGCCGGAAGCACTCTGCCGGACCCCGCCGCTGCCTTGGCCGCAGTGGAACGGTACGGCGAGGACATCTTCTTCCCGAAGCCCGGGCCCCCCAAGCTGTGCACGCAGCAATACGGCGGGCCGCAGGTCGCAGTGGTGACAGGAACATTTCACGGACGCGCTGTGGAGGCGGTCTTCACCAGGACCGACGGCTGCGAAATCACCCGCTGGAAGACAATGGCCCCTCTGCTCGGTAACACGGCGGGAGCCGCCGGCGCCATCTAGCGCATCGTCCCGCAGCCAGCCAGGACTGCAACAACAGGATCCCCGGACAGTTCAACCGCCCGGGGATCCTGTTCCATAATTGTCGGCTGCTAGCCGGCGGGAACTCCGTCCGCGAGAGCCACCCGCGGCGCCCCGGCAGGAGCGGCGGAGGCGGCGCCCACCTGGACGTTCACCCAGGTGCGGATGCCGT
The DNA here is from genome assembly GCF_059089645.1 of Arthrobacter sp. K41. Taxonomy (NCBI): domain Bacteria; kingdom Bacillati; phylum Actinomycetota; class Actinomycetes; order Micrococcales; family Micrococcaceae; genus Arthrobacter; species Arthrobacter sp. K41. The sequence goes on along the minus strand of NZ_JBNHEW010000002.1, from coordinate 528,485 downwards.
TTTCGCCCAGGCTGAGGCGCGACAGGTAAGCCCCTTCGGACAAGCCCGTCCAGGACAGTGTGGCCGCCGTGGCAGTACCGTTGGGAGCCACGATCGGGTTCGGTTCAACCGTGAGGTTACCCGCGTCCCCGGCAAACGTGACCGCCTGCACGGAGGCGCTGGCCGCCCCGTTGTCCGGTGTGGAGTAGAGGTTGGCCACGATGTAGTAAATGCCGGCCCGCGGCGATTCGAGGTCCAGGAACTCGCTGGCCGAAGCCGTCGCCACCTGTGTTGCCGTCCAACCGCCAGCGGCATTGGGCGCGTAAACCACCATGTCCCAGTCCACGTCATCCGATTGCGCCTGGACGCCCAGTCTGGCGAATGAGGCGCCTGCGGGAACGGTCACCTGGAGCAGGGCATTGTGCGCATCATTTGCCGGTGCGTACTCCCCCGGGGTCTTGGTGATGGCCGTCTGGCTCAGGGGCGCCAAACCTTCAATGCCTACCTTGATGGGGTTATCCGAACCGGACACCAGTTCTATGGTGCCGCTGCCATCACCCGTGGCCGAGCTGAAGGAGAACGACGGGGCGATTTGTGCGTCGACCGGCCGTATGGCGATGGGAGAGCTGACCGTGCGCGGGCCCTTCCAGGTCAGGGTACCGGTGCTGAATTTGCCGACCGGAGCGCTGACGTTCCTGATGGTAAGGGTGACCTCGCGTGTCTGGCCTGCCTTGGCGAAGTTCAACGACTTCGGCTCCACCTGGACGCTGAAGCCGGGCGTTTTGACCTCCGGACGGTACATCCCGGGAACCAGTGCGGTGAGCTGTCGCTTGACCTGGACTTCGCCCACCAGGCTGCCGAGCGCGATGGAAGGCAGGTTCAGGTCGCGTGCTGCAATGGTGCCGGCCTGCGGTGCTCCGGTGTCCACGCCCTGACCGTTGAGGAAGCCGAGCCAGTCCTTGACGCCTGAGTTGTAGACCAGGCCCGGATCCAGGACACGGGTTGAGTCGATGTGGCCTGCGCCGCCCTGGAACGGATCGGTGTTGGCCGAACCGTCAGCGTTCACCAGCGGGTAGGCGGTGGTCATCATGGCTGACTTGACCATGGCAGGGCTCCACTTGGGCTGCTTGCTGAGCACCAGCGCACCGAAGCCGGCGATGTGCGGCGCGGCCATGGAAGTGCCGGACATGAACCCGAACTGGTCACCGTTGTTGCCGATGGTGGAAACACCGGCAAGGACGTTGACGCCTGGCGCAGCGATGTCGGGCTTCAGCAGGTCACCGCCGGAAGCAAGGGTTGGCCCGCGGGACGAGAAGCCGGCGATCTGCGGCGCCGGGGCAGGCGGTTCACCGGTGAGATCACCCTTGACAAGGCTGACGGTCAGCGCAGGATTGGCTTCCAGCTTGGATTTCAGTTCCAGGCTCTTGGGAGCGTTGACGTGGACCGTGGGGATCACGTGGTTGTCCGCGTCTTCGGAGCTGCTGGTGACGTTCACGAGGATCATCCCGACGCCGCCCTTGGCCTGTACTTCCTGGCTCTTGGCCGTCCTGTCCACAACGCCGCGGTCGCAGACCACTACTTTTCCGGCCACTTTGGCTGCGTCGAGCGAACCGGGGCCGCAGAGGTTCGGGTTGGCGGCACCGGCTGCTGCCGCAGCAGCGGCAACGACGACGGGTTTGTCTGCTACCTCAGACTTCATGATCGACGCTCCGCGGTACACCGAGCCGTCGGAGACCTTCACCGTGCCAAGCAGGTCGCTCGGGAAGGTGGAGGCGGCAACCGTGGTGAGCCAGGGTGACGCATGGTTGACCGTGGAGGCTGCAGGGCCGGAGTTGCCGGCGGAAGCGGAAACAAAAACACCTGCGGCCGCAGCGTTGAGGAAGGCCAGCGCCACGGGATCGGTGGTGCTGTTGTTGTTGCCCGATATCGAGTAGTTCAGGACATCCACACCGTCTTTGATGGCGGCTTCCACGGCCTCAACTGAAGCGGAGGAGTAGCAGCCGCCGGTATTGGGGTTGGTGTCCTCCCAGCAGACCTTGTAAACGGAGACCTTTGCGGCGGGGGCAACACCGGAGCTCCTGCCGAATGCGCTGCCGTCGATTACCTGCTCCACGTTCGCGTTGCCGGCTGCGGTGGTGGCGGTGTGGGTGCCGTGGCTCCCGACGTCGACCGGGGAGATCAGCTCTTCCGGCGCGCGGTTCTCCGGCGCCACATACTGAAGGAAGGAATCGGCAAAGTACCTGGCGCCAATCACCTTTGAGTTGCACAGGGAACCGTCGAATGAGGCCCCAGTCCCCTGCCCTTTCTGGCATTCGCCTTTGAAAGTGGTGCCGTCTGCCTTGAGCATGGCGATCCGGCCGTCGGCGGTGCGGTACGGCACGCCAACCTGCGCGGGACCGCTCAGGGGCTGGACGGGATCCCCTTGGAGGAACGGGTTGTCCGGGGCGTAACCGGAGTCGATGACCCCTACCACCACGCCCTTGCCGGCGTTGGCTTCCCCGCCGAATTGCTTGGCCCAGACACCGTCGGGGCCGGTCAGCCTGTTGAAGTCCGTGGTGGTGTAGTCAGGGGCGTTTTCCGTGTCCGGCGCGACCGCCAGGACACGCTTATCCCGGGACAGCTCCATAGCCTGGACAGCTGTCAGTTCGGCACTGAAGCCGTTCAGGGCAGCGGTGAACTGCTTTCCGGGAGTGATGCCCTGGCTGGCAGCGACCTCCCGCTGCTGCTTGCGCAGATGGGCGTCGTAGGCCTTGTAGTTAGGGCTTTCGGCATCCAATTTCCTGCCGTTCTGCGGCCTGGTTGCGCCCAGCCCGGGGGTTTCGCCGTCGTAACCCGCAGCCGCCGCACCGGTAAGGACAACGATGTAGCGGCCGTCCTTGAAGTCGGCGGGATCGGCCTTTTTGGCAGTTATTGCCAGATCCTGTCCGGCCGGCACCGCGGTGGCGGGGCTTATGGCCATCGAGGTGAGGAGAAGGGGCAGGCCCACGGCAAGCGCCGCGGCCTTCCGGAATCCCCCGGCCCGCATGGGGCTCTTTCCAGTTGATATCACTCGCAACCCTTTCACGATGTACCGCCCCGGCCGGATGGGGGGCAGAAACTACGGCCTGGCATGCGAAATTACAGGTTTTGTCATTTCGTTCGACCAGACGATTCATAGAGTACAGACTGATAGCTGAATATGACATAGAACACATGCATGAATTAATCGCCAGTCACACGGCTTGCCCAAAGAGGGGGACGGCATGGAAAAGGGCACCCCGCAGGGCGCCCTTTCATGCGTGGACGGAAGGCGCTGCTGCGCTGCTACCGGGGCGTGCGCACCACGTCGCTGATCCACTGCCGGGTCTTTTCATCCAGCGGTCCCGCAACCCGGTTTTCCCGGGCAAGCCGATCGGCCTTGATCTTTTGGAGAACCATGCGCCCCAGCCCGGCAAATACTGCAGCGGCAACCACGGGCAACAGGACGGATTTCGGTTTCTCAGCCATTCCGTAATCCTAGTGACACCGTAGGGTCAACTCCAGATCTCCGCTGCAAACCGGCGCCGGCCACCCCTTCTGCGGGAGCTTCAGGGCAGGTCGCGGCCCTAAATCCCCCGAATACAGGTTGGCCCCTTCCGGCCGGTAGAATGAACTGGCAAGCTCGCGGAGCGCCCGTCCACAAGGTTGAACACGTGTGTCCTCAACACTTCGGTACGGCGTGAGACGGCACCACTCCGCTGCGCCCTTACCCAAGCTCACGCACAGGAGTTACCGGATGCCCCGGATCGTTGTTGACGTCATGCCCAAGCCCGAGATTCTGGACCCGCAGGGGAAGGCTATCGTCGGCGCCCTCCCCCGGCTGGGTTTCACCAGCTTCAGCTCTGTCCGCCAGGGCAAGCGTTTTGAACTGACGGTCGACGGCGAGGTGACCGAGGACATCCTGGCCCAGGCGCGCGATGCCGCTGAAACCCTGCTGTCCAACCCTGTGATCGAGGATGTCGTCAACGTCGAGGTCGTTGAGGCCTGACATGACTGAACTTCCCCTGATCGGCGGGGCACCCGCCGTTGACGCCTCCGGTGCCCGTCGGCTCGCTGGCGCCCGGATCGGCGTCGTCACCTTCCCCGGGACACTTGATGACCGCGACGCCGCCCGTGCCGTCCGGCTCGCCGGCGGCACCGCCGTTGGGCTCTGGCACGCCGACACCGAACTCGGTGACGTGGACGCCGTCGTGATTCCCGGCGGGTTCTCCTATGGTGACTACCTCCGTGCCGGCGCCATTGCACGTTTCGCGCCCCTGATGTCCAAAATCATCGACGCCGCCAACAGCGATGCCAAGCTTCCCGTGCTCGGCATCTGCAACGGCTTCCAGATCCTCACCGAATCGCACCTGCTGCCGGGTTCAATGATCAAGAACGACCACCTGAAGTTCATGTGCCGCGACCAGGTCCTGCGCGTGGAAAACAGCAACACCGCCTGGACCCTGGACTACCAGGCGGGCCAGGAGATCACTGTGCCGCTGAAGAACCAGGACGGCCAGTACCTCGCGGACGACAAAACCCTGGACGCGCTGGAGGCAGAGGGCCGCGTGGTGTTCCGCTACGTCGGCTTCAACCCGAACGGTTCCCGCCGCGACATCGCCGGCATCTCCAACACAGCCGGCAACGTGGTGGGCCTCATGCCGCACCCCGAGCACGCCGTGGAGGCAGGGTTCGGCCCAGAATCGCTGGACGGCGTGGGCGGGTCCGACACCGACGGCCTGGGTTTCTTCACCTCCGTACTGACCAAGATTGTGGGAGGCGACAAGTGAGCATCGACACCACCAAAAAGTTCAACATCGACACCGTCGAGAACGCCGCGAAAACTCCGGACACTGAGCTGCCCTGGGCCGAATTGGGCCTCAAGCAGAACGAGTTTGACGAGATCGTCAAGGTCCTGGGCCGGCGCCCCACCGGCGCCGAGCTGGCCATGTACTCCGTCATGTGGAGCGAGCACTGCTCCTACAAATCCTCCAAAAACCACCTGCGCCAGTTCGGCGAGAAGGTGACCCAGGAGATGAAGAAGGACATGCTGGTGGGCATCGGCGAAAACGCCGGCGTGACCAACCTTGGGGACGGCTGGGCCGTGACCTTCAAGATCGAATCGCACAACTCGCCGTCGTTCGTTGAGCCCTACCAGGGCGCCGCGACCGGCATCGGCGGCATCGTCCGCGACATCATCTCCATGGGCGCCCGCCCGGTTGCCGTTATGGATCCCCTCCGTTTCGGTGCCATCGACCACCCGGACACGGCACGCGTGATGCACGGCGCAGTGGCCGGCATCGGCGGCTACGGCAACTCCCTCGGCCTGCCGAACATCGGTGGCGAAATGGTGTTCGACTCGGTATACCAGGGCAACCCGCTGGTCAACGCCCTCGCAGTGGGCGTCATGCGCCACGAGGACATCCGGCTGGCCAACGCCTCCGGCAAGGGCAACAAAGTGGTCCTGTTCGGCGCCCGCACCGGCGGTGACGGCATCGGCGGCGCCTCCGTGCTGGCCTCCGAATCCTTCGACGACACCAAGCCCTCCAAGCGTCCGGCCGTTCAGGTCGGTGACCCCTTCGCTGAGAAGGTCCTGATCGAGTGCTGCCTGGAGCTCTTCAAGGGCTCCCTCGTGGACGGCATCCAGGACCTCGGCGCCGCCGGCATCTCCTGCGCTACTTCCGAGCTGGCCTCAAATGGCGACGGCGGCATGGCCGTTGAGCTGACCTCCGTGCTGCTGCGCGACCCCACCCTGACTCCGGGCGAAATCCTGATGTCCGAGTCGCAGGAGCGCATGATGGCCGTGGTCACTCCAGAGAACGTGGAAGCGTTCGAAGCGGTCATGGACAAGTGGGCTGTGGAGTACGCCTGGCTGGGCGAGGTGACGGACAGCGGCCGCCTCATCATCACCTGGGAAGGCGAGGTGATTGTCGACGTCGATCCCCGCACCGTGGCACACGACGGACCGGTTTACGACCGCCCGTTCGCCCGTCCCGAGTGGCAGGACGCCGTGCAGGCTGACGCCTTCACGGGTTCCGTACAGGACGCCGGCAGGCCGTCCGCCCCGGCCGAACTGGCCAAGGCCGTCACCGAGCTGGTGGCATCGCCCAACATGTGCTCGAAGTCCTGGATCACCAACCAGTACGACCGCTACGTTGGCGGCAACACCTCCATGGCGTTCCCTGACGACGCCGGTGTGGTCCGGGTAGACGAGGAAACCGGTTTGGGCGTGGCCCTGGCCACTGACGCCAACGGCCGCTACACCTACCTCGATCCCTACCATGGTGCACAGCTGGCGTTGGCGGAGGCCTACCGGAACGTCGCAACCTCCGGCGCGGTCCCGATGGCCGTCAGCGACTGCCTGAACTTCGGCTCGCCCGAGGACCCGGACGTCATGTGGCAGCTCGCCGAAGCCATCCGCGGCCTGTCTGACGCCTGCATGGTGCTGGGCATCCCGGTCACCGGCGGCAACGTCTCCCTGTACAACCAGACCGGCACCACGCCGATCCACCCCTCCCCCGTGGTGGCAGTCCTGGGCAAGCTCGACGACGTCGCCCGCCGCACGCCGTCAGGGTGGCGGGAAGACGGCCAGGCCATTTACCTGCTGGGCACCACCGCTGCGGAGCTGGACGGCTCCGAATGGGCGAACATGCGCGGCCACCTGGGCGGCCTGCCTCCCAAGGTAGACCTCGACGCCGAACGCGCGCTGGGCGAAATCCTGATCAACGCCTCGCGCGACGGCATGATCGACTCCGCCCACGATCTCTCCGAGGGCGGCCTCGCCGCAGCCCTGGTGGAGTCCTCGCTGCGCTACGGCGTTGGCGCCCGGATCGCCCTCCAGGACGTTCTGGACCGCGACGGCGTGGACCTGTTCACGGCGCTCTTCTCCGAGTCCCAGGGCCGCGCTGTTGTGGGCGTCCCACGGTCGGAGGAAGTCCGCTTCACCGACATGTGCACCGCCCGCGGCTTCGCGCACACCCGCATCGGCGTGGTGGACGCAGCCAGCGGCACCCTGGAGATCAACGGCGTGGCCGGCCTGTCGCTGGACGCCCTCCGCGAAGCCCACGAGGCCACGCTGCCGAAGCACTTCGGCTAGTACCCACGCCACCGCCGGACACCGCGGTGGTTACGGAAACCAGATGTTCCCCCGTGCGGGAATGGACCTCCGTAACCACCGCGGTTTCCGCTTTAATCGTCCTGTGGGCAAGGCGGGAAAGTTCCTCAGCGTCCTTCTGTTGCCGATCCTTGTCCTGGTTGCCGCAGCACCAACACCACGGTCAGGACCCCAAGCCGCGTATCCGCACAGCATGGCTGCCCTCGGGGACTCCATCACGCAGGCCCACAACGCATGCTGTACCCACGGCGACCAACCCGCACTGTCCTGGTCCACCGGCGGCGGCCAGGGTGACGGGATCACCAGCCACTACGAACGGCTGCTCCAACTGACGCCCGGCATCCAGGGAAATACGTTCAACAACGCCGTCAGCGGGGCGAAGGTTTCCGACCTGCCCCGGCAGGCGGCGGCCGCCGTGGCACAGCAGGTCGAGTATGTAACGATCCTGATGGGCGCCAACGACTTGTGCGCGTCATCAGTGGACAACATGACGCCGATCGAAGACTTCAGGACACGCGTCGCCGAGGCGCTGACCATCTTGGACCAGGCGCGGCCGCGCCCGCAGGTGGCAGTCAGCAGCATTCCCAACATCTACCAGTTGTGGAGTGTCCTGCATGGCGAACCGGCAGCAGCGTCTGCCTGGGCCGCAGGACGGACATGCCAGTCGATGCTGGCGGATTCCAACACTGAGGAGATGCGCAGCCAGGTAATGGAACGGGAACTCGCGTTCAACGCCGTCCTAGCTGAGGTTTGCGGGGACTACACGAACTGCCGGAGCGACGGCGGCGCGGTCTACAACTACAACTTCAGCGCCGCCGACATCAGCGTGCGGGACTACTTCCACCCGAGCCTCCGGGGGCAGGCCATACTGGCGGAGATCACATGGAACGCAGCCTCGGAACGGCGGTGATCAGTCCTCGCTGTGGTGTTCCCGCTGCCTTGCGCTGAGCAGTTCGATTTCGGGCCGCCCCGCAACAAGGCGTTCGACGGCGTCAAGCACCTCCACGAGGTGCGCCCGGTCCGCTGCCACCAGGCCTGCCCCCACCTGGGAGCGCCGGTACTGGTCGTGAAACCCCACCTCGGCGACGGAGACGTCGTACCGGCGCTTGATTTCAGCGAGCAGGGGCCTGATGACGGAGCGCTTCTCCTTCAGGCTTTGGACGTCGCCCAGGAGAATGTCGAATTCGATCCAGCCGATCCACATGGCTTCAGCCTAGCGAAATACGCCCATACGGCTAGATGGTGAGCTCACCCATCCGGTCCCAGCCTTCGCCGTCGAGCTGCCGGCTGATAATGCGCGGAGTCTCGGCGAGGGCTTGGGGCATATCAGCCATGGCCTGCTTGAAGTGGACGCTGTTGACATGGGCTCCTGCGGCGTCGTCCTTGAAGGCCTCCACCAGGACGTACTCGTTCGGGTCCTCCAGGCTGCGGGACCAGTCAAACCATAGATTGCCGGGCTCCTGCCGGGTTGCCTCGGTGAAGCCGGCCACCAGGGCGGGCCAGCGCTCCGACCATTCGGGCTTGACCTTGAACTTAACGACGATAAAAATCACGGGGACATTCCTTCCGCAGCGAGTTGGCGTGCCCCTTCAATGTACCGGGAAGTAACGTGCCGCTGCGCTGCACGGGTGACCGGGGCGCCCGCCGCGTAAAACCAACTGCCGGGTTTGCTGAAGGCCCGGATTCGAAGCAGAACTCCGGCATCTGCGTTGATCTCCACTTCAAACGATTCTTCACCCCGGGCAGGATGGCCACGCAGGGCGCCGTATCCGAATCCTGCCGATTGCGGAATGCCCGCCGGCAGGGGTTCCCGGACCCACACCACCTCGCACGGCGCTTTCAACCGGAAGGGTCCCACACCGAAGCCGCTCACCACCCGCGCTCCAGGCACCACACGCGGCGAATCCGTGCGGACGCGCAGGCCGGCCCGCCGCTGCAGCTCCCACGACAGGATGCCGGCGGCGACCCGCCGGTACACATCCAGGCCGCTGCCGAGGGGAACCTCCTTCAGTACTATGGCGTAGCCTTCCGGCGCCGCGCCGTGCTCTGTTCCCCCGACGCAGGGGTAGTCGAGGCCGCCGCGGTTCACACCGCCGCCTGCCGTGCGCCTGGATCTCAAGGGCTGCCGCCCCCGGCACCTGCAAGCCGCGCCCACCCCAGCTGCTCCTGCTGTTTCCTGCTGAGCCCTGCCACCACCAGGTCGTAGGAGTCCTCCACCATGTCCCTGACCATGGCGTCCGGCAGCCGGCCATCCAGGCGGACGCCGTTCCAGTGCACCTTGTTCATGTGCCACGCCCCGGTGATTTCAGGATGCGCTGCGCGGAGTTGGACAGCCAAAGCCGGGTCACACTTGAGGTTCACGTAAAGGTCGTCTGCGTCGAGCGACGACAAGGCAAAAAGCTTGGCCCCACGGCGGGCGCCGCCGGCAACGTCTGCCCGGACCTTGAACACGGCGGTCTCCGGCCCGAAGGGGTAATCCTCGTACGCGCCCGGGAACGAGAGGCAGATCTTTCTGAGTGCAGCGGGGTCCATGCAGGAAGCCTATAAAGCCGGCTCCTCCGGTGCTAGTCTGCGAGGATGTCACACGATGAGGCTGCCATTCCTGTTCTGGACCTGGGCACGGCACGGCAGGCGGACGGCTCCTTCAACCCGGACTTCATCGAGCAGCTGCGGCACGCGACGCACAGCGTAGGCTTCTTCCAGATCACCGGGTACGGCGCGGCGCCCGGCCAGCCCGAACACCTCCTGGACGTGATCCGGCGGTTCTTTTCACTGCCGCTGGAGGAGAGGATGAGGCTGGACAACCGGCTCTCACCCCATTTCCGCGGTTACACCCGCATGGGCACCGAGGTAACCCAGGGTCGGGCGGACGCCCGCGAGCAGATCGACTACTCCCCGGAGCGCGAACCGGTTCCGGACTACCCGCCGGACAAACCCTACTGGCTGCTTCAAGGCCCGAACCTCTGGCCCGGTGACTCTTTTCCGGAGCTCGAGCCGGCGGCCATGGAATGGGCTGAACTGATGTCCGCGGTGGGAATGCAGCTGCTCCGGGCCATCGCCGTGTCCCTGCACCTGCCGGAGGACTATTTTGACGAGCCATTCCGGGGTTCTCCCGCCTGGATGGGCAAGCTGGTCCACTACGTAGGCGGAGTAGTGGAAGCCGCGGGTAACCAGGGCGTGGGTTCACACGCGGACTACGGCTTCGTCACCCTCCTGCTGCAGGACAGTGTGGGCGGGCTTGAGGTGCTGCCGCCCGGGGCCACTGAGTGGGCGCAGGTGGAGCCTATTCCGGGAGCACTGGTGGTGAACCTGGGCGAGATGCTGGAGGTAGCCACGGAAGGCTACCTGGTGGCCACCATCCACCGGGTACAGGCACCGCCTCCTGGCGTCGACAGGTATTCCGTCCCGTTTTTCTGGTCCCCCCGGCTGGATGCGGTGATCGGAACCGTTCCCCTGCCGCCCGAGCTGAAGGCTGAAGCGAGGGGCATCTCCGATGACCCCGCCAACCCGCTCCTGGCGTCGTTCGGGATGAACATGCTCAAAGGCAGGATGCGCGCCCACCCCGACGTCACCGGGCGGCACTACCCGGAGCTTCTGAAGGGCTGAAGCGCCGGCCCGTCAAAGGTTGTATTTCCAGGCCTGCTGGGCGGGACAGGTGTCCATCACTACGTCGAGGCCTGCAGCTCTGGCACGCTCGGCAGCATCCTCGTCGATGACCCCGAGTTGCAGCCACACCGCCTTCGCACCCACGGCAATCGCCTGGTCCACCACCTCCCCCACCTTCTGGGAGTTCACGAAGCAGTCCACGACGTCGATGGGGCGCTTTTCAGCCGGAATGTCAGCCAGGCTGCGGTAGCCTTCTTCCCCGTGCACAGGCTCCCCCGGCAGGTTGACCGGGATGATCTCCATACCCAGGCGGTCCCGGATGAACAGCGACGTATCGTAGGCGGCACGCCATTCATTAGTGGTGAGGCCGACGATGGCCCACCGTCCTTTGGTTCGCATCAGGCGTTCGACGACGGCCGGATCATTTTTGTGCGCCATGCGCCTAGCCTACGTGGCCGGGAAGACATGCGGTGCCAGCGGGCCGTGCCGTGGCGGCTACCGCTACCTAGGGGTAATCGCTGCAGGGTAAGCAAGGGTTACGCCCTGCAGGAACAACTTCAAAAACTATTCGGGATTTACCTTCAACGGGCGATTGCCGTGGTCCAGCGGGGCTTGCTCCCCTGCCGGTGGAGTCCCTTTGCCAGCACGAAGGTGTGCCCGGCACGTACGCGCCGGTCTTCGCAGCCAGCCTTGGCCGCTGCCGCAGCAACAGGGGCGCCCTCCACCAGCTCATGAGCCGTAGCGGGTGCCGCACCCGGTGCCGGACGCGCGACAAATCCGGCAGGGCAAAGGTCCGTGACCAACCCTGTGCCGGCGCACTCCCGGACTGCGGCAATTCCGGCAGCGAGGGCCGCCTTGTCCTGGAAGGGGCCGGAGACTGCCATCACTTCGCCATCCGGCGCCAGCAGCCGGAACCTGAAGTACGACTCCGGATCAAGAAAAGCTTCGAACTTTCCAGCCATCACGAATCCTTCCGTTTTGTGTGTCCTGCCCTGCCTGCAGGTCTGGAGGGCGGCGTCGTCGGCGCCCCGCCGGTCCGGGCGCATGGTCGGCCCTTCGTCGGCGGCTCTGGCCAAAAATGGGTGAACAGGTCACCGGCTGTACCAAAGAGTCTCACCGCTGCGCCTGCGGCCTGGCTAGACCGGCCGCGTAAACCTTGTGTAAATTGCCGGGGCGGCCAAACGACGGCGGCGGGCCACCTTCATAAGGTGGCCCGCCGCAAGTACGTGCTGAAGTGTTAGTCGTTGATCAGATCGTTGACCACAATGGTCTGGTCCCGGTCCGGACCAACACCGATGGCGGAGAACCGGGTGCCGGACAACTTCTCCAAGGCCAGCACGTAGTTGCGTGCGTTTTCCGGCAGGTCCGCGAGGGTGCGTGCACCGGTGATGTCCTCGGTCCAGCCCTCGAAGTATTCGAAGATCGGCACGGCGTGGTGGAACTCCGTCTGCGTCATGGGCATCTCATCGTGGCGCACGCCATCCACGTCGTAGGCCACGCACACCGGGATCTGCTCAATGCCGGTGAGTACGTCCAGCTTGGTGACGAAGTAGTCCGTGAAGCCGTTGACGCGGGAGGCATGGCGGGCCAGGACGGCGTCGTACCAGCCGCAGCGGCGCGGCCGTCCGGTGTTGACACCGAATTCACCGCCGGTCTTCTGCAGGTACAAGCCCATGTCGTCGAACAGCTCGGTGGGGAACGGGCCGGCACCAACGCGGGTGGTGTACGCCTTGATGATGCCGATGGAGCGGGAAATGCGGGTAGGGCCAATGCCCGAACCCACGGAGGCGCCGCCGGCGGTGGGGTTCGATGAGGTAACGAACGGGTAGGTGCCGTGGTCCACGTCCAGGAACGTTGCCTGGCCGCCTTCCATCAGGACCACCTTGCCCTCGTCAAGGGCGGTGTTCAGGACCAGGGTGCTGTCGATGACCAGGGGCCGGAGCCGTTCGGCGAAGGACAGGAAGTACTCAACGATCTCGTCCACCAGCACGCCGCGGCGGTTGTAGACCTTGACCAGAAGTTCGTTCTTCTGCCGCAGCGAACCTTCCACCTTCTGGCGCAGGATCGACTCGTCGAAAACGTCCTGGACCCGGATACCCAGGCGGGCCACCTTGTCCATATAGGCAGGCCCGATGCCGCGCCCCGTGGTTCCGATGGCACGGCTTCCCAGGAAGCGTTCCGTCACCTTGTCCAGCACCTGGTGGTACGGGGCGACGAGGTGCGCGTTGGCAGAGACGCGAAGCTTGGAGGTGTCGGCGCCGCGGGCTTGGAGGCCTTCGATCTCCTGGAAGAGTGCCTCGAGGTTGACCACGCAGCCATTGCCGATGATGGGTACTGCGTTGGGGCTAAGGATGCCTGCCGGAAGCAGCTTGAGCTCGTATTTTTCACCGCCTACGACGACGGTGTGCCCGGCGTTGTTGCCGCCGTTGGGTTTGACAACGTAGTCAACACGGCCGCCCAGCAGGTCGGTCGCCTTGCCTTTTCCTTCGTCGCCCCATTGGGCTCCTACGATCACAATTGCTGGCATGGGATCCTCCCCCATTCGTTCGGGCTGCCCCTGCCCGGCCAAAGGTGGCGGGCCTGGTGCAGCGCCGTTCATGAGAACGCCCCGAATGGACCGGCCTTCGCTGGTCTGCGCGGCAGCACAGCGACGCAAGAGTTCCGGGGCTCTTACCACCCAAGTTTAGCCGATCAGGGACTTTGTCCACTCGTTGGGCTGCTGCGGTCCTTCTTGCCGGGTAACGGACCCGGTGGGAAGGACCGCAGCAGGTTGTCAGCGGTGACGCTATTCGTCGTCGGCTTCCTCACCCGGACGGGAAGTCTGGGTGGCGAGGCTGTCCCAGAAGGAAGTGTCGGCGTCGGCAATGGATCCGTCCGCTATCGCGGCGGCGGTGGCGGTCAGGGTGGTGACCGTCTGCTTGATCAGGTAGCCGTTGCTGCGGAGCCCCAGGGCGTAGCCATCGAGGTAGTGGTCGGACATTCCGCGCATTTCAAAGAGCAGGGTGGCGATGTCGTATTCCACGGCGATGCCGTTGCGGCTGATGGTTTCGGCGCTGCCGCCCACGTACTTGCCGAGGTGTCCCCAGCCAGTGGAGTCGACGTTCTCGAAAACGACCGCGCCCAGCTGCTTGGACTTCTCGACGACTGCCGGATCGGCGTTCGGTGTGGTGGGGTACAGGATGGACCCGGACACCAGTTCGCCGTCGCGCTGGCTTCGGGTGCCCTGGTGGTGCAGGTCGATCATGTAGTCGATCTTGTGCTTGCGCATCACGTTGTTATGCAGCGCCTGGGTTTCCGGCTGGACTTTGGCTACATGGTCCCGGTTAAGATCCACCTCTTCGGCGTTGTACCGCGTCATGTTGCGGTCGCCTTTCGCCAAGTAGTCGTCCAGCGGGAAGTTCACGTCTCCCATGGCGCCGTCCGCGTTGAGCATCGGCACAATGAGGATGTTCACGCCGTCGAGAATGTCCCCGGACTTTCCGGTGCCCAGGTGTTTGACGAATTCCAGGGCGCCTTCGGTGGTGAGCTGTTCGTTGCCGTGCTGCTGCGTCAGGTACAGGATGGTGGGCTTGGCCGGGTCCGAGATGTATTTGACCAGGTGGATGTCCCGGCCTTTTACGGTCTGGCCGATGACCTCCAGTTCCATGGCCGACTGGCGGGCGTCCTGGTCTTTCAGGAAAGACACCATCTGGTCATAAGAGGCCAGCTTCGATGTGGTGATCTGGCCGTTGCCGTCGTAGTTGGGGCCTTCGCCCACGGCGAGGGCCGGGGCTGGTGCGGCCACAACGGCCAGGGCAAGGGCTCCCGTAACGGCCAGGGTCTTGAAGGTTGCCAGGGTTTTTTTCACGGTGCGGTACCTCTTTCGAGTGCTTTGGGTGTGACAGCCCGCCGTGTCACCCATCACAGGCTGTGACAGAAGCCAACCAACCTGAACGAACGGTGTCAATGGACATAACAGGAATGCGCAGCCAGTTATTACGTTTTGTAAGCGGATGCCGTCCAATCCTGTTCCGACACAATCCGAAGCGAACTTGCTCCCGGGGAGGCCGCTGGCTTTGAGTGGGAGGGAACCATCTGGAGCGGCCGAGAGACCTGGATCGTTGACGCCGCAGCAACCTCAAAGTGCAGGCCCGTCCTGCCTGCGAAGGTGCTACTGCCAGGACCGATGGAAGGAAGTTTCAGCATGACCTTGAACACAGACCATATCCGCGTCACGCACGCAGGTTCCTTGCCCCGGACTCCTGAGCTGATCGCTGCCAATGCCGCACGCGAGGAAAACCCTGCCGACGTCGAGGGCTACAAGGAACTCCTCACCGCTTCCGTGGTCGACCTGGTCCAGCGCCAGCAAAGCCTCGGCGTCGATATCCCTAACGACGGCGAGTACGGGCACGCCATGTCCGCTTCCGTTGACTACGGCGCCTGGTGGTCCTACTCCTTCGCGCGCATGGGCGGGCTGGAACTGGACAATGACGCCAAGTGGGCCGTTGAAGCGAAGGAATCGACGCCCGGCAACGTCCAGTTGACCGGCTTCCTCCACCGCCGGGACCGCGCCCTCTTTTCCGAGGCCTACAGCGATCCCACCAGCGGCATCTTCACGGGCGGCCCCAAGCCGTTCCCGAAGGTCACCGGACCACTCGTGTACACCGGACAGGACGCCGTCGCCTCCGACATCGCCAACCTGAAGGCCGGCCTTGCGGCTGCCGGACTCAAGGACGGCTTTGTAGCTGCACTCTCCCCCGGCAGCGCCTCGCGCATCACCAACGAGTACTACGCCACGGAGGAGGAGTACATCTACGCCTGCGCCGATGCGCTCCGCGAAGAGTACAAAGCCATCGTCGACGCCGGCCTCATCCTGCAGATCGACGACCCCTCCATCGCCGAGAACTGGGACCAGATCAGCCCCGAGCCGAGCGTGGCGGACTATCTGAAGTTCACGCAGATCCGCGTCGAGGCGCTCAACTACGCCCTCCGCGGCCTCCCCGAGGAACAGGTCCGCTTCCACCTCTGCTGGGGGTCCTGGCACGGCCCGCACACTACGGACCTTCCCCTTGCGGACCTGGTGGACACCATGCTCCGGATCAACGCCGGCGGTTACTCGTTCGAGGCCGCGAACGTGCGCCACGAACACGAGTGGCGCGTCTGGGAGGACACTGCGCTTCCCGAGGGCAAGGTCATCATCCCGGGCATCGTTTCCCACGCCACGAACGTAGTGGAGCATCCGGACCTCGTGGCCGACCGCATTGTTCGGTTCGCGGAAGTTGTGGGCCGGGAGAACGTGATCGCTTCCACCGACTGCGGCCTGGGTGGAAGGGTCCACCCGCAGATCGCCTTCGCCAAGCTGAAATCACTGGGTGAAGGCGCACGCCGCGCAACCAAGCGGCTTTGGTAAAAGTAAGTCAGACCGAACCCGCCGGTTCCGTGCCCCGTTCAGGACGGGTGCGCGGGACCGGCGTTTCGTTTTGCGGGGCTTGCTAAACTGGGAAAGGCCGACCAGGAATCGGTCCACCCCATTTCAACCACCGCGGATGTAGTGCGCCACCGTGCGCCCATTTTCCGTGGTGGCAGCAACACCAATCCCCGCAGGAGACCCAGCACTACATGACAGCCCTGGCACCCGAATCCTTTCATGACCAACTTCTGAGCCGCCGCTACGAACCCAATGTCGCAGCGGTCAACGAACTGTGCGATTCCCTTCAGGCGGCCAAGCCTGGCATGGCAGTGCCCTACGTGGACCCCATGCACGACGTCGATGAGTGCCGCATCATCAGCCTGTACTCGAACATCGGCGAGGCGGACAACTCCGGCTTCATCACTGCCGGGGACCACGATGCCGCTACCCGCATGCTCGGCATCCAGTGGAAGCTGGGCCTGCGGCCGGAGTTCGTGATGCCGTGGAACGTCCACCCGTGGCACATGCCCGGCGAGGCCAACGGCAAGTTCACCCCGGACCAGATCTCTGCCGGCCTCAAGCCGCTCCTGAAGTTCCTTGCGCTGGTTCCCCGCGCGTCCGTGATCGTGGCGCACGGCACCGAGGCCAACCGCCTGGCCAACCTGCTGCTGAAGACTGAAGTTCCGCTGCTCTGGCGCCGCGGCCTGAAGACCTACAAAGTACGGTCCCTCAGCGGCCGCGCTTTCGCCGGTTCGCCGGCGCGACAGGAGGAGTACCTCGAGGACATGCGCGTCGCCTATGCGGACGCAATGGCGCGCACAGGCCTGGCGAAGGCGTAGCCCGGAGTTTCTGGAACGACGACGGCGGCCGGTCACCTTTTCGAAAGGTGACCGGCCGCCGTCGTCGTTTTGCTACCTGCCCTCGATGGATGCCTTCGCCGTCGGGTCCGAGTCGTTGAGGAACTTTTCGATCCGTTCCGGCTCTTCCGCTTCGCCGATCGCGGCAGAGGCGCGGCCGAGGGAGTACAGCGCCCGCAGGAAACCACGGTTGGGTTCATGCTCCCAGGGAATGAGGCCAAGGCCCCGCCAGCCGTTGCGGCGCAGCGAGTCCAGGCCCCGGTGGTAGCCCACACGCGAGTAAGCGTAGGAATCGATGGTCCGCCCCTCAGCCCAGGCTTCTTCAGCCAGCACCGCCCACAGCAACGAGGACGTGGGGTGCCTGGCTACGAGGTCCAGGGCTTCCTGGCCGGCCTCCAGCTGCTGGTAGACCTCGGTCTCGGCAGGCAGGAGCGTGGGCTCGGGGCCCATCAGGTTCTTGCGGAACTCGTCCGACATCTAGAAGGTCTTTCCGGCCGAACCGAGCTGCTTGGTGGCCTCGACAACGCGGGCCGCCAGGCCGGCTTCGGCGGAGGCGCCCCAGACGCGGGGATCGTAGGTCTTCTTGTTGCCCACTTCGCCGTCGACCTTCAGGACGCCGTCATAGTTGCGGAACATGTGGTCCGCCACCGGACGGGTGTAGGCGTACTGGGTGTCGGTGTCGATGTTCATCTTGATGGTGCCGTAGGAGACGGCGTCGGCGATTTCCTGGTCGGAGGAGCCGGAGCCGCCGTGGAACACGAGGTCGAACGGGCTGTCCTTGCCGATCTTGGCGCCCACCTGCGCCTGGATGTCCTTGAGGATCTCCGGCCGGAGCTTGACGCCGCCGGGCTTGTAGACGCCGTGGACGTTGCCGAAGGTCAGTGCCGTGATGTAGCGGCCGTTCTCGCCGGCGCCGAGTGCTTCGATGGTGGCCAGGGCGTCCTCGACTGTGGTGTAAAGCTTTTCGTTGATCTCGTTCTCAACACCGTCCTCTTCACCGCCCACGGTGCCGATCTCGACCTCAAGGATCATCCTGGCGGCAGCGGTGCGCTCGAGCAGTTCGCGGGCAATGCGGAGGTTTTCCTGCAGGGTCTCGGCAGAGCCGTCCCACATGTGGGAGTTGAACAGCGGGTTGCGGCCGGCCTTGACCTCAGCCTCGGACGCTGCG
The DNA here is from genome assembly GCF_059089645.1 of Arthrobacter sp. K41. NCBI lineage: Bacteria > Bacillati > Actinomycetota > Actinomycetes > Micrococcales > Micrococcaceae > Arthrobacter > Arthrobacter sp. K41. Next base: position 510,375 of record NZ_JBNHEW010000002.1, on the reverse strand, counting down.
AGCAGGGGCAGCACAAAACCGTCCAGCTTGTCCTTGGGGCAGTGGTCCGTGTGCAGGGCGATGTTGACGTTGTAGTTCTTCGCTACTTCGCGGGCGAAGGCGGCGAAGCCCAGGGAGCCTGCAACCATGTCCTTGGTGGAGGCGCCGGACCAGTAGGCCGCACCGCCGGTGGAGACCTGGACGATGCCGTCGGACTCAGCCTCGGCGAAGCCGCGCAGGGCTGCGTTCAGCGTCTGGGAGGACGTGACGTTCACGGCCGGAAATGCGAATCCGCCCGCCTTCGCGCGGTCGATCATCTCGGAGTAGATCTCTGGGGTTGCAATGGGCATGCTGACTCCTATGCTGAGGTTCGTCTGTGGGCTGGTAACCCTGGAGTACCGCTTACGGCTAGCACCATCCTAGCCATTACCGCGCCGGGAGTGCTGTGGGTTACGTTCCGCTCCCGCACCCCGCCTGCCTCAAACGTGCTGGTTGAAGACGTGCCGCCGGATCCAGGCGTGCATGGCAATGGCCGCTGCCGACGCCGCGTTGATGGACCTGGTGGACCCGAACTGTTCAATGGACAGCGTGGCCAGCGCGGCCTCGTGGACTTCGGGGGTCAGCCCCGGGCCTTCCTGGCCGAATACCAGCACGCAGTCCTTCGGCAGTTCGTAGGTTTCCAGCGGCACCGAGTCCGGGAAGATGTCGATCCCTATGATGGCGAGCCCCTCCCCTTGCGCCCATGCCACGAAGTCCTCCACGGTGGGGTGGTGGCGGACGTGCTGGTAGCGGTCGGTGACCATTGCGCCGCGGCGGTTCCACCGCCGTCGGCCAATGATGTGCACTTCCTTGGCAAGGAAAGCATTCGCGGTGCGCACCACAGTGCCAATGTTAAGGTCGTGCTGCCAGTTTTCGATGGCCACGTGGAAGTTGTGGCGCCGGGAGTCCAGCTCCGCCACGATTGCCTCGTGTTTCCAGTAGCGGTACTTGTCCAGCACGTTGCGCCGGTCACCGTCAGCCAGGAGGTCGGGATCCCAGTGGTCGCCTTCCGGCAACTTGCCTTCCCAGGGCCCGACGCCGACTTCCGGCCTTTCGCCCGGAACTTCCCCGGCGGTGCCCTCCTTGGGCTGCTCCGGCTCAGGCTGGGGTTCGGACGTCATGCCGGGCTTCTGATTCACCCCTCAACACTAGACTGGACCTTTCGGGCTTTCATCACCGGCGGAGGTAGGGCATGGCAGAGGCGGACAAGGTCAAAGGAAACCCGGCGGTTCGCCGCAGCAGCCAGGACATTGAATGCTGGCTGACGGACATGGACGGTGTCCTGGTGCACGAAAACCAGGCAGTGCCCGGCGCGGCCGAGCTTATCCAGCGCTGGGTGGACACGTCCAAGCGCTTCCTGGTGCTGACGAACAACTCCATCTTCACGCCACGTGACCTCGCGGCCCGGCTGCGCGCCTCCGGCCTGGAGGTTCCCGAGGAGAACATCTGGACCTCAGCCCTGGCCACGGCCCAGTTTTTGAAGAACCAGGTGGAGGGTTCGGGCTCGGGCAACCGCGCGTACACCATCGGTGAAGCAGGACTGACGACGGCGCTGCACGAGGCAGGCTTCATCCTCACCGACCAGGACCCGGACTTCGTCGTGCTCGGCGAGACGCGCACATATTCCTTCGAGGCCATCACCACTGCCATCCGCCTCATCCTGGCCGGGGCCCGCTTCATCGCGACGAACCCTGACGCCACCGGGCCATCCAAGGACGGACCGCTGCCGGCCACCGGCGCCATCGCAGCGCTGATCACCAAGGCCACAGACCGGGAACCCTACATCGTGGGCAAGCCCAACCCCATGATGTTCCGCTCGGCCATGAACCAGATCGACGCCCACTCGGAAACCACCGCAATGATCGGCGACCGGATGGACACGGACATCGTTGCCGGCATGGAAGCCGGTCTGCACACCGTCCTGGTCCTGACCGGCATCACCCAGCGCGAAGAAATCGGTTCATATCCCTTCCGGCCCAACCAGGTACTGAACTCCGTAGCGGACCTGAAAAACCAGATCTAGCCCCGGCTAGAAGACAGACACCCGGGACCCGCCGCGCGGCAGCGGGAAGTTTTCGTCCAGGAGCCCGTCCAGGAGGGGCCGGTAGATGTTGGGGCTCCAGCCCGGGCTGGCGTGGGCCGGGGATGCGCCTTCGGTCTGAAGCCCGCTGGACACCATGTTTGCCTTGAAGGCCACCGCCCACGCCTCCACCGCTGTCTGGTAACGGACGGTGTGGTCCCGCGGATTGCCGATATACGCCATTTTGGCGCCGCCGATCCTGCCAGCAAACCGTGTGCCGTCAAAGTGGTAGATGTAGGCGGATTCGGACTGGACCAGCAGGCTTGACGGCGCGATCGGGGAGAGCTGCTCGAGCGTCTGGTCAAGGATCTGCCGCCAGGTCCGTTCGTCCTTGTGGATCACCCGCTCCCCCAGTTCGTACCCTCCCCGGAGGGCGGACGGGAACCGGAAACCCCGCTCGTAGAGGAAGACCACGCCGTCGAACCAGCTTTGGTCCAGGACGTCATGCTTGCTGTACGGGCTTGAGTCCAGCACGATGAATTCCACTTCGACGCCGTGGAGTTCCAGCAGCCGGGCAGCCACCTGGGTGGCGACCATTCCACCAAAACTGTGCCCGTAAAAGAACAGCCTGGTGAGCTTTTCGGCCCGGACGTGCTCGATCAACGCGATGACCACCTCGTCGATATCCAGGCCCAGGTTGGAGTAGCCGATGGCCGCGAGCCGGGCACGCTTGTTCAGCGTGCCCCGCAGCGTGTTCAAGATCCACTGCGCCTCCTCCCAGCTTGTTTTATAGCCCGGAAACAGGAACCAGCTGGCGTCCGGGTAGTAAACATCCGCGAAGTCATCAGCAACAGGAAGGACCCGGTTCACCTGGCGGGCGGACTGCACCTGGCGGGTAAGCAGCATGTCCGCGGCCAGCAGGCCTGACACGCCCGCTCCCGTCAGGAAGCCCCGGCGTGAAAACTGTTTGAGGGCAGCGGCTTCGTGCAGCAGCCGGGCTTCGGTCGCCGCGCGCCGGTCCTGCGGATGTACTTCCCCCTCATATGGCACACCCCTACCGTAGGCACAACGGAAGACACCGCCGCAAGGAGCCGCCGGTAACCTTTCAGTGACGCCGGATCAGCTGGCAGCCTGTCCTTCCGCGGCCGGGAACGGCGCCGCGGCTTCCTGCTGGCGGCGCAGCATCTCCTGGCCAATGTCGTCGTACCGGCCCAGCAGGTCCGCACCGGGGAACACGGCCGGGTTGTCCAGGAGGGTGAAGAGGGTGTCGCTGGCCAGCAGCAGTTCCTCATCCGAATAGTCCTGCAGCGCCAGGCCGCCCAGCACCTCCAGCCCGGGAAGTTCCAACAGCTGGATCTCTGCGTCACCGTGGAAAGCAGCCGAATGGCCAAGGACGTCAGTATCTCCGGCCCCTCCGGCAGAGAAACCGTCAAGGACGGTCAGTGGTTGCCCTGCAGAGGCAGGCAACTCCCCACCTGCGGGCGAGAAGTTAAGCGACACCCCGGCGCCGTAAAGGCCCGGCAGGCTGCTGGCGTCGATGGCGTTGAGGTCAAGGCGAAGGCCTGCGAGGGCAGATGACTCCACCATGGCGGCACGGGACAGTTCAACCCGGATGTGGGAACGGATCCCCATCCTCCTGATCCGGCGGATCATGTGGACAAGGCCGGGGCGGGAGTCCTGGTTCAAGCTCCCCCGGACATCAATGCGGACGATGTCACCGGGGACATCAAGGTTAACGAGGGGATCCAGTGCGCGGTCCATAGGTACTCCAAAAGAGGGTGTCTATGGCCGACGGCTCAACCTCGGTAAGCGTAACCTTCAGCACCGGCAGGCACAAGCCGTTCGTTACGCGGTCTGGTCCGCCTGGCGCTCCCCGGGTTCCTGGTAATGCGTCCGCGTACCGACTCCTCCAACGGAGTCCACCAGTGACTTGGCGATGTCCCGGAGCTTGGTGTTGCTGTTGCTGGAGGCCTCGGTGAGGATGCTTACCGCGGCCTCCTGGCTGCACCTGTTCTGTGCCATCACAATGCCAACGGCGATGTCGATGATGGTTCTGGATTCCAGGGTGGCCCGGAGGTTCGTGGCGCTGTCCGCGTGAAGCGAGAACCGTACCGCCAGCCGGAGCGCCTGCGAAATCTCCCTTGTGTAGTCCCTGGCCTTTGCGGTGGCACGTTCATCGAACTTGTTCGGGACATCGGAGTAGAGGTTCAGTGCCGCCTTGGCGTCACCCTGCAGGTTGAAAGGCAGCGAGAGGACTGACCGCAGACCGTGCGACGCCACCGCGGAGGCGTAGTCCGGTCCCCAGCGCTCTTCCGCGAACAGGTCCGGAACGTGGACTTCGCGGTCCTCTTTCGCTGCGGTCAGGCAAGGGCCCTGCGAAAGGGAGTACTGGATCTGGTCAATCTCGCGGGCCGAGTCGCTGCTCCAGCCGATCGTGGCCGCTTTCCGGTCCCGCAGCAGGGTGATGCCGCAGAGCGCATCATCGCCGTGGCCGGCCATCTGATGTGCGGAAAACCGCGCCAGTTCGTTCAGGAAGTCCTCGAAGTCAGCACTTTCCAGAATGAGATTCTGGATTCTGTCAGTGGTGCTCAAGGGTTCTTCAGGGGGCAGCATCGTGCACGTTCTCCGTACGGGGTACTTGAGGGGATACCACATCATAGGGCAACCATGTACGCCGGACCAACAAGGCCCAGAACATGATTAGCAGCCGGGGCGCTTCCGCCCCGGCTGATTTTTGCCGCTACGGCTAGGAAAGCCCGAGCTCGTCCTTGCCGAACGCGAACAGGTAGGGAACGCCTGTCTCAGCTTCGATCTTCTCTTTGGCCCCGGTGTTCCGGTCAACGATGACGGCCACGGCCACCACATTGCCGCCGGCCTTCCGGATTCCCTCCACCGCGGTCAGCGCGGAACCGCCGGTAGTGGAGGTGTCCTCGAGCACCAGGACCTTCCGGCCCTCCACGGACGGGCCTTCCACCTGGCGGCCCATGCCGTAGGACTTTTGGGCCTTGCGGACGACGAATGCGTCAACGGTGCGGCCGGCGTCCACCGCAGCATGCATCACTGCCGTTCCCACGGGGTCGGCTCCCATGGTGAGTCCGCCTGCGCACTCAAAGTCGATCCCGGCGTCGTCCGCCAGCGCCAGCATCACCTGCCCCACAAGCCTGGAAGCCTCGTGGTGCAGGGTGATGCGGCGGAGATCGATGTAGTAGTCGGCCTCCGCTCCGCTGGACAGGGTGACCTTGCCGCGGACCACGGCGAGTTCCTTGATCAGTTCCAGCAGGCGGGCGCGGGCGGCTGCAGTATCCACTGCAGTGTCACTGGGGGAAGTCATGGACCCCAGTTTAGTGGCGGCGGGCCGGTGTGGGTGCTTGAGGCGTGGCGACCCCGCTGGCTAGGGTGGACCACATGCGCGAACTCCAGGCCAGGATCATTGAAGAAATGGGCGTCCAGCCCCGGATCGACCCCGCCGGGGAGGTGCGCAAGCGCGTCACATTCCTCAAGGACTACCTGAAAGCCACCCACACCAAGGGCTTTGTCCTGGGGATCTCCGGCGGCCTGGATTCGTCCCTCGCAGGAAAGCTGGCCCAACTGGCCGTAGAGGAACTTGTTGCCGAAGGCGTGGAGGCAAACTTCGTGGCCGTGCGGCTGCCTTACGGCATCCAGCACGACGAGGAGGACGCCCAGGCCGCTCTGGACTTCATCCGGCCCAAGACCGAGTGGACCTTCAATATCTCAGCCGCGGTGGACGGCTTCGAGGACGAGTTCGAGAAGACGGTGGGCTCGGAAATCTCCGACTTCCACAAGGGCAACACCAAGGCCCGCACCCGCATGATCGCCCAGTACGCCCTGGCCGGAGAGCACAATTACCTGGTCCTGGGCACGGACCACGGCGCCGAGTCCGTCACCGGCTTCTTCACCAAATACGGCGACGGCGGTGCGGACATCCTCCCGCTGTTTGGACTGAATAAACGGCAGAACCGCGCACTGCTGGCCGAGCTCGGCGCACCGGCCCGGGTCTGGGAAAAGGTACCGACGGCGGACCTGCTGGACGACAAACCGGGCCGCACGGACGAGGATGAGCTGGGCCTCACCTACGACCAGATCGACGATTACCTGGAGGGCCGTGACGTTCCCGGATCCGTGGCTGAGCTGATCGAAGAGAAGTACCTGCGGACCCGGCACAAGCGCACCGTCCCCGTCACCATTTTTGATACCTGGTGGAAGCACCAGGGCCCGGAGGAGCCCCGCGCCGGACTGTAGCCGGCCGGGCAAGGTCACCCAGCTCCTACCCAACGCGGGAAAGCACGACGGCGCGCCGCACCGAAAAGGGCGGCGCGCCGTCGTGCTTTCCCGGCACAGCCCGGGGAGGCTCAGCGGCGGCCCCCGCCTTTGCGGTCCCCACCCAGCTGTTGGGTGATCCGGTGCGCCTCAGCCATCAGGAGATTGCCCAGCTCTTCCTGCCGCTCAGGCCTGAAGCGAGGCTCGATGCCGGTCAGTGAGAGCGCCCAGCCGGGCTTGCCCGATCCGTCGAACACCGCGGCGCCCATCCCCCAACTGCCCTCCAGCACCAGCCCGGGATTCACAGAGTAGCCAACCTGCCTGGTCCTGGCGAGGTTGGCCCGGACCAGCTCTTCGGTGTGCGCCCCGGCGAAAGCACCCGCGTGCTCCGGCCAGCCGCGCAGCAGCTCTTCCTGCTCGGCCTCGGGCAGGAAAGCCATGATCGCAGTCCCTGCTGAGGCAACGCCCAGCGGGAAGCGGACGCCCTCGTGCAGGACAAAGGACCGGACCGGAAAGCTTCCCTCCTCCCGCAGCAGGCAGACCGTCTCGGAACCCCGGCGGATGGAGAAGAACGCACTTTCCCCGGTGGCCTCGGCAAGCCTCCGCAGGCTCGGCCGGGCAATGTCCTCAATCGGAAAGCGCGCAGCGGCCACCGACCCCATCAAAAGCATTTCCGGGCCCAGGACCCAGTTGCCGCTGCCGGCGTCGTGGTCCAGCAATCCCTCCGAGGCCAAGGACGAGAGCAGCCGGTGCACGGTGGGCCGGGTAAGCCCGGATTCCACTACCAGGGCGGACAGCGGCAGCCCTTCCGCACTGCGTCCCACGAGCCGCAGCAGTCCGGCGATCCTGCTGACCACCTGGGCACCCTGCACGGGAGAATTAGGCATTTCGCTCCTCGGTTGTCCACATTATGAACTCCACTGATCCTACCGTCCACAGTGTAAAACGGCGGAAGATACGGTTCCCTGACAGGGCTTGACAGCCCTTCTCCGCCGCCCGTAATGTCCAGTTCCAAACCCCGCGTCCACAAGGTGGACCAACACCGCGGGATTCTCAACGAGGAGGCTCCATGCCCAAACTTCAGCCATCTGCCACGGCAGCACTGGAAGGAGCGTTGCAGGACGGCATCACGCTGGCCGTGGGCGGATTCGGCCTCAGCGGCATTCCTGCCGACCTGATTGAAGCCGTCCGTGACTCCGGGGTGCAGGACCTCACAGTGGTCTCGAACAACATGGGCGTCGACGGCAAAGGCCTGGGCATCCTGATCGAAGCAGGCCAAGTGCGCAAGGTAATTGCCAGCTACGTCGGAGAGAACAAGCTTTTCGCCGAGCAGTACCTTGCCGGCAAGCTGGAGGTGGAGTTCACCCCGCAGGGCACGCTTGCTGAGCGGCTCCGCGCCGGAGGCGCCGGCATACCGGCCTTCTACACCAAAACCGGTGTGGGGACCCTGGTTGCCGAAGGCAAGCCGCACGAGGTGTTCGACGGCGAAACATACGTCCGCGAGCGCGCCATCCGGGCCGACGTCGCACTGGTCCACGCCCACACCGCTGACACCGACGGCAACCTGATCTACCGCTTCACCGCCCGGAACTTCAACCCGGTAGTTGCAACGGCCGGCCGGCTGACCATCGCCGAAGCCGAGGTGATCATGGAGCCGGGCCAACTGGATCCGAACCACATCGTCACACCGGGAGTGTTTGTCCAACGCCTGGTTCAGGCAAAGGACCGGATCAAGGACATTGAGCAGCGGACCGTCCGGCCCGCCGCCTCCCGCGAAGCCGAAACCGTACCGGCCTAACCACCACAAACCCGAGGAGCACCCCATGGCCTGGACCAGGGATGAGATGGCTGCGATCGCGGCCGAAGAATTGAATGACGGAGACTACGTAAACCTGGGAATCGGAATCCCCACCCTGGTGGCCAACAACCTGCCCGCCGGCGTCCGGGTTGTCCTGCAAAGCGAGAACGGCCTTCTGGGCATGGGGCCGTTCCCCTTCGAGGGCGAGGAGGACGCCGACCTCATCAATGCCGGCAAGCAGACGGTCACGGTGCTGCCCGGCGGAAGCATCTTCGACTCCGCAACCTCTTTCGGCATGATCCGCGGCGGGCACGTCAAAGTGGCAATCCTGGGAGCCATGCAGGTCTCCGGCAGCGGCGACCTCGCCAACTGGACCATCCCCGGCAAGATGGTCAAGGGCATGGGCGGCGCCATGGACCTCGTGGCCGGAACCCCGCGCGTGGTGGTCCTCACCGAGCACAATGCCAAGGACGGCAGCGCCAAGATCGTGCGGGAATGCACCCTTCCCCTTACCGGCCTTGCGGTGGTGGACCGTATCATCAGCGACCTCGCCGTCTTCGACCTGGTCAAAAGTGGAAGTAAAGCAGGCGGCGGGCGCCAACTTACCCTTACCCGCCTCGCCCCAGGGGTCACCGTGGAGGAGGTCCGCGCGAAGACGGAGGCCGAGTTCGCTGTTGCCCTTGAAGGGCAGGAACCGGCAGCGTCTGCCCTGGAAGGGGCACCGGCTTGAGCCTGCAGGAGCGGTTCGGGAAGGATGTCCTGCTGACCGGCTGGGGACACAGCCGGTTCGGCAAGCTGGCGGAGGAAACCCTGGTGTATAGCGGCCGCTGCGCTGGTCAGCCCCCGCCGCGAAGCACGGCCGCGATCTCCGTAAAGCCCAAACGTTCGGCATTCTGCAAAGCCGTCCGCCCTTCCGGATCCGCGATGTTGGGATCGGCGCCTGCCGCCAAAAGCAGGCGCACCACTTCCTGGTGCCTGGGCCCGCCGTTGTTCAGCAGGATGGCTTCCTGCATGGCCGTCCAACCCAGGTTGTTGACGTGGTTGACGGGCACGCCGGCGTCGATCAGAATCTGCACCGTCTCCACGTGGCCGTGTTCGCTGGCCGGGATCAGGGCCGTTCCGCCGTACCGGTTGGTGCTGGAGACGTCTGCTCCCGCGGCCAGGGTCAGCCGAAGGACCTCGTTGAATCCTTCAGCGCCCGCGTAGAGGAACGCAGAATCCTCGATGGCGTCCTTGGCGTTCACGTTGCCCCCACGGGCGATCAGTTCTTTGACCAACGGAGCGTTGTTGGCCTTGGCCGCGGCTATCAGCTCCTGGTCGAGTTGTGCCTGCGCCTCGGCGGAGAGCGCGGGCGCCGTGGTTTCCGGTACCGGCTGCGCGGGGGAAGACGCCGGTGATGCCGGGCCCGTGGACTCCTGGGCGTCCGGGCTGGCCTGGACCGACGCTGGAGGAGACGCCGGCTGGCGCTCCCTCTGGCCCTCCGGAGGCGCCTGGCAGGCTGTCATTGGCACCGCCAAGGAGAGGACCAGAAGCAGAGCCCCGAACCATTTCATGCGCTTAGCCTACTGAGGGGCACCGGCACCTGTAATGGCATCCGCCCCGGCTGCAGCACAGGCCTCATCAAGTGCACCGTCCGGCGCCCCGCCGACGCCGATGCCCGCCACCGACACCCCGTTCACCTTCAGCGGAACGCCACCGGCCAGGAAGAGAGTGCCCGGGAGGTCCGCAATGCTGGGGCCTGTTCCGTTGATCCGCTTGGCCAGTTCGCTGGTTGGAGTGCCAAAGGCGGCGGCGGTGTAGGCCTTCTGCCGGGCGGCTTCAATGGTGTGCTCGGCTGCATTGTCACCACGCAGGAGCGCCTGCACTGTCCCGAAGCGGTCCACCAGCGCCACCGTGACGAACGGCAGTTTGTCCGCCTGGCACTTGGCCAGCGCTGCCTGCACTGCCTTGGTCGAGGCGCCGACCGAGATGCGGTTCTGCTGCACCACATTCTCCGGCACGGGCTGGATATCGGCCGCAGGGACGGCGGTTGGAGCCGAACCGGCATTTGCGGCAGCCGTTGCACCGGCAGTGAGGGTAAGCGCGCCGGCTGCTGCGGCGGCGAGGACTTTCGTGAACTTCTTCATGGATTTTCCTTTGTTCGGAGCCCTAAACGGCGTTTGGAGCGGCTACGGTCCAATCCTTCCGGGACTCGGCGTTCCTGCCATCGGGCCTTTGGTGCAGGCGGTGTGCTACGAAAAGCCAGCTGTATCAGCCAAAAGGCTGAGGGACGGAGCCGGGAGGGGGCCATAACATTGACAGGTAGCACTCCCCCACCGGAACCGGATCTCCATGCCTGCCCAAGCCAACGCCGCCCCAGCCGCATCTGCCGGTGACCCGACAGCTGCCGGCGGTACCGCCCCGGACAGGCCGCACCAGCTGCAGGGGCCGGGCGACAATAAGACGGCCGCGGCCCTGAACAGTACCGGCGCCCGCTTCGGCACGATCGACGCAGCAGTGCACCTTGGCTTTGCTGTACTGCTGGTGGCCTCTCTGGTCCGTTATCTGATGCGGCACAGCCCCGCGGACAATGTCCTGGTTCTTGGCCTTGCTGCAGCCGCCTGCCTGCTGTACTTCGTCGTCGCCATCCTTGCATCCCGCGGCAGGCCGGGAGCGCCCTTGGTGTTCGCGTTGGCGGCAGTGTGGGCGGTCCTGGTCATCGCAGCCCCGAGCTTTGCCTGGTGCTCGTTCGCGCTCTTCTTCCTCTGCCGCAGTGCGCTGAGCGGCGCGGCCGCCTATGCAGCGGCTGGAGTTACCGCCGCAGCTACCGCTGCAGGGCTGTTCCGCTTGAGCAGCGGCACTGACCTGGCAATGCTCCTCGGCCCGCTCGCCGTCGGCCTGATGCTGACCTTGATCTACGACAGGATCCAGCACGACGCCGAGGAACAGCGCCGCCTGCATGCGGACATCTCCCTCGCCCAGGGACAGCTCGCAGCCAGTGAGCGCCGGGCCGGCACCATTGCCGAACGGGAGCGTGTGAGCCGGGAAATCCACGACACCGTGACCCAGGGCCTGGCCAGCAGCCTGCTCCTGCTGGAAGCGGCCGGCAGGGCGTGGCCAAGTCCTTTGGCCCAAGCGGAGCTCGGGCAGGCCACCGCCCTGCTGCGCGGCAGCCTGTCCGAAACCCGCAGCCTGGTCCATGAACTTGCCTCCCCTGGACTGGACACGTCCCCCCTGCCTGAGGCCTTGCTGTTCGCGGCCAGGCAGTATGTTCCGGACGCCAGGCTCCTGGTCACCGGTGAGCCGCGCCCGGTGCCGCCGGAAGTCCGCCACGCGCTGCTGCGGGTAGTCCAAAGCGCGGCGTCCAACATCAAGCTCCATGCAGGCGCAGCCACCGGCACAGTGACCCTTGGCTACCTTCCGGACGCTGTCACCCTTGATGTTTACGACGACGGCGGTGGCTTCGATCCGGAGGCGGCAGCACCGCCGTCGGACGCCGGAGGGTACGGACTCCGGGCCATGCGGCAGCGGGTGGAGCAGTTGGGCGGCATATTTTCAGTGGAAAGCGCCCCTGGCGAAGGGACCGTCGTGGCAGCCCAGCTCCCGGCGCCGGATGTGCCTTTCGACCCCGCTGCGCCGGAAGAACCTGCATGAGCGCCATAACGGTGCTGCTGGTGGACGACCACCTGGTGGTGCGAAGCGGACTGCGGGCACTGTTGGCCACGCAACCTGACATCGCCGTCGTCGCCGAAGCGGCCTCCGGAGAGGAAGCCCTGCAACGGCTGGAACAGGACGCCGTCGCGGTAGTGGTCATGGACCTGGCCATGGGCCCGGGGATGGACGGGATCGAGGCAATCCGGTTTATCCGCGAGCGCAACCGAAGCCAGGCCATCCTGGTTTTCACCACGTACGACTCTGATGCGGACATTGTGCGGGCCGTGGACGCTGGCGCCATGGGATATCTCCTGAAGGACGCCGCACCTGATGAGATCTTCGCGGCCATTCGCGGGGCAGTTCAAGGCAAAAGCGTGATGAGTGCTCCGGTCGCGTCCCGGCTTTTCCAGCAGCTGCGGAACCCTGACGAGATTCTCACTCCGCGTGAAGCGGAACTGCTCAGCCTCCTCACGCAAGGACTCAGCAACCGGGAACTTGGGCAACGGCTGTTCATCTCCGAGGCCACGGTCAAGACGCACCTGGCCCACATCTACGCCAAGCTCGGAGTGGATACCAGGGCCGCTGCCATTGCCACAGCGATCCGCCGCGAGGGCATGCGCTGAGAACACTTTATTGCCGCTACCCTTGCACGGATGGCGTACGCCCCGTACGTTGGGGACTGCGGGGGACGTTCTCCGCGCACCTCGGGCCGATGGCCTGGGGAGAGAATCAGAGTCACACGAAGGAATGCAGCCATGGCAACAGGCACAGTTAAATGGTTCAACGCCGAAAAGGGTTTTGGCTTCATTGCCCCCGATGACGGGTCCGCTGACGTTTTCGCCCACTACTCCGCAATCGCCAGCAGCGGATACCGCTCACTCGATGAGAACCAGAAGGTTGAATTCGATGTGACCCAGGGTCCCAAGGGCCCGCAGGCGGAAAACATCCGCCCGCTCTAAGGCTTCGGCTTTCCTCCCGCTTCCGCAGGAGGGACCCGCCACGACAGCGGCCCCACCAACAGATGTTGGAGGGGCCGCTGTTTTATATTCAGTTCGTCCCTCCCCGCCGGCTCGCTCCCCGTGCACGCTTTTGGCCTCCCTTTCCCGGCCGATGCTGGGATAATTGCGTTATGACCGGACAACGCCCGGACAACGTCCCCGGCAACGATGGAGAAAAGGATCCGTGGGAGGAGTTTGACACGCTTCCGCCTCCCGTGCCGGACCGCGTTCCCGGGCAACCCGGTGGTGAACCCTATGGTTTCGGTTTCCGGACCGGCGTCCGCAGCGCGCGGGTGGCCGTGGGGTTTGCCGTTTACACTCTGGTACTTGGGACCGTGCTGGCGCTGGCAGGATGCGTTGTTTTTGTGGCCGAGGAACAGTGGCTGCTAGTGGCACTGATGATCCTTATCGAAGCGGTCTTCATCTTCGCCTTCACCCGCCTCGTCGCCCAGGCCCGTACCCGCTCTCCCCGCAACCCGCGCTTGCGTAACCGTTACCCGGAAAAACCTGCTTGACCTTGACGCTGCGTCAAACCCTACGCTCGGAGCATGGAAGCACCCGAACCGGACTGGTCCATTCAGGATGTTGCCAGGATGGCAGGCACAACAAGCCGGACCCTGCGCCACTACGACGACGTCGGGCTGCTGAAGCCCAGCCGCGTTGGGAGCAACGGATACCGCTACTACAACGCCGCAGCCCTGCTGCAGCTGCAGCGGATCCTCCTTCTCCGGGGACTTGGGCTGGGGCTGCCGGCCATCGCCGAGGTCTTCCACCACGAGACAGACGCTGTCAAGGCACTGAGCCGCCACCTGGATTGGCTGCGGCAGGAACAGGACCGGTTGGCCCGGCAGATTCTGTCCGTTCAGGAAACAATCGCAACAGCTAAAGGAGGCGGTGAACTCATGGCCGAGAAAATGTTCGACGGCTTCGACCACACCCAGTACAAGGACGAGGTGGAGGAACGCTGGGGAAAGGAAGCCTACGCCAAAAGCGACGCCTGGTGGCGCGGCATGGGAAGCGGGCAGAAACAAGCGTGGAGGGCCCGCGCCGAAAAGCTGGGCGGCGACTGGATAGCCGCTTCCGCATCAGGAATCGGCGCGGACAGCCCTGAAGCGCAGGACCTGGCCCGGCGCCACGTGGAGTGGTTGGCCTCCATACCCGGCACTCCAGCTTCGGAGCGCGGCGGTGACGTCAGGGCTTATGTGGCGGGGCTGGCCGAGATGTACGTGGCCGATCCCCGGTTCGCCGCCAACTACGGCGGGGAAGCAGGAGCCGGTTTTGTGCGGGACGCGCTGCGCCTGTACGCCGAAAGGGACCTCTAAGGGGGGGCCGAAGCACGACGCCGGGTCCGTGTTTGGCGGGAACCGGCGCCGTAGCCGGCAATCAGCCGAGCCGCTTACGCAGGACCGCCACCGCGCCGGCCAGGGCCGTGGCACCCATCAAGGTGCGCTGGGCAGTCCGTCGCCGGCCGTGCCACCCCCCGGTGACAGATGTCCTCCGGACGGACTGGGACGGCTGGTGAAGGTTTCCGGGAGTCACGGGGGCGGACTGCCGACGGGAAAGCTGCCGCCTGTCCACCTGACGGGCGGTCGCAGCTTCCACGGCACCGGGTGTCACCTTATGCTGCAGGAGCAGCAAACGGCCCGCCAGCCCGCCCGCCACGCTTTCCCGGCGCGGATGGGCCACCAGCTTCACCACCGCTTTCGCCACCCGCTCCGGCGTATAGACCGGAGGCAAGGCCATGGGGCGGCGGCCGCTGTAGTTGGCCCCGTTCTGGTAGAAGGGGGTGTCTATGGTGGCCGGGAGGACGGTGCAGACATGTACACCAGTGAAACCTTCGCGGGCGAGTTCCGAGCGCAGGCTGACGCTGAGTGCGCGCACGGCGGCTTTGGAGATGGAATAAGCGGAGGAATAGGGCAGCGGAGTTTCCGCCACAATCGAGGCAACATTGATTAAGGTTCCTGAGCCCTGGGCTGTCTGCCGGATCAGGGCCGCCCGTGCGCCATTGACGTAACCCGAGATGTTGACGTCCAATACCCGCTGGTAGTCCTCCGGCGGGATCTCGGTCAGCAGGCCGAAAGCACCCACCGCTGCGTTGTTAACCCATACGTCCAGGCGCCCAAACTCCCTGACAGCGCGGGAGGCCAGTTCATCCACTTTGTCCGGGTCGCTTACGTCTGTGGGGACCGCGATGGCTTGCGCGCCGCGCTTCCTGCATGCCGCAGCCACGGCTTCGAGGGATTCCGCTCCGCGGGCAGCCAGGACCAGGCGTGCCCCCTTGCCGGCGAAGCGCAGGGCAGTGGCCCTCCCGATCCCGCTGGACGCTCCAGTGATTACCACTACTGAATTTTTGACAGTCATTCCGGTACCCCTTCACACGAACACGCCACAGGAGAAACACTAAGCAGGCTTAGTGTTCGATGCTACCCACGCCGGCGCCCCGGAACAACGGTGCGGCGCCAGGCCCGGTTCAAGAAGTGCGCAGCTCAAAGGAAAGCGGACTTCCCGGTGACCGCCCTGCCCACGATTAGCGAGTTGATCTCGTAGGTTCCCTCGTAGGTGTACAGGATCTCGGCGTCACCGAACAGCTTGCCCATCTCATAGTCGCTGCTGATGCCATCGCCGCCCAGCAGTGAACGCCCCATGGCCACTGAGGCCCGCGCCAAACGGGTGATGGTGGCTTTGGCCATGGCAGCCTGCGCCATCTCCAGCTTTCCTTCCTCCTGGATGTGGGCCAGTTGTGCCATCAGGGCCAGGGAGGCCGAAGCGTTGCCCAGGATGTCAGCGAGCTGCTGCTGCACAAGCTGGAACCGGGCCAACTCCTTGCCGAACTGCCGCCGGTCCAGGGTGTATGCCCGGGCGATGTCGAAGGCGGCGAGCTGGATGCCCGCACCTTGCCAGCCCACCCAGGCGCGGGAGTCCCGCAGCAGCCCATTGGTTCGGGAAAAGCTGGTGGCTCCCGGCAGCAGGTTGCCTGCGGGAATCCGTACGCCTGCCAGCACAATGTCCGCGTTCTGCATGATCCGCAGGCCGATCTTGTTTGAGATCTTTGAGGCGGTGTAGCCGGGACGGTCGGTCTCCACGATGAAGCCCTTGATTTCACCGTCAGCCTCGTCCCTGGCCCACACGAGCGCGAAATCGGCGATGGTCCCGGCCCCGATCCAGCGCTTGGTTCCGTTGAGGACCCACTCACCTCCTTCCAGCCTGGCTGAAGTCTCCAGGCCGCCGGCGATGTCCGAGCCATGCTGCGGCTCCGTCAGGGCGAACGCTCCCAGGTGGCTGAAGGTTTTCAAGCCCGGCAGCCACCGGGACTTTTGCTCCTCTGACCCCAGTTGGCTGATCATCCCAAGAATCAGCTCATTATGGATCCCTGCCAGCGCCGACAGGGACACATCCGCCCGTGCCAGTTCTACGTACATAAGGCCTTTAAAGAGCGTGGAACTGCCGTCCAGCTGAAGGGCGCCGAGGCCGTACTTTCCCATGTCCGCTACGAGGCCAAAGGGGAAGTCCTCGCGGTTCCAGTACTCGATGGAGGCTTGCCGGACCGAGGATTGGAGGAACCGGCGGATGCTGAAGTACCTGTCCCGCTCGGCCGCCGGCAGAAGGTCCACGATGTACATCAGGTCAGCGTCCGGAAAAGGCAGGGCTCCGGCGCCAGGTGATGGAGGCTGCATCGGCGTTTACCCCCTCGCTGCCGCACCATTCTGCTGAACCCTTGGATGTCCTAATATATTGCACAGGTCATCACACGAGTGAGCTGCATCACCTGCAGAAAGGCTGGCTGTGGGTACTCCGCTGTCCCGATGATCCTATTGCAGATGCCCGCCGGAACTGGGAGCAGCACGGCTGGGCGGAGGCCGCTGCGCCCGTGGCCGCCATCACGGCGATAATGCGTACCCAGCAAAACCTCCTGTCCAGGATCGAACTCATCCTCAAACCCTTTGGCCTGACGTTCGCCCGCTATGAGCTGCTCATGCTGCTGAGCTTCGCCACGAGCGGGTCCCTTCCCATGAAGAAGGCGAGTACCTTGCTCCAGGTTCACCCGACCTCCATCACCAACGCGGTGGACCGGCTCCAGGAGGCGGGGCTGGTGCGCCGCTCGCCCCATCCCTCCGACGGCCGCACCACACTGGTTGGGCTCACGGGTGAAGGGCGTACCCTTGCGCAACGATCGACGGCGGCCCTGAACGCCGCGGTATTCAGCCGTCCGGGATTCGGGTCCGAGGATGTGGATCAGCTGATCCGGATCCTCCAGGACTTCCGGCGGAATGCGGGCGACTTCCTGGATTCCTGACAGAGGTCCTGGTTTGCATTGTTTCCCCTGGGCAACGTCCTCATCGCAGGATCAGGGTGTGGCCCTAATGCGCTTGAGGCGCCTGACCACCAGCAGCGCCACTGTGACGCCGAGGGCTGCATACACGGCGTAATTCAGGAACCGCGAGTACTCCTCAATAACCCGGTACTGGGTGCCCAGCAGGTAGCCGAGTCCCAGGAGCGCCCCGTTCCATAGTCCGCTGCCCGCCAGGGTGTAAAGGCTGAACATCCCAAATGGCATGCCGGCCGCGCCGGCGGGAAGGGATATCAGGCTCCGCACACCCGGAAGCAATCTTCCGAAGAAGATGGACGACCGTCCGTGCCGGCGGAACCAGCCCGCAGCGTGCTCAAAGTCCTCCCGGTCAACCAAGGGCAGCCTGGACAAAGCGCGGATGGAACGCTCAAACCCCAGCCTGGCTCCGAGCCAGTACAGTAAGACGGCCCCCAGGTAGGCTCCCAGTGTGCTGGTCATAAAAACCAGGATCAGGTTCAGAGTCCCCTGCCGGGCCAGATAACCGGCCAGCGGCAGGATCACTTCGCTGGGGATGGGCGGCACAACGGTTTCGGCAAGGGTGAAGAGCCCCACTCCCCATTCGCCCAACTGCTCGATGCCCCGGGCAGCTATCCCCACCAGTCCGGTGAGATTATCGGTTGAGCCGCCTGCATCCGCCGCCGTTCCCCACATACAACTCCCCCGTCCGCGTCCCGAAAGATTGGTGTGCCCTGTCTACCTTACGCACCTGTGAGGAGTCTGGGACCAGGGGGTAACAACCTCAAATGTGGGCACCCTGCAGGGGGCTGCCGTCCCTCAGTGGTGCCGGAACTCGGGCTGTCGTTTTTCCGCGAATGCCGCCATACCTTCCTTCTGGTCCTCCGTTGCGAACAGCGAGTGGAAGAGCCTGCGTTCGAAGAGGACCCCCTGGGCCAGTCCAATTTCGAAAGCGGCGTTTACGGCTTCTTTCGCCACCATGGCCACAGGCTTGGACTTGGACGCGATCACTTCTGCGGCTTTTATCGCCTCGTCCACAACATTCTCGGCGGGTACAACGCGGGACACCAGGCCGCAGCGGTCCGCTTCCTCAGCACCGATAAACCTGCCCGTGAGGATCAGGTCCATCGCTTTGGCTTTGCCCACGGCGCGCGTCAACCGCTGCGATCCGCCCATCCCCGGCAGCACGCCGAGGTTGATCTCCGGCTGACCGAACTTCGCGTTGTCCCCGGCGATGATGAGGTCACACATCATTGCCAGTTCACAGCCCCCGCCCAGTGCGAAACCGGACACCGCGGCAATTGTGGGTATGCGCAGCCGGGTGAAGTCCTCCCACCCGCGGAACCAGTCTGCTGCGTACATGTCCATGTAACCCTTGGCGGCCATTTCCTTGATATCAGCCCCGGCAGCAAAGGCCTTTTTTGACCCCGTGAGGACCACCGCCCCCACACCCGGATCAACATCCATGGCCCGGGCAGCGGACACGAGCTCCTCCATGGTTGCCGTATTGAGGGCATTCAGCGCCTGCGGCCGGTTCAATGTCACCAGGCCCACCCGGCCCCGCTGCTCCACGAGGATGTTCGTGTATTCCGTCATTCCGGGCTCCCGTCGTCCTGCGCTGCCTGATGTGGTGCATGTTTTGCTGCCTCGTGCGGAAGGCTGGCCGCCCGGCTACCCGCCGCATTCACAGGTTGATCTTTGCCGGACTTGTCCCGGATATCCGTGATGATGGCGGAGAAGTCCCTGCCGGCTCCGCCCTCCGCGGCAAACGTATCGTAAATTTCCGCAGCCAGCGGTCCTACCCTGGCAGCCACTCCTGTGCTGTTCAGTGCATTGACTGCGAGTTTGAGGTCCTTGGCCATCAGCGCTCCCGCGAAGCCGGGCTGGTAACCGCGGTTGGCCGGGCTGGCGGGAACGGGACCGGGCACGGGGCAGTTGGTGGTGAGTGCCCAGCATTGCCCGGACGCAGCCGATGCCACATCGAACAGCGCCTGGTGGCTCAGGCCCAGCTTTTCCCCGAGCACAAAAGCCTCACTGACGGCGATCATGGATGCCCCCAGGATCAGGTTGTTGCAGATTTTGGCGGACTGGCCGGCGCCGTGCCCGCCGCAGTGGACCACGCGCTTGCCCATGACCTCCAGCAGCGGCCGGACGGCATCGAAGTCGGGTTCGTCCCCGCCCACCATAAACGTGAGCGTTCCGGCTTCGGCGCCCACCACGCCGCCGGAAACCGGGGCGTCCAGGGAGCGGTGCCCTGCTTCGGTGGCCAGCCTGGCTGCTTCCCGCGCTTCATCGACGTTGATGGTGGAACAATCCAGGAATATGGTTCCAGGGGCTGCCGCTGCCAGTAGTCCCGCCCTGCCGTCCGTGCCCCGGTAGGCATCCAGAACGTGCCGGCCGCCGGGGAACATGGTGAGGACAACGTCTGCCCCGGATACGGCTTCAACAGCGCTTGCTGCGACTGGAATGCCGCGGGCGCGGGCAGCCTCCAGGGCTGCAGGCACCACGTCGAAGCCGGTTACCGCATACCCCGCCTTTACGAGGTTTCCTGCCATGGGCCCGCCCATATGGCCAAGGCCCAGGAAGGCAACGGTGTGGTTCTCACGCATGGTCCGGCTCCTTCAGCTCCAAATCCAGTTCCCTGCTGCCCAGCGGTTCAAAGAAGCGCTCCACCTGCTCCGGCAACACCCCAGCCAGGGTGGGCGGATTCCAGTGGGGCTGGTGGTCCTTGTCCACCACCTGCGCCCGGATTCCCTCCCGGAAATCGGGTGCTTCCAGGAACCGCAGCCCTACGCGGTACTCCTGCGCCAGGGCATCGTCGAGACTGAGGCCTTTCACCCGGCGGAGGGAAGCCAGCGTGACTTTCACGGCCGTAGGGGACTTCGACTCGATGGTGTCAGCAGCCCGGGCAGCGTCCCCACCAATTTTCCGTAGCCGGCGGACAATCTCCTCGGCGTCGTCGGAGGCGTAGCAACTGTCTATCCACTCCCGCTGCTGCTCGAGGGCAGATGGCGGGGCATCTTGCGCGACGCTTACGACGGCGGCTTCCGGGATTTCGCTTTCCAGCGCCACCAGCAGGTCGTCCAGCCTGCCCGAGGGAATGTAGTGGTCGGCCAGGCCCAGGTACACAGCGTCGGCCCCGCTCAGGTGTGTCCCTGTTAAAGCTGCATGGGTTCCCGCCTCGCCCGGCGCCCGGGACAACAGGAGGGTCCCGCCGACGTCCGGCGCAAACCCGATGGTGGTCTCGGGCATACCCATCCGGGTCCGCTCAGTGGCCACCCGGACCGAACCGTGCGCGGAAATCCCCACGCCACCGCCCAGGACCAGCCCGTCCATCAACGCGGCGTAGGGCTTAGGGTAGCGGGCAATCAGGGAATTAACCCGGTACTCCGTTTGCCAGAAGTCCGCCGTTGCCCCTCCGCCCGTGAGCATGTCCTCGTAGATGGCCACGATGTCCCCGCCGGCGCAGAGCCCCCGTTCACCTGCGCCTCGCACCAGAACCGTGGCAACGCCGTCGTCGTCCGCCCACGCGGTGAGTTGCTTCAGAAGCGCGCCGACCATTCCGGCGGTCAACGCATTGACGGCCCGGCGCCGGTTGAGGGTGATGAGCCCCAGCTGGCCGCGGCGCTCAAACAGGACCTCCCCGTTGATCGCATCAGTATTCAGGTTTGTCATCAACTTCCTTCCGGCATCACAAAACTGGTTCCGTGCCGTATTCCTGAGGGCCACCGCGTGGTGACGGTTTTGGTCTTGGTGTAAAAACGGAAGGCGTCCGCCCCGTGCTGGTTCAGGTCGCCGAACCCGGACGCCTTCCAACCGCCGAACGTGTAGTAGGCGATGGGCACAGGGATGGGGACGTTGATCCCCACCATGGAAGCTCCTTCGCGTGTGACCCAGGTCATTTCTGGTTGCGAATATACTCGGGCTTTCTACTGAACTCCACCGGGCGGGCAGGACCCCGGACAGGCCTGCTCCGCAATCCGTGCCGCCACGGTAAGTTAGGAGCTGTGAAGATTGCTACCTGGAATGTGAATTCGCTCCGTGCCCGCGCCGACCGTGTGGAAGCCTGGCTGCAGCGCAGTGACTGCGACGTCCTGGCTATCCAGGAAACCAAGTGCAAGGACGATAACTTCCCTTGGGAACTCTTTGAGCGGATGGGCTACGAGGTTGCCCACTTCGGAGTGAACCAGTGGAACGGCGTTGCCATCGCGTCCCGGGTGGGGCTGGAAGACGTTGAGCGGACCTTCCTGGACCAGCCCTCTTTTGGGAAGGCGGGCAAGGACCCCGTGCAGGAAGCCCGGGCCATGGCGGCCACCTGCGCCGGCATCCGGATCTGGAGCCTTTATGTCCCTAACGGCCGGTCACTGGACGATGAGCACATGCCGTACAAGCTCAAGTGGCTGGAAAGCCTCAAGACGCATGCCCAGGAACTTGTCACGCAGAACCCCGAGGCCCAGGTGGCGCTGATGGGCGACTGGAACATCGCACCGTTCGACGAGGATGTCTGGGACATCGACCTCTTCGTGAATAACAGGTACACCCACGTCAGCCCTCCGGAGCGCGCCGCGTTCCACGCATTCGAATCTGCCGGCTTCACCGATGTCGTTCGTCCCTACACGCCGGGCCCGGGCGTCTACACCTACTGGGACTACACCCAGCTGCGTTTTCCGAAGAAGGAAGGCATGCGGATCGACTTCGTGCTGGGCTCCCCCGCCCTTGCTGCCCGCGTGACAGGCGCTTCAATTGACCGCGAGGAGCGCAAGGGCAAGGGCGCGTCGGACCATGCGCCCGTGCTGGTGGAACTGGCAGACTGATGACATCATCCTGGACCCAACCTAGGAGGCCGTAGTGACGGGAAACCTCTACCGGGGCCAGGCAGGCCTGCCATTCTCCTCAACCCTGCGCGTCTATGAACCCCTCGACGCCTTCCCCGAAGAGCAGCGGAAAGCCATTGCCGCTGCCGGGGCGCAGGCCGCCTCCCGTGCCGCCGTCGAGAACGCTGAACTGCTGGCCTCACTGGGACGGATCACCCGTTCCGGCGGCGACCCCTTCCCTACCGGGCGGACCGACCTGGTGCGCGTCACCACGGCGCCCGCTCCCGGCAAGGGAACGTCCGACGACGGCGCTGACGCCGAGCCTGAGCTGCTGTACTGTCCCAGCCAACTGGTGTTGCGGGCCGGCTTGGCGGCCAACGCGCTGATGGAGGGGATTCATGGTCCGCTGGCTGAGCTGCTGATCCCGGAGGAGCAGCGGGACAAGCACCAGGAGCGGATCGACCAGGTCAAGGCCCGCGACGGGTCCGTCCGTGTGCACACCCGGGCGTCCACCTGGGGTATCCCCTTCAGCTGGTTTTCCCTGTTCATGGATACGGACCATAAAGACGTGGTGGAGGCAGCCGGCAGGATCGTCACTGTCCGGGTGTGGGCACCCATCACAGAAGCCCTGGAGCGGGCGCGGTACGCCGTGGCCAACCTGGCATTGGCGGCACCGGATCTTGACATGCTGGACGATCTCGCACAGCTCACGGAGTGGCTGGAGCTATTCCATGTGAACTCCATGGTGGAGCTGGACTACGGGGCTGTCGCGGACAAAGTGTATCCGGACGATTCGCCCATGGACATCAGGCTGGGAATCGAATGCCTGGCGGAGGGTGACATGACCGGCGCTGCCGCGGCGTACCGCCGCCTGGCATCGCGCTGGATTCCCATCCGGCAGCTGGCCCGCGCCTCCTGAAGCTGGCCCGCGCCTCCTGAAGCTGGCCCCGCGCCTCCCGAAGCTGGCGCTAAGACTGGGGCGGCGCCGTCGTCCTTCTGACAATCAGCTCATGCGGCGCGACGGCGGACCGTACCGCCCCTGCCTCGCCGTCCAGTTCATCGAGGAGCATCTTGGTGGCAAGTTCCGCCTGCTCGTCGGGCCGTTGTCCCACAGTGGTCAAGCCTATGGCGTCAGCAAAATCATGGTTGTCGATGCCCACCACCGAAAGTTCCTCCGGCACGAGCACGCCGACCCGGGCGGCTTCGAAGATCACCCCCATGGCCATCTCGTCCGATGCGCAAAAAATAGCTGTTGGCTTGTCTCCTGGCTTTGCCCAAAGGCGGCGGAAGGCTTCCTGCCCGCTGCGGACAGTAAAGTCCCCCCACTCGTCCCATTCGGCGCGGGTGGGGAGGCCGGCCGCGGTCATGACGTCCTTAAAGGCAAGAATTCGGACCCGGGGAACATCAAAGTTCAGGTCTGTCTCGTCGTCACCGTGCAGCAGCGCGATGTCCCGGTGGCCCAGGTCGATCAGGTGCCGGACGGCAGTGGAGGCCGCAGCATAATCGTCGATGCCGATATAGGCGCACTCCTCGACATGGCCGCCCACCACCACCAGCGGGATGTCAATCTTCTGCAGATGGTCCAGCTCGTCGTGGGACAACGCCATGCACAGGACCAGCAGGGCATCAATCTGCTTGTAGACCATGGTCTTGCTGAAGAGCCGCTCACGGTTGCTGCCATGGCCGCCCAGGTTGAACAGCGACAGATTGTAGTTGCGGGCGTGGAGTTCCCGGTCAGCTCCCTCGATGGCTTTGGAGAAGAACCAACGGCTGACGAATGGGGCAAGAACCCCGATGGTTTTGGTTCTGCCTGTTGCCAGTCCCGAGGCTGAACTGGACGCCACATACCCCAGATTCCCGGCAACCTCGAGGATTTTCTGCCGGGTTGCCGGTGACACCCGGGGCAGCCCGCGGACTGCCCGCGACACCGTGGCGGTGGATACCCCGGCGGCGGCGGCGACGTCTTCGATGCTGACCCCGCTGTGGCCGCCCCGTTGAGACCTTTCACTTGTGCGTGCCACGGTGTCCCCTCATTTGATCCCTGCAGGCATCCGCCCTGCTTGGTGCGATACCCCGGGCAATAATATTTTGAGCACCGGTCCGCACCGCAGTGCTACCTGGCGCCGTTGTACCCGTCGCGCCGGCTACCCGATGACGCCGGGCAGCCGGGGTGCGCTACCTCCGGTCCGGAAGGCGCCGGCGCAGGCGCACCATTCCATAGAGTGCGAGCAGCGTGGCCAGAAGCCCCAGTGCCCAACCGAGTGCCGGCTGCGCCGTCAGCTCCATCCAGACGGTGACGACGAGCAGTACCAGCGCCCAGAATCCTAGGAACCCGATGATGATGTCAAAATCCTCACCGGACCTCATGCGGCGGCGGTTGCTTCCCGCCCCGGCGGACCGGGGGCGGGAAGCGTGGCCCGTCACTTGACCGCACCAGCCGTCAGGCCGGCAACGATCTTGCGCTGGAAGACGAGTACCAGGATCACCAAAGGAATGGTGACGATGGTGCCCGCGGCCATGATGGCCGTGTACGGGATCTGGTTTGGCTGGGCGCCCGCGAAGCTGGCGATGGCCACCGTCACCGGTTTCGTTGCCTCGTTGGACAGCTGGCTGGCGATCAGGAATTCATTCCACGAGGAGATGAATGCCAGGATGGCCGTGGTGAAGATCGCCGGTGCCGCCAGGGGCATGATGACCTTCCGGAACGCCTGTCCCTGCGTGCAGCCATCAACCCGTGCAGATTCCTCCAGCTCCCAGGGCATTTCCCGGAAGAAGGAGGTCAGCGTGTACACGGTGAGGGGCAACACGAACGAGATGTTCGGAATGATCAGCGCCTGGTACGTGCCCATCCAGCCAATGTTGGTGAAGAGCTGGAACAGCGGGGTGATAAGGGCAACGCCCGGGAACATGGATGCCCCCAGGATGAAGCCCAGCACCAGGTACTTGAACCGGAAGTTCAGACGTGCCAGGGCGTACGCCGCGAACACGCCGATCACGAGCGAAATCACTGTGACCGTGACGCCGATGAAAATACTGTTCAGCAGGGCCTGGCCGAACCTGTTGCCGAACGAGGTATCGAAGGCGGTGACGAAGTTGTCCATGGTTACGTGGGTGGGCCAGGGTGTGGTGTCGTAGGTGAAGCCCACGTCGCGGAAAGCCGTTACCACCATCCAGTAAGCAGGTGCGAGGCACCAGATCAGGATGACGGCAGCGCTGATGTAGGTCCGGACGCTTGCCCACTTTTCCCGGTTCTGCGCAGACTTGCGTCCCTTGTCCTGCTGCGCCCGCAGGGACGTCGAAGCAGTGGTGGTTGTCATTTCTTCCCCTTGCCGGTGGCTCCGCTTTGCTCCACAACGTTCGCGCCCAGGAAGCGGACGAAAATGAACGCCACCAGGAAGATGATGAAGAACGTAATGGTGGACAGGGCGGCAGCTGAGTTGAAGCCTTGCCTGATCTGGTTAATCACCAGGATGGACAGCGTAGTGGTGTTGTTGGCACCACCGGTCAGGATGTACGGCAGGTCGAACATACGCAGGGCATCCAGGGTACGGAACAGGATGGCGACCATAAGGGCCGGCTTGACCAAAGGCAGGGTGATCATCCGGAAGCGCTGCCATGCGGTAGCGCCGTCCACCTTTGCGGCTTCGTAAACCTCGGCAGGGATCATCTGCAGGCCGGCGAGGATGAGCAGCGCCATAAAGGGCGTCGTCTTCCAGGTGTCGGCAATGATCACAGCCCATTTAGCCGGCCATTCGCTGCCCGTCCAGAGGATGGACACGTTAAACAGCTTGTTGATGATGCCGTTGAAATCGAACATGAACAGCCAGAGCTGGGCGGTTACTGCCGTGGGGATGGCCCACGGAACGAGTACCGCTGCGCGGACCAGGCCGCGGCCCTTGAACGTGCGGGCCATGATCATGGCCATCCAGAAACCGAGGACGGTTTCGAAGGCAACAGTGATGACTGTGAAGAGGAAAGTAGTGCCCGTAGCCGTCCAGAACTGGCCTCCGAGGGTGCCCGGCGGGCAGGCGACCGTGCCGCCGCCCTGGGCTGCACACTGCTGCCCCAGCCAGTTCACATAGTTCTGGATACCTGCCGGGCCGCCCTCGGTGAAGAGCCCGGTGACAGGATCGAGTCCGGCGTCCTTCTGGAAGGACATGATGATCGCGCTGATGATCGGGTAAACGATCACAATGCCCAGCGCGATGATGGTCGGGGCAAGAAGCCATGATGCCCACTTGCCCTGGCTCAGGATCTTGTTGTCTTCGCCTACGCCCTTGGGTCCGTGGTGGACCGGGGTAGTGCCCGACGCCGGCCCTTTGACCGGCGTCGGGCCCAGTTCAGTAGCCATGGCTTCTTACGATCCTGCGCCGGCGGTCTCGATGGACTTCTGCATGTCGGACAGCGCGTCCTTGGCCGGCTTATCGCCCTTCAGCGCAGCGTAGGCGTTCTCCTGGATGGCCTGGGTGACAGCCGGGTAGAACGGGGTTACCGGACGGGGAACAGCGTTCTCGATCGAGGTCTTCAGGACGGGCAGGTACGGCAGCTTGGCAACCAGTTCCTGGTCCTCATAGAGAGCGCCGAATACCGGTGCCAGGGAACCCTGCGTTGCGAAGAACTTCTGCTGCTCCTCTTCGATGAGGAACTTTACGAAGTCCAGGGCAGTCGCCTTGTGGTCGGAATAGACGCTGATGGCTGCGCTGTGGCCACCAAGGGAGGAAGCACCAGGGCCGTCCTTGCCCGGCAGGGCCGCCATGCCCAGCACGTCCTTGACCTGGGAGGAACCTTCGGTGGTGGCCAGGTTGTAGACGTAAGGCCAGTTGCGGAGGAACAGCAGTTTGCCTTCCTGGAACGCGCGGCGGCTTTCCTCTTCCTGGTACGTGATTGCCTCAGCAGGAATGTTGCCGTTCTTGAAAGCTTCGACCAGGTTGTTCAGGCCTTCCTCGGCCTCCGCGGTGTTCAGGTTCGGCTTACCCTCGTCGTTAAGGACGGAACCACCGGCGGAGTTGATGGCCTCGGAAGCATTGACGGTCAGTCCTTCATACTGCTTGAACTGGCCGGAGTAGCAGCCAATGTTGTTCTCCTTTGCAATGGAGCACATCTCCATCATCTCGTCCCAGGTCTTGGGTGCCTCGGGGACCAGGTCCTTGCGGTAGTAGAGGATGCCGCCATCGGAGGAGACCGGAGCCGCGTACAGGGTGTCCTTGTAGGAGCCGGCCTCGACGGTGGGTTCAAGCATGCCCGTGGTGTCGACGGCCATCTTGTCCTTGAGCGGCTGGAGCCAGCCCTTGGCGGCGAACTCGGCGGTCCAGACGACGTCAACGCTCGCTACGTCGTAATCGGCGTTTTTGGCCTGGAAGTTCTGGACGAGGTCATCGTGCTGCTGGTCAGCCTGGTCAGTCTGTTCCTTGAAGGTGACCTTCTCATCGGGATGAGCGGCGTTCCACTTTTCAATCAGCGGGCGGACTACGTTGCTGTTGTCCTTGCCCTGTACATAGGTGATGGGACCCCGGCTGTCGAGGTTGGCTTCGGCGTCACCGCCGCCACCACCTCCACCGCCGCCCGTGGTCCCACCGCCTCCCCCGCCGCATGCGGTCAGAGTGAGGGCCAGAACACCGGCAGTGGCGGCCGGAAGTAGGAATCTAGGGGTTTTCATTAGCTTGAAGCTCCTCGCTGAGTGACAAGTAGGTCTACAGTGCGCTTGCTGGTGAGGTTGATGTGGTGACGCTCACACTAGTAATGTTGCTGCGGGTTATGCAAGCGTTTACATCAAAAAGTTATCTGAGAGGAACCAAATGTCCAATCCGGACGTTCCTACTGACCATCCAACCCGGCCGGAATGGTGGGCGGACGCCGTCGTCTACCAGATCTATCCCCGGTCCTTCGCAGACGGCAACGGAGACGGGATGGGAGATCTTCCTGGTGTCACGAACCGTCTTCCCTACCTGCAGCAACTCGGAGTAGACGCCATCTGGCTGTCCCCGTTCTACAAATCCCCCCAGGCGGACGCAGGGTATGACGTGGCAGATTACCGCCAGGTGGATCCCCTTTTCGGCTCCTTGGGTGACTTCGACGCCATGTTGCAGGAAGCTCACCAGCGCGGGCTCAAGGTCATTGTTGACCTGGTACCCAACCATACTTCCGACGAACATGTGTGGTTCCAGGAAGCGCTCGCTTCCGCGCCGGGTTCTCCGGAGAGGAGCCGCTACATGTTCCGGTCTGGAAAGGACGACATTCCCGGTTCCGGTGACGGCAAGCTCCCCCCGAACAACTGGAAATCGATCTTCGGCGGGCCGGCCTGGAGCCGGATCACTGAGGCTGACGGATCTCCGGGCGAGTGGTACCTGCACCTTTTTGACAGCAAGCAGCCGGACCTCAACTGGGAAAACGCCGAGGTGCACGAGGAGATGCGCTCTGTGCTTCGTTTCTGGCTGGACCGGGGTGTGGACGGCTTCCGCGTTGACGTGGCCCACGGCCTGGTCAAGGAGCCCGGCCTGCCCGACTGGGAAGGCGCCGCCGCCATGGTTGAAGGCACCGTGGAAGTGCCCCGGGAAGCAGCGCACCGCCCCGGTGATGCTCCCGGAGCCCATACGGACGCCGAGGAGCCACACAGGGCGGTATCCCCGCTTTATCCTCCCTCACCGTTCTTTGACCAGGACGGCGTGCACGACGTTTACCGGGACTGGCACCAGGTGCTGGCCGAGTACGAAGGCGACCGCATGATGGTGGCCGAAGCCTGGGTGGAGCCAGCGGAACGGCTGGCCCGCTACACCCGCCCGGACGAAATGCAGCAGGCCTTCAATTTTGATTTCCTGCTTGCAGGCTGGGATGCGGAGCGCATGGCCGAGTCCATTGAAGCCTCCCTGGCAGCTGCCGCTTCCGTCGGCGCTCCCTGCACGTGGGTCCTGAGCAACCACGACACCGTCCGGCACACCACCCGGTTCGGCCTAAAGGACCCCACGATGTTCCCCAAGGGACTGGGAGCGGACGATGAGCAGCCCAATGCTCCCCTGGGGCTTGCCCGCGCGAGGGCTGCGACCTTGATTTCGCTGGCTCTTCCGGGTTCGGCTTACCTGTACCAGGGAGAGGAGCTGGGACTTCCCGAGCACACCACCCTCCCGGCCGATGCGCGGCAGGACCCGACGTTTTTCCGGACGCGTGGCGCAGAGATTGGCCGTGACGGCTGCCGGGTCCCCCTGCCCTGGGCTGCGGAACGGCCCGGCCACGGCTTTTCCGTGGCCCTGGACGGCGGGGCATCCCAGCCCTGGCTCCCGCAGCCGGAGAGTTTCGGCCCATTGGCAGCGGACCAACAGGAAGGAGTGGAAGGCTCTACCCTGGAGCTTTACCGGGCTGCCCTTGCCTTCAGGTCCGCACATCGGCTGGGTGCAGGCTCCTTTGGTTGGGCTGAGGTCCACGCGCCGGACAGCGGGGTGCTGGCCTTCCATAACAGCGACGTCCTGGTGTTAGGCAACCTTGGGTTTGCTTCCGCCCCCGTTCCTGATGGTTATTCGGTTGTTCTCTCCAGCGGTCCTGAACTTGCAGCCGAGTGGGCGGATAGGCGCGAAGTACCCGTAGACTGCACCGTTTATTTGGTCAGGGACTGAAAGTACCAGCGGTCAACGCACGCGCTCAGCCCTGCTGAAGCGCGTCCGGGCGCCGGCTGCAACGTGGATCAGCACCGGAATTTTTCTTCCAACCACCGTCTCCAGTGCCGCGACCAGGGCGTATACCTCGCCTGCCAGCAGGTGAGGGGCCACGCCCTGGCGCGGCAGGAGGCGCACTTTCAGGGCCGGGCTGCCTTTGACGTCATAGGTGGTCACAGTCGCACCGGCCAGGTCGGGACGATCTGCGAGGGCATGTTTAAGCGCCTGCTCCGCCACTCCTCCACTGATCCGGACATCGCCCGGAACCGCCCCGGGATCGTATTCATAGGCAAGCAGGTTGGCCCGGCCCTTGCCCTGCTGCGCAACCCAGGCCACCATCAGTCCAATCAGCAGAAGCAGGGCCAGCGCCACCAGGATCCACAGCCAGCTTTCAGTGCGCCCGGGAAACCTCGTGGCAGCGAAGACCTGATTGACCTGGTTCCAGACACCGGCAGACCAGGAGTGCCACCAGGAAGCAACGGCCGGAACAGCCGCCAGCAGCATCAGCAGGACGCCAACAGCAAGAAGCATCAAACCGAGGACCGCAACGAGGATCCGGTTAAGAAGGGTAGGGGTACTGTTCATGCGCCGATCACTCCTGACGGCGCCACGTTGACCTGTGCCTCGGGTGAAGGGTGCAGAGCCATGGCGTGGAGTTCGCTTTGGACCGCAGCAAGCACGGCGTCGTGGTCCACGGGAACTCCCGAGGTGGGCCGGACATTCACCACCACCTGCCGCTGCGAAACCACCACCATGACCTGTTCGGGTGCGACATTTGCGGCAAGCCGGGCGCGGCGTGCCAGCGCGGAAGCGATGACTTCATCGTCCACCACTACGGCACGTCCGGCGTTTTCACCGCCACCTGCAAGGTGCCGGGCACGGCGCCCGGGCAGGACCCCGTTGAGGAAAAAGACCAGGCCAAACATGGCCAGGACCGCGCCAAGGGCGCCCAGCAGCAGCGGTGAAATATCTGCGGGGAGGGCCACCATGCGCTCGGCCGCCACCTGCGGCTCGATGAGCCAGGCCGGCTGCCCGAAGGCTTGAACGGCAGCTTCGAGGAGCCCGTAGGCAGCAAGCGCGATGACCAGGACCGCGGCGGCAGTGGCCACTACCGCGCGTGAGGAGTGCGTTTCCCGATGCAGTATGCGGCCCATATCAGGACCCTGGTTTTCCACGCGCCGGCTCATCGGACGCGTCCTCCTTCGCTGATCCTCACTCCGCTGATCCTGATGTCCACCCGGCTCAACTGTGCACCGCTCAAATCCGCGACTGTGGCGAGGATGCGGGCTTTTGCCGTTACCGTGCGCTCCCAGATGGAGCCTCCACCGCCTTTCACCCGGGAGGGGTCCAGAACCACGGCGTTCAGTGGCGGGATGCTGATGGGCGTGACAAGGGACAGCGCCAGCATGCCGTCGTCGTCCGTCCAGTCAGCCCGGACATCCTCGGCGTCCACGCCCAGGTAGTGGGCGGCTGCGGCCTTGGCAAGGCTGGTCAGGGCCTGCGTGCTGATGCGGTTATGGCCGGTCAGCTCCTGGCCCCGGACAGCCGGAGCGGTGGAGCTCATGAGGACGAGCGCCGGCCGATGATGGCGTCCAGGACGCCGCGAAGGTCCAGTTTCCCTTCAGCGGCCCGGCCCAGGACTGCCCCGATGGCCATAAAGAGCAGCGATATCAGAAACCCCCACAGGCCGAACTGCAGGGACATAAAGGCGACGAAGGCGCCCATCGCGGTACCGGCGACGGTGAGGTTCACAGCAGCCCCTCCCTTTCCGTGGAACCGGTGGTGGGCTTAACCGGTGGCATAACGTAGACGTCGGTGACTTCCACGTTGACCTCGATCACCTGCAGACCCACGAGTTCCTCCACCGCCCGGTAAACTGCCGCGCGTACCTCGTTGGCCAGTGAGTGCAGCGGTGTGCCGTAGCTGGCGACGAGGCTGATATCCACTGCAACCTGCGTTTCGCCCACCTCAGCGCGTACGCCGGCGGCATGATCCGAACTGCCAACGGCGTCGCGGATGGCGCCAAGCGCACGGGGTCCGGAGCCCAGGGAGTACACCCCCGGTACGGCCCGGGCGGCAAGTCCTGCCACTTTGGCTACTGCCGTTTCAGAAATAACCGTACGGCCAAGACCAGGCGCCGGCACAGGAACCGGGACGGGACGGCTCTGGATGCCCTGGCCGGGTTGCGGGTTCTGGTATTCCATCAGGCACTCCCCCTTCTGTTGATCCCAACCCTATCCCTGGCGGTGACTTAAGGGCAGACAGGGCCGACCGGCTGCAGAGAAGTGTCCTGGCGTGGAGAGCGGCGGAACCTGGCATCCATTCCAGGAGTAAGGCGTTAAAGAAGAAAAGCACCAGTTCCGAAGAACTGATGCTTCCCAGTGGTGGCTCCGACCGGCGTCGATCCGGTGACCTTTCGATTTTCAGTCGAACGCTCTACCAACTGAGCTACAGAGCCTAGGTGACTAGTCACCATGAGAGCCGGAATTGCTTCCAACAATCAGAGCGACCCTGACGGGACTTGAACCCGCGACCTCCGCCGTGACAGGGCGGCGCGCTAACCAACTGCGCTACAGGGCCTTGCGTTTCTTGCTTCGCAGTATCTCTACCGCTTTTTTCAAGGCTTCCAGCCTACCAGACATTCTAAGTCTGTTTGACCAGTTCCTTGCGTACCCCCAACGGGATTCGAACCCGTGCCGCCGCCGTGAAAGGGCGGTGTCCTAGGCCGCTAGACGATGGGGGCCAGAACCCGTTCGGAACAAAAATAAAAGGCGTCAAGCGATGCTTTCCGTCTTTGCTCTTTGCGTTTCTCCGAACTGGACTCTAAAACTATAGGGCCTACTGGGGAATATTCCAAAATCCGCGAAAACACGCGCCCAGAGCGGCACGAACAGGTGAAGATGGACTGATGGACGCCGTTGCAGCACTCAACGAGATCGCCTTTTGGCTGGAGCGCGGACGCGCTGCCACCTTCAAGGTCCAGGCCTTCCGCAAAGCTGCCGGGGTGATCGCTCCGCTGCCGCCGGAAGAAGTGGCAACCAGGGTGAAAAACGGCCGCCTGAAATCCATGAAAGGCATTGGCGACCGGACTTACCAGGTCATCCGGGATGCAGTCGAGGGCCAGGTCCCGGAGTACCTCGCCGACCTTCGCGAGAAGGGCGCCCAGCCTTTGGCTTCCGGTGGCACCGTCATCCGGGAGGCGCTTCGGGGTGACCTGCACAGCCACAGCGAATGGTCCGACGGCGGGTCCCCCATTGAGCTGATGGTGGCAGCAGCCGGGGTGCTGGGCAGGGATTACCTCGCGCTGACGGACCACTCCCCCAACCTCACCATCGCCAACGGGCTCTCGGCGGAACGGCTGATGCAGCAACTGGACGTAGTGGCGGACATCAACAACGGCACCCACGCCGGCTCTGACGGGAAGCAGGACAACCGGGTGCGGCTGCTGACCGGCATCGAAGTGGACATTCTGGAGTCCGGCGAACTGGACCAGGATCCGGAACTGCTGGACCGCCTGGACATCGTGGTGGCAAGCGTCCATTCCAAGCTGCGGGCGGACCGGAACACCATGACACGACGCATGCTCAAGGGCATAGCGGATCCGCAGACCAACGTGCTGGGGCACTGCACGGGACGCCTGGTGGAGGGGTCAAGGGGGACGCGTCCGCCGTCGGAATTCGACGCCAAGGAGGTGTTCGCCGCATGCGCGGAACACAACGTGGCGGTGGAGATCAATTCGCGGCCGGAGCGCCAGGACCCGCCGGATGCACTGATCCAGCTCGCTTTGGACGCAGGCTGCCTTTTCTCAATCGACAGTGACGCGCACGCACCAGGGCAGCTGGACTTCCTTCAGTACGGCGCGGAGCGTGCGGACCGGAACGGTGTTCCGGCCGACCGTATTGTCACCACCTGGCCCGTCGAGCGGCTGCTGGAGTGGTCCGGGGCGAACCAGCGTTAGCCCG
Organism: Arthrobacter sp. K41; assembly: GCF_059089645.1. Taxonomy (NCBI): domain Bacteria; kingdom Bacillati; phylum Actinomycetota; class Actinomycetes; order Micrococcales; family Micrococcaceae; genus Arthrobacter; species Arthrobacter sp. K41. Next base: position 476,908 of record NZ_JBNHEW010000002.1, on the reverse strand, counting down.
CGGCGTCCGCGAGTTTCTGCCGGAACTCGGCCTTGGTGGTCAGGGTGAGCTTCTCCCCGTTGAGGAAGAAGGTGGGGGTGCCGGTCACGCCCAGCGCATTACCGTCCGCTACGTCGGCCAGGATGCGCTCTTCCGTCCTGGGATCAGCGACGACGGCATCATACTGCGCAAGGTCCAGCCCCAACTGCTCGGCGTAATTCCGGAACCGCGGGGCCTGGGACTGCTGGTTTCCCGCCCACTCGGACTGGGTTTCGAACAACTTGTTGGCCATGTGCTGGTACTGGCCCTGCCGCCCGGCCGCCTCCGCTGCCAGCGCCGCCTGTCCCGAGTTCGGGTGGGCTGACAACGGGAAGTGCCGGTGAACGAATGTGATCCTGTCTCCGAACTCGGCTTTGAATTCCTCGACGATGGGATGGATGGAGCCGCAGGACGGGCATTCGAAGTCCAGGAATTCCACAAGTTGTGCCTTCTCGACCGCCGGGCTGGTCAAGCGGTGGCTGTCCGCACGGACAAGCTGTTCGGCACCGGGGGCCGCAGGCGCGGACTGTTGGGACTTCCCCAAGGTCAGCACGGCGTACCAGGCCGCCCCGGCCACTACCACTGCGGCGAGGACCAGCCAGATGATTTTTCGGATCAGGCGTGCTGTATCCCGGGGAGGCGCGAGGTTTGAGACCATAACCCGCATCCTAGCCGCCAAACCGATACCCTTTTGGGCTCTTTATCGAATCTTTGGCAGGAACTTGGTTAGACGTGGCCGATTTCCGCCAGACCGGGAGCTGGACGCCCGGCTAGATTGGCACCATGGCATCAAGCACCCCCGTCAGCGCACCCGCGCCCCCAACCGGTCCCGCATCCCGGATCAAAGCACTTGGCATTGCGGCCATGGCCGTTACCGTGGTCCTCTGGGCTTCGGCATTTGTGGGCATCCGGGCCATCGGCCCACACTTCTCCCCCGGCTCCCTGACGCTCGGCAGGCTGGCGGTTGCCGCCGTCGTGCTGGCCCTGCTGGTCCTCCCCCAACTGCTGAAGAGCCGGCTCCTGCCCCGGGGCCGGGAGTGGTGGCCTATCCTTGCCTACGGGGTGATGTGGTTCGGCGGGTACAACGTGGCGCTGAACGCGGCGGAGCACGTGCTGGATGCCGGCACCAGCGCCCTGCTCATCAACGTCAATCCCATCCTCGTGGCCATCATGGCCGGCGTTTTCCTCAAGGAGGGATTCCCGCGCTGGCTGATCATCGGGAGCCTGGTTGCCTTCGCGGGGGTGGCGCTGATTGCCGTGGGTTCAGGCCAGCCCTCCGTACCGGGGGAAAGTCCGACGACGGATGTGGCGGGGGTGCTGCTGTGCCTGCTTGCCGCTGTGCTCGCCGCAGTCAGCGTCATCATCCAAAAGCCGGTGCTGCGCAAGTTTCCCGCTGCACAAGCCACCTGGTTCGGGATCCTGGTGGGGGCAGTGTGCTGCCTGCCTTTTGCAGGACAGCTGGCCACCGAAGTGCAGGCGGCGCCGGCTGGGGCAACATGGGGCCTGGTTTATCTCGGCATCTTCCCCACGGCCATTGCCTTCACCACGTGGGCGTACGCGCTTTCACTGATTGAGGCGGGCAAGCTTGCAGCCACCACCTACCTGGTGCCCGGCACCACCATCCTTATCTCGTGGCTGCTCCTGGGCGAAATTCCCACTGCACTGGGCCTGGTGGGCGGGTTGGTCTGCCTGGTCGGTGTGGGTCTGACCCGGCGACGCACCAGGCCGGGACGGGAAGCCAGGCCAAAGGTTCGTCACTAGAGTTGGAGTATGCCAGCCAGTTTGCCGCCGGGTTTGCCTGTTGTTCCCGAGGGCCCCAGCGAGCCCCTTCGTGCGATCGGGCCACCCGGCTTCACCATGCCGCCGGACGAGTTCGAGGCCGCAGTCCAGGACGCCCTGGCCAGTATCCCGGACCAGCTGGCGGGCGCGATGGATAACGTAGCGGTGTTCATCGAGGACGACTACGTGCCCCGGCCGGGCGAGGACCCGGACACCGTACTGCTGGGGCTCTATGAGGGCGTGCCGCTGACAGAGCGGGACTCGTGGTGGGATGCCGGTTCCCTGCCGGACCGCATCACCATCTTCCGCGAACCCATCCTTGAAATCTGCTCCTCACGTGATGACGTTATCCATGAGGTGGCTGTCACGGTGGTCCATGAAATCGCCCACCACTTCGGGATCGATGACCACCGGCTGCACGAGCTCGGCTGGGGCTAGCCTTGTAGGCATGGGACACGATCACAGCCACACGCACGGTATTACCGCAACGGGCCGGCACCGCAAGCGGCTTGTGGCGGTTCTTGTCATCACCCTCGTTGTGGTCCTGGTGCAGGTGGTGGGTTCAGTACTTTCCGGTTCGCTCTCGCTGCTTGCCGATGCCGGCCATATGCTTTCCGATGCCGCCGGGGTAACCATCGCGTTGCTTGCCGCCTGGATTGCAGGCCAACCGGCGAGTGACCAGAGGACCTACGGGTACCAGCGGGCCGAAGTCCTCGCGGCATTGGCCAATGCCTTGATCCTGATCGTGATCTCCGTGGTCATCTTCAGTGAAGCAATCCGGCGGATCGGTTCCGCCCCTGAGGTGCAGACGGACATCATGCTGTTTGCCGCCATCCTGGGTGCTGCGGCCAACCTCGTGTCGCTCCTGATTTTGCGCGGAGCACACCAGGAAAGCCTCAACGTCCGCGGTGCTTATCTCGAAGTCCTGGGCGACCTTCTGGGTTCGGTCGCCGTGATAGCCGCCGCGGTGACAACCATGGTCACCGGCTTCCACGCTGCCGACACCATCGCCTCAGTGGTGATTGCCCTGCTGATCCTGCCCCGGGCATGGACGCTGCTGCGCGATGTGGTTGACGTGCTGCTCGAAGCCAGCCCCAAGGGGGTTGAAGTCCAGATGATTCGTGAACACATCATGTCTGTGGAGGGCGTATCTGATGTGCACGACATCCACATCTGGACCATCACTTCAGGCGTGCCGGTTTTCTCAGCACACGTCGTGGTGGAGGACGGCGTGCTGACCGCCCGCGGAGCGGACCAGTTGCTGGACAAACTGGTGACCTGCCTGGGTTCGCACTTCGATACCGACCACTGCACGTTCCAGTTGGAGCCGGCCACGCATTCCGAACACGAGGCGCACCAGCACGCCTAGGCTTGGTCAGCTCAGCACGTCCTTGGTGATGAACCGCCCGTAGGCGAGGGCACCGAACAGGGCAATGTACCCCGCCTGCAGCAAGGCGTTGCTGGCGAACGAGTCCCACAGCACCGGCTGGCGGAGCAGGTCTCCAAAGCCCAGCCAGTAATGGCTGAACAGCCACGGGTGCAGCCACTCGAGCTGAGGCAGCTGGTCAAGGACCTGGGACACTACTGAGACCACCACTGTGGCCGCCATGGCACCCACCGGGACCACAGTGAGCGTGGACACAAAGAGTCCTATGGCGGAGAGCCCGGCCAGGGAAACGGCCAGGTAGGCAGCAATCAGGAGGAGGCGTACCCCGGCCTCCGCCGGCTCGATCACGTCCCCTGACAACAACGTCACCGGGCCCACGGGGAAAAGCGCCGCCCCAATGCCGGCACCGGCCAGCGCCACAGTGATGGGCGCAGCAAGGCAGAACGCCAGCGCCCCCGCGTACTTCACCAGAAGCAGCCGCACCCTGCCTGTAGGAGCAACCAGCAGGTACCTCAATGTGCCCAGGTTTGCCTCGCCCGCGATGGTGTCCCCTGCCACCACGCCCACGGCCAGGGGCAGAAACAGTGGAACCGACACCAGCATGGCGGTAAACGCAACGAAAAGTCCGTTCTGGGTGATGCGGTCCAGGAAGGCAGGGCCCCGGCCCGCGGGAACTCCGGATGAGATCCTGACGGCCACGGCGATCAACACCGGTATCGCCGCCAGCGCCAGCAGCAGTGCCCAGGTACGGCGCCGCGCAAACAGCAGCCGGAGTTCCGACCACAAAAGGGAGGCACCGGACCCGCGGGGCGCCGCTGCGGGTTCTGCTCCTGCTGCCTTTGCGGTTACCTGCCGGGCGTCACTGGGCAACATCGAAACCCTCACCCGTCAGGGCAACAAAGCGGTCCTCAAGGCTTTCCCGTTCCACTGCGAAACCGCGGACCCTGACTCCGGCATTCACCAGGCGTGCCACGATCTCTTCCGGGGCGGTGTACGGGGAGGCAGGGGTGCCCGGCACTGGCCTTCCTGCCCCAACGCCTGGACTTCCAAGTACCCCCGGCCGGGCCAGAGCGGCCGTTACCACCTCGCCGTCCGGTTGCGCAGCTGCAGGTTCCGGCAACAGCCCAAGGCGCGCCAGGACCGACATCGCGGTCCCGGCGTCCGGCGTCACCAGACGGATGGAGGCGGTTCCGGACCGGCGCAGCTCGGAGAGCGGGCCCTGGGCCACGAGCCGGCCCGCGCTCATGATGGCCGCATGGGTGCACATCTGCTCCACCTCGGCCAGCAGGTGGCTCGAGACAAAGACGGTAGTCCCGTCTGCTGCGAGGGACCGGACGAGGTTCCGGACTTCCCGGGTGCCCTGGGGGTCCAGCCCGTTGGTGGGTTCATCCAGCACCAGCAGTTCGCGGGGAGACAACAGCGCGTTGGCAATACCGAGCCGTTGCTTCATGCCCAGCGAATAGGCGTGCACGCGCTTGCCTGCGGCGTGGCTTAATCCCACCCGTTCCAGCGCCTGGTTCACCCGGGATCCCCGTGAGGCGGGTGGGGCATGCCGGGTGGCGGCGTCGAGGCGGTGGAGGTTCGCGGTCCCGGAGAGAAAGGGGTAGAAGGCCGGGCCCTCCACCAGTGCCCCCACGTGCGGGAGGACGTCCTGGAATTCGCCGGGCATGTCCCTGCCCAGCAGTCGAACGGACCCCGCGGAGGCGGCGGCGAGGCCCAGCAGCATCCTGATGGTGGTGGTCTTTCCGGAGCCGTTGGGTCCGAGGAAGCCGAAGACCGCGCCGGGAGGCACTGCGAGGTCGAGGCCATCCACGGCCAACTGCTGCCCGAAGCGCTTCGTCAGCCCCTGGGTCTCAATGGTCAGGCCGTAGGTCCGGGAGCCGGGGCCTCCTGCGGGCCCGGTCACGGAGCCGTGGATGCGGCTTGCAGCCTCTCCGGCGGGACCATGCCCGCGAAGATCCGGCCGTCGTCAGTGAACAGGACGGTGAACAGCGTGGTGGAGAACAGCCGCCCGCCGGGAACTGCGACGACGGCTTGGGACAACAGCGGATTCCTGGAAAGGAGGGCATCCATGGTGGAAGTCGTCCCTGCCTCAGCCGGGATTTCCACTACCGTTTCCCACCCGGCCCCGGTCAGGTAGGGCCGGACTTCGTCCTTGATGCTCCGGGCAGCATTATCCGGCGTGACGTGGATGCCGGGGTTGCCGGGGAACCCGGAGCTGAGCGGCCAGTGGTGGGAATGGCGAACCTGCAGTTCCTCAACGGTGCTGCCGGGCGGCGGGACGAAGTTGAAAAGCGCGTCGTCCGGAGCATCGAGGGACAGGCTGGTGAATCCGGCGCTGAAGGCGGGTTGGGCTGCACCGCGGGCCGTCACCTCCACAGAGAGCGGCATGCCGTTGGCTGCGTCGACGGCGATTGCCACCTTGCCCACCAGCGTGTCCCCGGTACGCGGCTCGAGCAGGAGGTTGTAGGCAGGGCGCCCGGCCGCTGTCACATCCGGGCCCACTGACACGGCAGTTGAACTGTCCACCGCGGCCAGGAACTTTTCGGAGAGGTCCTGGGGCGTGGGCGGGACGGGCACCACAGCCTGCGGGGTATTCAGAGGCGGCGTCCCGGTGTTCCCTGGGTCCGCCAGCGGCGGCTGGGTAAGCGGCAAATCGGCGGCGTAGCCGGGCAGGGTCAGGTGCGCGGCGGAGTTGTCCTTTGAGGAGTAAAGCCAGACGTCGTTGCCGCGGCGGATCACGTCACGTTCGGCGAGCCGGTCCACCACCTGGATCCGCGCCTTGGTTTTTCCGTCCATGAAGACCCTCGCCGTATGCTCACCGGTGAGGAACTCCATGGCTGAGGCTGCGCCTCCGGGCGAGGCAGGGCCGGACGTCGGACCCGTTGCCGGCAGTTCCGGCAGCCCCAGCTCGGAGGACTGCTCAATGGTTCCCGAAAACGTGTGTGTCCTGTGGCCGGCCAGCAAGGCGATCACCTCGGCAGGGGTTTTTGCGGGCAGCGGGTCGCCTGCCCGCGCCGGCATGGATCCCACCAGTACCCCGGCGGCGATCACGGCAGGCACAGCCGCTGCAGGAACCCACCTCAACCAAGTCCGATTGCCGCCTGTTCCGGCAAGCCTGCCCGTGGTCAGGCGGTTCATCCTCCGGCGGTCCGCAGTCGGGCCGTCTCCGTCACTGGAGCCCATAGTCCAAGGGTACGCCTCGGGAATGCTCCCTACACCTGCCCCGGAGACTTCCACCCGGTTACGCGGGCACTACGGTTCCAGCGCCGCCGTCGACCGTTATCTTTTGCCCGGTGGTCAGCCGGGAAGTGGCATCCGGCACCCCTACCACGGCGGGTATGCCGTACTCCCGCGCCACTACGGCACCGTGCGAGTTGGGCCCGCCCATCTCCATCACCAGGCCGCCGGCGGTCAGGAACAAGGGCGTCCAGCCGGGATCGGTGGACGGTGCCACCAGGATTTCCCCTGGTTCAAGGTGGGCGCCCACAGGGTCCAGGATTACGCGGGCAGGAGCGGTGGCCGAACCCGCCGATGCCGGGCTGCCGGAGAGTGCTCCGTCAGCGAGGCCGGCACCCGCGGCGTAGAGCACCTCGGGCTCGGTGCCGTCCGAGAGCAGGACCCTGGGAACGTGGCGCCTGCCGAGTTCGGCGGCGTAAGCGGCGCGCCGTTCCAGGACGAGTTCGCGCAGCGTGCCCTGCTCGGCGCCTCCGTTGGGGCCCCGGCCGGCAAGAGCCTGCCTGGCCTCTTCAAAGTCGAGGAAGAAGATGTCGTCGGCGCCCTCCAGCTGGCCGTCAGCTGCCAACGCCGCTCCCACACACGCCAGTTGAGTCCGCACTTCAGCGAGGCCCAGGACCAGCTGGTACTTGGGCAGCTCCCGCAGCCCGGCGAAAGTCCTGGTGCGGCGCAAAGCGGCACCAACGAGCAACCCACGCAGCCTGCCGCGGCTGCGCGCCTTGGCTACGAGCCGTTCCACTTGTGCTTCTGCCTCCGCATTTGCCCGGCTGAACTGCACGTCCGGAGCCATGGCGGGGTCAGTGAGGCGGAGATAGTTGGCCAGGACACCCAGGATGTGCGTCGGGTCGTCGGACCACCGGGGCATGCCCACGTCGATTTCGGCCACCGCCCGGTGACCGTAGCGGTCAAGGAACCGGACCAGGCCTGCGTGCAGGACAGGGGGCAGGCGCCCGGCTTCGAACTCTGCTGCCAGTTCGGACGGCTGCCGCTCCTCCAGCGCCGTGCGTGATTCACGGTCATCCCGCACCGCTGATGCAAGCCGCCACAGGTCAAGGTCCATCTCGGTGGTCACGTTCTGCGGCAGGCCCCGGAGCACTTTCTGCAGGTCCTCCCAGCGGTCCTTGCCTCCCAACAGCTTTCCCGCCAGCCACAGCATCGCGAATCCCAAGGCAGGCAGGGGCAAGATGGCCGGGACAATGGCAAAGAGCCGGTCTCCCAGGAGCCGCTCGGCGTGGTTCAACCGTTCAATTGGCCCTGCTCCCGGGCCCAGCTCCAAGTCGTCGGCGAATTCCCGGGTGAAGCGGTCCAGCCTGAGCAGGGCCGCCTTGGGCCTGAACAGTGCCCGGAGCACCGATTCCGGGGCGCGGGCCCGCACCGCTGCCGGCAGGACATGCCGCACCACTCCGATCGGAGTCCGGCGGGTCACCGAGAAACGGGGGTCGCTGAAAATCCGCCGCAACACCACTGCGGACCTGGCTTCCATCACGTCGAAGATCCGTGGAAAAATCCGGCGGCCCACGTTGCTCCTGGCCGGGGTGGTGAGGTCGAAGTACAAGCGCTGGGCAGCCTCGGCATACGGTGAAGGGCCCCGCCGGGGCTCGGGAACGGCGAAACCGGCGGCCTTGGCCACAGAGGAGGCAAGAAGCCGCATCGATGCCAGCCCCATGGGCGTGAGCGGCCGGGTGAGTCCCTGGGCCAGGCTGAAGCAAAGGTAGACCCTGCTTCCCGCGCCGGGGTAGCCGCTCTCCGGGACCGGGAACAGGGTGGTGATGGGCCGGGACTGGGTCAACCAGGGCGTTCCGCCGGAGTCAATGGCCCATTCGGTGTCCTGCGGGGATCCGAAGTGCCGCTCCGCCTGGGCACCGAGGACCGCAAGTTCAACGGCCTGTTCATCGGTAAGGCTGGGATCCTCCGCCCGGCCCCGAAGGTCCTGTGTCTCCGTTCCCCCACCTGAAAGGGGGCGCACCATCAAGCGCTTATCGCCCAGCTTCCGCTCCACAACCCGGCCTGTTTCGGCGTCCACCACAAAATGTTCCAAATTGACGGCCCCGGAAACCACTGCTTCGCCAAGTCCCGGCGCGGCATCGATGACGGCTTCGCGGCGCCTGCCGGTGACGGGGTTGGCCGTGAACATTACCCCTGCCGATGCCGCATCGACCATGCGCTGAATGACGACGGCGAGGGCTACTTCGTGCGGTGTGATGCCAAGTGCGGCACGGTAAGCCACTGCCCGGTCCGTCCAGAGGGAGGCCCAGCAGTTGCGCACAGCCTCAAGGACGGCGTCGATGCCCACCACATTCAGGTAGGTATCCTGCTGGCCGGCGAAGCTCGCAAACGGCAGGTCCTCGGCCGTAGCCGAGGACCTCACCGCCACCGGGGTAGATTCACCCAGCGCTGCATAGGCTTGTTCCACTGCGGCAGCAATCCTGGGCGGAACCGGTATGGCGCGGATAGCGTCCCTCGCCATCCCCGCCGCTGCGGCCAGCTCATCGGCCCGGCTGGGCAGGCCGGGCGGCAGTTCAGCCTGGATTCTGCCAAGCTCTGCAAGCACCCCGTCCTGGACGGGCTTCACCGCCTCCCGGTACGCCTCCGTGGTCAGGCAGAAACCATCCGGCACGGGTAATCCTGCTGATATCAGTTCACCGAGGTTGGCAGCCTTGCCTCCCACCAGCGGCAGCATGCTGCCGCCAACATGGCTGAGGCGCAGGATCAAGGCAGCAGGGGTGTTCCGGTCCGCTTGGCGCGGAGCTTCCCCTGCTTCTCCTGGTGGGTAGGCGGCCACGGTGACGCTCCCTCCGAGATGTTGTGATCAGGCTGCGCCGAGGATGGGCCCGAACCGGGCGCGGTCCGCAAGGCGCGGGTCCTCGCGGTCAGGGACCACCATGACGGGGCCCTTGGCGTGATGGAGGACCCCGTCGGAAGTAGACCCCAGGAGCATGCCGGTGAAGCCGCCGCGGCCGCGGGTTCCCACGACCACCAGTTCCACGTGCCGGCTTGCTTCCACCAGCACGTCCACCGGCGAGCCGTCCAGCAGTTCGGATTCCGCCGACAGGTTGGGATAGTGGCTCCGCAACCAGGCCATGCCTGCCTCCAGGGTCAGCTGAATATCGGCGAACAGTGCCTTGCGGTCCATCGGGGCGGGAACCCAGGCCAGTGAGCCGCTGTACTGCGGAACCGCGCAGACCACCCGGAGCAATGCACCCAGCCGTAGAGCCTGGTCCGCGGCTTCGAGCACAGCAACCCGCGCCTGTTCGGAGCCGTCAACACCCACCACCACCACGTTTTCCACGCGCTGGTGCCCGGCTTTGGCCTGCTCGGCCCTGACCCGACGGTCCTCGGTGGTTTCGCCCAGCCGGTCCGCGCAGACCAGGGGCACGGTGACTGTAGGGCATTTCGCGTGTGCCGGCAGGGCGCTGCTAACTGAACCAAGGAGTCTTCCCACGAAGCCGCCACGGCCGCGTGTACCGAACACCAGAAGTTCCGCTGTCTGGGACATTTCCAGGAGCACGCCGGACGCGTCGCCGTTTTCCACCGAAGCGCTGACCTCAATGTCGTAGCCGGCGACCTTGTCCAGTGCCTGCCTGACCACAGCTTCGGCGCCCTCGCGGATCACTGAGTCATCTACAGTGGCGTATCCGCCGTCCAGGCCGGACGCCGCGAAGATCGGTACCGAGTAGGCGGTAACGATGTGCAATGGACGACGGCGGCGCTGGGCTTCCCTGGCAGCCCAGACCAAGGCGCACTGGCCGTGGTCCGACCCGTCAACGCCAACAACGATCCCGTCGGGAGCGGCATGCGATCCGCCGTTGTCCCGCGCCGGGTCCGGATGCAACTCCTGTGCGCCCATGGGGCCGCCTCCTTGCGATACTGCCTGATGTTGCGGCTATTCTGCCAGAAGCGGGGCCGTTCCCTGTGCACCCGTTTTGCAGCCGCAGCTGCCCGGGAGGACCTGCTTCCATTTCTCACTATTCTCTGTCCGCCGTTGCTTAGCAAGCCTGTTCAGACCCGCAACCGGAACTTATCCACAGGCTCGTTGCAGGGCTCAGGAAAGCGTGTTCACCTGCAGTGGAATCTTTTCGGATTGGGCTATCCAGCGCTGCAAATCTTCTGTAGTCTTCAGGACATTGTTGGTCCGGGACGCCTACTGCCTCTTCCTGTCAGAGCTGCCCGGCAATGCACTGCGGCCGGACTTTGGGGGTAACGGAACGCGCGCGGGCGAGGACGCCCGCACCCGCCGAAGCTTCGAAGGAGGAAACTGTAGTGTCAAGCATGCCTGGGAATGCCGGGACCGAGCAGACCACCACTGTGATTATTGGCACCGGCCTGTCCGGCCTGGCAGTGGCTGCCGAGCTGTGCCGCCGCGGGGTTGATTCCATAGTGGTGGACGGACTGGACATCCTGGGGGCCGCCCAGCCGGCCAACACAGCTTCGCTGCAGCGCTGCGACGCGGCTGATTCGGCAACCCTTCGGGAGCGGAACGAGATCCTCCGTCACCTGCGCAACTACGCCGCCAGCCACGACGTGGATGTCCGCAACAGCACACGCGCCGTACAACTGACCATGGTGGACGGCAAGTGCGGTGGCGCGACTGTCCCGCAGTGGGAGGTGCATACGCCCACCGGCATTCTGGTGACAGACCACATTGTGCTCACACGCTGCGCCCACAGCCAGCTGCGGCGCATGATCAACGACTTCGGCATCTCAGTGGGCCGCAACCTCGTCTCTGCCATGCGGGCCATCGGCATCTACCTGGTGGGTGTGGGAGAACTGATCACACCGTCTCCTAAAGAGGCCCTGCGCCAGGCGAAGACCGTGGGCCTGGCCATTTCCGCAAAGGTCAACCCTGCGGCCGACGCTCCCCCGCACACCGGAAGCCTGGCGATCCTGCCCTGCTAGCGCCCGTCAGCTCTCGTGGTCGGCGCCCGCGGCAAGCCGTCGGCGGGCAAGGATGGCCAGGGCGGCAAGCAAACCTGCTGCTGCTGCGGCGAAAATAACGATGCTCCACTGGAACGGCTCCCCTTGGCCGGCAGTCTCCGGCGCGGCTGTCACTCCCGGCTGGGCCGTTCCCATCCCCGGAACGGCCGCTCCCGCCGTCGAACCCTCTGACGCTGCAGCACCTTCCGCTGCTGCCGAAGCCGTGAAAGTGAACGTCCCTTCGATGGGGTGCGAGTCGGAGCTGACCACCCGCCACGTGACGGTGTACTGCCCGGCCGGGCCGCCCGCCTTCAGCTTCTGGCTGGCCACATTGTCCACAATGTCCACCGGCCCGTCCGCCCACTCCGCGCCGGAGGCATCCTTGACGGAAAAGGATGAGCCGATGCCCAACGGGTTGTTGTTGAAGGCCACCGACACCTGTTCCGGCGGCACCGCTACCGAAGCGCCGTCGGCGGGGGTGCTGGATTCAGCGGCGTCATGTGCCGCGGCGGGCCCGGCCACGCCGAGGACAGCGGAAGCAAAAACGAAGGACCCGAGGACAAAGCTCAGTAACTGGCGGCGGATGGAACGCATGCTTGGACTGCTCCCTCTGTGTTGGCTTCCTAACAGACTAGGCGAAATTGTCGGGGACCCTGCCGGAGCCCCCATAGGATTCAGGTATCCCCAAAGACTCCCCCGGAGGACTAATGCTTAAGCAAGGCTCTGCCCTGGACCGGTATTTTATGATCACCGAGCGCGGCTCCAACCTTTCCCGCGAGATCCGCGGCGGCTTCGCCACCTTCTTCGCCATGAGCTACATCGTGGTGCTGAACCCCCTGATCCTTTCCGTTCCGGACTCCAGCGGCAACACCCTCGGGTTCCCGGCAGTCGCCGCGGTCACGGCCTTTGTTGCCGGCATCCTCACCATCCTGATGGGAGCCTGGGCCAGGCATCCGTTCGCGCTGGCCACCGGGCTGGGCGTCAACGCATTCGTGGCGGTCACCGTAGCCACCAGCCCGGGCCTCACCTGGCCGGACATGATGGGCCTGGTGGTCCTGTCCGGCGTCACGATGCTGATCCTGGTGCTCACAGGCTTCCGGACAGCGGTGTTCAAGGCCGTACCTGAGGGGCTTAAGACGGCTATCGTGGTGGGCATCGGGCTGTTCATCGCCTTGATTGGCCTGGTCAATGCGGGCTTTGTCCGCCGCATCCCGGACGTGGCAGGCACCACAGTGCCGGTTGGGCTTGGCTTTGAGGGCAAGCTGCTGGGCTGGCCCACCGCGGTATTTGTTCTTGGCCTGGTCCTGACCATCGCCCTGGTGGTGCGCAAGGTCAAGGGTGCCATCCTGATCGGCATCATTACGTCCACCGTTATTGCCGTGATCCTGGAAATGACACTGCACATCGGCCCCAGTGTCCAGCCGGGCAAACCCTTCAACCCTCAGGGCTGGTCCCTGGTGGCTCCGACGTTCTCCGAATGGGCTGCCCCCGATCTGTCCCTGATCGGCAAGGCCAACCCGTTCGGCGCCTTCGAACACCTGGGCTTTGTGGCCGCCACGCTGCTGGCCTTCGTCATCCTGCTGAGCATCTTCTTCGACGCCATGGGCACCATGGTGGGCCTGGCGAATGAGGCCGGCACGGTGGACGAGCACGGCAATATTCCTGACGTCGACAGGGTCCTGCAGGTGGATGCGCTCGGCGCGATCGCCGGCGGAGGGGCTTCCGTGTCCTCCAACCAGATTTACGTGGAGGCCGGTGCCGGCATCGGTGAGGGCGCCCGCACCGGCGTCGCCTCGATCGTCACCGGTCTGCTGTTCCTGGTGGCCATGTTCTTCACCCCGCTGATCAACCTGGTTCCCTTCGAGGCTGTGGCCCCAGCCCTGGTGGTGGTGGGCTTCATGATGGTCTCCCAGGTGGGCAAGATCGACTGGCAGGACTGGGGCATCGCGATTCCGGCCTTCCTGACCTTCACGCTGATGCCGTTCACCTACTCCATCGCCAACGGCCTCGGGGCCGGCTTCATCGCATTCGTCCTGATCCGCACCGTCCAGGGCCGGATCCGGGAAATCCACCCGCTGATGTGGGCAGTGGCCGGGGCGTTCCTGCTGTTCTTCGCCATTGGCCCCATTGAGGCCGCCATCGGCATGTAGCAGGGAACAAGCTCCTGCTACACCGGAGTGTTGGGAGCCAACCCTTCATCACCGGATACCGCACGGGCCTTCTTCTCGCGGAGCTTGTCCAGCCGGTTCATCAGCGGAGAGGTGGTGGCGCCATGGATCACAATGGACAGCGCCACCACCAGGCCTACAAAAGCCCACAGCCATTCCGCCTGGTCCGCGAAGTTGCCCTTGCCCAGTGCGTAGGAGAGGTAGTAGAGCGAGCCGATCCCGCGGATCCCGAAGAACGAGAGGGCAATCCGCTCACGGGGCCCGGTTTTGCCGCCCGCCAGCCCCAGCCAGCCTGCCAGCGGCCGGACCACCAGCAGGAATGCCAAGGCAACAAGCACCTCCGCCCAGCCGATGCCTTCGAGCAGCCCACGGGCAATCGCACCGCCCAGCAGGACCAGGATCACCACCGTCAGGAGCCGTTCCAACTGCTCCACGTAGGAGTGCAGCACCCGGTGGTAGCCGTGGGTACGTTCAGCGCCGCGGATGGTGACAGCGCAGACAAACACAGCGATAAACCCGTAGCCCTCGATCATCTCGGTCAGGCCGTAGGTGAGGAACGTGGCCGCGAGCGCAACAAAGCCTTCGGAGTGGTTGGAGAGCCGCAGGCTTTCGGCGCGTGCAGAGAAGAAGATCCGGGCCAGCACCTTGCCGCTAAGGAATCCCAGGATGAGCCCTATGGCGAGCCGCCACAGCACGTCCACCCCGAACCATTCCGGAAACCAGGCTGACGGGGATGACCCGACGACGCTGATGGCAATGGCGAGGTAGACGAACGGGAAGGCCAGTCCGTCGTTCAGGCCGGCTTCGGAGGTGAGGCCAAACCGCACCTCGTCCTCCTTGTTGGTGCCGTCGTCGTGGTCTGCCGGCTCGCCCACCTGCACCTCGGACGCCAGTACAGGGTCCGTGGGTGCGAGGCTTGAGGCCACCAGCAGGGCGGCGGCCAGGCCAAGGCCGAGGAACCACAGCCCCAGCAGGGTGAGCACGATGATGCACAGGGGCATGGCGATTCCCAGCAGCCGCCAGGTGGTGGACCAGCGTTTCCGCCCCACCGGCCGGTCAAGCGCCAGCCCCGCGCCCATCAGGGAGATGATCACGCAGACTTCCGCGAGGTGCAGCACGAAGTCGCCGTGCACTATCGGGTCCGGGTCGGGGAGGGTGGGGATCAGGGCGAACGCCCCCATCCCTGCGCCGAGGAAGACCATGGGCATGGAAAAGGGCATATCGCGCAGCAGCTTGGGGAGAACCGCGGCGGTAAACACCGCAAGGCCCGCGGCCGCAAACAGGATATTGGGGGCTTCAAACACGTTGCTGTTCTCCGGCCTGGATCGGTGCGCCCTGCTGGCGCGGCAATGGCATGTCAGTCCCCGGAAGGGATTGCTCCACCATATCCCTTCGGATTCGGCGGAACCGGATTCTTGGATTCCGGACGGCGCGACGGCGGAGTTGCTGGTTTTCGTCGGCGGCATACGGTGAGCTTGGAGCATGCCTGCCTTCCTCCCTGCCGTCGACGTCCCGCCGAAGCCCTGGAAGGGGAGGTTCGATGGCGACGGCGCCGAGCACCGCCGCTGGTGGCAGGCGGTCACCC
Source organism: Arthrobacter sp. K41 (assembly GCF_059089645.1). Classification (NCBI taxonomy): domain Bacteria; kingdom Bacillati; phylum Actinomycetota; class Actinomycetes; order Micrococcales; family Micrococcaceae; genus Arthrobacter; species Arthrobacter sp. K41. The sequence goes on along the minus strand of NZ_JBNHEW010000002.1, from coordinate 461,820 downwards.
CATACGACGACGGCAATGCAACAGCGGCAGGAGCGAATCCTGCCGTCCTGCTCGGGTTTTGCAGTGACGAGGGCGTGCGGCGGAACAAGGGCCGGCCGGGTGCGGCCGCCGCGCCTGCAGCCCTGCGCGCCGCCCTCGCACCGCTGGCGTTCCACCTGGACCGACCCGTTTCGGACGCCGGCGATGTGGTGGCCGGCACCGGCCTTGAGGCGGGCCAGGAGCGCACCGGCCATGCAGTGACGGCGATCCTCGACGCCGGGCACCTTCCCGTAGTGTTGGGCGGCGGCCACGAAACCGCCTACGCAAGCTACCTGGGGGTGGCCGGATCGGCCGCTGTCCAAGGCGGCCAGCGGCTGGGAGTCCTGAACCTGGACGCGCACTTCGACCTGCGTGATGAAACCGAAGCCAGCTCCGGCACGCCGTTCCTCCAGATGGCACGCGCGGAAGCCGCCGCCGGCCGCGACTTCAGGTACGCCGTCGTCGGCATTTCCGAACTCAACAACACACGGGCCCTTTTCGACACTGCCGGGAAGCTGGGCGTCCGCTACCTGCTGGACGAGGACTGCTCTGCGGAACGCGTCCGGAACTTTGTGGATGCCTTCATCGGGGACATTGACGTCCTGTATCTGACCATCGACCTTGACGTGCTGCCGGCGGCCGTTGCCCCCGGCGTCAGCGCACCTGCCGCCTACGGCGTCCCGCTGCAGGTCATCAGCGCGGTGTGCCGCCAGGTGGCGCGGTCCGGGAAGCTGCTGCACCTGGACGTGGCAGAGCTGAACCCCGGGCTTGATATCGATGGCAGAACCGCAAAGGTCGCCGCCCGCCTGATCAACACGCTCCTGCACTGATCGCTTTGCCGCGGTTCACTGGTTTATCAGCGCGGTCTACTGGCCCTTGAGGACGTAGCGCCGTTCCGGGCGGCCCACTCCGTACTTGAGCCGGACTTCCAGCGCCCCTTCGTCATACAGGTATTCAAGGTACCGCCGGGCACTGACCCGGGACGTTCCCAGCTGTTCCGCCACTTCAGCCGCGGACAGGTCGCCTTCGGCCGCGTTAAGGGTTGCTTCCACGAGCTTGAGGGTCTCGATGCTGAAGCCTTTCGGAAGCGGCCGCTCGGCCTGCGTACCAGCACCGTCAAGGCCGAACACCCGGTTCACGTCCGACTGCTCGGCCACGTCTTTGGCGGAATCCAGGCCCTGGTACGCGCTTCGGTAGTGCTCCAGGCGTTCCTGCAGGTCGGACTGCGAAAACGGCTTAATGAGGTAGTGCACAATACCCCCGCGCAGGGCTTTGCGCACGGTTTCCACTTCGCGGGCCGCGCTGATCACCAGCACGTCCAGCTCCGGGGCAACGTCCCGCAGCCGGTGCATGAGGTCCAGCCCGTTGATGTCCGGCAGGTGAATGTCCAGCAACACCAGGTCGGGCCGCAGCCGCCCGGTCTCCACCACGGCCTGGGCGCCGGTATGGGCCACTCCCACCACCACGAACCCGGGAGTGCGCTGGATAAACCCGGCGTGGACCTTGGCCACCATAAAGTCGTCGTCGACGATCAGCACCTTGATCACTGTGTTTTACCTCTTTTGAGCTGGGCTGTACTTCGTGTGAACCGTGCGGTGAAGACTGCCCCATTGTCGTTGGCTACCGTCAGGTCGCCGCCGGAGCGCCGGCAGACCACCCGTGAGAGGGCGAGGCCGAAGCCGCGGCCGTCGGTTGGCGCCGCTTCCTTGGTGGTAAACCCTTGCCGGAAGATATCGTCCAAAGCCTCGGCGGGAACGCCCGCGCCGTTGTCCCGGACAGTCACGGTAACGATGCCGGCAGCGTCCTCTACGAGCACCCGGACAGCGGCGCCCGGAAGGCCGGTGACGGCGTCGAACGCGTTATCCACCAGGTTACCCACCACCGTGGTGAGGTCCCGCGACAGGTCGTCGCTGACCGGTCCCAGGGCGGACTCGGGATCGAGCTGCAGTGCCACTCCCCGTTCCGTGGCTAGGCTGGACTTGGCGATCAGCAGTGCGGCGAGCGCAGGGTCGTGGATACGGCTGGTCACTTCATCGTTGAGCCTGGTGCGGTCCACGGTGGCGCCGTTGACGAACTGCACCACGGAGTCGTATTCGCCGATCTGGATCAGGCCGGAGATGACGTGCAGCTGGTTGGCGAACTCATGGGCCTGCGCCCGCAGGGTGTCGGTGGCGGTCCGGGTGGCGCCCAGTTCGCGTTCCAGGGAAGACAGCTCGGTCCGGTCCCTCAGTGTGGTGACGGAGCCGATGTCGCGGCCCCGCGAGCGGATGGGGACGCGGTTCGCCACCACCAGGCGCTCCCCCACCAGCACCAGCTGGTCCGGGTCCTGCTGCTCGCGGGTCAGCACCGCCTTCAGTGCGGGGTCCAGGGGGAGGGAGGCCAGCTTCCTCCCGACGCAATCCGGCGGCAGTCCCAGCAGTGTCCGGGCGCTGTCATTGGCCACCGTGATGCGTTCGTGGGGATCAAGGGCCACCACGCCTTCCTTCAGCCCGTGCAGCATGGCTTCACGGTTTTCCACCAGCCCGGTTATTTCGCTGGGCTCCATGCCGAGGGTCTGCCGTTTGACGCGCCGGGACAGCAGCAGGGATCCCGCCACGCCCAGGACGCTTGCGACGCCCAGATAGGTCAGGAGGTTGGGAACGGCATCCCCCAGCCGCTCCAAAGTTGAGGGGTAGTCGCGGCTGACAGAGGCGATGCCGATCATTTTTCCGGCGTCATCGAGTACGGGCACGTGGGCGGACAGGACGGCATTGCCGCTTTCACCCACGACGCCGGTCCAGGCCCGTCCTTCCATCACCCTGCTGGCGCCCAGTTCCAGGGGCTTTCCCAGCAGGCCCGGATCGGAGGCGGCAACCACGGTGAGGTCTGTCTTTGCGAGCGTCACGTGGGACGATCCCGAAACAGTCCGGACGGATTCGGCCACTGCAGGAAGGGCAGCACCAATCCTGGGTTCTGCATCCGGCAGCAAAGCCCGTACGGCCGGGTTGTTTCCCAAGGCCTCTGCGGCAGACAGGGCCCGGCGTCCCTCTGTGCGCTCGAACGCGGCAGCAGACTGGGCAAGGGAAATGGCCACCACGGCCACCAAAACGGCCAGGACGATCAGCAACTGCAGCACAAGGTACTGCCCGGCAAGGGACATTCCTCTTCGACGAGTCACTGCTGGGGTTCCTTTGTCGGTTGTTCTGCGTGCCCGCTGGCGATGGTGCGCAGGAGCTCGCCACCCGTCCCCTCCCGGCGTATCGGAACTATACCGCAGGGCATGAGTGAACCAGCCAAGACCGCAGCCGAGCCGGTCCCGGGGCCTTTGCTTTCACAGGCAGTGTGGGACCCCGGAAACGTGAACGCAATGAACTTAACTTTCTCTGCGTACATAAGAGTGACCGGCATCACGGCCGAACCTAGCATCAAAGGACAAGATCAGCTTTCCCTGATCATCCTGTACCGAATTGCATTACTGAGAAGAGGAACACCATGCGCCAGATCCGCGCATTGCGAGTCGCCGCCGTCGCCGCCGGCATCGCCCTGATGGCCACCGGCTGCGGTGCCACCGGCAAGAGCTCCACCGGTCCGGAAACCTCCGGCGCTGCCGCCGGGCCCATCACCGGACTGCAGATCATGGTCCCCAACACCCCGGGCGGCGGCTACGACACCACTGCCCGTGCGGCCGCGAAGGTCCTCGAGGACGAGAAGATCACCAGCAACACCGAGGTCTTCAACCTGGCCGGCGCCGGCGGCACCGTAGGCCTGGCCCGCGTGGTCAACGAAAAGGGCAACGGCGACCTCGCCATGCTCATGGGCCTGGGCGTCGTGGGTGCGAGCTACACCAACAAGTCCGAGTCGAAGCTGACCGAAACCACCCCGCTGGCCCGCCTGATCGAAGAGCCGGGCGCCATCATGGTCGGTAAGGATTCCCCCTACAAGACCATCGATGACCTGGTGAAGGCCTGGAAGGCTGACCCCGCTTCCATCTCCGTGGGCGGCGGCTCATCCCCCGGCGGCCCCGACCACCTCCTGCCCATGCAGCTTGCGGGCGCAGTCGGCATCGACGCGACCAAGGTCAACTTCGTTTCGTACGACGGCGGCGGCGACCTCCTCCCTGCGATCCTCGGCAACAAGATCGGCTTCGCAGCCTCCGGTGCGGGCGAGTTCCTGCAGCAGATCCAGTCCGGCGAGGTCCGGGTCCTGGCCACCAGCGGTGAGAAGCGGCTTGAAGGTGTGGACGCCCCCACACTGAAGGAATCCAATATCGACCTGGTGTTCACCAACTGGCGCGGGATTGTGGCCCCTCCGGGCATCAGCGACGAGGACAAGGCATCCATGATCGCCGCCCTTGAGAAGATGCACGAAAGCGAAGGCTGGAAGGAAGCGCTGAAGACCCACAGCTGGTCTGACGCCTTCATCACCGGCAACGAGTTCGAGACGTTCCTCACCGAGCAGGACAAGCGGGTGGCGGACGTCCTCACCAAGCTTGGGTTGGCGTGAGCTCCCTGACCACAGGCCTTAAGGGCCGCGCCGAGCTGGGGGTTGCACTCCTGCTCGGCGCGGCCGGCGTCATGGTCTTCATGGACGCCAACGGCCTGGTTACCCCGTACTCCCAATCGGACCCGGTGGGCCCCAAGACGGTTCCGTACATCGTGGCCGGACTGCTGGTGGTTTGCGCGGTCCTTCTGGCCATCAACGTGATCCGGGGCGGCCAGGGCGAGGCGGAAGGCGGCGAGGACATCGACCTCACGCATCCCGCTGACTGGAAAACCATCCTGCCCCTGGCAGGCGCGTTCATCCTTAACATCCTGCTGTTTGACTGGGCCGGCTGGGTGATCTCCGGCACGGTCCTGTTCTGGGGCAGCGTCCTGGCACTGGGCAGCCGCCGCTATGTTCGGGACGGGCTCATCTCCGTCGCCCTTTCCCTGCTGACCTTCTACGGCTTCTACCTCGGCCTCGGCATCGCCCTGCCTGCCGGACTCCTGGAAGGAATCCTGTAATGGACGTCTGGTCCTCACTGATGGACGGTTTCGCCACCGCCCTCACCCCCATGAACTTCCTGTACGCCGTGATCGGCGTACTTCTGGGCACCGCCGTCGGCGTCCTTCCGGGCCTGGGCCCGGCCATGACCGTGGCCCTGCTCCTTCCGGTCACCTACGCGCTGGAGCCCACCAGCGCCTTCATCATGTTCGCCGGCATCTACTACGGCGGCATGTACGGCGGCTCCACCACCTCCATCCTCCTGAACACTCCTGGTGAATCGTCGTCTGTGGTGACAGCCATCGAGGGCAACAAGATGGCCAAGGCCGGGCGGGCTGCACAGGCGCTTGCGACGGCGGCCATCGGCTCGTTTATTGCCGGCACCATCGGCACCGCCCTCCTCGCCGTCTGCGCACCCATCGTGGTGGAGTTCGCCGTCAGCCTTGGCGCTCCGAGCTACTTCGCCATCATGGTCCTGGCCCTGCTGGCCGTCACCGCTGTTTTGGGCTCGTCCCGGCTTCGCGGGTTCGCCTCGCTGGGCCTCGGCCTGGCCATCGGCCTGGTAGGCATGGACTCCGTCACGGGCCAGCGTCGCCTGACCTTCGGCCAGCCGCTGCTCGCGGACGGCCTGGACATCGTGGTGGTGGCCGTGGCCATCTTTGCAGTGGGCGAAGCCCTCTGGGTGGCCGCACACCTTCGCCGTACCCCGCTGCACGTTATTCCCGTTGGCCGGCCGTGGATGGGCAAGAAGGACTGGAGCCGCTCCTGGAAGCCATGGTTGCGCGGCACGGCTTTCGGCTTCCCGTTCGGCGCCCTGCCTGCCGGCGGCGCTGAAATCCCGACGTTCCTTTCCTATGTCACCGAGAAGCGCCTCAGCAAGCACCCGGAGGAGTTCGGCAAGGGCGCCATTGAAGGTGTGGCAGGTCCGGAAGCTGCCAATAATGCTGCCGCCGCCGGCACCCTGACCCCCATGCTGGCACTCGGCCTGCCCACCAACGCCACGGCCGCCGTCATGCTGGCTGCCTTCACCTCCTACGGCATCCAGCCGGGCCCCCAGCTGTTTTCCAGCCAGGGACCCCTGGTGTGGGCGCTGATCGCCAGTTTGTTCATCGGCAACCTGCTGCTCCTGCTGATCAACCTGCCGCTGGCTCCGCTGTGGGCGAAGCTCCTGCAGCTGCCCCGGCCGTACCTGTACGCGGGCATCCTCTTTTTCGCCACGCTGGGCGCCTACTCGGTGAACCTGCAGGCGTTCGATCTGGTGATCCTGCTGGTCCTGGGCGCGCTGGGTTTCATGATGCGCCGCTTCGGGCTGCCTGTGCTGCCGCTCATCCTTGGCGTGATCCTGGGTCCGCGCATCGAAGGCCAGCTCCGCAAGACCCTGCAGCTCAGCGCCGGCGATCCGGCCGGACTCTTCACCGAGCCGATCGCCGTCGTGATTTACGTCATCGTGGGGCTCATCCTGCTGTGGCCGCTGCTCTTCAAGCTGGTGCGCCGCAACCGCCCGGAACGCAAACCCCTGCTCCCCGCAAACGCCACCCGCGGAAACGACCCGACAGACGCAGGGATGTTCTAGCCCGATCCTCCCCGCCCCCGTGGGAGAAGACCATAACGCACCGACCACCGACCCACTGACCACAAGGAGACACCATGACGATCGTGGTGGGATACGTCCCAACCCCCGAGGGCGAAGCAGCCCTCAGCCAGGCCATCACCGAGGCCAGGAAGAGCAACACCACCCTCCTGGTCATCAACTCGTCCAAGGGCGACGCGCTGGTGGACAACCGCTACGCCCAGGAACCGGAAATCCAAAGCATCGAGGACCGGCTGGCCACCCAGGGCATCCAGCACGTCATCAAGCAGCCGGTCCGTGGCCATGATGCCGCCGCGGAGGTTCTGGACGCCGCGGAAGAGCACAACGCCGAACTGATCGTGATCGGGCTGCGCCGCCGCACGCCGGTGGGAAAGCTCATCATGGGCAGTGTGTCGCAGCGGATCCTGCTTGAGGCAGATTGCCCGGTCCTGGCGGTAAAGGCCGGCTAACTGGATTGCCGTCAGGCGCGGAAAAGTTCCTGGCGCTGGTGGCCCAGCCCTTCGACTTCGACTTCCACCACGTCACCTGGTTGGAGGTACGGAAAGCGGCCGCTGAGCGCTACACCCTCTGGAGTCCCGGTGAGAATCACATCACCGGGCTCCAGCCGCATGTACTGGCTGCAGTGGTGGATCAGGGTGGGCGCGTCAAAGATAAGCCCGGACGTCTTTGAGTCCTGGCGCGGCTCGCCATTGACCCAGCTGCGGAGCGGCAGGTTTACGGCGTCCACGTCCGCCGCAGGAACAAGCCACGGGCCCAAAGGGGTCGAGCCCGGCAGGGACTTGCCCTTGGTCCACTGGCCGGCCGCCCCCGGGATCTGGTAGTCCCGCTCCGAGAAGTCATTCGCGGTGACGTAGCCGGCGATGCACTCCTCGGCCTCCTCAACTGATCCGAGGTAGCTGGCTTCCCTGCCGATCACGATGCCCAATTCCACCTCCCAGTCATACTTGCTGGAGTACGGCGGAACCGGGGCCGGGTCGTAGGGTCCTGCCACGGTGTTTGTCGGCTTGAGGAACACGACGGGGATCTCGGGAGGAGCGGAACCTGATTCCGCCGCGTGGGCGGCGTAATTCATGCCGATGCCCACCACTGCTCCCGGCCGGGCCAGCGGAGAACCGACGCGGAGGGAGGCTGCTTCCGCCAGGACAGGCAGCGTACCTGCTTCGAGTGCCTCCCGGACTTTGTCCAGCCCTCCCGCTGCCAGGAAGGCACCGTCCACATCCCGTGTGAGGGGCAGCAGGCTGAAGTACTGTTCGCCGCCGTTTTCGGCCGGCCCCAGGACGGCGGGCTGTTCCTTGCCGTTGTCCCCCAGGCGCATGATCTTCATAACGGATCTCCTTCTTGCAAGCCCAAATTTTTGATAGATTGCCACCATCGTGGCGGAGTGGGCAAGGTTTTCGCCACCAGACCGTTTGTGACTGTGCTGCCGCTTGGTTCAGGTTCCCTTGACCCGGCTTTGGCCCGGACGCTACACGGTAGCCCTGGATGAGTCAGTGCCGTCCGGCGAGACCTACGAGGCCATCGCCGCCTGACCGCTTGCGACGGATGCCTCTCCGCGCACAAACAGAAGTCCCCGCCCCTGCATCAAGCAGTGGCGGGGACTTTTGCTTTGCGTTTGCTAAGCGGTGTCAGCCGCGGCGCACCTGCACGCCGTCAGACTTCAAAAAGAGCTCTTTCTCGGTAGGACCAGCCGGCACGAGCCACAGGACGTTTCCGCTCTGGGACACTTCCTCCACCTCCCCGGTGGCCACCACATGCGCCTGCTTGATGATCTCGACGCGTTCCCCGGCCTGAAGAGTCCTCCAGTCCGAAACCGCGGCGGAATGGGCACTTCGCCTCGATAAGACTGCCCCACGTGCTTTCATTTGAACTTCTACCCCTTTGTATATGTTCTGCGCCACAGCCTCTTCGATGTGACTTTCACTACACCTTCAGTTCTACTACACTCCCCGTCCGCCTGATGACCATGTGCTTGAGAATTTCACCAGGCGGACGGTTTATGCGCTTTTCCTGAAGATTCTTCGCTCAGGCAAGGGCGCCGACGGCGGATTCGGCCGCTTGGCGCACCTTACCTTCCTTAACCAGCTGGTCGGCCGCTTCCAGCTCCGGGGACAGGAAACGGTCCGTTCCCGGCCCCGCCACCACGTCGCGGAGCGCAGCCACGACGGCGGCACCCGCCGGTCCCGGAGTCAGGACCCCACCGGAGAGCTGCGTGCGGATGTCCAGGGCGCGGGCCGACGTCACCAGTTCGATGGCCAGCACCCGCCGCAGGTTCTCCACTGCTTTCCGCAGCTTCCGCGCCGCGTGCCAGCCCATGGAGACGTGGTCTTCCTGCATCGCCGAACTCGGGATCGAGTCCACGGAGGCGGGAACAGCCAGCCGCTTATTGTCCGACACCAGCCCGGCCTGGGTGTACTGGGCGATCATCAGCCCGGAGTCAACACCCGGGTCAGCTGCGAGGAAAGCGGGCAGGCCGTGGGAACGGGCCGGGTCAAGCATTCTGTCCGTACGCCGCTCGGCGATGGAACTCAGGTCCGCGACCGCGATGGCCAGGAAGTCCAGGACATACGCAACGGGGGCGCCGTGGAAGTTGCCGTTCGAGCTGACCCGGCCGTCAGGCAGGACCACGGGGTTGTCGATCGCTGAGGCGAGCTCGCGGGAAGCCACCAGCTCCGCGTGGTCCAGTGTGTCCCGGACGGCACCGGCCACCTGGGGGGCGCAGCGGAGCGAGTACGCGTCCTGCACGCGCGAGTCCCCCACCTTGTGGGACGCCACGATCGGCGAATCCGACAGCACCCGCAGCATGTTGTCGGCGCTTGCCGCTTGCCCCGGGTGTGGCCGCAGCGCAGCATGGAGCTCGGGCAGGAAAACCTGGTCGGTGCCCAGCAGGGCCTCGACGCTCATCGCAGCGGTGATGTCCGCCGTCGTCAACAGCTGGCGAAGGTCCGCGATGGCCATCAGGAGCATGCCGAGCATGCCCTCGGTGCCATTGACCAGGGCGAGGCCTTCCTTTTCGGCGAGGGTGACCGGCTCGATGCCGTGCCGGGCCAGGAGTTCCGCGACGGCGGGGCGGCCGGCCGTGCCGTACAGCTCGCCGTCGGGCCCTTCCGCTTCACCTTCGCCCATCAGGACCAGGGCGCAGTGGGACAGCGGCGCGAGGTCGCCCGAGCAGCCCAGCGAACCGAACTCGCGGACCAGCGGCGTGATACCGGCGTTGAGCACGTCCACCATGGTCTGCAGGACCACGGGCCGGACTCCCGTGCGGCCCGATGCGAGGGTCTTGGCGCGAAGGAACATGATGCCGCGCACCACTTCCCGTTCCACGGCGGGGCCCATGCCGGCGGCGTGGCTGCGGATCAGGCTCTTCTGAAGCTGCGTGCGCAGTTCATTGGGAATGTGGCGGTTGGCCAGGGCGCCGAAGCCGGTGGAAATCCCGTACGCCGGGACGTCGCTGGCGGCCAGGTCATCGATGTGGGCACGCACCTTGGCTACCGTTTCAAGGGCTTCCGGGGAAATGTCCACCTTGGCGTTGTGGCGCGCGACGGCGACGACGTCCTCCGGGGTGGCGCCGCTGGAGCCGAGGGTGACGGTCAGCGGTTCATGGGTAATCGTGCTCATGTTATTTACTTGCTCTCGTTCATAGGGATGCGGACGCCGCGTTCCGTGGCGACGTCGAGGGCCCGCTCGTAGCCGGCGTCGGCGTGGCGGATGACGCCCATGCCGGGGTCGTTGGTGAGGAGGCGCTCGAGCTTTTGGGCGGCGAGGTCGGTGCCGTCCGCGACGGCGACCTGGCCGGCGTGGATGGACCTGCCGATACCCACGCCGCCGCCATGGTGCAGCGATACCCAGGTGGCGCCGGAGGCGGTGTTGAGCAGGGCGTTCAGCAGTGGCCAGTCCGCTATTGCATCCGAGCCATCCGCCATGGCTTCTGTTTCGCGGTACGGGGAGGCTACTGATCCTGAATCGAGGTGGTCGCGGCCGATCACGATGGGCGCCTTGACCTTGCCGTCCCTGACGAGCTGGTTGAACAGCAGGCCGGCCTTGTGGCGCTCGCCGTAGCCGAGCCAGCAGATCCGCGCGGGCAGGCCCTCGAACTCCACCCGCTCCTGGGCGGCGTCGATCCAGCGGTGCAGGTGCTTGTTCTCCGGAAAGAGGTCTTTGATGGCTTCGTCGGTGACGCGGATGTCCTCAGGGTCACCGGAAAGGGCCACCCAGCGGAACGGGCCCAGGCCCTCGCAGAACAGGGGACGGATGTAGGCCGGGACGAAGCCGGGGAATTCGAAGGCCCGGGTGTATCCGCCCTTGCGGGCCTCATCGCGGATGGAGTTGCCGTAGTCGAAGACCTCGGCGCCGGCGTCCTGGAATTCCACCATGGCCTGGACGTGCTTGGCCATTGAGGCCTGGGCTTTTTTGGTGAAACCTTCAGGATCGGCTTCGGCCTCGCGGTGCCATTCGTCCACGGGGATGCCCTCGGGCAGGTAGGAAAGAGGATCATGGGCAGAGGTCTGGTCCGTAACGATGTCCACTGTGAGCTCCCCGGCCTTGTGGCGGCGCAGGATTTCGGGGAACGCTTCGGCGGCGTTGCCCACGTAGCCTACTGACCAGCCGCGGCGCTCTTCCTTGGCTTTGAGCACCTTCGCAATGGCGGCGTCGAGGTCCGTTTCAACTTCGTCGAGGTAGCGCTTGCCGGCCCGGCGGCGAAGGCGGGTTTCGTCGACGTCGACAATCAGGCAGGCGCCGTCATTCAGGGTGACTGCGAGCGGCTGGGCGCCGCCCATGCCACCGCAGCCGCCGGTGAGGGTGAGGGTGCCGGCGAGGGTTCCGTTGCCGTCGCCGGTGAGCTTCCGGGCGATGGCGGCGAAGGTTTCGAAGGTTCCCTGCAGGATGCCCTGCGTGCCGATGTAAATCCAGGACCCGGCGGTCATTTGGCCATACATCATCAGGCCTTCCGCTTCGAGCCGGCGGAATTCCGGCCAGGTGGCCCAATCACCTACGAGGTTGGAGTTTGCCAGCAGGACCCTCGGCGCCCACTCGTTAGTGCGGAATACACCCACCGGCTTTCCGGACTGGACCAGGAGGGTTTCGTCCTTTTCCATAGCTTCGAGGGTGCGGGTGATGGCGTCAAATGCTGCCCAGGAGCGGACGGCCCGGCCCGTGCCGCCGTAGACCACCAGGTCATCCGGGCGCTCGGCGACCTCCGGGTCCAGGTTGTTCATGAGCATGCGCAGCGGGGCTTCCGTCTGCCAGGACTTCGCGGTGAGCTCGGTGCCGCGGGCTGCTTTGACCGGGCGGGCACCGGTGGTGAAATCGGCGGGTGCCATAATGGCTCCTTTTCATTTTCCAAGGTGTGGGCTTGTTCTGTATCAATCAAAACCCTTTGCGGATGGGCTTTGCAGAGGTTCAAGGAGGGCGCTGTCCGGTATTTCAGACGCTCGCGGCGACTCGTTCCGCCGGCAGTCCTGGTTCCTGAAAACCCTTTTGGGAGAGTTGAGTGTCAGGGCAAAGGGGGTGGCTAGTTTCCGGGGCGTCCGTGCAGCCGGACGGACAACTCGTCGGCTGCCTTCTGGACGCGGCTGGCCAGTACCGGCCAATCCTGGGCGGGCACCTTGTCCTCGAGGAACGTAACGGCGACGGCCGCCGTCGGCCATCCCGTGTGGTCTGTTACGGCGGCGGCGATGGAGCCGAAGCCCGGGGTGACCTCGCCGTGCTCTGTGGCGTAGCCGCGCTGCCTTACCTGGTCGAGGTGGGAGGACAGCGCAGAGTACTTCATGATGGCGCCTTCCACCTCATGCCGGGCGGTGAAGGCGGCGGCGTTAGGGTAGAGCGCGCGCACCTGCGACTTGGGCAGGGCCGCGAGGATTGCCCGCCCGCTCGCGGTGAGGTGGCTGGGGAGCCGGACGCCGACGTCGGTCACCAAGGATGGGCGGTTTTTGGCCCGCTCCTCCACGATGTACAGCACGTCGCGCCCGTGCAGCACAGCCAGGTGCGCGCTCTCCCCGAGCGCATCCACGAGCGATGCGAGGAGCGGCCGGCCGAGCCGGGAGAGCGGCTCCTGCCGGGAGTACGCCGAACTGAGCTCGAAGGCGCTGATGCCAAGCCCGTACCGCTGCTCCTCGTGGAGGTGCAAAACGAATCCGTTGGTCTCCATCACGCCCAGCAGGTGGTAAACACTGGACCGGGGCAGGCCCAGCGTGGAGGCAATTTGCGACGCCGCCATCGGACCCCGCCTGGAGGCCAGCAGTTTGAGGATGCGCAGGGTATTTTCGGCAGCGGGCACCTTCGACGCCACCTTCGGGGTGCTTCTTAGTGTGCTTCCGACCCGCGCCTGTGCCTCAGGTGCTAACACCGGCCCTCCTTCTTTCCGTACTCTTAAGCCCAACCAGTCCGGGATACCGTACTTAAGCTTGCACCCTTACCGGTGGCACTTTCCGAGCCGGTGTCCTTCCAGTGTCTGGCATTGCAGACACCCGCGATGGAGACCCGTGGCCAGCGTGGCGGAGCCCGCCACCGCCCTGCGGTCCCTTAAATCCGGACCACTACCTTGCCGCGCGCCTGCCCGCCGCGGAGGTATGTGATGGCGGCCGGTGCTTCAGCCAGGGAAAGACCCTGTCCAGGGCGGGCCTAAGACTGCCGGCTTCAAACAGAACCGTCAGGGCCTCGAAGTCCAAATGCGTTTCCTTTGCGACCAGCGCCTTAAATTTCTGCCCCGAGAACAACGAGGCAAACGGTGCGCCCAATGACCGTTCGAACCCGCCGGTCAATTTACCGCCTCCTTCGCCGCCGATAAGAACAAGGGTGCCCTTTGGTGTGAGCAGGCGCCAAAAAGCGGACAGCGGCCGGTTGCCGGCGGTGTCCAGGATGACGTCAAACCGCATTCCGGAGCCCGCAATATCGGACCTGGTGTAGTCGATGACTGCATCCGCACCGAGGGAACGCACCAGTTCCACCTTGCCGGTACTGCAGACTCCCGTGACCTGCGCGCCAAAGGCCTTGGCCAATTGAACGGCAAAGGTGCCCACTCCCCCGCCCGCTCCGATGATCAGCACCTTCTGGCCAACCGTTATCCCGGCCACGTCCCGCACAGCCTGGAGTGCAGTGACGGCGGAAACAGGGCAGCAAAACGTGTTACTCCACCACCCACGGACTCCACCACGCCAGCAACTTCCCGGCCCCGCACAGAAACTTTAGGCTTCTTCAGTCCGTAACCAAACAGCCGGAGCAGGTACGGCAGGCCGGTCATCAGGTGCCACACCCCCTGGTCGACGCCTGCCGCCCGCACGCGGATTTATACCTCATTTTTGTGCGGTGCCGGCACCGCTGTATCCCGCAGCTTGTTCACCTTTGCCGGCCCATAGACGTCCTGCACGATCGCTCTCATTCGATCTCCTTGGGCTGCTGGTACGTGTGGTCCTCAAGCAGTATTCCCGACGGCACTGGCGGCCTATCAGGACCCTTCAAAGTAAGGAACAACCGGACATCGAGTCAAGGACGGCGGACGACGGCGGGCTGGCCTTTCGGAAAAGAGGCCGCCGCTGCCGGTGGCCACCGCAGCCCGCTTCAGCAAGCAGGGAAGGAGCGCGTGGGAATCAGGACCGGGGACGAAACGGGCCCCGCCGGAGTTAGGATCAGGCATGGTCCCGACCTCCAACCTGGCGGCGTTTTCCCTTGCGGCCGTGATCCTCATAGCCGTGCCGGGGCCAAGCGTATTGTTCGTGGACGGCAGGTCCCTGGCGCTCGGCTGGAAGGGTGGCGTCCTTTCCGTCCTGGGCAACGCGGCCGGGCAACTGCTGCAGGTGGCAGCGGTGGCGTTGGGGGTGGGCGCCGTTGTTGCTCAATCCGTGGTCCTCTTCACGGCGGTTAAGCTGGCCGGCGCCGCCTACCTGATCTGCTTGGACATCAAAACCATCCGGCAGCGGCGTAACCACCAGCTCCCCCAGCCTCGGCCGGCGTCCTCCCCACCGCTGCGCCTGATGGCAGAGGGCCTGATGGTTGGTGTCACCAATCCGAAGTCAGTGGTGTTCTTTGTGGCCGTCCTGCCGCAGTTTGTGGATTACCCCTCAGGCGCCATTCCGCTCCAACTGGCGATGTTGGGTGCGGTCTTCCTGCTGATCGCGCTGGTTTCGGACAGCATTTGGGCCATAGCTGCCGGTTGGGCGCGCCAGTGGTTTGCACGGTCGCCGGGCCGGATTTCAACCATGGAAGCAACAGGCGGGGCGCTGATGATCGCCTTGGCAGTACTGTGGCGCTCACCGGCACGGGATCCTAGCTGCCCGAAGAGGTGCCGGGCAGCCAGGCTTGAACTCGGATGGTAGTCCGGCGCCGCAGGGACTATCCCGAAACACCGCTGCCCGATAACAACTGCTATACAGCAGCAGCAGCTGAACGGACCGCGTCTGCCAGCGAAGTGGCAGGTCGTCCGATCAGCTTGCGCAGGTCGCCGGAGCTTACCAGGAGGTCGCCGCGGGCAATCCCGAGGTCGGAGTCCGCAAGGGTTTCCGCGAAAGCCTCCGGTACGCCAACGCCGGCCAGCATTCCGGCGTATTCCTGCGCCGGGAGGTCCTGGTAGGAGATGTGCTTGCCGGCCGCGGCGCTGATCTCGGCCGCAAGCTCAGCCATGGTGAACGGTTCATCGCCGCCCAGCTCATAAATCCTGCCTGCCTGGCGCTCTGCCACCAGCACTGCCGCCGCCGCATGCGCGTAATCCGCCCGGGACGCTGCACTGACCCGCCCCTCCCCGGCACTTCCGGCGATGGCACCCTGTGCGAGGGTGCCGGGCAGCTGGTCGGTGTAATTTTCGAGGTACCAGCCGTTACGGAGAAGGACGAAAGGAACGCCCGAGGCCCTGAGGATAGCCTCCGTGGCCTGGTGCTCGGCGGCCAGCTTCATCCCGGTGGTATCCGCGTTGGCGATGCTTGTATAGGCGACCAAGTCCACACCCGCCGCCTTCGCCGCCTCAATGACGGTACGGTGCTGCTGCACCCGCTGGCCAACTTCATTGCCCGAAATGAGGAGCACCTTGGCGGCGCCCTTCAAGGCCTCGGCTACGGAGGCTGCATCGGCGTAGTCCATGCTTCTAACCTGTACGCCGCGCGCCGCCAGGTCTGCGATCTTTTCGACGGACCGGCCCGCGGCAACAATGTCCTGCGCGGGCACGTTGCGCTCCAGCAGGGCCTCAACCACATGGCGGCCCAGCTGGCCTGTTGCTCCAGTGATAACGATGCTCATGATTTTCCTTTCAGTCGGTGTCTGTCAGGAAGCACAACTGCGGCGATTCCCGCTTACTTCCCAAAAGGAAGTACGCACTTTCAACTAAGGTATTCCGCCGCGGGTCAATTACAGCCTGACGAAGCACGGATACGAACTGGCGGCACTCCTGGTTCCGCTCGTGGCGTGGGTGTTCGAAAAGGCCGATGACGTCGTCACCGGCAAGCGGTGAACAGCGCCCGGAGTGCACCGCGAGGCTGGTTCAAGCAGCCCTTCCAAGTACCGGGAATAAACGAGTATAGGCGCTCCGAAAACATGAGTACCTGTTACTGGTGTGACTGCTGGGAATACTGCGTACCGTAAGCGTAAGGTGCCAACCGGGATTGGAGGGCCGCCCTCACGCTGGGAGCGTTCCGGTTAACCTGCACCGCCAGGCAGCGGCTGAACGCCGCGGGCAAGGAGTTGGTACGCATGGTGAAAGCTATTGTCCAGGACCTTTCCAGCATGGGCCGGCCCGTGAGCCTGAGCTCAATGGCCGCTCGCGTATGGAGCCGGGCACGGAGTACCTTCACCCCGCAGTCCCCCTACAGGATTGGCGACGCCGTGGTGGGCGACGATCCTTTCAAAGGCCGGCGCGAGGGCGTGGTGGTATTCCTGCAGGGAACATCTGCGGGTGTGGACACGGCCCAAGGGGTCTTCTTCTACGACCACCGGCAGCTCAGGAAGCTGGACTAGCCACCACTGCGGCCAGTCCAGCCCGGATTATTATTGGGCTAACGGGCTGACCAGCCGCCGTCCATGGTGTAACTGGCGCCGGTCACCATGCCGGCATGGTCCGAGGCCAGCCAGCCGACCAGCGACGCAACCTCCTCGGGCTCCACGAGACGTTTGATCGCCGATTCCGTAAGCATCACCTTGGCCAGGACCTCGGATTCGGGGATGCCGTGCACCTGTGCCTGGTCCGCGAGCTGCTTTTCCACCAGGGGCGTGCGCACATACCCCGGATTGATGCAATTGGATGTGACCCCGTGGTCACCGCCTTCGAGTGCCGTGACCTTGCTTAGCCCTTCCAGGCCGTGTTTTGCGGAGACATAGGCGCTCTTGAACGGCGAGGCCCGGATCCCATGCACCGAGGACAGATTGATGATGCGGCCGAACCCGTTGTTGTACATATGGGGCAAGGCAGCCCGGATCAGCAGGAACGGCGCCTCCAGCATGAGGGCGAGGATCCGGCGGAATTCCACAGGATCAAATTCTTCGATGGGGCTGATGCGCTGGATTCCCGCGTTATTGACCAGGATGTCGCAGTCCAGGGTCAGGGTGGCAAGCGAGTCCACGTCCAACAGGTCCACGGTCCAGGCGGTGCCGCCCACCTCGTCGGCGAGCGCGGCGGCGCCGGCGGAGTCGACGTCGGCCACCACCACCTTCGCTCCGTGGGCAGCCAGTTCACGGACGCAGGCTGCGCCGATCCCGCTGGCGCCGCCGGTTACCAGGGCCTTGCGTCCGTTCAAAGAATTTTCCATAGCATCCCCTTTGGTGTTTCCGGTGTACTCCCCAGCGCTGAAACAGCCCAGCCGGCGTGCTGCCTGCAGCACTCGCGGCTCCACCGAGTATTGCTGCACAGACATGCACTATCAATAACCAAACCAGCACCAAACATGTGCACAATTGCAGACATGAAAGCCAACCCGGATGACCTGCTGGTACTCCTTGCAGTTTCCCGCTCCGCAAAGTTCACGACGGCGGCCCAGGCTTTGGGACTGAACCACACCACCGTCTCGCGCCGGATAGCCGCCCTCGAGAAGGCACTCGGCGGAAGGGTCCTGGCACGCGCCACCGGAGGCTGGGAGCTGACTGAACTCGGCGCGCAGGCTGTGCGGGTGGGCGAGCAGGTGGAAGCCGTGATGGGCACGCTGGGAGCGGCCGGCCAGGCGCCAGACCCGATTACCGGCGTCGTCCGCATGACGGCGACCGACGGCTTCAGCGCCTACATCGCGGCGCCTGCGGTGGCGCGGCTGCGCCGCGACCACCCCGGGCTGAGCGTGGAGGTGGTCACCATGACCCGCCGGGCGCTGCAGCAGCGCTCGGGCCTGGATATTGAAGTGGTGGTGGGCGAGCCGCAGGTGCACCGCGCCGAAGCGTTGCGGCTTGGTGACTACATGCTGGGAATGTACGCCTCGCGCGCCTACCTGGACGAGCACGGGACCCCTGCCACTGTGGCGGAACTGAACGAGCATCCGTTGGTTTATTTCGTGGATTCAATGCTGCAGGTGGATGACCTGGATGCGCCGCGCAGGCTGGTGCCCGCCATGCGCGACGGCCTCACCTCCACCAACGTCTTTGTCCACGTGGAGGCAACCCGTGCCGGCGCCGGCATTGGTTTCCTGCCGTGTTTTATGGGGGACCTGCACACCGACCTGGTCCGCTTGCTGCCCGCTGAGATCGCCGAGCTGCTGCCGTACTGGATGGTGCTGCGGCCGGACTCGCTGCGGCGGCCGGCGGTGGCGGCGGTAGTCCAGGGGTTGCGGGAGCAGATGGCCGGGCACCGGGAGTGGCTGCTGGGCCGCGGCCTCAGTGCTTGAGCTACTTAGCCACCAGGTCGCGGCGCACCGGTGATCCTGCCGCGAAGGCCCGAACTTGCGCATCGTCCCACAGGTGCGCCGGGACCGCTCCGCCCAGGAGCCGCCGTGCCAGCTTCGGGTCCTCGCCGAAGGGCGTATCGCTGCCGGCCATCACCATGTTTCCGTAGCGGCGGCCCTTGAGCATGGCGGGGTCCGCGATGATCACTGTGTGTTTGAAGGCTGCAGCGATGGTGGCGGCGTCCTCGCGGGCGTTCTTCAAATCAGGTGCGTCACCGGAGTTCACCACGTACAGCCCACCGGGCGCCAACACGCGCCTGACGTGCTGGTTGAATTCCGCCGTGGTCAGCGGGTGCGGAGTCAGGGCACCGGCGAAAACGTCCCGGATGATGAAGTCGCGGGTCTCAGGCGTCAGGGTTTCCGTGACCTCACGGGCATCCCCCACCCGCAGGCGCAGCAGCGGTGCCTTGGGCAGGTCGAACCAGCCGCGCACGTACTCGGCCAGTTTGCCGTCCAGCTCCACCACTACCTGCCGGGCGTCAGGATAGACGCTGTGGAAGTAGCGGGCCAGGGAGCATGCGCCCCCGCCGAGGTGCAGGCCGCGGAGCCTGGGCCCCGTTCCCGCAGTGCCCGACGGCGGCCAGCGCGACTCAATGAGCGCGGCCATCCAGCGCATGTACTCAAAGTCCAGGAAAAGCGGATCCGCAAGGTCGATGTGCGAGCTCATCACGCCGTTGATTTTCAGGAGCCAGCCGGTGGAGTTGTCCTGGTCCGCGATCAGCTCGCAATCCCCGGTATCGATGTAGTAAACACCTTCAACCGGCCCCTTTGGGCGTGTTCCTGCCGGAATGTCCACCACGCCTGCAACAGGGCGCAGGCCGTTCCGGGCCCCAGACCTACCGCGTTTTGCCATTACCATGCCACGCTTCAGTCATGCTTCAACCCTAATTGGTTTCAGCAGCCCTGTTGCTCCGCGCCCTAGGTTGTGGGCAGGGCTCCTTCGCCTTCCCGGATCCGCTTGACCACGGCAGTGGTGGATCGTTCCGCTACGTAATCCAGGATGGCTACCCGCCCGCCGTACTGCTCCACGGCGGGCGTCTCGGCAAGCATTTCCGGAGAATAGTCCCCGCCCTTGGCATAGACCTCGGGCCGCAGCTGTGTGATCAGCGGCGCAGCCGTGGGGGTGTCGAAGACGGTCACGTAGTCCACGCAGCTCAAAGCCGCTACTACTGCCGCCCGGTCCGCCACCCCATTGATGGGCCGCCCTGCTCCCTTGAGCTTGCGCACGGAGTCATCGCTGTTCAGCGCCACGACCAGGACGTCCCCAAGTTGTTTTGCCTGGTTCAGGTAGCGGGTGTGGCCACTGTGCAGCACGTCAAAGCAGCCGTTCGTCAACACGATCCGCTGGCCTTGGGACCGGTGCAGCTCCAGCTGCCGCTGCAGTTCGTCAGCGCCCAGTGCCGTGTCAGCGAAGGCTTTGAGGTACCGGCTCAGCTGGCCCGTACTGCAGACCGAGGTGCCCGGCTGATGCACCACCACATCGGCGGCCGACTGGGCAAGGTCCAGGCTCGCCGTCAGCGGCAGGCCGACGGAGCGCGCCAAAGTCAGCGCCGCTACGAACGTGTCACCGGCACCGGAGGCCTGCTTTTCCGCGGCCGGGCGGGCCCACGTACGGTGCGTCACGCCGTCGGGCCTGAGCAGCACTGTACCGTCACGGTCCAGGGTGACCACCACGGCCCGTGCCCCCGTGGCTTCCAGCAGGGCAGGGGCGTGCCTGCTGACCGCTTCCACCCTGTCCTGGCCGTCGGGAAGTTTCAGGTCAAGCATCCGCGCCGTTTCCTGTGCATTGGGGGTCACCAGGTCCGGGCGGAGCGGTGCCCAGGGCCGGGGATCATGGGAGTCAACCACCAGCAGCGGACGGTCCCCGTCACCGGACGCCGGCCCGGCCAGGGAGTCCACCAGGCTTGCACGGACCGGGTCCGCCAGCACCCCATTGGCGTAATCGCACACCAGCACCGCGTCCTGATGTTCGACGGCGGTGCGCACCGAAGCCGCCAGTGCGGCCAGCGCCTCGGCGGGCACCGCCGTGGCAGAGTCGTCGATGCGGAGCATTACCTGCCCGCCGCTGCTGATCCGGATCTTGGTGGTGGTCACCATGTCCGGGTGGCTGTGCAGGTGGCTGACGTCGATGCCCGCAGCCACGAGCTGGTTCCGAAGGTCCGCCCCGGCATCGTCTGTTCCGACGATGCCCGCCACGGAGACCCGTGCCCCGAGGGCGGCCAGGTTCATGGCAGTGTTGGCCGCCCCGCCCGGAACTGACTCGCGGGTCTGCACGTCCACCACAGGGGCGGGGGCCTCACGGCAGAGCCGTTCAATGCTGCCGCTCCACCAGCCGTCCAGCATCAGGTCGCCAACCACGAGGATGGCCGGCTCCTCAGCTGCCAAACGCCCCGGCAGCCACTCCGACAGGGCCCGCTGGCTCGAGAGGTCAACGGCACCGGGCTCTTCCGGCGGGTTGCCCGGAAGGTCCGCGGGGATGTCGTCCCGTGACCGGTTCTCAGCTGACAGGCTCATGACTCATCCCGCAGTTCAACATCAGGCTCTTCAACTTCCCGGTCTTCATCCGCCGCGCCGGGAGCTGCAGCGGGCGGTGCGGAAATGTGCACCACCTTCACCCGGCTGAACTCATCCAGCAGTTCCGGGCCGTAGCCAAAGCCCGCGCCGCTCTCCCCCCGCGGCTGCGCTGCGCCGCCGGGCGCCCCGCCAAAAACTGCGTTGACCTTCACGGTTCCCACCGGGAGGGCGGCAACGGCCTGCTGGATATGGGCGATGTTGCCGCTCAGGACGGTGGCGGCCAGGCCATACCTGCCGCTGCATGCGAGGCGCAGGCCGTCGTCGAACGATTTCACCACCTGCACGGGGGCAACCGGCCCAAACGTTTCCTCCGTCATGACCTGCATCCGGTCCGTGCACTCTAGCAGCACGGTGGCGGGGTAGAAGGAGCCCGGCCGGTCCGGCAGGGTGCCGCCTTCCACGGCATGTGCGCCCTGATTCAGTGCATCGGTGACCTGCGCATGGACCTCATCACGCATCCGGAGATCAACCAGCGGCGCCACCGTCCCGTTGCTGTTGCGGAGGGCCGCCTCGGCCTCAAGGGCCTTGCAGAACTTGGCGGCGATGTCCTCATGGACGTAGATCCGTTCAACCGCCACGCAGATCTGGCCGCTGTTGCTGAAGGCACCGATCGCTGCCTGCTCGGCAGCCCACAGCGGAT
Organism: Arthrobacter sp. K41; assembly: GCF_059089645.1. NCBI lineage: Bacteria > Bacillati > Actinomycetota > Actinomycetes > Micrococcales > Micrococcaceae > Arthrobacter > Arthrobacter sp. K41. Next base: position 440,195 of record NZ_JBNHEW010000002.1, on the reverse strand, counting down.
CGACGTCACGATCCACCAGCAGCGGATCATTTCCGCCGTTTTCCCGGATGACGTGGGCTCCAGTCAAGGCTCCAGCCCTGGCGATCCGCGCGCCCGCCGCGCTGGAGCCAACATGTGCGATCACGTCAACTTCGGACTGTGCCAGGAGTGCACCTACGGCGGCGCCGCCCGAAAGGGTCTGGAACACGCCGGGTGGGAAGGCCGGGGCCAGCACTTCGCCAAGCGCCTCGCCCAGCCTCGGGCACCGCTCGCTCGGCTTGTGCACCACGGTATTTCCGGTGGCCAACGCGGCCCCGATCAGGCCGCAGGCCACCGCGACAGGATCATTCCACGGGGTGAGCAGCACAGCGACGCCGCGGGGTTCAGCCACGGTGTAATCGGAAGCGAGCGGGTTGCCGCGCAGGCTGTGGCCCCGGTGGACGGGCCCCAGCTCCGCGTACTGCTCAAGGGTGGAAACCCCCGCGCCAATGCCGGCGAGGGATTCCTCCACCGGCCGCCCCGTTTCGCTGGCGTTCAGTTCGGCCAACTCCTGGGCGGCCGCAGCCAGAGCTTTAGCCGCGGCCCGCACTGCCGCACCCCGCTGGGCCGGCGCCGTGGAAGCCCAGGCCCCCGCAGCGCTCCGGGCCACCGCTACTGCACGGGACACCGCTTCGGGTTCGGCCTCCGGCACAGTCCAAAGGACATCACCGGTTCGGGGGTTCCGGATGGTGATGCCGCTGCTGTCAGCGGTTTCCGGGCGAGCAGTCGTTTCTGTGGCAATGGTGGGCATGAAGTTCCTCCCGTCGGTTCCGGCTGGTGAGTATCGGGGTTTAGGGCCAGGAGCCCTCTTCCTCGTGGCAGATCAGCATTTCGCGGACCTCGCAGCCGGTGGGCTGGTTCAACGCGAACAGGATTGCCTGCGCCGTGTTGGCGGGGTCGTTGAGTCGTGAGTCGTCCTGCGGCTTGTACTGCTCGGTGCGGTCATCAAAGAAACGGGTTTTCATGCCGCCCGGGATGATGGTGGTGACGCCGATTTCGCCGCCGGTCTCAGCGGCCAGCGCATGGCTGAAGCCAACGACGCCGAACTTTGAGGCGCAGTAGGCGGTGGCATCGGCCACGGCTCGCTTGCCCAGGGTGGAGGCGATGGTGACCACCCTGCCGTGGGAGGCCTTGAGGTAGGGCAGGGCTGCACGGACAACAGAAACAGTGCCCATCAGGTTCACGCCGATGACCTTTTCCCACTCGGTGGCCTCGACATCCGCGAGCTTGCCGCAACGGTCGATTCCGGCGGCCGTAACCACTGCTTCGAGCCCACCCAGGGACTCCGCGGCTTCCTTGACAGCGGCCTCAACGGCCAGCCTGTCCGCCACATCCACTTCAAAAGCCTTTACGGCCGAGACGCTGCTGATGTCGCGGTCCAGCACCACCGGGGTGCCGCCTGCCTTCAAGACGGCGTCGACGACGGCGGCCCCCAGTCCGGAGGCCCCTCCCGTCACGAGTACACGGCCGGGTGAATTGAACTCTGCAGTCATGGTGTTCCTTTCGAATGGGACGTACAAAACTTGTTGGCTACCGCTCGTTTGCCGGGCAACCCGGGTTTGCGGCCGCGGCCGCGGACCTGTTTAGCTGACTTTGGCCAATGCATCCGCCAGGCCGGTGGTGGAACGGGCGGGGTGGTACGGCACGGTGACGCAGCGCCCGCCCCAGCTCTCCACCAGACCGGCCTCCGGGAGGCTGGCACCTTTGTAGTCGCCGCCTTTGACCCAGATGTCGGGGCGGAGGCGTTCAAGCGCTGCCTCCGGGGTGTCTTCGTCGAACACCATCACGGCGTCCACGCATTCCATTGCCAGGAGCAGTTCTGCCCTGTCGTGCTGGCCGATGATGGGCCGCTCCGGGCCCTTCAGCCGCCGGACGGAGTCGTCCGAGTTGAGGCAGACGATCAGGCAGTCGCCGAGCTCACGGGCCGCCGCCAGGGACCGGACGTGGCCGGCGTGCAGCAGGTCGAAGCAACCACCGGTGGCCACAACCTTGCCGCCGTTTTCGCGCACAGCGCGGGCCAGCAGCAGGGGGTCGTTGACGCGCGGTTTTGGCTGCGGCGCTTGTCCATTGGTGTCGGGAAGGGCGGACACCCCGCCGTTGGCGAGGAAGTCGGCAGCGTCATGGACCGCAAGTTCAGCGGCTTCGGCCAGGTCCCGTCCGGCCAGCAGGTGGACGGCGAGGCTGGCGGCGAGCCTGTCACCGGCTCCACAGGGATCACCGGCTTCCACCCGCGGCGCAGGAACGGCCCGGGGGCTCTGGTCGCGCCGGCACAGGACGGCGCCCTCTTCTCCCTTGGTGACCAGGACAGCCTGGCTGCCCCATTCCTCGAGCAGGACTGCGCCCACCCCGGCTGCAGGATCTCCCGCAACTGTCTGCCCACGGTCCGCGCCATCCTGCCGCGTCACGGCGTCCCGGCCCCGCGACTGCACAGCCTTTTGGGCCTCGGCGAAGTTGGGGGTGACGACGGCGACGCCGGGTACCGGGTCGGGTCCGGCAGGATGCGGGTCCCACACAATGGGCACGTGGCCGGCAAGCCGGGCAAGGAGCTCCCGCAACTGCGGGTTTGCCGCCAGTCCCCGGCCATAATCCGCGACAATGATGACGCCTGCCTTCTCCACCTCGCGCAGCATGGCAGGACTCACTTCGGGGACGGGAGCCTTCTCACAGCCCTGGTCGAACCGGACCACCGGATGCGAGCCGGCCCGCACGCGGGTCTTGACCGGTGATGCATGCCCGCTGGGGCCGGTCACGAGCCGCACTCCGGCGAGGTGCGCTTTAAGCTGCCGGCCGGCGTCGTCATCGCCCAGGACCGTCACCAGCGTGACTGGCCAGTTGTCCTCGCCAAGCATCCGGGCCACCAGCCCGGCTCCCCCGGCCCGGCGCTTGACGCCGGACACGTCGACCACCGGTACCGGGGCGTCGGGGCTCAGCCGGGTGGCTTCGCCGGAGAGGTCCACGTCCAGCATGACATCGCCAACCACGACAATCCTCATGCCTGGGCACCCCGGTTCTGAAGGCCCTGGTTCTGCAGGCTCCAGCCGTCGGCGGAACTGTGCCGGGCAACTTCCAGGTCAAAGGCGCGGCAGATCGCGTGCAGGGCGATGAGGTGGCCTTCCTGGGCATTGGCATTGAGGGCGTCAATCATCACCGCCTGGTCGCAGGCATCGGCCAACGGATTGGGACCGGCTCCCGTCAGCGCCCACGTGGTGACGTTCAGGCGTGCGGCCACCTCGGCTGCGCGCAGCAAGTTGGGGCTCTTGCCGCTGGTGGACAGCAAAAGCAGCACATCGCCGGACCGGGCGTGCGCCCGCACCTGGCGGGCAAAGACGTCGTCGTAGCCGTAATCATTGGCAATGGCGGTAACGGCCGAGGACTCAGCGTGCAGCGATATGGCGGAGAACGGAACCCGCTCGCCGTCGAACCTGCCCACGAGCTCCGCGGTGAGGTGCTGGGCTTCGGCGGCCGACCCTCCGTTGCCGGCGGCGAGCAGGCGCTGGCCGCGGAGCAGGCGCTGGGCCAGCTCCACGCCCCAGGCCGCAAGCCGGCCGGACTGGCTCCGCAACGACTCGAGCGCGGGTACGACGTTGTCCAGGTGCACGCGGACCGCTTCCGCACTGTCGGGGTCCACAAAGGCCGCTCCGGGCAGAACCGCAGGCAATGCGTCAGTTGTTGGCAAAGTGTGCAGGTCAGCTTCCCGCACGGTTGATTCCGCAGTCACAGTGCCGCTCCTTCCATTGGGACGACGCCGGCGGAAGCCCCGGCCACCGCCAGCTGGTAAGCCTTTTCGGTTTCGGCCGCGACCCGGTCCCACGAATACCTGGTGCGGGCGCGCTTCTTGCCTGCGCTGCCAAGCTCAGCGCGCAGGGCAGGGTTCTCCAGCAGCAGGGCGAGCGCCGATGCAATGGCTTCGGGGTCCCGCGGCGGCACGTGCAGTCCGGTGCCGTGGTCAACCACAGTGTCACGCAGGCCGCCCACTGCGGCTGCAACAACCGGAACGCCGCAGGCCATTGCCTCCAGCGGGACGATGCCGAATGGTTCATACCAGGGGGCGCACACCACGGCGTCGGCGCTGCGGAGGATGCCGGGCATCTCGCTGCGGGACACCTGGCCCTGCAGGCTCACCTGGTCCGCCACACCGAGTTCGGCTGCCAAATCCATGAGGCGCCGCACTTCAGGGTCCGCGTGGAGCACCCCGGAGTCTCCGCCGCCGCCCACGATCAGGAGTTCGACGTCGTCGAAACCCGCCGCCCGCAGGTGCGGCAGCGCCCGGATTACCAGGTCCACTCCCTTGCGCGGCACGAGGCGGCCCACGGAAAGGATGCGGTGGGTGCGCTTCCTCGGCGCGACCGACCCGTCTGCGGAAAAGAATCCGAGGTCCACACCGCAGGGGGCAATGGAGATCTTGCCCGTAGTGATTCCCATGGCTTTGAGCTCGAAGACCTCGTCGGAGCAGGTAGCCACGATCCTGTCGGCGGAACGCCCCACACCGGGCTCCAGCCAGCGCCGCTCCAGGGGGCTGGTGTCCTCTGCCCCCTGGTGCCGCCGCTTCACGGTGCCCAGCGCGTGGAAAGTCTGAATGACGGGAACCCGGTAGCCCTGGTTCGGCCGCCGGGCGGCGTCCAGTGCGGCAAGCCCGGACATCCAGAAGTGCCCGTGCACCACATCCGGCGGCCGCTGGCTCCAGTCCTTGGCAACGCCGTCGGCAAGTTCTCCCATGTAGGGCAGCAGTTCGTCCTTGGGGACATGGTGCGCGGGGCCCGCGTCCACATGGACCACCTCAAGGCGGCTTCCCACGCGGACCCTGGCCGGGAGCTCCGTTGCATCCCTGCGCGTGTAGACAGTCACATGGTGGCCCCGCCTGGCCAGGGCTTCGGACAGCGCGGCAACGTGCACGTTCTGACCGCCGGCGTCCACCCCGCCCAGTGCCGCCAGCGGACTGGCGTGCTCGGAAATCATGGAGATTCTCATGGGGTCTTCCTCTCTCCCGCCGGAACGAGGATCTTCTCCTCCAGGCGTTCGTTGTAGGAGTGCCGGGACCGGCCGCCCAGGTCCGCCAGGAGCTCATCCCAGCGGTCCTGGAACCTGCCCAGGCTGTAGCGTTCCAGTGCAGCCTCACGGGCGGCAAGGCCCCGCCGTCGGGCCTCATCCGGATCGGCGACCAGCCGCCGCGCGGAGCGCAGCAGCTCATCGACATCGGCGGAAACGGCCCCGGCCTCCGCCGGCACCGCCCGCGGCGCTTCGGTGGTTGCCAGCGCTACCACCGGCATTCCCAAGTGCATCGCCTCCAGCAGGGACAATCCCAGGGAGGTCCACCGCATGGGGTGGACATAGACGCGGCACCGGGCCAGTTCGCGGTGCAGCTGCTGGGTCTTCAGGTCGCCGCGTACCGTCAGCCGCGACTCGTCAATCCCTGCGGCGGCGGCCAGCCCGTCAGTCTTCATGCCGAAGACCTGCAGCGGCGCCACGGAGGCGAAAGCGGGTAACAGATCTGTACCGGTCACGCGGCCGCGGCGGATGGGCTCGTTCACCACGACGCCCAGTTCGGGCAGTTCCCCCGTGTAGAGCAGGCCCGGGTCCGGAATCCCGTGTTCGATGACCAGGCTGCGGGCTGAGCCATTGTCCCAGGCAAGCTTGTTGAAGTGGGTCACGTGCACCACGGGAATACGGTCCTGGTCCGCGAGCGGGTGCCGGGCGAACGGGAAATCGACTTTGGGGGTGTTGTGCTCCAGGTACACGGCGGGCAGGTCAACGCCGGGCCTCCGGCCGAGCAGACGGGCAACTTCGTCGATTTCCTCAGGGCGTTGCAGGACGACGGCGTCAACGGCGTCGGCGTCCAGGCTTGCCAAATCCACCTCGCGTACCGACGAGGGCCAGTTCCTGTCGGCACGGCCAAGACCCCAGGCACCGCCTTCGGGCAGGACGGGAAGGAGGTACTCGTGACGGCCGCGGACGAACGCGTCCGTCCAGGAACCGTGGACGTGCCAGAGCAGGATTCTCATCTGTTGCGGGCCTTTCTACGGGTGCTGACGTGCGTGCTGAAAGAGCTGACTCCGCCGATCAGGCGTTCCACGGCGGCCACCACTTCTTCAGGTGATACGGAGTCAAGGCAGGGGTGGCCGGGAACGGGGCAGACACGGGCGCGGGTCATCCGGCAGGCCGCGTTCTGGTCACCGAGCAGTTCCAGTGACACCCCGTACGGTGCCCAGCGGATGGCCGGGACCACGGGCGAAAAGAGGCACGCAACAGGGGTGCCCACGGCCGCCGCGAGGTGTGCCGGCCCGGTATTTCCGGTGACAACGGCATCCGCGCCCGCCATGACCCCAGCGAGGGTGTGGAGATCCGTGCGTCCGCCCAGATCCAGGGCGGAAGGCCCTGCGACGGTGGCGGTCAACGACATCTCGGCCGGACCGCCCGTTACTACTACGCGGTGGCCGGCACCCTGGAGGAGTTCGACGGCGGCGGCATGGTGCAGCGGTGGCCAGGCCCGGGCGGGGACTGCGGCTCCGGGGTGGACAACCACGTAGGGTTCCTCACCCACGAGGCCGCGGACATCGGGGACGGACGTGACGCGGAGTTTTCCGTCGTCGCCCTGTGGAAGGCGGAATCCTCCTGCCTCAGCGATACCCAAAGCACGTTCCGCCTCAGGCTGGTCCTCCGGAAAGTCTTCGCCCGGTTTGAGCCGGACATCAAGCAGGGAGCCCGCGTAATCAGTGGAGGCTCCGGTGATCCGTTCGACGCCGGCCAGCCGGAGCAGCAGCGCCAGCGGCAGGGGCGACTGGTGGAAAGAGGTGAGGATGACCGCTTCAGTAATCCTGGAGTTCCGGACGTATTCGATGAGCCTGTCTGCATGGGGTCCGGTCATTTTGGGCGCGGGGTTCATGATCCACGGGCTGTCCCAACTGTAGACCTCCGCGGCGCCCGGCAGCATGCCTGCCGCTGCCTCGCCCTGCCTTCCGCAAAGCATCACCACGTGGTTCGGCCGGCTGCCATCGGGAAACCGGCCGTTGGCCACGGCCCGTACGGCGGGCCCGGCCAGGAGAACGTCGCCCATGCTGTCCAGGCGTGCCACCAGCACGCGGCCCATCAGGGCCGCTCCGACAGGAGCGAAACGGCCTCGGCCAGGTCCCGGGCCACCAGTTGTGCCTCGGCCACTTCCTCGGATCGGGTCACCGGCGTGGGCACCAGGACTCCCCTTGCTCCTGCCGCTTCGGCAGCACGGACGTCAGCGCCGATATCACCGATGAGCGCTGCCTCCGATTCCTGGATGCCAAGTTTGCGGCAGGCGCTGTGCACCATTCCCGGTTCGGGCTTGCGGCAGGCGCAGCCGTCCTGCTCGGAATGCGGGCACACCTCCCACACGTCAAAGGGGCCGAGCAGTTCCTCCACCCGGGCATTGACGTCTGCAACGTCGGCTGCAGTGATCAGGCCGCGGGCAATGCCCGACTGGTTGCTGATGACTCCGGTTGCTATCCCGTCTGCACGGAGCGCATCAAGGACTGCCTTGGCGCCGGGCATTGGTGTGACCAGGCGGGGGTCCCCGTTGTAGGGCACATCGACCACCAGGGTCCCGTCCCGGTCGAACAGGACAGCGCGGAGCTTGGAGGTTACGGAGCTTCCCATACCCTCACTGTTCCCCACTGCTGCTGCTCCTAAACAGGGGCCGCTGGTTTTCTCGCCTTTCGACTGGTGAACGGGGAGGCGGCTGAACAGGCAAGATAGGGCATCTGAGGCTTCCCTGACGGGCCCTGAACCTGCTTCCGGGACGGGACGACAGGCGTTGCAGAGCTAGCTGCTCCGGGCCCGGGACGCGCTCTGGCGGGTGGAAATCTTGCCGGAAACTCCGGTGCCGGCAGTACGGCCGATTGCCGCTACAGAAGCCGTGGACCCCGTTGCGCGCTCCTGATCCTCACGTTCGCCGTCACTCAGGGTGCTGCTGCGCAGCCTGCGCTGGAGTTCAACGAGCACCCGGGCCAGCCGCCGCGAAACCTGCATCTGCGACATCCCGAGCCGCTTTCCCAACTGCACCTGGGTTTCCTCGCAGAAATAGCGGCGGTAGAGAAGTTCCCTGTCCGCGGCATCCAGGTCCTGCATTGCCTCCCGCAGGCAGGCAAGGTCTTCCAGCCGCTCCAGAGGTGTCTCAGGGCAGGCCAGCAGCTCGCCGATGGACGGCGCGTCACTGTGGGGGTTTGCCGCGTCCAGTGAGTCCGGGTGCATGCTGCTGGACGCAGAAATGGCTTCCTGCACGTCAGCGGCATCCGTTCCCAGCTCAACGGCGAGTTCGTCGACGCTTGGATTCCGGCCCAGGGACTGCACCAGCTCCGGCTCAACCCGGAACATCCTGGTGCGGAGGTCCTGAATGTGCCGGGGCGGCCGCACCACCCACGTGCGGTCACGCAAGTATCGCTTCAACTCCCCCGCAATGGTTGGAGCTGCATAGGCGGGGAAGCTTTCACCCTTGCTCTGGTCGAAACCGCGGGCGGCCTTGACCAGGCCGAGATAGGCCACCTGGTTGAGGTCTGCCCGTTCCCGGCCCCGGGCTTCGAAGCGGGCGGCCAAGGCCTCGGCAAGGTCCAGGTAGCTCAGGACGAGGTCATTTTCGAAGGTCTCCCGCAACCGCCCCGCCTTGGCGGAGGAGCGGCCCTGAGGGGCTTCGGGGCATGGATCATGGACAGGCGTAACGTCCACGGCAAGCGCGGTCAGTGGTTCGGGCATTGTCGTTTGGTTCCCTCGGTCTGGTTCCGAAGCCTGCGGCAAGACTTAGCAGTAGGAAATCATAAGGTTGCTTATAAAACAATCCTTGGCGGTATTAGGCTCGGCATGTAAGACGATCCGCACACCCCCGCCAAGGAGCCTTTGCCATGCATATTGCCGTTATCGGAGCCAGCGGAAACGCCGGAACAGCACTGCTGCGGAACCTCCAGGGCCAGCTGGCCGCGAAGCCTGGGAGCCTGCAATTGACAGGGATCAGCAGGCGCCTGCCCGACACCTCACGGGCACCCTATGCGGGAGTTGAATGGCACACGCTGGATGTTGGTTTGGAACGCGACCGCTCAAAGTTGGAGTCGGCCCTGTCAGGAGTGGAGGCCGTTGTCCACCTGGCCTGGCAGATCCAGCCGAACCGGGACCTCGACCAGCTGCACCGGACCAACGTGACAGGAACAGCCAATGTCCTGGAAGCGGCGCGGAAGGCCGGGGTCAAGCAGATCGTTTGCGCGTCGTCCGTCGGTGCCTACAGCAAGGCCCCCAAGGACCGGCGCATGGATGAGGCGTGGCCTGCCGGGGGCATGGCGGGCTCGCATTACAGCCGCCACAAGGCGGAGCAGGAGAAACTCCTTGACGGGTTTGCGGCCGCGGAGCCGGGGATCGCCGTCGCAAGGCTCCGGCCAGGGCTCATCTTCCAACGCGACGCCGGAAGCGAGATCGGAAGGTACTTCCTGGGACCGGCGATCCCCCGGCTCCTGCCCAGGAGGCTGTGGCTTCCACTGTTGCCCGCTCCGGATAACCTGATTTTCCAGGCCGTCCACGCGGACGACGTAGCGGAAGCCTACTGGCGGGTGATCGATCAACGGGCTTCCGGAGCGTTCAATATAGCCGCCGAGCCGGTCCTGACACCCCAGGAACTTGGGCGGATCGTCCAGGCCCGAAGAATCCTCCCCATCCCGATGGGCCTGCTCCACAAAGCAGTGGGCCTTGCCTGGCGGCTCCGGCTGCTGCCCACCGATTCCGGCTGGGTGGAGATGGCAGCGGGAGTCCCCGTGATGGACACCGGCCGGGCCCGCCGGATCCTGGGCTGGGAAGCGAAAATTTCATCCGTAGCGGCAGTCCTGGACGTGCTGGACGGCTTGGCGGCGGGGAAAGGAATCAGCCCCTCCCCCGCCCTGAAACCGAGGCGGGTAACCCTGTCAGGAGCCAGGTGAAGCCCAGCCTTAATCCGCCGGCGCGCCCCCCGGCGGATTAGATGCCTGAACGGGGGTCCTCGCGATCCACGTGCGCGCCGCCCCGGCCGGGGTTGGCGCCGTCGTTGCGCCATTCATCTTGGGCACCCTCACGGTCCGCGGTGACGGGATTAGTGGCGCCCCGGTGGGTATTATTGCCCGCGCCGTCACGGCTGCCCCTGACGTCGGGGTCGAGCTCGTCCGCCTTCCGCGTCCGTTCGCTCACATCGTCGCGCAGGGCCTTGGCCTCATTTGCCTGCTGGTCTGCCTGTTGCCGCAACCGGGCTGCTTCAACCTGCGCCTGCTCGGCGTCCGCCCTGGCCCGCGTCGCTTTCGCTTCGCGCTCCCGGGCATCGAGTTCCCTGTCTTCGGCTTCACGGCGGATCTCCGCCGCCTTCTGGCGATGCGCATCATCCCGCTTTTGCTGGATGGCCTTTCGGCGCCGTCCTGTTGCAAGCAGCAGCAGCACAATCAGCACCACCACAACTACGGCCACCAATACCCAAACCCACGGAGCTATTTCCAAATTACCCACCACTTCCACTTCGATGTGACCCGGGCCGGCAGAGCCATTCCGGCTGACAATTTTGGAACCGTTTATAACTCGCTTAGCAAGCGTACTTACCTTTTATTAGTAATCATGCTTATTATTTTAGGGCCAGTATCGCTGGTTCTTGATCAACAACCGGCCTTCTTGGAAAGAGAGAGCGAAGATGACAGAGAACCAATGGCCCGAGGATCCCGCCTACACGGCTCCGCCGGCCTCCACAGGAATTCCAGGGGAGCGAAGCGCCACCACTTTCCCGTCCGCCGCCACTCCACCATATGGAGATGCACCCGCCGGTGATGCCTCCGGGTCCCGAAAGGAAGCAGCGAAGGAAGAAGCAGCTGATGTTGCACGCACCGCGAAGGGCTCCGCGCAGAATGTAGCCCAGACCGCCAAGGAAGAAGCAGCCCACGTTGCCTCCGAAGCGAAGTCCACCGCCCAGGACCTGCTGTCCCAGGCGAAGTCCGGGCTTTCCAGCCAGGCCGGAACGCAGCAGCAGAAGGCCGCCGAAGGCATCCGGACCATCTCGGGCCAGCTGCAGAGCATGGCCGAGGCACCGGATCAGCAGGGCTTGGCCAGCGACTTGATCCGCCAGGCGGCCCAGCGCAGCGAATCAGTGGCGTCCTGGCTTGAGAACAAGCAGCCGGGTGACCTACTCGGTGAAGTCCAGAGGTTCGCACGCAACAAGCCCGGCACTTTCCTGCTGCTGGCCGCAGGTGCCGGCGTCCTGGCCGGCCGGTTGACCCGCGGCCTCACCGCAGGCACCACCGAAACCTCATCCACCACCGGCACTGCTGGTACGGCAGGACTGGCCGGCCAGTACTCCAGCCCCTACGGCGACCAGTACACCGAGGGTTACACCCCTGCCGGTGGAACGGTCCCTCCTCCTCCGGTCCAGCTCCCCGGTCCGGCCACCACAGCCGGTTACGATGCCGGCGCGCCCGGCAGCAGCTATTCCGCGGCTGGGCGTCCCGCCAGCCCGCTGGACAGCCCCCAGCTGGTGGAAGAGGAGCCTTGGTCCGGAACCCGGACAGCCGAGGACCCCTTGGGTGACCCCCGGCTTGCCGCTGATCCGCTGGATGACGATCCCCTCGCCCGCGACCGCCGCGCCGGCGGGCAGGCAGGCGGGCTCTGATGAGTAGCCAAATTCCGGAGCCTGCTCCGAGTGAGGCGCATGTGAAGGCGGACAACGCGTCCCTGGGTGAGTTGCTTGGTGATGTCACCCGTGATCTGTCCACCCTGATGCGCCAGGAAGTCGCTCTCGCCAAGGCTGAGCTGAAGCAGTCCGCCACGAAGGCAGGCAAGGGCGGCGGGATGCTCGCCGGCGCCGGCGTGGCCGGGCACTTCGTCCTTCTGTTCCTGTCCCTGGGGCTGATGTTCGCCCTGGGCGCGCTGATGCCGCTGGGCTGGGCCGCTGTGATCGTCGCCGTGATCTGGGGCATCATCGCCGCGGTCCTGGCCTCGATCGGCCGCAAGGAACTCAAGCAGATCCAGGGCCTGCCCCAGACGGGCGAAACACTTTCTGAAATTCCCCCAACCCTAAAACCAGGTGAGGTAAACCGATGAGCGATAACCCGGATGCAATCCGTCAGGAAATCGAAGAAACCCGTGCGCGCCTCGGCACCAACGTCGACGCGGTAGCGGACAAGGTCACCCCGGCCAACGTTGTCCAGCGCCAGACCGACAAAGTCACAAGCACAGTGAAGGACGCGGTCAGCGGGGTTAAGGAGAAAATCATGGGAGCAGCAGACACCGCCACCTCCACCGTCCAGGACAAGGTCACCTCGGCCACCTCCACAGTCCAGGACAAGGTCTCCTCCGGGACCGGGCACACCGGGAACGCCCTGCACAGCACCGGCGATACCCTGCACGGGGCCAAGGACAACGTCAGCGCCAAACTCTCCGACGCCGGAACCGCGATCTCCCACGCACCGGCACAGGTCAAAGCCCAGGCCCAGGGCAACCCGCTGGCCGCCGGGCTGATCGCGTTCGGCGCCGGGATGCTCATCTCCTCCCTGATCCCGGCCAGCCAGAAAGAACGCGAAGCGGCCCAGCAGCTCAAAACCGCTGCCGAACCCCTGGCCGGAAAGGTCACCGACGCCGCCAAAGACGTCGTCCAGGACCTGAAGGAACCCGCACAGGAAGCCATGCAAAGCGTCAAGGCCACCGCCGCTGACGCCGCCCAAAACGTCAAAAACGAAGGCCAAAGCGCCGTCACCGACGTCAAAGACCGCGCCACCGACGCCAAAACCAACGTCCAAAACACCTGACCCGCCACTAACGCGGCACTAAAAGGCACGAGCACCATCTGAGAGGCCGGCCCCGCCACCGCGCGGAGCCGGCTTCTCAGATTAAGCACCCTTATCGAGAGGACACCCCATGGCCACTCATGACGCATCCGAGAGCAGCACGGCCAAAGCACGCCAGGCGCCGGATCCAAATGATTCCCGGAAACCTGACAGCCCAAAGGACCTGGACAAGCCGAACTGGAAATACATTGCCAGGAAGACGCTGCGTGAGTTCAGCAAAGACCAGTGTCCGGACCTTGCTGCTGCACTGACGTATTACGCGGTGCTCTCGCTGTTCCCGGCCATACTCGCACTCGTCTCGCTGATCGGAATCTTCGGCGACCCGCAGAAAACCACCGATGCCCTGCTGCAGATCGTGCGCGGTTTCGCCCCTGCCGAGACCGTCAACACCGTCAGCGGCACCGTTTCGGACCTGGCAAACGCACCGGCGGCAGGATTGACCCTGGTCCTCGGCCTCGCCACCGCTCTATGGTCCGCGTCCGGATACGTTGGTGCTTTCGGCCGTGCCATGAACCGCGTCTACGAGGTGGATGAGGGGCGGCCGTTCGTCAAGCTGCGCGGCACCATGCTGGTGGTAACCCTTCTGGCGGTAGTCATCATCGCGATCCTGGCCGGCATGCTGGTGCTCAGCGGCCCCGTGGCGGAAGCGGTTGGTGGCCTGATTGGCCTCAGTGGTGTTTTCCTTGCCATCTGGGATATCGCCAAGTGGCCGGTCATGGTGGGGCTCATCATCGTGATCATCGCTGTCCTTTACTACGCGACACCCAACGTCAAGCAGCCCAAGTTCAAGTGGATGAGCCTTGGTTCAGGCATTGCCCTGTTCGTCTTCCTGCTGGCCTCATTGGGCTTCGGCTTCTACGTGGGCAACTTCGGCAACTACAACAAGACGTACGGCGCCCTGGGCGGCGTGATCGTAATGCTGCTGTGGCTGTGGATCCTGAACATGTCCTTGCTCTTCGGCGCTGAGTTCGACGCCGAGATGGAACGGGGCCGCCAGCTCCAGGCCGGCATCGAGGCTGAAGAGACCATTCAGCTGCCGCCGCGCGACACCAAGAAGAGCGAGAAGATGCAGAAGCAGGAGGAAGAGGACATCCAGCACGGACGGGAACTGCGTGAGAAGTACAGCGCGCAGAACGGCAAGGATGCGGAACCGGGCCAAAACGGGAACCAGGACCGGAATGACGACCAGCCTGCTCAGCCTCACCGCGACCGGGTGCGGGACAAGTTGCGCGAACGCGGCACGGGCCGCGACTGACCGGAAGGACCAGGGAGACAACGGCAGGCAGGCGTTCGCCGTTGTGTCCGGGGACTAGGCAGGACCTTCAAGATGGGGGAAAATTGTCTTGGAGGTCCTGTTCAGGTTTCCCGGGTCAACAAGGTGGCCCGGGGCGAAGGCGGGGTCGGCGGTGAGATGGCCTCTTCTGAGACCGAGGCCAGTCCCCCCAGTCGCCGTCGGCCCCCTCGAATGCAGCGGCGGGACTGCCGACTGGACAAAGTGAGCTCAGCTGCCATACCTTCATGATTACTCTGCTTGGCTTCCCGGAGCCTGCAGGTCCGCTGAAGCAGATACGGCGGCATCACGGTCGACCCCGAATGAGCGAACAATGCCTGCTACACATTTTGAACAATTCATCGCCGAAGCAGTCGTCGCGGACAGGGAACCCGGACTGGGCCTCGGACGGGATGAGCTGTACGGGCTTTATACGAGCTGGTGCCTGCTCCAAAAAGCCCCGCTTCAGGCTCCGGAAGCCCTCTGGGATGCACTGCAGGCACAGGGTATTAGCCCGGACAGCAACAACTTGTCCATGACCGGTCCAGCCGCTGCTGACTACATTGTTGCCAGCGCGCCCGACCTGGTCTGACGTTCCGATCGGGCCTGTTGAAGCTGCCTTCGGCTGGTTAGCATAAGGCATGGCCGGCGGTATACGTCCGCCGGCCATCCGCCGAAGGGAGAACCGCCATGGGTTTGGACGACAAGATTGACAACGCCGCTGAAAAGTTGAGTGGCAAGGCCAAGGAAGCTACCGGCGCGGCCACCAACGACGAGGGCCTTCGTGCTGAAGGCCAGATGGACCAGGCCAAAGCGGACCTGAAACAGGCCGGCGAAAAAATCAAGGACGCTTTCAGGAAAGAATAAGCCGACCGGCAAAAACCGGGCCTGGCAAGGGGCTGCTGCGGACACCGCGGCAGCCCCTCTTCGTGTGTCCGTACCAGTTCTCCTGGCACCCAGGAAGGATCAGGCAGGCTCCGTGACAGGGGCCGTGGCTGCCATGGTCTCGGCGTTGACCATCCAGGCCAGCTGCTCCAGGCGTTCAATCGCGGCATGAAGCAGATCGGCGCTGGTGGGGTCTTCCTCGTCCACTTCATCATGGACGTCCCGCATCGTCTGGACCGTGCGTTCGAGCCGGGCGGTAACGAGTTTGACGGTGTCCTTTGTACTGGTCAGCCCTTGCGGAAACTCCTCCAGCCGGCTGCCCGCCGAAACCGTGCTGCTCCGGCCGTCCGGAAGGGCTTGCAGAGCCCTCATCCGTTCTGCCGTCTGGTCGGCAAAGAGACGGGCGGCCAGAATAATTTCGTCCAACTGAAGGTGCAGATCGCGGAAATTGGTGCCCACGAGGTTCCAGTGGGCCTGCTTACCCTGCAGGTGCAGCTCAATGAGGTCCGTGAGCACCATTTGCAGGTTGCCGGCAAGGCTGGGCGAAGCTTTCATTATTTTCCTCCACTGGTGCACCGGGCCCGGCTGCGGACCAGCCGGCGAATAAATCTAAGCATACTTACCAATTCGGACACCCAGCCAGCCCGGCAGTTCCGCTCCGGGAGGCTACCGGATACGGGCCAGCGCGAACCCGTCCCACCCCTTGGAGCCCACTGTCTGAATGACTGTGGCGTCGAGCCTGGGATGCCCGCCCAGCAGCCTGAGGGCGTCAACAATTCCCTGCGCGTTGACCGGATCCATCCCCGGATCGAGCACAGCGCCTTCCCAAATGGTGTTGTCCAAAACCACTGTCGCCCCCGGACGGCCGAGGCGGACGGCCCACTCCAGGTAGCGGCTGTTGTTCTCCTTGTCCGCATCAATGAAGATGAAGTCGAAAGGTTCCCGGTCTTCCTCCGCCAACGCCGCCAGGGTGTCCAAGGCTGGTCCGAGCCGGATCTCGACTTTCTGCCCCAAGCCTGCAAAGTCGATGTTGGCCCAGGCCACTTCGGCATGCTTCGGCAGGAACTCGCAGGTAACCAACGTGCCGTCGTCGGGCAGGCCCTGCCCCATCCAGATGGTGCTGAAACCGGCCAAGGTGCCTATTTCCAGGATCCGGCGGGCGCCCGAGAGCTGAACCAGAAGCTTGAGGAGTTTGCCGGCATTTGGTGCCACTTCGATGGCCGGCATGCCTGAAGCGGCGGCGGATTGGACTGCGCGGAGCACGGCGGGATCCGGGTGGACTACGACGTCGGACAGGAACTGCTCCGTTGCAATCCACTCCGGCCGGGGCTTGTGCTCAAACATGGGCACAGTTTGGCACGCGGCCACGCGCGGGTCCAGAGTTATTAGCCGACGACGGCGGCCGGCACGCCCGGGTTCAGGAACCGTCGGTAAGCGCTTCTTCGAGGCGTTCCACTTTCGCGGTCAGCTCCCCCGAGTAGCCGGGCCTGATGTCCGCCTTGATGACCAGTGAAACGCGGCTGCCGTAATGTCCCACCGCCTCAGTGGCGCGCTTTACGACGTCGAACACCTCATCCCATTCGCCTTCGATGGTGGTGAACATGGAGTCGGTCTTGTTGGGCAGCCCCGATTCCCTGACGATCTTTACGGCGGCGGCAACGGCGTCGTGAACGGAAGCGTCGGCGGGCCGGGCACCTTCGGTGGGAGTACCGGACGGGGCGACAGAAAACGCAAGCAGCATGAAGCCCAGTGTGCCACGGCACCGGCTGCACCGCAGCGCAGGAAGCCCGGCGGCATCGTCACAAAACCCCCTACCCTCCAGTAACGGTGAACGCCGGAGGCTCCGTTGCTAACCTTTTGGCATGAGCCTCGCAGTTGCCCGCAAGCCGCTCCGCGCCGATGCAGCGCGGAACGTGGACAAGATCATCACAGCGGCGCGCCAATGCTTCCGCGAGTTTGGCCCGGAAGTACCACTGCAGACCATTGCAGCAACAGCCGGGGTGGGTCCAGCAACCCTTTTCCGTAATTTTTCGGACAAGGAAGAGCTGGTGCTTGCAGCCCTCAACCGGCAACTGCGGCTCACCGTGGATCCCGTCGTGGACGGCGCCCTGGCAGATATCGACGCCGCCGCCGGACTGCTGCGGGTGCTGGAAGCCCTGATGGCCGCTGCCAGCGAGGACGCCAACCTCCTGGGAGCCGTTGCCGGCCGCCGGGAACTCCTGACCGGCATCACGGGTTCGCTGATGGACTCGATGGGCGTGCTGCTGGTACGCGGCCAGGGCCAGGGAAGCCTGCGCAGTGATATCTCCATGACGGACATGTTCCGGCTGCTCGCAATGCTCATAGGAGTGGTGGACACGATGGAACCCGGATCCGATGCGTGGCGCCGTCCGCTGGCCTTGGTGGAGGACGCCATCCGGTCTGTCCGGCCCAGCCGCCCGCTGCCAATCCATGTGCCGCTGCCAGCTCCTTCGCTGAGCGGCCAGCAGCCGATCCAGCCCCAGGAATCCTGACTTCGGGACGCCGGTATCCCCCATTGTGGGCCTCCTGCGGGTGCAATACACTTCAAGTGGGTTACGCAGCCAGCCTCTGTTCCTTCAAGATGGAGCCACCCATGCCACAGTTCCTGCACCTCCGGCCCGCGGCCGCAGCGCGATGAACAGTTCAAGGCTTTTCCACTACATCAACGATCCGCGCGGCCCCGAGGAAGTTCTTCCCACCCTGCCGGCGGAGGAACTGGCAAAACTGTTGGATGCCCTCTTCCAGAACCTCGATACCCCGGAGCCCGAGTTCGGGGCCCAGGCCTGGTACGAGCTGGCAGTTGAAGAAAGCTCGCGCCGGTCAGGTGAACCAGACCGCGCCGCGCACGGGGTAGCCTGACCACTTTCCCTTAACGATGCCGGGACCAGTGCCGGGACGTCTCCCGATTCACCGGCCCCGAGTTCTCGTTGCCTTGCCCTGCTTTATCCTGCCTTGCCCTGCCTTGGCTAGTCGCTGTCCGCCGCTCTCCTGGCCCGGATCTCCCGGCCTACAAGGGCGTGCAGCGCCGGAACCTGCGACGCCGGATCGACGTCCATGGCCAACCTGAGACTTTTGGAGAGGGCCTCCAAATCCTCGGCAGGGACGTCCGAAATACTCGAGAAACGTGCAAAGAAGCGTTTGGCAGGCAGTCCCGCGCGCCATCGGGAATTCTTATGCTGCTGGGTTCTTCCGGCCCTTGCCCCGGACGCGTGCAGTTGATTTTCCATCGTTACCATTCATGCGGGTCGTCGGGGCCAACTGCTTAGCCGATCCCATAGTACAAACCCGCCACGGGCAAGAAAAGAGAACGGCATGATGTTCTTGGCGGGGGTTCAGCTCCAGCCCAACATCCGGAGCAGCGCCGCAGTTCCCGCTCCGGCCACCACCACCAGGAGAAACGGGGCCCGCAGCACCAGCGCAATCGCTGCTGCAGCCAGTGCACCCAGCCGCGCATCAGCCGCCAGGGACTGCCCTGAAGCCACCGCGTTAACCACCGTCAGGGACGCCAGCAAACCGATCGTCATGGTGCCTGCAACCCGCGACATCCGGGGGTTCTCCAGCAACCTCGCCGGAACGAAGTAGCCCACCAGCTTCCACGCGTAGGCCAGAACACAGGCAATCAGCAGCCATACCCAGAGACTCATGACTCCGCCCCCGGAGTACTGCTTCCTCCGCCGGGGTAGTGGCCCTTGCCATGGCCGCCGGGCTCCTTACTGCGGGGCTCGTCGTAGGCCTCCTTGTGGTGAGCCCCGTGGCGGTGGTGCTCCCGGTACGGCTCCACGTCCGGTTCCAGGCCCTCGTCGCTCCGGCCGCGGCTGAACCACCCGAGAAGGGCGGCCACAACCGCCGCCACCAGAATCGGCACGCCGGCCGGCACGAGCGGCACGGCCAGCACTGTTGCCACAGCGCACACCACCGCAATCGCAATCGGTTCTCGGCCCTTAAGCCTGGGCCAGAGAAGGGCCAGGAACGCCGCCACTGCTGCCCCATCCAGTCCCCATTGCCGGGGGTCCCCCAGCCCGCTTCCGGCGAGCGCCCCCACCGCCGTGAAGAGGTTCCACAACACGTAGATCCCGATGCCGGCTGCCCAAAAACCCCGGCGCTGCTCCGCGGGATCGGTCTGGCCGGTGCTGGTGGCGGCGGACTCATCGATGGTCACCTGCGCGGCGACGTACTTGCGCCACCCGGTGGGGTGCAGGAGGGCGTTGAGCTGCATGCCGTAGATGCCGTTGCGCATACCCAAAAGGGTGGCTGCGCTCATCGCTGCGATGCCTGAGCCGCCTCCGCCCACTACCCCGATGAAGGCGAACTGCGAGCCACCGCTGAACAGGAGCAGGCTCAGCGCCAGGGTCTGCCAGAAGCCAAGCCCGGAGGTGACGGAGAGTGCGCCGAAGGATATCCCGTACAGCCCGGTGGCCACGCTGATGGAGAGTCCCACACGCACGGCAGGGGACGCCAGAAGTTTCACCGCCACGGACTCAAGCCCGGGCTGCGGAGGCTCCACGCCCAGAGGATCAGCGGCGCCTGGAGCGGGAAGCGCAGGGTGTGCACCTTGCGCTGCATCGGCGTCCCCTGCGGTCCGTAGGCCCGGCGAAGGGCATCTGCATGACCGGCCAGGAACCCGGTGAACATGGCGGTGAGGGCGGTTGCGGCCGCTTTGCGCGTCACCGGGACGAGGATGCCCACGGCGGCTGCCAGTTCCAGCAGGCCGCTCACCGCAATCCATTCGTCCCTGGTCATGACGGCGAAGGGCCGACCGGCGCTGGACTTGTGGCCGCCGTCGAACGCAGCAGTTCCACTGGCGGGAGCAATGCCGGCGTCAGCGACGCCGACGTGTCCCGTTCCTTGCTGCCGCGGGTCGATCAGGCAGAGGTAGTCGGGCACTACCTGGCGGTAGAAGCCGGGATCGCGGAAGTGTTTCATGGCGCTCACCAGCAGCAGGGCGCTCATGGCTGCAGCGGAAAGGCTCTGGCGGGCCCGGCCGGACCGGGGAAAAGGCATGGCTCCACTCAACCACAAGCGTGGCGGGGCGCTGAAACGGCCAGGCTTCCCGCATTCTCCGCCAGGCCTACCCGGCCTGCGATGAAGCGACCTGCAGCTGGCTTAGGACGCGGGCCGGCACGTTGGTGGTGATCTCGTGCAAGCCCAGGCCCTGGCAGAGCGCCACGTCCTGCTCCGAGTCCACCGTCCACACCCGGAAACGGCGGCCCCGCTCCAGCCATCGCCGGATGGTGGCCGAGTGCTGGCGGACATAATCCACTCCAGGACCAGCCAGCCCAACCTCGCCGTGGTCCAGGATGCGCTCACCTTCAAGCTGCGCAGCCTTCAACACGTTGGCGATCGCACCGCCCGTGATCAGTCCCAACCCCATCTCTTCACGGAGCTCCCGCACGTCCACATCATCCACGAGCTGGCAGATGTACCCGGCCGGAACCGACCGCAGCAGGCGGCGGACAGATTCGGGGCTGAAGCTCATGAACGTCACCGCAATGTTGTCCACAGTTGAGCTTTTGGCGTCCCACCCCTCGCTTCGGAGGACTTCGAGCACTCGGTCCTCCAGCTTGAGCTGGTACGGGCTGGGGTGCTTCAGCTCGATGGCCAGCCCCACAGGACGTCCGGCGCCGCGGAGGATCTCAAGCAGTTCGGGAAGGGTCAGGAACTGCTCGGACTGCGCACCGTAAATCTCGGGAATGCGCGCACCCTTCCACGATGAAAAGTCCAGGCGGCGCAGCTCCCGCAGGGTCCGCTCGGCCACCGGCCCGGTGCCGTCCGAGGTGCGGTCCAGGCTGGCGTCGTGCAGGAGGATTACGTGCTGGTCGCGCGTGAGGTGGACATCGCACTCCACCCCGTCCGCCCCGTCGGCGAGCGCCTGCAGGTAGGCCGCGCGGGTATGTTCGGCAAAGGCGGCGCTTGAACCGCGGTGGGCAAAGACCAGCGGCCGCTGCGGCACTGACTCGTCGGTAGTCATGGAGACACGGTAGCCGACCTGCCCGGCGCTGCGGGACTAGGCTTGGCACATGCAGGTGAACTCTGAGTCAACTACCCGGGAAGCACCCAGTCCTACTCCTTCGGCCCCGCCCCGCGGGCTGGGCCCGACGGCCGCTCCCGCCGTCGGCCGCCACCTTGGCGAGGGGGATGCGGAAAAAGCGGCAGCGCTGCGGAAAATGAAGCTCTTGGCGTTGGGGCTGCTTGTGGCCATGGCAGTGATCTTTGTGTTCGCGTTCGCACTGCAGAAGGAGTACCCGTGGCTCCAGTATGTGCGCGCTGCGGCTGAGGGTGGCATGGTGGGCGCACTGGCTGACTGGTTCGCCGTCACCGCCCTGTTCAAATACCCCATGGGCATCAAGATTCCGCACACCGCGATCATCCCGCGCCGGAAGGACCAGATCGGGGCCTCGCTGAGCGAGTTCGTGGAAACCAACTTCCTCTCCGAGCAGGTGGTCCAGGACAAGCTGGCCAGCGTGAACATCGCGCGCCGGGCCGGCCAGTGGCTTGCCACACCGGCCGGGGCCGAGCGGGTAGCGAAGGAGGGTGCCGCCGCCATCCGGGGCGTGTTCAAGGTCCTGAATGACGACGACGTCCAGGCGGTCATTGAGGGCATGGTCCGCAAGCATCTGCTGACTCCGCCGTGGGGACCTCCCGTGGGCAGGATGGCGGAGCGGATCTTCCACGACGGGCACCACCACAAACTGGTGGACCTGCTGGTGGACAGGGCCGCGGACTGGGTGGACGACAACCACCACACCGTCACCCACCTGGTTTCGGACCGCTCCCCCACCTGGGTTCCGCAGTTCCTGGACGGCATGGTGGGCGACAAGGTGTACGTGGAACTCCTCAAGTTCGTCCGCGCCGTTCAGGCTGACCCGAACCACGAGGTGCGGCAGTCCATCGACAAGTACCTGAACGACCTGGCTCAGGACCTGCAGCACGATCCGGCCATGATCGCCCGCGCCGAGGACATCAAGGCACAGGTCCTCGGCGATCCGGAGGTGCGGGAACTCGCCTTCCGGACCTGGGGCACCGTCAAGAACGCGCTGCTCGGGGCCGTCGACGATCCGGACAGCGACCTGACCATCAGGTTCAAGGCAGCAGTCCGCGACTTTGGCTCGCGCCTGGTCAACGATCCGGAACTCGCCGGAAAGGTCAACGCCTGGATCGGCGACGCGGCGGGCTACCTGGTGCGGACGTACCGCTCCGACATTGCCGGGGTCATCACCGATACCGTGGCGCGCTGGGATGCAGAGGAAACCTCGCAGAAGATTGAACTCCAGGTGGGCAAGGACCTGCAGTTCATCCGGATCAACGGCACCGTGGTGGGTGCACTCGCCGGGCTCACGATCTTCACGGTGGCGCACCTGATCTTTGGGTAATTGCCCGGATCTTTGGCGCGGACAGAACCCCCACAACGCACAGATGCTCCGGCGCAGCCTGCTGAGGGCCGGGCCGGAGCATCTCCGTGTGGGGAATCTAGGCGAAGGACTCCAGTTCAACGCCGGCGGATTCAAGGCCGGCCCTGACTGCTGCAGCCATCCCGACGGCGCCCGGGGTATCGCCGTGGATGCATAAAGAGTCCGGCCGCACCCCGACCAGGGTCCCGTCCACGGCCAGCACCTCACCTTTGGTGGCCATGCGCACCGCCCGCTCGACAATAGCGTCCACGTCGTGCAGGACAGCGCCCTCCTGCGAGCGCGGCACCAGGGTTCCGTCAGCCAGGTAGGCGCGGTCCACGAAGGCTTCGATGAAGGTGGGGTGGCCGGCTTCCTTGGCCTGTTTCAGCAGCTCCGAACCGGGCAGGCCGAGGATGGGCAGCCCGGGGTCGTAGGAGTTCACTGCGGCCACCACTGCCGAGGCCTGGTCTGCGTCGCGGACCAACCGGTTGTACAGCGCACCGTGCGGCTTCACGTAGTCAACGGAGGCACCCACAGCGTGCGCGACGCCGTCGAGCGCGCCGAGCTGGTACAGCACGTCGCCGAACAATTCGTCAAAGGACATGTCCAGCGAGCGGCGGCCGAAGCCGGCGAGGTCCCGGTAGCCAACGTGCGCGCCGACGGTGACGTCCAGCTCATAGGCGGCCCTGCAGCTGTCCAGCATGGTGACGGGGTCTCCCGCGTGGAAACCGCAGGCCACGTTGGCGCTGGTGACCAGCCGGAACATGGCGGGGTCGTCGCCCATGTTCCAGGAGCCGAATGATTCGCCGAGGTCAGCGTTGAGATCCAATGTTGTTGCCTTCCAGCGTCAGGTTGTCCGGTGCGGCGGCATTGAGTTCGCCGGGGATGGTGTCCGGCATCGGGCCGAACGCTTCCTTCGCGTTGGACACCACTGCCCGCCCCATCATGAGGTTACCGGCTCCGCCTACCACTGCGCCGATGCCGAACGGCAGCGCCCGGCCGAACAGCGCAGTGCCCTGGCGCTTGAGGAGGTTCTTGAGGAAGGCTTTCTGGATCCGGTTCCGGACTGAACCAAAGCCGGGCATCGATTTCGAGAGCACGTTGCCCCACGCGCTGGAGGCACTGACGCCGTTGCCCGCGGCCTGGCCGCTGAGCGTTCCGAGCAAGGCGGTGCCTTCCTCACCAAGCATCAGGGCCATCACCATGGTGCTGGCCTTCTCCGGGTTGGTCAGGCGGATACCGTGCAGTTCTGCAAGTGAGGTGGCGTAAAGTGCGGTGGCTTCCAGGAATCCAACGGTCGCGGCTGCGGAGAGGCCAAGGGAGGCCACGGTGCCAACACCGGGGACAACCGCGGTGGCGCCCACTACCGCCCCGCCGCCAGTGACGGCCCGGAGGTAGTCGCGCTCCAGGATGTCCGCCAGCTGGGCGGCCGTGGCACGCGGGTGCTTGCGCTGCAGCCTGCGGATGTAGGCCAGGACCAGCGGGCGCTGGATCTCCACTGCCTTCAGGAGCGTGTTGTGCACGCCGGGCTTGGGTTTGCCGTCCGCGTCAAAAACGGCGTTGTGGGCGGTTTCGTGTGCGATTCGTACTGCGGGATTGCTGCGCCTGGCCATAGTCACCTCTGTTGGTCTCGCCGGCCGCGTCGGATGCGGCCTTTCCTAATACTAAGGTTGCTTAACACTAGGCCACGGCACCGTTCCCCACGTGGTGAAAGGGGCAGCAGCCCGCTGTCCCGGGTCTGCGCCCAAAGCCTAGACTTAACCCTATGCCCGCTCCCAAAGCCCTGCGGCCGTTTGCCCACCGCGAGTACCGGGTCCTGATTTCGGCGCTGGCCATCTCCATTTTTGGCTCCGGCATGTGGGCCGTGGCCATGGTCTACCAGGTGATCCACCTGGGCGGCGGACCGCTTGAGCTGTCCCTGGTGGCGGCCGCCGGCAGTGTTGGCCTGGTGGCCTTTCTCCTGGCCGGCGGGATAGCTGCGGACCGGATACCGCAGCGCCGCCTGATCATTGCTGTGGAAGGAACCAACCTCGCCGTGATCGCCGCCGTCAGCGGGCTTGCCCTGGCAGGGTGGCTGCAACTTTGGCACCTGGCCGTGGGCGCCTTTGTGCTGGGTGTCGGAGCCGCCTTCTTCTTCCCCGCCTACTCGGCCATCCTGCCGCGCATCCTTCCTGCCGAGGACCTGCTCGCCGCGAACGGTGTGGAGGGTTCCATGCGGCCGGTGCTCCAGCAGGCTGCCGGTCCCGCCGTGGCGGGCATCGTGGTGGCTGCCCTCTCGCCGTCACACGCCGTGACGGCAGTGGCCGTCTGCCATCTCTCGGCCTTCATCATCCTCAACTTCCTGGGCCAGCACGCGCTGGACGCGCCCCTCAACGGGGCCGAGGACGGTTCGTTCGCAGCGGGGGCCGAGCGCGGCAAACCATCGTTCCTCCAGGACCTGCGTGAGGGTGTTATTTACACACTGCGCACACCGTGGCTGCTGTGGACCCTGCTCTGGGCATGCATCTCGGTCCTGTTCCTGATGGGTCCCATCGAGGTGCTGCTGCCGTTTGTGGTGCGCGACCAACTGGACGGCGATTCGCGCATGTTCGGCTTCCTCCTCGCCGTGATGGGCGTGGGCGCGGCCCTGGGATCGCTGGTCACAGCGTCCTTGAGGCTTCCGCGTCGCTACCTCACGGTGATGATGGTGTCCTGGGGTGCGGGCAGCCTGCCGCTGGCCGCCGTCGGGATCATGAACAGCTTCTGGGCGGTCGCCGCCGCGCTGTTCATCTGGGGCGTGACCGGCAGCGTGGGCATGGTCATCTGGGGCACGCTCCTCCAGCGGCGCGTCCCGCCCCATCTTCTGGGGAGGGTCTCCAGCCTGGACTTCTTTGTGTCGCTTGCATTGATGCCCGTGTCCATGGCCCTGGCAGGGCCGGCCGCCGAGGTCCTGCCCCTCTGGCTGATCTTCCTTGTGGCAGGCCTCGTATGCCCCGTCATGGCGGTCATCGCCATGGCGGTGGCGCACATGGCCGACGACGAACTGGCGCACCCGCTGGACAGGGCTCCTGTTGAGGAACGGTCGACGGCGGCCGGAGACTAAGCCGCCCGGCGGCGCTGGTCGCCGGCCGGGCGTTACCTAGCTGTTGGCGCGCACCACCGGAATGCTCGCCGTCGGATGTCCACTGGGGAAGACCGTGGGTTCCGGTTCCGGCACCGGCTCAAGTGCCACCCGGACGGGCTCGGCGCCCACGCTGAGCAGGCCGCCGCGCACGTCCACCTCAAGGGCACTGCCGTCCTGGACTGTCAGGGTGATGGCTTCGGCGTCGAGCTGGACCAGCAGCAAACGGCCACGGATCTTGAGGTGGAACGCCAGGCTTTCCCAGCCGGCGGGCAGGCGCGGATCGAAGTACGGGACCGGCCCCTGGTCCCTTAGCCCCGCAAACCCGCAGACGAGGGAGCTCCACACTCCCCCGGTGGAGGCGATGTGGACGCCGTCGATGGTGTTGCCATGGGTGTCGTCCAGGTCGATGAACACCGCGTTGGTGAAGTGCTCAAGGGCTTCGCGGGAGTACCCTACCTCGGCGGCCATGATGCCCTGGACGCAGGCGGAGAGTGTTGAATCGCCCGTCGTCAGCGGGTCGTAGAAATCGAAGGCCCGCTGTTTTTCCCCGGCGCTGAAGTCCTGCCACTGCAGGAACATCGCCAGGACGGTGTCCGCCTGCTTCAGGACCTGGTGCCGGTAAATGACCAGGGGGTGGAAGTGCAGCAGCAGCGGGTACTTGGAACGGGGCGTGGTCCAGTCCCAGGGTTCGAGGTGCATGAAGTCGTTGTCCTGCGAGTGGACCTGCATGCGCTCGTCGAACGGCAGCTGCATGCGGTTCGCCGCCGCCTCCCACAGCTGCCGCTCCTCCTGGCTGACGCCGGCGTGCTCCAGTGCAGCGGCAGCCCGCAGGTTGAAACGCGCCATGACGTTTGTGTAGAGGTTGTCGTTGACAACGGCGGTGTATTCGTCCGGCCCGGTCACGCCGTGGATGTGGAAGAGCCCGTCCTTGCCAAAGAAGCCCAGCGAGAACCACATGCGCGCGGTTTCGATCAGCAGCTCGGCGCCCATCCCGTCACGGAAGGCTGCGTCCACCGTAGCCCAGACGTACCGGTTGGTGGCAAAGGCGATGGCGGCGGCAATGTGGAACTGGGCGGTGCCTGCGGCATAGTAGGCGCTGGCTTCGAGCCCATTGATGGTGCGCCAGGGGAACAGCGCACCGTCCACGCTGAGTTCCTTTGCCCGGACCTGGGCTTCGGGAAGGATGCCGTGGCGGAACTCCAGTACCTGGCGGGCGCCATCAGGGTTGGTGTACGTCAGGTACGGCAGGATGTACACCTCCTGGTCCCAGAAGTAGTGGCCTTCGTAGCCGGAACCGGTGACGCCCTTGGCGGGAATCCCGGCAACGTCCGCACGCGCGGTCGCCTGGGCCAGCTGGAACAGGTTCCACCTGATGGCCTGCTGCAGTTCAGGCTGGCCGGCCACCACGATGTCCGAGGTGGCCCAGTAGCGGCGGTAGTGCTCTTCGCTTTCGGCGAAGATGTCCTGGACCGAACGCAGGCTGCCTTCTGCCACCGCGGCGGGGTCAACAGAGGGGTCCTGGATCGCAGGGCCGGCCGCGTAGCTAACGCTCTTTTCCAGGCGGAACGGCTCGTCCGCGCTGACCGCCAGGACGTAGCGGACGCTGCTGTCATCCTGGTCCACGAGGGTATCGAAGGGCTGGTGCCCTGCGGAGGTCCAGTGGTCCACCGCAACGCCCACGCGCTGCTTCGATTCCGCCGCCTCCCAAGCCAGCCGGAGGGACCCGTCCCCGCCGTCGAGGCGCAGGGGCAGCAGTACGCGGCCGGCGTGGCGGCCTGCGCGGCGGGGATCGTGGACGGAGTGGTCCTCCACCGGCTGGTCCTGGCGGTTGATCACGGAGGAAGTGACGTCTACCGACACATCCCGGTTGGTGGCTACCTCCAGCGAGATGCCAAGGGCCCCCCGCGAAACGAAGCCCACGGCGCGCCGCTCGGTGGTGGTGACGGTCGCGCCGGAGCGGCACTGCCAGGTGATCCGGCATTCGTAAACGCCGGTGGAAAAATCAACGGAGCGCCGGTACTCCAGCACCTCGGATTCGGCGAGGCTGAGGGTTTCCCCGTCGATGATGACGGTGAAGTTGTTGGCGTCGGGGATGTACAGGATGCGCTGGCCGGTGCGGGCGAACCCGTAGGCGTTTTCAGCGTGCTTAATGTCCCAGATTTCATGCAGTCCGTTGATGAAGCTGCCGGGCAGGTCGGAGTCAGCTGCCGCCCAGTGTGCGCCGCGGATGCCCAAGTGGCCGTTTCCCAGCGCAAAAAGGGTTTCCAATGTCCCCTGAGTACCCTGTTCGTGGCGTGTTTCCACCAGTTGCCAGGGTGTGTTGGGGAACCTTTCGCGGTCCGCTGAGATCAGAGCCATGGTGTTGAGGTCCTTGTGCGTGTATGAGGGCAGCTTTCTCCGGCCGCTGTTGGCGCGGCAGCCTGGGTTGCTGCTTACTGCTTACTTGAGTAATTCGTGGTGTCCCGTCACCGGGACGGGGGTGCCGGTACCGGCAGCACTGCCTACAGGAGTTCGTTGAGCTCGTTGACCACCACGGTGGCTCCGGCGTCGAGCAGTGTCTGGCGTCCGGCGCCGCGGTCAACGCCGACTACGGAGTGGAACGACCCGGCGCTTCCGGCCTGGACACCGGAGACTGCGTCCTCCACCACCACGCATTGCTCAGTGGGCAGGTTCAGGAGCCCGGCGGCGTATTCGTATGTGGCGGGGCTGGGCTTGCCGGGCAGGTTCTCCCTGGCTGCCACCACACCGTCCACCACCACCGGAAAGTGGGTGCTCAGTCCGGCGGCCTTCAGGACGGCCGGTGCGTTGCGGGAGGAAGAAACGACGGCGACCTTGAGTCCGCGGTCCAGCACGGCGCCAAGGAACTGCACGGAACCCTCGAAAGGCTCGACGCCGGCGCCCACGATGTCGTTGAAGATCCTGTTCTTCCGGTTGCCCAGGCCCTGCACGGTGATGTTGGCGGGGTCATCGTCAGTGGGACCCTCGGGAAGCACTATTCCGCGGGAGGCGAGAAAGTCCCTGACGCCGTCAAAGCGCGGCTTCCCGTCGATGTGGTCGAAGTAGTCGCTTGCGGTGTAGCCGGCAGCCTGCGGGTGCAGCGCGAGGTAGCTTTCGAACAGTTCCTGCCACGCCTGCTCGTGCACAGTGGCTGTGGGGGTGAGCACACCGTCAAGATCGAAGAGGATCGCAGAGGCGCCTGCCCAAGCGGCAAGTCCGGGGGTGACGTTGTCTGTAGCCGTGTTTTCGGTCATCAGCGGTGCGGTGTCCTTTCAGGACGGCGGGCAGCCTCGAAGGCGGGGATGCTTGAAAAAGGTGAGGCCTCGATGCCCTGGCGACATGCAACTGCGGAAGGCAACCGGCGCCACGGGAAACGCGGCGGCCGCAAGCTTGCTGATCGTCCTCCACTATCATGGACGTGCTGCCCCGTACAGGACAAGCCAGCGGAACCTTCGTTACTGGAGGCCAAGCCAAGGGCATCAGCCCTCATCCGGCCGCCGAAAACCGTCCGCACCGCGCTGATCTCCTTATCCGCCCAGCTCAGGGCCGATAGGACGGCCGAGAACGAGTGTAAGCGCTTACAAATTTTGCTGGCAACTGTTTTTTCCTGGGCCGCTTCGTGTGACCGATTTCACCTTCGGCCCAAGGTGGGGTTACGTCGGTGCAGGTCCGCTTGTTTTGAGTACGTAATGGCGCAGGAAAGCACTCACGTCCACCATCTCCGTCTTGGACATGGCATGCCCCATCCCCGGGTAGGTCCTGGCGGTAAGGAGCGTGTTGTTTTGAAGCCACTCTTCGGTGTACGCCACGGCGTCCTCATTGATGACGAGGTCGGCCTTGTCCCGCCCCCAGAAGAAGGGCGGCTTGGTGTCGAAGGATTCGGTGAGCGACAGCAGCTCATTTTCCAGGACAAACCCGGAAAGCCCCACCACGGCCACATAGTCTTTCGGGTGGAGGCGCAGCAGCGTGCTGGCCATCGCCATGCCTTGTGAGTAACCGAGCAGGCTCACGCTGGTGTGCTGTCCCTTGACGGTATTGATCCAGGTCTGGACAGCGCTCGAGGCCTTGATGACATCTGCAAAGTCATTGGTCAGGAAGTAATCCAGCAGGAACCAGCCATAGTGGTCACCAATGGCCATGGGAGCCCTGAGGGCCGCACAGGTGAATTC
Organism: Arthrobacter sp. K41; assembly: GCF_059089645.1. Classification (NCBI taxonomy): domain Bacteria; kingdom Bacillati; phylum Actinomycetota; class Actinomycetes; order Micrococcales; family Micrococcaceae; genus Arthrobacter; species Arthrobacter sp. K41. Next base: position 410,553 of record NZ_JBNHEW010000002.1, on the reverse strand, counting down.
CGCCGGCAGGTACTCGAAGAGCCGGACCATCCGTGATTCGTCGGTGCCGTAACCGTGCATCATCACCAGCAGCGGAGTCCCTGCCCGCTCACCCTCAGGCTTGGACCACACAACTGTTTCCATCGCCTCAGCCTAACGAGGCAGGTTGAAAGAAACGTGAAGCCGGGCCGGGCAAGGCGTGCCGGGTTGCCGGAGATCCCTCAGACCAGCCAGCTCCACCAGCGCCGCTGCTCCGGTTCCGGCGCCTGTTCCGGCTCCGGCTCCGGTTCCTCGCCCAAGGCCAGCGCGGCCCCCACGATGTCGTCCGCAGTGAGCATCATGACGGCCTCACGGTCGAGCGCGTCGAGACTATGCTCCTCGTCGAGCGACAGCCGCAGCGCCTGGCGGTTGAGGGCCTGCTCGAACAGAGTGCGGGCGAAGCGTGCGTTGCCGGAGTCCTCGCCCGCGTGGAGCCCCGTGAAAATGCGCCGCAGCATCTGGTCCGCGTCCGGCTCCAGCGTGTACTCGTGCTGGGTCAGCATCTGGTGGAAGATCGTCTGGAGTGCGTCCACGGAGTAGTCGGGGAACGTGATCTCGCGGGCAAACCGGGAGCGCAGCCCGGGGTTGGAGAGCAGAAAGGACTCCATGAGCCGCGGGTACCCCGCCACGATCACGACCAGGCGGTGGCGGTGGTCCTCCATTCGCTTAAGCAGGACCTCGATCGCCTCGGGTCCAAAGTCGGTCCGGCCGTCCTCAGGGGCAAGCGCGTAGGCCTCGTCGATGAACAGGACGCCGTCCAGCGCACGCCGGATGACCCGGTCCGTCTTGATGGCAGTGGCGCCGACGTACTGCCCCACCAGGCCCGAACGGTCAACCTCCACCAGGTGGCCTTTCTGCAGCAGGCCGACAGCCCGGTACATCTCGGCCAGGAGCCTAGCCACGGTGGTCTTGCCTGTGCCCGGGTTGCCGAGGAACACCAGATGCTGCGATGTGGCCACCTCAGGCAGGCCGTGCGCCTTGCGGCGGGCCTGGACCTGCAGCAGTGCGACGAGGGCCCGCACCTGTTCCTTCACGGTCTCCAGCCCCACCAGGGCGTCGAGCTCGGCCTGCAACTCGGACAGCGGCCGGGCGGGCCCTGGCCTCGCACCCACCAGATCGCCGACCAGCTCGTCGACGCGCTCAGAACCGGGCAGCTTGAGCTGATCGGCCAGATGGCCGATGGTTTCTCGCAGCTCCTCGAGCGGATTCCGGCTGGCAGCCATGCCTCCACTGTAGTACCCCCTTCCGGAACGGGGGGCGGGTTGGCCTCACCAGTATCAACCCGCTTTTGGTGGTCGCTCTCACCCGGCAAGGCCGTCTCCATTGGGGTGGGGAAGAACGACCATTTTGTTTCGTGTGGGTTTCCGTTGACAAACCAACAGAAGCAAAGATAAAGTCAAGTAACTCAACATCCTGTGATGCCAGTCACGCACCAGCGGAATGCTGTACGAATGAAACAGCAGTATCAGCAGCCGCACCATCAAGCCTTACGCAACGGAGGGTATGTGTTCGCCGAGGAGCGCCAGCAGAAGATTGCCGAGCTTGTAGCCGGCACCGGCCGGGTCAGCGTGACCCTCCTGGCCGAGCGCTTCCGCATCACCACCGAAACCGTCCGCCGGGACCTTGCCACCCTGGAAAACGCCGGGACGGTCCGCCGCGTGCACGGCGGCGCCGTGGCGGCAGACCGCTTCAGCACCACCGAGGAAAGCATCAACGAACGGGCCATCCAGCGGCCGGACCAGAAGATGCGGATCGCCGAGGCCGCCCTGGCCCTGATCCCCCGCACATCACGCGGCAGCGTCCTGATCGACGGCGGCACCACCACCGAGGTGCTGGCGGACCTGCTCTCCCGGCGCACCGCCGTCGAGGCCTCCGATTCCTTTGAACCACGGGCGGAACTGGTCGCGATCACCCACGCCGTGCCCATCGCGGGCAAGCTTTCCAGCATCCCCGGGATTGCCCTCGAGGTCCTCGGCGGCCGGGTCCGCGGAATCACCCAGGTTGCCGTAGGCCAGGCAACTGTGGACTCTGCCAGCAGGTTTCGGCCGGACATCGCCTTCATCGGTACCAACGGCATCCACGCAACCTTTGGCCTGAGCACTCCCGATCCCGAAGAAGCCGCCGTCAAGGCAGCTTTCGTCCGTTCGGCCCGCCGCATCGTGGTGTTGGCCGATTCCTCCAAACTGGACACGGAAACCCTGGTCCAGTTCGCCTCCCTGAAAGATCTGGACACTTTGATTACAGACAGCGAACCCGGACCGGAACTTGCAGCGGCCCTCGAAGAAGCCGGCGTAGATGTGGTGATCGCATGATTGTCACCTTCACAGCCAACCCGAGCCTGGACCGGACTGTGGCGCTCCCCGGCCCGTTGGAACGCGGCGAAGTGCAGCGCGCCGTCTCCGTCAGCCAGGAATCCGGTGGCAAGGGCGTCAACGTTTCACGCGCCCTGGTGGCCTCCGGCCTGGAGTCGGTAGCGGTCCTTCCCGGCGCGGACAGCGATCCCGTGCTGGCCGGCCTGCGCGAGAGCGAAGTGCCCTTCGTGTCCCTCCCCATCAGCGAGCCGCTCCGCACCAACGTTGCGCTCACTGAGCCTGGCGGGGTCACCACCAAGATCAATGAGCCCGGGCCGCTGCTCGACGCGGACCAGCAGGAAGCCCTGATGAAGCTGCTGCTGGAGAGCTCCCGTGGCGCCAGCTGGGTGGTCCTTGCCGGATCGCTTCCCCCGGGATTCCCCGCCGACTACTACGCCACCGTGGCCCGCCGGCTCCGCTCCGAGGCAAACGGAAATGCCCCGCGGATCGCTGTGGACTCCTCCGGCGCCCCTCTTGCCGCCGCTGTTTCCAGCGGCGAGGCAGGCGATGGTTCGGGAAAGCCGGACCTCCTCAAACCCAATGCCGAAGAACTGGCGGAGCTGGCTGCCGCAGCCGGCTCCGCCTCCCCGGCCACCGCTGACGAACTTGAAGCGGACCCGGCTGCAGCCGCAGCAGCAGCCGCCGCCGTCGTACGTTCCGGTGTGGGTGCTGTGCTGGCAACTCTCGGATCCAAGGGAGCTGTCCTGGTAACGGCCGACGGGGCGTGGCTGGCCACGCACCCGCCGGTCGCCGCGGTCAGCACTGTCGGCGCGGGCGACTCTGCCCTCGCCGGCTACCTGCTCGCCCACGGCCAGGGCGCCGCCCCGGCCGACTGCCTTCGCCAGGCGGTGGCCCACGGTGCTGCCGCCGCTTCCCTGCCGGGTTCCACTGTCCCGGCAGTCCACCAAACCACACCGGATGCCGTAACCATCACGGCCCTTCGAAAGGATTGACAGTGACCCAGCTCATCACCACGGAACTGGTCGACCTCGACCAGAACCTGGGCAGTACCCCCGAGGCCGTGATCCGGCACCTGGCAAGCAAAGTAGCCGCCACCGGACGCGCCTCGGAAGTCGAAGGCCTCTTTGCGGATGCTTTTGCCCGCGAACAGAAGACCGCCACAGGCATCCCCGGCGGCATCGCCATTCCACACTGCCGCTCCGCAGCAGTCACGGAACCGACCCTGGCCATGGCCCGCCTCAACCCCAAGGTGGACTTCGGTGCCAAGGACGGCCCGGCCGACCTGATTTTCTTCATCGCAGCCCCGGACGGCGCGGACCAGCAACATTTGAAGCTGCTGTCCAAGCTCGCGAGGTCCCTGATCAAAAAGGACTTCACCGCAGCCCTGCGCAATGCCGCATCCGGGGAAGAAATCGTGGAACTGGTGGACGGCGCACTAGCGGACAAGCCCGCCCATGCAGCCGCTTCCCCCGCTGACGCAGTGCCGGCAGGCGCGGTTTCAACAGGCTCGACCACCGGGACGCTGAATGCCAGCGGCCAGTCGGGTGCGTCCGCGGTTGCGGCTGCCGGCCCTGCAGACGCGGCACCGGCAGGCTCAACCAATGGTGGGGGACCCAAGCGGCTCGTGGCAGTGACCGCGTGCCCCACCGGCATCGCCCACACCTACATGGCCGCTGATTCCCTGGTGGCCGCAGCCCAGGAAGCCGGCGTTGACCTGCAGGTGGAAACCCAGGGTTCCTCCGGCGCCAAGCCGCTGGACCCGGCGGTTATCGCCGCCGCCGACGCCGTGATCTTCGCGGTGGACGTGGACGTGCGCGGCAAGGAACGCTTTGCCGGCAAGCCAGTCATCAACGCCCCCGTAAAGCGCGGCATTGACGAGCCCGCCAAAATGGTCCAGGAAGCCCTCGCCGCGGCATCAGACCCGCACGCACGCCGCGTCCCCCACTTCGGTGCCGAGGAGCAGGCAGAACGGGAAGCCAGCGAGAAGGGCGAGCACATCGGCCAGAAACTGAAGCGCGCGCTCCTGACCGGCGTCAGCTACATGATTCCCTTCGTTGCCGGCGGCGGCCTGCTCATTGCCCTGGGCTTCCTGCTGGCGGGTTTCGACATCGCCCTTGGCACGAAGGCCAATGACATTCTGGCCAACAACACCCTTTTCAACCTCCCTGACGGGAACCTGGCCCTCTATCTGGGCACCGTATTCTTCAAAATCGGTGCCTTGTCCATGGGCTTCCTGGTCCCGGCGCTGGCCGGGTACATCGCCTACGCCATTGCCGACCGGCCCGGCATCGCCCCGGGCTTCGTTGCAGGCGCCGTAGCCGGATTCATGGGGGCCGGCTTCCTCGGCGGCATCGTGGGCGGCCTGCTGGCCGGCTACATCGCACACCTGATCGGCACCTGGCAGGTCGCCCGCTGGCTGCGGGGCCTGATGCCCGTGGTCATCATCCCCCTGCTTGCATCCATTGTTGCCTCCGGCGCAATGTTCCTGTTCCTTGGCGGCCCCATCGCAGGCCTCACCACCGCCCTTAACGGCTGGCTGTCCAGCATGACCGGTGCGTCCGCTGTGATCCTGGGAATCATCCTGGGCCTCATGATGTGCTTCGACCTGGGCGGCCCCGTGAACAAGGTGGCCTATGCCTTCGCCGTGGCAGGTCTCGGTGCCGGCAGTGCCTCCAATCAGGCGCCATGGCAGATCATGGCCACCGTGATGGCGGCCGGCATGGTGCCCCCGCTGGCCATGGCTCTGGCTACTGTCCTGGATAAGAAGCTCTTCAGCCTGGCCGAGCGAGAAAACGGCAAGGCCGCCTGGCTGCTGGGTGCGTCCTTCATTTCGGAGGGCGCCATCCCGTTCGCCGCTGCCGATCCGCTGCGCGTCATCCCTGCCAGCATGATGGGCGGTGCCCTGACGGGTGCACTGTGCATGGCGTTCAACGTCACATCACAGGCACCGCACGGCGGTTTCTTCGTCTTCTTCGCCATCGGCAACCTGTTGATGTTCGCGGTCTCGATCATCGCCGGAACGATTGTGAGCGCGCTTGCTGTTGTAGCACTCAAGCGCTGGGCAGCCCCCAAGACCACTGCTACGGTGGAAACCGTCCCAGCAACGGTCTGACCCGCCTCACCTACTACCTGTCCGGCACTGAAGCCCAGTTCCGATAGACATAAGGAGCAAAAATGCCAGAACGCACCGCAACCGTCGCCAGCCGCGTAGGCCTGCACGCCCGCCCTGCCGCCATTTTCGCCGAGGCAGCCGGCGAGTTCGACCTGGACATCACCATTGCCCGTGAAGGTGAGCCGGCAGATGAGGCCATGGACGCTGCGAGCATCCTGTCCCTCATGAGCCTGGGCGCCTCACACGGTGACGTTGTGGTGCTCCGCGCCGAAGGCGACGGGGCTGACACTGCGCTGGACCGGCTGGTCCAGATCCTGGAAACTGATCACGACGCCGAGTAGCAGCACCGGCAACTGCCGCTAAGGCAGGACAACGGCGGCCGCCGTCGGGCTCCCTATCAAGGGGAACGCCCGACGGCGGCCGCCTGCGTTACCGGCGCTCAGCCGGCCCCCTTGGCCTTCCTGGCGGTAAACAGCAGGTACTCCCACTCCATGTGGAACGGAACATCGCCGTGGGCGTCGCCGAACGACTCGGCCAGTTCTGTCAGTGCCTTGTCCAGGTCCTTGACCTTCTCCCCGTCCTCCGCGATGAATTTATAGACCGAGATGGTGGGGCCGTAGTGGGACTTGAAGTAGCGGACGAAGTCCTCCGGCTGGTGGAAACTGCTGACCCCGAGCGTTTTTTTGCGGGCCTGGATGTCGGTGATCCTGTCACCGAAGAGTTCACGCACGTGTTCCTCGCTCCCCCACAGCGGAGCCGGCTGTGCACCGGGCGGGGGTGGCGGGGCGAACGGTTTCATGGCGGCGAACATCCTGCCGATGAATCCTTCAGGTGTCCAGCTGAGGAGCCCGATGGTGCCGCCCGGTTTGCACACCCGCAGGAGCTCGTCGGCTGCCGGTTGGTGGTGGGGTGCAAACATCACGCCGAGGCAGGACATTACGGTGTCGAACCCGTTATCGCCAAAGGGCAGCGCCTCCGCGTCCCCCTCCATCCATTCCAGCTCCACCCCGCGGTCCGCTGCCTGGTGGCGGCCGGCGTCGAACAGTTCCGGCGTGAGGTCGCTCGCCACCACCTTCGCACCCATCATCGCGGCTGGGATGGCAGCGTTGCCTGCCCCGGCGGCGACGTCCAGGACCCTATGCCGTGAATTGATGCCGCATGCTTCCACCAGGATGGCTCCCAGTTCGGGGAGCAGCTCACTGGCCAGCGCGGGATAGTCTCCTGATGCCCACATGGCGCGGTGCTTCTGCTTGAGCGCCCGGTCCGCCTCCGAGACATCTGCTTGATCTGTCATGACTGTGCCTTCCTCTACGGTGGTTCGTCAGTGAGTGGCAGCACGCTGCGGGCACAGCGGAGGCTGCGATGCGACTCATTGTGAACTCGCCGAACTCCGCTGTAAAGAGACGGCTTCAAAGGGAACGGCTCGAAGCACCACGACGGCCGGACCTGCTGCCGGCAGCCCCGCTACGAGGCGGCGACTACCGGAAAGCAAGCAGGCTTAGTAGTTTCATACTCATGGCACTAATCCAGGGAACAGGCACCGCAAGCGCACCATCAGGCCGGCTTGCGCGCCCTGGTGCCGGTTGCCTTACTGGTGGTGCTCTTGGCCGCAGGTTTGGCAGTGGTCTTACTGCCCGTCGACTTTGTGGCAGTGGATTTGGCGGCGGTGGACTTTTCCGTACCGGTCTTCGCCGTGCTGGACTTACCGTCCGTCGACTTCGCCGCGGCGGTCTTACTGGCCGTGGACTTGCTGGCAGTGGACCTGGATGCAGTGGTTTTCGTGTCCGCGGACTTGCCCGCCGGGGCCCTCTTGGGCGCCGGCTTGGCGCTTTCTCCGCCGTCGCCTCCAGCCTCAGCGTCCGCGTCCTCAGCCTCCGGGTCCTCAGCGCCGGAGCCGGCAGCATCGGACCCGCTCCCGCGTTTCCGGTCCAGGCTCCGTTTCAGTGCTTCCATCAGGTCAATGACCTCACCCTTGCCGCCCTCGCCGGCTTCGACGCCAAACGTTTCCTCGGTATTCAGGGAGTCGCCCTGCTCAAGCTTGGCCTCGATGAGCTGGCGCAGCTGTACCTGGTAGTCATCCGTGAAGTGGGCGGGGTCGAAGTCGGCCGCCATGGACTCCACCAGGGCCGCGGACATGTCGCGTTCCTGCGGGGAAATCCTGATGTCTGCCTCCAGGGAGGGGAAATTCGCTTCGCGCACCTCGTCCGGCCAGAGCAGGGACTGGAGGACCAAAGTGTCGTCCTTGATGCGCAAGGCACCGAGCCGCGTCTTCTCCCGCAAAGCGAACTGGACGATGGCCACCCGGTCCGTGTCCTCGAGCGCCCGGCGCAGCAGCACATAGGCCTTGGGCGACTTGGAGTCCGGCTCCAGGTAGTAGCTTTTCTCGAACATCATGGGTTCAAGCTGCTCGGACGGGACGAACTGCACCACCTCGATCTCGTGGCTGTTCTCCGCCGGAATGGCCTTGAGTTCATCCTTGGCCAGGATGACAGTCCGGCCGTCCTCCTCGTAGGCCTTCTCGATATCCGAATAATCAATGACCTGGCTGCAGACCTCGCACCTACGCTGGTAGCGGATGCGTCCCCCGTCGGCATTGTGGACCTGGTGCAGACTGATGTCATGATCCTCGGTGGCGCTGTAGACCTTTACGGGTACGTTGACCAGGCCAAACGCGATGGCACCTTTCCAGATGGCTCTCATTCCCTAAGTCAACATCACGGAGCCCCGGAGGTGAAGCCCCATGGCCGCAGCTAAGGAGCGTGTCCGGGTTGCGGGAAGGGAATTGACCCTCACCAACCTGGGCAAAGTCATCTATCCGGAGACCGGCACCACCAAGGCCGACGTCCTCGCCTACTACGCCGCGGTGGCCCACGTCCTGATCCCCGCCGCAGCCGGCAGGCCGGCCACCAGGAAGCGGTGGGTCAACGGCGTGGGCACGGCGGAAAAGCCGGGCGAAGTGTTTTTCCAGAAGAACCTAGAGGACTCCGCCCCCGGGTGGCTCCCGCGTGCCGCCATCACCCACAAGGACCGGACCATCCAATACCCGATGGTCAACGATCCCGCCACGCTCACCTGGTTCGGCCAGATCAACTCGCTGGAAATCCACGTTCCCCAGTGGCAGGTGGATTCGCACGGCAACCAGTTGAATCCCGACCGCCTGGTCCTTGACCTCGACCCCGGGGAGGGCGCGGGCCTGGAGGAGTGCGTGGAGGTTGCCCTCCTGGCGCGCTCAATCCTTGAGGACGTGGGCTTGGATTCGGTCCCGGTGACCAGCGGCAGCAAAGGCATCCATCTGTATGCCGCGCTGGACCGGAGCCAGACCTCCGACCAGATCTCGGCTTTTGCCCGCGAATTGGCGCGGGCCCTGGAGTCGGACCATCCCGACCTCGCCGTCAGCGATATGAAAAAGACGCTCCGCAGAGGCAAAGTGCTGGTGGACTGGAGCCAGAACAACGCAGCCAAAACCACCATCGTCCCGTATTCGCTCCGTGGACGCCCCACACCGATGGTGGCCGCGCCCCGCACCTGGCAGGAGATCAGTTCCCCGAACCTTCGGCACCTGGATTACCAGGAGGTGATCCGGAGGGTGCAGGACGGCACGGAGCCGTTCGCCGCCGTCGTCAGGGCCGCAGGCGGAGGCTCCGCCACTGCCCGGGGCACGGACAAAGAAGAGCACGACGACGGTAATCCCCGCCTCACAAAGTACCGCTCCATGCGCGATCCCAGGGCGACACCCGAGCCGTTCAGCGGAGCGGCCGGCACCGGAGACGCGTTCGTCATCCAGGAACACCACGCCAGCCGGCTCCATTTCGATCTCCGGCTGGAACACGAGGGCGTCCTGGTGTCGTGGGCGCTGCCCAAGGGCGTCCCCGAATCCGGCGGCAAGAACCACCTGGCTGTTCAGACCGAGGACCACCCGATGGACTACCTCACCTTCAGCGGGACCATCCCCAAAGGAGAGTACGGTGCGGGCGACATGACCATCTGGGACACCGGCACATATGAGCTGCACAAATGGATCAATGGCAGGGAAGTCATCGTTACGCTAAACGGGTCCGAGGGTGGCGGGTTGGGCGGGCCGAAGAAGGTGGCGCTGATCCACACCGGCCGCGGGCAGGGCGGGGACTCCGAGGGCCAGTGGCTCATCCACCTCATGGATAAAGAGCACCAAGGCGGACGACGGCGGCACGCGCCACTGCCTGCCGGGCCGGAGGAGGATGCCGGGGAGCCCGGGAGCGGCGGGGCGCCCCAGGAGAGCGCCCGGGAACCGGAGAATAAAGCGCACGCAACCACTGGCAGTGCCGCGGCAGCCCGGGAGGGTGCTGCCCGGGACGGCGCCCCGCTCCCTGTTTCACCGGAGGACTTCGGCCCGATGATGGCCACCTCCGGGGACACCGCAGACCTGCAGGGCAGCAACTGGCAGTTCGAGCTCAAGTGGGACGGGGTGCGGGCAATCCTCGTGGCGGATGAGGAAAAGGTCCGCATCTTCAGCCGCAACGGGAATGACGTCAGCAGGACCTACCCCGAATTCACTGACCGCTCCTGCTGGCCGGAACAGCCGTTCGTGGCCGACGGCGAAATCGTGGCCCTGGGCGCGGGCGGCAGACCCGACTTTGGGCTGCTGCAGGGACGCATGAAGCTCACCCGCGCCGCCGACGTCGCAAAGGCCCGTACAGCCATCCCCGTCCGGCTGGTCCTTTTCGACCTGCTCCACGACGGCGGGATGGATCTCCGCCGGCTCCCGCTCACCGAGCGGCGCGAACGGCTGGAACGGTTCTACCGCCCCTCCAACTGCCCGGTGGACCTGTCGATGGTGCTGGAGGACCGGGTGGAGCACATCCTCGAAAGCGCACAGGAACTCGGCCTTGAGGGCGTTATGGCCAAGCGGACGGACAGCCGCTACGTGAGCGGACAACGAACCCGCACCTGGATCAAGCTCAAGACCGAGCAGACCCAGGAAGTGGTGGTGGGTGGCTGGCGCCCGGGCAAAGGCGGCCGAGAGGAGACCGTGGGCTCACTCCTGGTGGGTATTCCCGAGGGCGGCAAGCTGCGGTACATCGGCCGCGTGGGCAGCGGTTTTAGCACCCGGGAGCTCGCCGAACTCCGGCAGAAGGTGGAACGGCTGGGCAGGAAAACGTCTCCGTTCCACGATGTTCCGCGCCCCGATTCCTCGGACGCGCATTGGGTGGCACCGGAGCTCGTGGGCGAAGTGACCTACAGCGAATGGACCGGCCCAGGGCGGCTTCGGCACCCGCGGTGGCGGGGCTGGCGGGTGGACAAGGACCCGTCCGATGTGGTCCGTGAGGCCTGACGGGGTAGAAGGATGCAAGAGAACGGGGACACCGGAAGTCCGGTGTCCCCGTTCCGTTTGGTTTCCTGCGGCGATTTCAGGACGAGTGCGGCATTTGCGGCCGGCCGGTCCGGTGGATGGCCGTCACGGCCGCCCCCATCCCCATGCGGCCATGGCTGCCGCCGTGGTCCTTGGGATGCCGCCGCTTGCCGTTGCCGTCCGGCCAGCCGCTCTGTCCGGCTGCCCCCATCGGAGGCAGCGGGGCAACCGCACCAGGCTTGGGCGGGGAGTCCATTGCCTTCGCAAGGTGGTCCGCCAGCTCCGGCGCAATGCGCTTGCCAGTATTTTCGTCAGCCATGGTTCTTCCTTTGCAATCAAATGAAGTGCTGCCAAAAGAGAGGCCAAAGGCCTCTGAAGGTTTGATGGAGCGGCCGGCGGTGGCCAGGCCGCAGACGATTGCCTACTTGAAAGAAAGTGTTTCCATGGCTCCACCATAGGCAAGCGAGCGGCACCTGTGAACCCCTCGGACGGCCATGCTTTCAGTGCCCAGACGACGGCGGCCCGGCAGCCAGGGAGGATGGCTGCGGACGCGGTGGGCGGCATCACTTTTTCGGCTGAATCCGGGGCGAAAGAGGGTTCCGGGCGCCAGAAAGGACAAAGATTTCGTAACGAGGGGGCCGGACGGCGCCGATCCCAGTACTGGCGCGGGAAAACCCGGAAAAGAAGTTTCGTGTAGCTGGCCGGAAACGCTTCGAAAAGGGGCCACCTTACGCCATTAAGGCAGCGGGCGCCATAGCCTTCGCGTAAAATTGAAGGCCTGCCCGGAGCGGGGCAGCTACAAGTCGCAAGCAAATGACCTCCACGGGAGCTGCCCAAATGCCCACAGACCGAAGCATCACCGACTCTTCCGCAGGCATGAACATCGCCTCCGGAAGCAACCCAGCTACACCCCCCGGCACCCCAGCCACAGCTGCCAGAGGGCCGCGCAAGCCAAACATTCTGAAGCGCCGCCGGCTCAAGGAGTCGGACGTCAACGTCGTCAACCAGCCCATGCTGAAGAAAGCCCTGGGCGGAACCATCGTGGGCAACACGATGGAATGGTACGACGTGGGCGTGTTCGGCTACCTCATCACCACCATGGGGCCCGTTTTCCTGCCGGAGTCCGACCCCACCACGCAGACACTCTTCCTGCTGGGAACCTTCGCCGCCACCTTCATCGCGCGCCCGCTTGGCGGCGTGATCTTCGGCTGGCTCGGGGACAAGATGGGCCGGCAGAAGATCCTCGCCACCACCCTGATGATCATGGCGGCAAGCACCTTCGCCATCGGACTCCTTCCCGGCTACGCCCAAATCGGGCTGTGGGCGGCGGCCCTTCTGGTGCTGCTCAAGATCGTCCAGGGCTTCTCCACCGGCGGCGAATACGCCGGTGCCACCACCTTCGTCAGCGAGTACGCCCCGGACAAGCGCCGCGGCTTCTTCGCCAGCTTTTTGGACATGGGCAGCTACTTTGGCTTCGCCCTCGGCGCGGCACTGGTCTCTGCTCTGCAGCTGACCCTTGGCCAGGCGGCAATGGAGGAGTGGGGCTGGCGGATTCCGTTCCTGGTGGCCGGTCCCCTGGGCCTCATCGCCGTCTACTTCCGGAGCAAGATCGAGGAATCTCCTCAGTTCCAGGCAACCCTGGACGCCCAGGAAGAGCTGGCAAAACACGCCGCTGCCTCCGACCAAGCATCGGTTAAGGGCCCGGTGGGAATTGTGAAGGCGTACTGGCGCTCCATCATCGTCGCCATGATCCTGGTTGCCGCAGCCAATACCGCCGGTTACGCCCTTACCTCGTACATGCCCACGTACCTCACCGAGTCCAAGGGCTACGACGAAGTCCACGGCACCCTGCTGACCATCCCTGTTCTCGTGGTCATGAGCCTCTGCATCCCGCTGACCGGCAAGCTGTCCGACCGGATCGGCCGCCGCCCCGTCCTGTGGATCGGTGCGCTGAGCACGGTTGTCCTGGCAACCCCGGCCTTCATGCTGATCGGCATCGGCGACGTCTGGTCCACGCTCTCCGGCCTTTCCCTGATCGCATTCCCGGTGACGTTCTACGTGGCCAACCTGGCCTCCGCGCTTCCGGCCCAGTTCCCCACGTCCAGCCGGTACGGCGCAATGGGCATCGCCTACAACTTCTCAGTGGCAATTTTCGGCGGAACAACGCCGTTCATCGTGGCAGCGCTTATCAGCGCCACCGGCAACGACATGATGCCCGCCTACTACCTGATGGGCACCTCACTGGTGGGCGCCGTCGCCATCTACTTCCTCAAGGAATCCGCCCAGCGGCCACTGCCAGGCTCCATGCCCAGCGTGGACACCCAGGCAGAGGCCCGCGAATTGGTGGCCACGCAGGATGAGAACCCGCTGATCGACCTCGATGAGCTTCCGTTCGAGACCCAGGACATCACGGATTCCAGTTCCGCCGGGAAGGCTCCAGCCCAGGTCTAGCCGTGCAGCAACAGGCAGGCTCCCGTCCCGGGCTGGCCCGGGTGAAGCCGCCGATGATAGGTTCCTGCCCGGAAGGGATCCGGTGACAAGCAGGGACGGAGCGGCATGAAGCTTCTGGTGGAGCAGGTGCGCGCCCTTCATCGGCTGGAACCGGCCAGCCGGGACCACCTTGCGGCCCTGCGGGTAGCCCTCAGCGTCGCAGTCCCCTCGCTCCTGCTTTTGGCCGCGGACCACACCGGACTCATCATGTACGCCGTCTTCGGCGCCCTGACCGGCATGTATGGCCGCTCCGAGCCGCACCAGCTCCGCCTCCGGCACCAGGCGCAGGCCTCGGTGGTCCTGCTCGGCGGGGTTGCGGCAGGCCTGTTCCTGTCCGTCAACCACCTTCATTCCTGGTGGCTCGTCGCCGTCGAAGCGGTGCTGGCCGGCGTCGGATCGGTGTTTGCGGATAGGGTCCGGCTCAAACCCAACGGGCCGTTCTTCGGCATCCTTGCCCTGGGGGCCTGCGCCTCCGTACCTACAGAGGTCCCCTGGCATGCGGCTCTGTTGATCGCGGCGGGGTCGGCCGTCTTTTCCATGATGGTGGGTTTTGCCGGCTGGATCCGCCGCAGGTCCTGGCAGCGGGGTGCGGTCAGGAGCGTCCCCGCAGGACACTCCGCCGGCAGACCGGAGGTGCTGGTGCACGCTGCCCGGTACGTCCTGGCTGTGGGGGCCGCGGGTACTGTTGGAGTCTTGTCCGGCAGCGGCCACCCGCACTGGGCCATGGCCGCGGCCGCGGTTCCCCTTGCCGGGGCCGACCTCCCCAGCAGCGTGCGGCGGGGCATCCACCGCATTGTGGGGACGTTCGCTGGGCTGGCGGTGACCGCCGTCGTCATCCTGCCCGGCCCTTGGTCCCTGGCAGGATTCCTTCCCGTCCGGCAGGCCGTGGTGCTGGCACTTCTGGTTATTCTCTTCCAGTTCACCACCGAGTTGTTTATGGCCCGCCATTACGGCCTGGCCATGGTCTCCTTTACGCCGGTAATCCTCCTGATGACCCAGCTCGCCGATCCCAGGGACCCCGCCGTCCTGATCCTGGAACGCGGTATTGAAACGCTGGTGGGCGCGCTGGTGGGAATTGCGGTGGTGGTGGCCGTCCGGCGGGCGGGCACGCGCAGCCCGGCGGTGCTATTTGGGTTTACGCGCAGGTCCCGCCACTAGCTTTGCCGGCGCTACCCTGGCCACCGCCGCCACCACCTTGTAGCGCTTGGACGGGATGGACACGGCTTTGCCCCGCGCGTTGTCAGCCAGTCCTTCCCGGACCACCCGCTCGGCGTTCAGCCAGGCCCACGAGGGTGCCACGGATTTGTCCATTCCCATCCGGTCGTGGAACTCCGTGTGGGTGAAGCCCGGGCACACCGCGGTGACCTTGATGCCGCGCTTGCGGTAGGTGAGGTTGGCCCAGCGGCTGAAGCTCACCAGCCAGGCCTTCGCGGCGGAGTATGTGCCCCGGGGCAGGAACGCCGCGATGCTCGCCACGTTGATAATCCGGCCGCCGCCCCGCTCCAGCATGCCCTTTAATGCAGCGTGGGTGAGTTCCATTGCCGTCTCGCCATGCAGCTTCAGGTGCTTTTTCTCCTCCGAAATATGGTTGTCCTCGAAGTTGTGCAGCAGACCGATTCCTGCGTTGTTCACCAGGATTCCTACCGGGTGCTGTGGATCCGAGAGGCGCCCGACGACGGCTGCCACCCCGGCGTCGTCGGTCAGGTCCGCGGGCAGCACCTCAGCCGTAATTCCGTAGCGCTTCTCCAGGCCCGCCGCGGTTTCCTCGAGGCGGGCCCGGTTCCGCGCCACCAGCACCAAGTTGCAGCCTTGGGCAGCAAGCTGTCGTGCGAACTCACTGCCCAGGCCCGCACTGGCGCCGGTGATGAGGGCGGTAGCTCCGGAGATGTCTGCAGTCATGCTGCCAGCCTAGCCACCGGTAGGGTCTCCCGTGCCTTACTGTTCCGCGGACTTCGCCAGGCGTCCGGCCATGTAATTGTCTTGCGAATCCCGCCACACCGGCCGGACCGCGTGGCCATGCGGCAAGAAGGGCGGCATTAGGGTGGTGCTACCAGCAGCACGGAGTTGCGGGTTCGATGTGTGGGGGGAAATTTGGAGCAGCAAGCGGGTGCGTACGGATTCCGGGAAGTGGATGCGTATGGACAGACCGTGACGGAGGATGCGCCGTCCGCAGCCGCGGAAGAGCCGGGAAGCGTCGGATCCTTTGCCGTCAACCCTTTCATCATTGTTCTTTGGCTGCTGGCCGCCCTTCTGGTGGGTGGCGGCGTCTCGGCTGCCTTTAATGCCGATCTGACCACGGGACCGTCAGGCGGAGGGACGCCGATGCCTTTCGTGATTTTCACCCTCGCCCCTTACGCAATGCTGGGCGGGGTCATTGCTGTCGTAGGCCTGCTGCTCTGGCATGCACACCAGTGGCAGCACCGGCGGAGCCAGGGGCACAAGGCCGGCGCCTTCAGCGGGCAGCAATAGACAGCCTCGGGGCAGCGCCGGACGGCCTTGGCGGCAGGCAGCGGGAAGGCAAATGTGCCCTGCGCCACGGGCGGATTTGTCCAACTATTAGTAAGCATGCTTTGCTTATGCGGTAAATGAACCTCCGCAAGCAGTTCGCGGCGGGGCTGCCAACGCCGGCAGTTCCGTGAAGAAGCCCAAGGACGAACATCGTGACCACAGCAGTGAAAAATCAGTCGGCAGCACCCATCGAGCCGGAAGCAGGGGCAGAAGCTCCGGTCAGCTTCCTCCGTCCGGTGGACGCGGGACTGCTGGTCACCATGACTTCACGGATGCACTGCCGTGCCCCCATGCAGCTGGTGGATCCGGACGCCACACCGCTGTACCAGCCCGTCCACGTTGACATCGCCCCGGCCCTTCCCGCCGGCCCCGGCTCCCCCGCCAGTGTGGACACCTACCGCTGCGCCTGCGGTTTCACCCTCGACGTCCCGGCAGCCACCCTTCACGCCCTGGCCAGCTGACAGGGCCCACACCGCACACCCGGCCAGCTGACAGGGCCGGCCTTTAACGGATGGCGGGGCTCCTTGCCGCCTCCACCGCGAGCCGGGTGTCCTCCAGCACCAGGTCCGCATTGATTGCTGCGGCAGCCTTGAGTCCGGCAGCAGCAGCTGTCATGACCTGGGCGGAAACGTCGGTGGCATTGCCTGCCGCCCAGACGCCCGGGCAGGATGTCAGCCCCGCTTCGTCGGTCGGGAGGCGGGTCCCCGGCCCCTCCTCCAGGTCATCTGGCTCCAGCCCCAGGGCTTGGAGCATGTTGGCCTTACTGACTGTTGCCGGGCTGACCACCAGCACTTCCAGCGGTACTGCTGATCCGTCATCGAGCGTGACCGCCGTGAGCCGGTCGTCCTGGACCACCAGCCCGTGGACCCGGCCGTCAACCACCTTGACCGACCGTGCGGCCAGCTGTTCCGATTGGCCCGGGCTGAGCACCAGTTGACCGTGGAGCAGGAGGGTTACGTCCGCGCTCCACTGCCGGAAGGTCAAGGCCTGAAGGACAGCGTGGTCATCGGAGGCCAGCACCCCCACCTTTTGGTTCCGGATTTCCCAGCCGTGGCAATAAGGGCAGTAGAGGACATCCCGGCCCCAGCGGTCGGCCACCCCAGGCAGTTCGGGGAGCTCGTCCTGAATCCCCGAGGTAATCAGTAGCCGGCGGGCACGGCACGTCGACCCGTCCTCGAGTGAGAGCTCGAAGTTGTCGCCGTCGCGCCTGGCAGACTTAACAAACCCGGGGATGGCTTCACCACCGTAGTCCGCCAGTTCTTCCCGCCCCGCAGCAAGGAGCTCCCGGGGGCTCATGCCCTCGCGGGTGAGGAAACCATGCACGCCTTCCGCAGGGAGGTTCCTTTGCCCGCCGGCGTCAATCACTACTACTGACCGCAATGCCCTGGCCAGGGCAACGCCGGCGCTAAGGCCGGCCGGTCCGCCGCCGATGACGGCCACATCAAACAGTTGTTCCTGGTGATTCATCCAGGATTCCTTCCGGTGCGCGCTGCCTCAAGGGCCGCGCGTTTTCAAAGCGTGCGCCCTCTGCAAGACCGCGCACAGGAAAGGTACCCGACACTGCGGCGCCATAACGCGCAGCCCGGGCACAAATGGTGGAAAGGAAGGATCTGTCGGTAACTTGCCGGGGGCCGCCGGTAGATTTCAGGCTCCGGAACCGCTCCTCGCCGGGCTGTCGGGCCAGTCAACGCACTGCTCATAGCCCTCGTGCCGGCGGAGGTAGCCGGCGATGAACGGGCAGTGCGGGATGATCCGCTTTCCCGCTGCCACCACGTCATCCAGCGCGAAATGGGCGAGGACCTTGCCCAGGCCCTGGCCCTCGAACTCCGGGGACGTCTCTGTGTGGCTGAAGTCGATATGGCCGGGGAGGTCGCGGTAGAAGGATTGGACGGCCAGCTTGCCGCCCACGTGCAGCTCGTAGCGGTGGTGTGCGTCGTTGCGGCTCAGTGAGACATCGGGGGTGAACTGGTCCTCGGTGGACATCGTGTTCTCGGTCATGGTTTGACACTGGCACTACTTCACCCCGCTGGCAATGCCCCGGCTTACCCTTCAGCAACGTCCTGTCACTTGCGGCCTAGCGGGAAAGCATGCCCAGCGCCGATGAAGCGAAGCTGCCCACTGACTGGCTCCAGTGGCGCAGGAGTCCCTGGAGGTTCTCGCCGTCGGACCGGTGTCCCGGCAGCTGCTCCTGCAAGGTGGCGAGGACACCCGTGCGAAGCTCGGTGTTGAAGTTGACCTTGCCAACGTTCATGGCCGCAGCCTTCACCAGTTCCGCTGCCGGGATCCCGGAGGCTCCGTGCAGCACCAGTGGAATGTGCGTCCGCACTGCGATGTCCTGCAGCACGTCCCAGCGCAGCTGCGGCTCCCCCTTGTACTTGCCGTGAACGTTGCCGACGGCGACAGCCAGCAGCTGCGCGCCGGTGCGGGATACAAAATCCTCCACTTGGGCGGAATCCGTCAGCCCGGTCACGGATACACCCGACTGGTCGGCGCCAAAGGCTCGGTCCTCGTCTCCCGCAAGGCCGCCCAGTTCAGCTTCCAGCACCACGTCAGGGCCCAACAGGGCCCGGGCCGCAGCGACCAGTGCGATGTTGTCCTCGTAAGGAAGGGACGAACCGTCGGCGAGGACGGAATCCGCCCCCGACGTCACGGCGTCGGCCATCACCTGAAGGTCAGTTGCGTGGTCCAGCTGCACGGACACCGGAACGGACGCCGCGTCAGCGAGGCCACGCAGGGCGCCAATGAGGCGCCGTCCGTTGGGCGTGGCGGCGGTCTTGGGAGCCACGAGGAGGATGACGCCCCGGCCCGATTCCTCGGCTGCGGCCACCACTGCCGAAGCGGTGGTGAAGTCGTAGCAGGTGAAGGCCGGGACGGCGGAGCCCTGCTGGAGGGCGGAGGTGACCAGGTGGTCGAGTCGGGTGCGCATCAGACGGTCAGGCCTCCGGCAAGGATCCAAACCAGGAACGTGAGGACGAAGCCTGCCAGGCCAAGGACCGTGGTGAGCACAGTCCAGGTCTTCAGGCCGTCGGCCACGGAGAGGCCAAGGAAACGGGTGACGATCCAAAAGCCGGAGTCATTGACGTGGCTCAGGCCAAGTGCGCCGAAGCCCATGGCTACCAGGATGAGTGCTGTCTGGAAGGGCGAGAAGCCGCCGCCGGCCACGGATGCTGCCAGCAGGCCCGAAGTGGTGATGATGGCCACCGTGGCGGACCCCTGGGATGCACGGAGGATGGCCGCGAGGACGAAGGCCATCACGATGACGGGGAGGCCGGCAGTCTGCAGCCCTTCCGCGAGGGCCTTGCCGATGCCGGAGACGGTGAGCACCTTGCCGAAGACGCCGCCGGCGCCGGTTACCAGGATGACGATCGCGGTGGGAGCCAGTGCGGAGTCCATCACCTCGCCGGTGTGCTGCGAGGACCAACCGCGGCGGATGCCCAGGAAGTAGTACGCCAGGCCCAAGGCCGTGAGGAGTGCAATCAGCGGAGCGCCGATGAACGCGGCCAGCTGGGAAGCGAAGGATTCCTTGGGCAGGATGACAGCGCCCACAGTTCCCACCATGATCATGAGGATCGGAAGGACAATCAGGGTGATGATCATGGCGGGGCTGGGAGCGGTCTTGACTTCGCTCTTGACGGCAACGTTGGATGCGCCCTGGGCAGCTTCCTGCTCGACCTGTGATGTACCGGTACCAAAGAGCTTGAACTGCTCGGCAGTGGCGGGCAGCATGGCAAAGTCACGCCGGTTGAGCCTGCGGGCAACGAAGTAGCCCAGGACGCCCACGGGAATGCAGAGGGCGAGGCCAATGATGGTGGTCCAGCCAATGTCTGCGCCGAGGATTCCGGCGCCGCCAACAACGCCGGGGTGCGGCGGGACAACAACGTGGATGGCCAGCATGATGCCGCCGACGGGCAGGCCGATTTTGACCGGGTTGAATCCGGCGGCCTTGGCAAATCCGTAGATGATGGGGATGAGGATGATGAATCCGACGTCAAAGAAGACTGGGATGGCCAACAGGAAGGCTGCGGAGGTCAGGGCCGCGATGACCCGGCGGGGGCCGAGCAGCTGCGTGAACTTGCCGGCGAGGGCCTGCGCACCGCCGGAAATCTCAATCATTTTGCCCAGCATGGCGCCGAGCCCAACCAGGATGGCGACGGATCCAAGGGTTCCGCCCATGCCTTCAGTAACCGTCTTGATGACATCCGGCAGCGGAATGCCGGCCACCAGGGCAACTGCCACGCTGACCACCAGGAGGGCAAGGAAAGCGGGGATTTTGAACTTGATGACGGCCACGAGCAGCAGGGCGACGCCCGCCGCTGCTATGGCCAGAAGAGCTAGTGCGCTCATCGTGTGTCTCCTTTGACATCGCCAGTTAAGCCTGGCGAGCTGGGTTGGTACGACGACGGCGGAGGGGGGACCGCCGTCGTCGTACGTTTTGGGGGAAGGTGGCTTGTTACTGGGTGCGCTTGGTGGGGGCGACGACCTTGATGACGGCGGAGTCATCAGCGGCGGCGAGGCCCTGTGCCTGGCCCAGGAGGTAGAGCTGCTCGGCAGCGGCTGCAACCGGAGCTGCCAGCCCGGCAGCGCGGGTGGCCTTGCCCACGATGCCCATATCCTTGACGAAGATGTCCAGGCGGGACAGCACCTCCGCGCCTTCCTCGTTGTACGCCTCGAGGATGCGGGGCCCGCGGTTGGACAGCATGAACGAGCCAGCGGCACCGGCTTCGAGGGCGGCCAGGGTCTTGGCCTGGTCCAGTCCCAGGGCGTCGGCGAGGGCCATGGCCTCGGCGGCAGCTGCGATATGGACGCCGCAGAGCAGCTGGTTGACGGTTTTCAGGGCCTGGCCGTCGCCGGGCTTGTCGCCCACCACGGTCAGGGTCGAAGCCAGCAACTCCAGGGCCGGGGCTGCTTTCCCCCGGGCCTCAGGCGAAGCGCCCACGACGATCAGCAGGTCGCCTTCTCCGGCGCGCTTGGGTCCGCCGGAAAGCGGGGCGTCAACAAGCTCCACGCCGTACTCGGCAAGCTTGGCCACGGTGCCGGGGATTGGCTCGGTGCCCACGGTGCTGCCGAGGATGACGACGGCACCGGGCTCCAGCACGGAGGCGACGCCGTTCTCGCCGAAGAGGACGTCGTTGAGCTGGTCGCCGTTGCGGACCGCCAGGAGCACGGCGTCGGCGCCCTTGGCGGCTTCGCGGGCTGTGGCGAACGTGGTGATGCCCGCTTCCTCGGCCAGCTTCAGGCGCGGCTCGGCGATGTCGTAGCCGTGCACGATCAGCTGGGAGGCCATCCGGGTGGCCATGGGCAGTCCCATGGCGCCGAGGCCCAGGACGGTAACGGTGTAGCTGCTGGTCATGGTGTTCTCCATTGAATTCTGGGGGAATTACGATGAGTGGCGGTGGGGCCGTGGGGACTAGAAGGTGTTGCTGAGCTTGCGGGTGACGTCGGCCAGTGACTGGTCATCGCCCACGTTGCCGGCGAAGACGATGTACGGGATGCCCTTGGCGGGGCCGTCCACCGGCTCCCAGAGCGAGACGATGCCGGGAAGCATGGGCCCGCGGACGATAGCGTGGCGGATCTCCAGGCCGTGCGCTGCAACGTCGGAGGAGGTGATGCCGCCCTTGGCGATGACGAACCGGGGCGGGAAGGTTTTCAGCGTCCGGTTGACCACGGCGACGACGGCGGCGGACACCGTGCGGGCGATCCGAAGGCTTTCGGCGGGGTCGTCAGTCTTGATCAGCAGGCGGCTGGTGTGGACGATGACGTCACCTTCGCGAAGGGCTTCGACGACGGTGTCCACGGTGAGGTCCAGGTGGCCGGCCGCTTCTGTTTCGGCACCAAGGAGCTTCTCGACGTCGATCTCCACGATGCGTGCCGCCCGGTGCTGCTCGGTGAGTGCCTTGAGCTGGCGGGTGGTGACGCCGACGTGGGAGCCGACAACGATGAGCCCGCCTGCTTCGGAGGGAGTGTTGCCGGCGTAGGCTTCCGCTGCAGTCAGCTCGGTGCGGATTTCCTGGCCGATCCGGGCGCGGCCAAACGGCGGACCCACGCGGTAGAGCAGCTTTTTGCCCCGCCGCTCGGCTTCTTCCAGGCCCAGGGACAGGGCGCGGAGGTCGTTTTCGGTGACGATGTCAGCCACGATCGGAGTGGAGTCCGTGGCCGCATCGATGGCATCGGCGATGGCGTTGGCACTGATGGCGGGGTCCTGGGCTGCAGCACCGGCGCGAATGGTGTTCAGGTCCAGGACGATCACGGAGTCCGCTGCGAAACGTCCTTGGGACTTCTCTTCGACGTAGTCCGCCATGACGGACGTGGTGAAGCCGAACGTGGCGTCCTCGGCAAACTCGGTCTCCGACACAGGAGTTAGAGTGCCGCCGGCCCCGCCGGTGCCGCGCATGTAGTGGACACCGCCGATGGTGACGCGCCCGGCGTCGGGAAAGGCGGGGACCAGCACTACGCCGTCGGTTTTTTCACCGCTGACATCGGCAACCGTAGCGGCAATGACATCCGGTTCCAGAGGATAGTGGCCGCGAAGGGTGGAATCGCTGCGGCTGACGAACCCGAGGCGCAGCCCTTCAGGCGAGCCGGCGGCGGCAAGGGCGTTGCGGACCACTTCTTCATTGCGGGCCGCGGCCTCTGCTGGGTCCAGGCTGCGGGTGTTGGTGAGGACGTAAACGGCGGGTTTTGACTGGCCAAAAGCCCAGATGAAGTCCTCCACGTCCCAGCTGGTGAGCACGGGCAAATCTGCCACGGACTGCGTACCGGTGGGGTCGTCGTCGAGCACTACCAGGACGCGCGGGGTCTCGGCGTTGGAGGCAGCCAGCGTGCTGGCCACCAGTTCGGCGGGAATCCGGACTTCGGCCGGGTAGCGGGCAAGAACGTCTGCTTCAAGCGTCACAGTGCACTCCATTGTGTATGAATCCGGGACGGATCCGGATGTGAAAACTGTAAGATGTCTGACATTTCTATCTGAAGGCCAGTGTGGCACAGGACATAAAGACGCGCAAGTAGACTTGTCTGACATATCCACGGAGACACCGACGGGGGCAGCAATGGCAAGAAAGTCGCTGGTAGGCCAGGTGGCTGATGAACTCCTTGACCGGATCATCGCAGGCGATTTTCCGCCCGGTGCCACCGTCCCCGGCGAGCATGAACTCAGCGCCAGGCACGACGTCAGCCGCATGACTGTCCGCGAGGCGATGAAGACTCTGGAGGCGCAGCAGATCCTCAGCGTGGAGCGCGGCCGCGGCACTTTCGTCAATCCGTTGAACCGGTGGACATCACTCGAAGCCGTGCTGCGCGCCGCTTCCGAAGGCAAAAACGAGGCAGAGGCGTCCGTCCAGCTCATCGAGCTGCGGCGCATGCTGGAGACAGGCGCCTGTGAACTTGCGGCAGGACGCATCAGCGACGCCGACATCCAGACGCTCTACAGTCACGTGGCCGCAATGCGGGCCGCCCACGGAGTGAACGATGTTGCCGCTTTCGTGGCGGCAGATTTGGCCTTCCACGACCTGATCCTGCATTCCTCCGAAAACGTTTTTGTGGCCGTGTTGTTCGAACCGCTCCACCGTGTGCTGGAAAAACGGCGGGCAGAGACCTCGGCGGTGCCGGAGATCCAGGAACACGCTATAGGCCATCACCAGAACATCGCCGAGGCACTGGAGTCCCATGATGCATCACGGGCACGTGAAGCCATGGACGCGCACATGCAGCAGACCCTCGATGACCTCAGGAACCTGGTGCTTGAAGCCCAGTGAGTATCCCCTCGAGGGGTCAGGGCCGGGAGCTGCAGTTCCCGTCCGGGGACTGGCCAACGTTCTTGGCGTGCCATTAGTCTTCAAGGACGGCCCGCAAACTGGGTGCGCAAGGCAATCACGAGGAGCGAAGTTGTCCAACCACACATACAGCATTTCTGAAATTGTCGGCACGTCGGATCAGGGAGTGGACGACGCCGTCCGGAACGGAATAGCCAAGGCATCCCAGACCCTCCGGAATCTTGACTGGTTTGAGGTCAAGGAAATCCGGGGTCACCTGGAAGAGGGCAAGATCGCCGACTGGCAGGTGACCATCAAGCTCGGTTTCCGGCTCGAAGATCACTAAGTCAAAGCCAACTGGCCCGCAGTCAGCGCCGCTCGTAGTGGGCGGCACTGACTGCGGGCCAGTCCTATGTCCAGCCCCTGCTAATTAGCCGGGGCTGTACCTGCTGAACGGCGCCGCCAGACTGTGGGAACGCCGTCGAACGCCGGAAAAACGTGTCCTTCGAAGAAGGACAGCACGGTGTGCGGGTCGAGGTCAGGGCTCCAAAGGCCGGAGGCTGGGCAGTGGGAGCCCGTGGCGGTGGAGGGCGCGCCGGTGGCGGCGGAAGTTTGGCGTTCCTTCAGCAGGGCGATGCGTTTCATCGTTGAGACCATCCTTGGGTGGGAGCTTGTTTTCCCAGCCTAGGAAGGGCAGGGAACGATCCCTATGGGCTCATGGCCAGAATTGGTCGCTCCTGCTGGCCAAAAGTACAGGGGCGCGGCACCACTTACTCCCCGCCCTCGGTGGCGGCTACGGGAGCGTCGGCCACCGCTTTGGCCTGTCCGTCCTGGCTTGTTGCGCTGGCGTCGGCGGCACCGAGGCTGCCGAGCAGTGCCAGGGCATCGGCGGACGGCGACCCCGGCCGGGCGGAATAGATCCGGAGCGTCTGGTCCGGGTCCTCCGGAAGAACGAGGTTTTCAAAGTTCAGCTCGAGTTCTCCGATGACGGGGTGATACAGGCGGACCATTCCCGCGGACCGCGTGGCCACCCGGTGCCCCGCCCACCATTGTCGGAAATGCTCGCTGTTCACCGCCAGTTCGCCCACTAAATGGTTGGCCTGCGCGTCGTTGGGATGCCTGCCGACATCCAGGCGGAGCGCGCCGGCGGCTTCGGCAGCCACTGTCTTCCAGTCCCGGAACAGCTCGCGGGCAGCGGGGTCCAGGATGAGCCAGCGGGTCAAGTTCCGTTCCAGCGCAGGAAGGGCAGGAAAGTCGGTGAAAAGCAGGAAGGCCAAACGATTACCCGCGAGCACGTCGGTGCGGCGGCCAAGCACCAGGGCTGGAACATCCCCCACTGCCTCAAGGAGGTAACGCAGAGCCGGACGAACGCCTTGGGCCACCTGCCCCGTTGACCGAGGCGTGGTTGCGCAGTGCTCCAAAAGATCCATCATGTGGGCCTGCTCGCCGCTGCTGAGGCGGAGCGCCCGGGACACCGCGTCCAGGACGGTGCGCGAAGGGTGGATGTTCCGGCCCTGTTCCAACCGGACATAGTAGTCCGTGCTGACGCCAGCCAGTCTTGCCACCTCTTCCCGCCGAAGGCCGGGCACCCTGCGGGCACCTGTGGACCGATTGGTTCCGGCGTCTTCGGGGGTTAACCGGGAACGCATGGCTTTAAGAAATTTGCCGAACTCGGCGCTTTGACCCATGCAGACCATTGTGACCCGCGCTGTCCGCCCGGTTCTACAACGAAGGTAGGACTGGCAGTCCTAGGAAAAATAAGAACAGCCTTGCTTACTGACAGAGCCGTCAAAAGTGCATAGGCTCAATACCGAGCCAAGCGGAAACCGCTTTCTCACGGTCGAGCCCACGGCACCCCCGCACTTTTACCCCGCCTCTATACAAGGAGCCACCCATGTCAGAGCTGACACTGAACAACGGCGTCACCATCCCCCAACTTGGTTTCGGCGTTTTCCAGGTACCGCCGGAAGACACCCAGCGGACCGTGGAGGACGCCCTTGAGGCCGGATACCGCCACATCGACACCGCTGCCGCCTACCGCAACGAGGCCGGCGTGGGAGCTGCAGTCGCGGCCACCGGCATCCCGCGCGAGGACATCTTCATCACCACAAAACTTCGCAACGGCGAACAGGACCGGGCCCAGGAAGCATTCCAGAACAGCCGCAAGGCACTGGGCCTGGACTATGTGGACCTGTACCTCATCCATTGGCCGGTCCCGTCGCAGAACCTGTACGTGCAGGCCTGGAAGGAGATGGAGCGGCTGTACGAGAACAACCAGATCCGCGCTATCGGGGTCTCCAACTTCCTGCCCGAGCACCTGGACGAGCTACTGGAATCTGCGGAAATCGTCCCGGCCGTGAACCAGGTTGAGCTGCACCCCAGCTACCAGCAGGCGGAACTGGCGGACAAGTGCCGGAGCCTTGGCATCGCAGTGGAGGCTTACAGTCCCCTCGGCCGCGGTGCGGATCTGAACCGCAACGCAGTGACCGCCATCGCAAATGACCACAACGCCACCACCGCCCAGGTGGTGCTGGCCTGGCACTTGGCGGCCGGAAACATCGTCATCCCTAAGTCCAGCCAGGGGTCACGCATCCGTGAAAACTTCGCCGCGTCCGCCCTCACACTTTCCGACGAGGAACTTTCCGCAATTACGGCACTGGAGTCCGGAGCGCGCCAAGGGTCCGATCCCGCCGTCGCCTCCTTCACACAGCTGTAGTTTCGACGGGCTCAACCACCGAAAGGACTTCGAATGCAGTACACCCAACTGGGCCGCTCAGGCCTGAAAGTCTCCCGGCTCTGCCTGGGAACCATGAACTTCGGCCCCCAGACAGAGGAAGCCGAAGCCCACAGCATCATGGACTCCGCACGTGACCAGGGAATCAACTTCTTCGATACCGCCAACGTGTACGGCGGAGCCGGGCACCGGGGCTGGACCGAGGAAATCATCGGCCGCTGGTTCGCCAAGGGCGGCGAGCGCCGGGAGCACACGGTGCTGGCCACCAAGCTCTACGGGACCATGACAGACCGCCCCAATGAATCCAAGCTCTCTGCGCTGAACATCCGGCGTGCGCTGGATGCAAGCCTGAAACGCCTGCAGACGGACTACATTGACATCTACCAGTTCCACCATATCGACCGGAACACCCCGTGGGACGAGATCTGGCAGGCCATCGAGGTGGCGGTGCAGCAGGGCAAAATCCTCTACTCCGGCAGCAGCAACTTCGCCGGCTGGCACATCGCCCAGGCGCAGGAAGCTGCCCGGAGGCGCAACTACACCGGCCTGGTCAGCGAACAGTCCATTTACAACCTGTTTATGCGCCAGGTGGAACTGGAGGTTATTCCGGCGGCCCAGCAGTACGGTCTCGGGCTCATCCCCTGGTCCCCGCTGCAGGGCGGACTCCTGGGCGGGGTGCTGAAAAAAGAGCGGCAGGGTGTCCGGCGGACCGAGGGCAGGGCAGCTGAGACCCTCAAGAAGCACCAGGACCAGATCCAGCAGTATGAGGACTTTGCCGATGACCTGGGCCAGGAGCCCGGCGACATTGCCCTCGCCTGGCTGCTGCACCAGCCCGCGGTCACGGCGCCAATCGTGGGGCCGCGCACCCAGGAACAGCTCGACGCCGCCGTCCGCGCTTTAGACGTCACCCTTGACGCCGATGCGTTGAAGCGGCTCGACGACATCTTCCCCGGGCACCGGACCGCACCGGAAGACTACGCGTGGTAAACCCACCTGTCAGCGAGGCTGGAACGGTGGCGCCAAAAAGCATCCTATTCATTGGCGGCACCGGGGTGATCAGCGCCGCGGCGGCACAACGCGCCGTCGCGCTGGGCCACCGGCTCACAATCCTCAACCGGGGCCGGTCCACCAGGCCGGTCCCGGTTGGGGTGGAGATTCTGCACGCGGACGTCCGGGATGTCTCAGCGGTTCGGGAGGCGCTGGCCGGGCGGGAGTTCGACACCGTTGCGGATTTCATCACGTACAAGCCGGACCAGGCCAAAGCCAGCCTCGACCTGTTTGCCGGCGGCACCGGCCAGTACGTGTTCATCAGTTCCGCGTCCGCCTATCAGAAGCCTCCGACGCGCCTGCCCATCCGCGAATCCACACCGCTGAAAAACCCGTTCTGGCAGTACTCCCGGGACAAGATCGCCTGTGAGGAACTGTTTTACGAGGCCTACCGGGAACAGGACTTTCCGCTCACGGTGGTCCGCCCGTCCCATACCTACGACCGCACCAAGATTGCCATGGTGGGCGGCTGGACGGACATCCACAGGATGCGTACTGGGCTGCCGGTCATGGTGCACGGCGACGGCACCTCGCTCTGGACATTGACCCACAGCAGGGACTTCGCCAAGGCATTCGTGGGGCTGCTGGGCCGGCCCCAGGCGGTAGGCGAAAGCTACACCATCACTTCCGATGAGTACCTGCCCTGGAACCAGATCTATCGGCTGTTCGCCCGGGCAGCAGGTGTCCCGGAGCCGGAACTCGTTCACGTTGCATCGGAAACGATCGCCGCGCACAGCGACGAGCTCGGGCCCAACCTGCTGGGCGACCGCTCCCACTCGGTGGTGTTCGACAACGCCAAGATCAAGTCCCTGGTGCCGGACTATTGCGCCACCATCCCCTTTGCCGACGGAGCCCGGGAAATCGTGGGCTGGTACGACGCCAACCCTGGGCTGCAGGTAGTCAACCGGGAGTTTATGGACCTGAGTGACCGGCTGACCGCCTGGACACGCCGCGGCGCCTGAGCCGGTCAGCTCAATTTACAACGTTCTAAATACCTTCTTTGCCGGCATGCCGCAAGGCTTGTTTTGGGCACACCCCTGCCGCTAGGTTATCGGGGAAGCGTTTTCCCACGACAAAATTGAAAGGATTCACTGATGAATCCGAGCAGGAACCCCGCTCGCCTTCTTTCGGCAGGTGCCCTGGGCGTTGCCCTGGCCCTGGGCTGCCTCTCCACCCCGGCCACCGCCGTCGAACGTTCCCCGAAGCCCGGCGCCCCCGGCGTCCAGCTGGACCACCTGGACCGCGGCCTGGTGGCCGCCAAGACGTCGGAAGGAGTGTTCCTCAGCTGGCGCCTCCTTGGCCACGAAGCCACCGGATCCTCTGCCACCGGCCTAACCGGCACGGACTTCAACGTCTACCGGGACGGCGAGAAGCTGGCGACCGTCACGGACAGCACCAACTACCAGGACGCTGCTGGAACCGCGGCGTCGGAATACCAGGTGCGGGCCGTCGTCGGCGGCGTTGAACTGGACCGGAGCCCAAGCGCCACGTCCTGGGGCGGCAACTTCACGGACATCCCCCTCAAAAAGCCGGCCGACGGTGTCACCCCCATGGGTCAGGCATACACCTACGCTGCGAACGATGCCTCCATTGGTGACGTGGACGGTGACGGCCAGTACGAGTTCGTCGTCAAATGGGACCCGAACAACTCCAAGGACGTCTCCCAGGTGGGTTACACCGGGAACACCTATGTTGACACCTACAAGACGGACGGCACCCTCCTCCACCGCATCGACCTCGGCGTGAACATCCGCTCCGGCGCCCACTACACCCAACTCCTGGTCAACGACTTCGACGGCGACGGCCGCGCGGAGATGATGATGAAGACGGCGCCGGGAACCAAAAGCATCAACTTCAACGCCGACGGCAGCGTAGCTTCGGAAAGCTTCATCTCCCTGCTGCAGCCGGACATCGTTGCCGGCTACTCCAACTCCGACGACTACCGGATGAGCGCCGCTGACTACTACCAGCACATGGTGACAATGTTCCAGGGCTGGAGTGAGCACCCGGAAGTGAAGGCCGGCAACTGGCCCGCCACGCTGGAGGAAGCGTTCGGAATCGCGCCGAAGTACCAGTACCCGCTGTCCGAACCGGACGCCAAGGCACTCGCTGACTACTTCATGGACGTCTATGCGCCGTCCCGCAACACCAAAAACAACCTGCGGGCCTTCGAGGGCTTTGTCCTGTCCGGCCCGGAGTACCTTACTGTCTTTGAAGGCGCCTCGGGCAAGGAACTGAAGACGGTTGCCTATGAG
Organism: Arthrobacter sp. K41; assembly: GCF_059089645.1. Lineage (NCBI taxonomy): Bacteria > Bacillati > Actinomycetota > Actinomycetes > Micrococcales > Micrococcaceae > Arthrobacter > Arthrobacter sp. K41. Next base: position 381,000 of record NZ_JBNHEW010000002.1, on the reverse strand, counting down.
CCCGGCAGGCACGACGACGGCCTCATGTGGGGCGATTACGCGATGGCCCGCATTGAGCCGGGCAACCGCGTGGACCGGTTCCTCGCCGGAGTCGCGTACCTGGACGGTAAGAAGCCCGCGGCCGTGTTCGCCCGCGGCTACTACACGCGCAGCACCGTTGCCGCCTACACCTGGGACGGGTCAAACCTCTCCCCCGAGTGGAACATCGACTCGGGCTGGACGCCCATGACCAACCCGTTCAATGACGGCCCGCACGGGCGTGACGGCACCGACCCCGAGTTCGGCAAGCTGACCACCCAGGGCTTCCACTCACTAAGTGCCTCGGACGTTGACGGTGACGGCAAGCAGGAAATTGTTTACGGCTCCGCAACGATCGACGACGACGGCTCGCTGCTCTACAGCTCCTTCGACACCATGCCGGCTGGCAGCGCCACCCCGGGCACCGAAGCGCGCCTGGGCCACGGCGATGCCATGCACGTCACCGATATCGATCCTGCACGGCCGGGCAAGGAAATCTTCAGCGTGCACGAAGGCGGCACCTATGCGCCCTACGGCTACGCCATGCGCGACGCCGCCACCGGGAAAGTTCTCTTCGGCGCCTACTCCGGCAAGGACACCGGCCGCGGGATGATCGGGGATGTTGATCCTGCCGTTCCCGGCATCGAGAACTGGGCCATCGGCATGCAGTCGGCCGATGGAGACAAGCTCTCCACCAAAACCCCGGGCACCAACATGAGCATCAAGTGGGCCGCGGACATGACCACACAGCTCATCAACGGGTCCGGGAATGAGACCCCCAGCATCGACGACTGGAAGCGCGGGCGGCTGCTCACTGCCACGGACACCCGCACCAACAACGGCACCAAGGGTACCCCCAGCCTGGTGGCGGACGTGGTGGGTGACTGGCGGGAGGAACTGCTGGTGAGGACTGCGGACAGTTCAGCCCTGCGCATGTACCTGAGTACCGAGGTGACCAACCACAAGCTCTACACCCTGATGCAGGATCCCCAGTACCGTGCAGAAGTTGCACGGCAGAACACCGCTTACAACCAGCCGGCCTATACGGACTTCTACCTCGCCTCCGACATGGACTTCACAAATGTTCCCCTGCGCGCCGCCTGGCTCCCCGGCAGCGTAAAAGCGCAGGAGCACGTTTTGGAAGACCTGGTCGAATCAGGAGACGTTGCGGGGCCGGTGGCCAGCCAGCTGACGGCGGGACTCCGGCAGGCTGCCAAGGCCGTTGAGGACGGCGACGCAGCCAAGGCCGGGCAGGCGCTGCAGCGCTTCACGGACTTCCTCAGCCAGCAGAAGAACCCGGACAAGGTCTCCAATGACGCACGCGTTGCCCTGAGCTACAACGCGGAAAACATTTTGAAGGCGTTCGGGGGCTAGGACGGCCGCTACATAAGGGAGAGACTGTTGCAATGACACTCGCACCGCTGATCAAACTCAATGACGGCTACTCCATCCCGCAAGTGGGCCTCGGCACCTGGCCCATGGACGATGACCAGGCGGCGACCGCCGTCGTACAAGCCCTGGAAGCCGGCTACAGGCACATCGATACTGCCGTTAAGTACGGGAATGAACAAGGCGTGGGCAACGGTCTCCGGGCCAGTGGCGTGGACCGGGACGAAGTGTTCATCACCACCAAGGTCGATGGCCAGTTCCAGGGCAACGACCGGGCCGTGGAAGGGCTGGAAGGGGCGTTGAAGCGGCTGGGGCTCGACTACGTGGACCTGTTCCTGGTCCACTGGCCGCTGCCCCAGAGGGACGAGTATGTGTCCACCTGGAGGACCTTCGAGCGGCTGCAGGGGGAGGGCAAGGCGCGTTCCATTGGTGTTTCCAACTTCAAGCCCGCCCATTTGGAGCGGCTGATGGCCGAGACGGACACAGTGCCGGCTGTTAACCAGATTCAGCTGAATCCGGCAGTCACCCGCGTAGCGGAAAGGGAGTTCCATGACCGGCACGGGATTGTGACGCAGTCCTACAGCCCGTTGGGAGGGGACGGAGCCGGCCTCTTGAGTGCCCCGATCCTGTCCCAGCTGGGGGAAAAGTATGGCAAAACACCCGGCCAACTGGTCCTTCGGTGGCATGTCCAGAACGGAATTGTGACAGTTCCCAAAACATCCAATCCGGAGCGGATGCGGGAGAACCTGGACATCTTCGATTTCGCCCTGGACGCGCAGGATCTAGCGGAGTTATCGATCCTCGATGAGGGGCCCAACGCGGGCAACGATTCTGACGTCACGGGCCACTGAATGGCCCTGAAATGGGCTTTTTCTAAAAACCGGGGTTGGCAAATAGATAGTAAGCATGATTACTATTGAGGCAGAAGGATGAAGTGCTTCCGGGATCCGGAGGCCTCCTTTACTTAGGAAGAGGAACAAAAAATGGGATTCATTGCATTTCTAATTCTCGGACTTATTGCTGGTGCGATCGCTAAGGCGATCCTTCCGGGCCACCAGGGTGGCGGCTGGCTCATCACCCTTGTTCTGGGCGTCGTTGGAGCACTCCTCGGCGGCTGGATTGGCGGAATGCTCTTCGGCACCGGTCTGCAGGAGTTCTTCTCCCTGCAGACGTGGCTGCTGGCCATCGGCGGCGCACTGATCGTGCTGCTGGTGTACGGCATGATCACCAAGCGCGGCGCGCGCCGCTAACTAGCGGGCAAGCCAGGAAAACCGGCCTTGGGACAACATCCCCTGGCCGGTTTTCCTATCTCCCGGCCTCTCTGGCCGGAACTGAAACCTTCTCAGGGAGCAGGAGTTCATCATGAAAAACAAACTTCTTTTAGGTATCGGCATCGCCACCGGGTATGTTCTCGGATCACGGTCCGGCCGGGCAGCTTACGACAAGCTCAAGGCACGCGCTGCGGGCATCTGGGACAGCAAGCCTGTCCAGGACAAGGTGTCCGTGGCAACAGAGGCCTTCAAGGAGAAGGCCCCTGAAGTTGCGGACCAGCTGACCGAAGCGGCCCGCCGCGCAAGTACCGTCATTGGCTCCGCAATGCACCGTGACTCCTCGTCCGCATCCGGCAAGTCCACGTCCGATGCCGCTACTACTTCGGATGCCTCAGGCGGCACGGCTGGAACTTCTGCCGGGGGGACACCTGGCGTTTCGGGCACTACTTCCGGCACCCCCGGGGTTTCCAGCCTTGACGGTGGCCACATCCCTGCCCACAGCACCCATCCCGAGACGCTTTACCTGGACACCTCCAGCGGCGAACCGGAATCAAAGCCGTAGCTCGCGCGGCTGCCCGTTAAGGCGCAGCGCTTCCTTCTGACAGGGGCCCAGCGCTGACGTGCTACAAGTAAGTTGCCGTGCTGGCCGTCGCGATCCTTGGGGGACGCGGCGGCCAGCGGCGTTTAATGCCAGCTAACCCTCTTATCCACATAGCTGCTTTTGCTCGCGGTTTTGTCAGGGGTGTTTGGCAGAGTTGTCCTATGGAAGCCATTGGGCAACAGCTTGCGGGGTTCGGCGGTTCTGCCGCTGTGCTGACGCGGGCGGGGAGCAGTTTCGCCGGTGGCCTTGAGGCGTACGACGGCGGCACTCGCGTCGGTCTGGCCGGTCGCCTTCGCGTCGTTCCCGGCAGTCCCGCGCCTCATAAACCCGAACTGGATGAACCCGAGCCGTTTGAACCCACTGATGAATCTGACGGGGACGAAGCTGTACCGGATAAAGCTGCGCCGGATGAAGCGGCGGCCTTGGCCGTGGCAGACCCGGCACGCCCTGAATTGCCGCTGGGTTTGGCCGAGTGTGGCCGGCTCCTGACGGCGGCCGCTGCAGCCGCGCCGGGTTTGCTGGCCGGGGCTGACTACGTTGAAGCCGCTGATTTCGCCGGGCACGTGGAGGACCTTTCCCGGACGGTGGAGTACCTGCAGGTCCTCGCCGCAGGGACCGTGGACCGCACCCGAACACAGGCCATTGCCGCCGCGGACACCGCCCGGGCCTGCCGGGCTCGGACGGGCAAAGGCTGGGTCACCGGCTGGGACAATGGCGTGGAAACCCTGACCGAAACAGACACCGCATGGCCGGCAGCTTCAACAGCAACCGGTACACCTTCTGACCGGCTGGTCACCTCACCGGCCGATGACGGGTGCGCCACCACCGCCGAGTTCCTCCGCCAACGGCTCCGGATCGGCAAGAGCGAAGCCCACCGCCGGCTCGCCCTCGCCGCGGACATCCTGCCCGCCACCACCCTTACCGGCCAGACCATCCCGGCCCCACGCGAACACCTCACCACCGCCCTCACCCCAACCCCCGGCACCGCCACCGGCAGCACCGCCGCCGGCACCGGCTCTGGTGCCGGCCCGGCCGTGTCTTCCCGGGCCGGGACCATCATCAGCCTGACCCTGAACCGGCTCCAACACCTCACCACCGGGGAGAACCTGGCGCTGATCGAGGAAAACCTCACCACCACCGCCGCAGCCGCCGATCCCGACTTCCTCACCCGCGTCGCCCGCCGCTGGGCCGAGACCATCGACGCCGACGGCACCGAACCCAGCGAAGAAGCCCTCCGCCACACCCAGGGCGCGTTCATCCGCAAACCCCGCCACGGCCTGCACCACCTCGACATCTACGCCACCACCGACCAATACGAACACCTCCTCACCGTCATGAACACCGCCACCAACCCACGCACCACCACCGGAACTAAACCCGGCACCGGCACTGCAGCTGAACTAGGGCCCGGCACGGGCACCGGCACGGATCACTGGCGGGACCGCGGCGTGGACGTGGAACTGGACCGCCGCACCAGGCCACAAAAACAACTCGACGGCCTCGTCGGCGCCGCCAAAATCGCCCTGGCCACCAACACCCTGCCCAGCACCGGCGGAAACCGCCCCCAAATCATCGCCACCATCAACTACCAAGACCTCCTCCCCCACCACAAAGCCACCCACCCCACACCCACCACCGGCACACACCCCGGCACCGACAAGGACACCACCACCGGCACACACCCCGGCACCGACAAGGACACCACCACCGGCACACACCCCGGCACCGACAAGGACACCACCACCGCCACCGCTCTACGCACAAGGACCAGCACCGGCCCCGGCACCGGCACGCCCCTCGGCACCGGCACGGGGAACTTCGTGTTTACCGGGCCCGTCGCCGCCGCGACCCTCCGCAAAATCGCCTGCGACGCCGACATCATCCCCGCACTCCTGGGCAGCCACGGCGAAATCCTCGACCTCGGCCGCAAAACCCGGCTCTTCACCCCCACCCAACGCCTCGCCCTCACCGCCCGCGACCAAGGCTGCACCTTCCCCCACTGCACCATCCCCGCCCCCTGGTGCGAAGCCCACCACATCACCTACTGGTCCCACGGCGGCCCCACCACCATCAACAACGGCGCCCTCCTCTGCAGCAGCCACCACCACCTGATCCACAAAGAACAATGGACCATCACCACCATCAACGGCACCCCCTGGTACACACCCCCAAAACACCTCGACCCCCACCAAAAACCCCAACAAAACCACTACTTCAAACCACCCCCACCACCCCAAACCACCACCGAAACAACCACCACCGCGCGGAAATGAAGATGGACCCCAACTGGGGATGCCAGCGACCGTGGGTCCGGCTGCAGGCATCGACCGCGGCTACTCCTTGGACAAGGTCGCCCTGCCTACAGAACGGCTAACCGTAGTTTGCACAGGCAGTGCCGCGCTTGTTAGCACTTTCGTAATCACAGGCAACAAGCGTTGGGTGCACGAAGAGCCATAGGTGGTGGCAAGTCACCGCCACCGGGGCGTACCTACCACGACTGTGCCGTCCAGCTCCTCCGAGTGGACAGTCCGTGCGGCAAATCCCGCAACCGCCATGACGGCCGCCGTTCCGGCAGCCTGAGGCTCGCTGGTTTCGATGACCAGATGGCCGTTTGGATCCAACCACTCGGGGGCTTCACGGATGATGCGCCGGTGGAGGTCCAATCCGTCGACACCGCCATCGAGAGAATGGGACGGCTCGTGGACCCTCGCCTCGGGCGGCATGGTGGGCAGCGCGCCTGTGGGCACATACGGGGCGTTCACCACGATGAGCTGCACTTGCCGTCTGAGCCGGGCGGGGAGGGCGGCATACAGGTCACCCTGATGAACTTGCCCGCCCACGGCTGCCGCGTTCCGTCGGGCGCACTGCACGGCAAGTGGATCAATATCTGCCAAGTGAAGTTCGCCTAGGGACGCCCGGGCAGCCAGTGCGACGCCCACTGCCCCGGATCCGCAGCACAGATCAACAACAGCGGACGACGACGCCGATGCAGGCAGCAGAGAACGGTCGCGCAGCAGTGCAGCGGCCTCCGAAACGAGCAGTTCGGTGCGTCGCCGAGGTACAAAGACACCAGGGTCGACCGCTATATGAAGTCCGCAAAATTCTGCCCAACCAATGATGCATTCAAGGGGCTCACCGGAAACGCGGCGTTCCACCCACACCGCAAGTTCAGCGGTGCTTGGTGCTTCGGACAGGAGCAGCTGCGCCTCGTCTTCGGCGAATACACAGCCGGCCGCCCGCAGGACTGATACGAGGTCGGCAATGTCGTGAGGAGCAGGTGGCACTGGAGCTGGCATGAAGCGCCTTTCGGTGATCCGCTGGGCATCTCGCTCATTACCTAACCGGAAGGCCCCAGCGACACGAGGACTAACCAGGTGAAACCCAAAGGGGCACACCTCCGTCAAGCTGCAAAATCCAATGCTATTCCGCAATTCCCGGATTACGGCGGTTTTCTTGGCAGGATGGACCCATGACTTCGCCTGCCCCGCACACGTTGATCTGGACCGGCACCTACACTCCCGACGGCGGCGGACGGGCGGAAGGGATCGGTGCACTTGCCGAACACCCCGACGGCAGTCTCGAGTGGCTTGGTACGGCCGCCAAAACCGATTCTCCGTCTTTCGTGGCTGTGCATCCAGCTTTGCCTGTGGTCTATGCAGTGGCGGAGCAGCGCAAGATGGTCCGGGCCTTTCGACGCACCGGTGATTTTGCGCTGGAGCCCCTGGGCCGTCCAAACCCCTCGGGAGAAGCCACATGCCATGTGGCGGTGGACCCGCAGGGCCGCTTTCTTACCGCCACGTGCTGGGGTGACGGCCAGGTCCTGCTGTACGAACTGAACCCGGACGGCAGCATCGCCGGGCGTTTTCCCGCACTGCCCTCGGTTGATCCCCATGCCAGCCAGACTCCTGGCGATCCCCGGCAGAGCCGGGCCCACGCGAGCCTGATGCTTCAGGACGGGCGCATTATGACGACGGACCTGGGCCACGACACTCTCAGGATCTGGAACTACGTGCCGGGGGAGGGCCTTGTGGCAGACCACGAGGTGGCCCTCCCATTCGGGGCCGGCCCGCGCCACTTGGTGCAGCACGCCAGCGGCAACGTCTATGTGGTTTCGGAATATTCGATTGAGGTCTTCGTGGTCAGGCCGGAAGCCGGGACATTCGAACTCGTTTTTCGAGGCCCGGCTACGTCCGGCGGCAGCCTGCCCGATGACTCGGCTGCAGAAATTAGCCTTGGCAACGAGGGCAGGCACGTGTACGTGGGTGTCCGCGGTTCCAACTTAGTAAGCGTCCTGAAAGTCGGTGCAGGAGGGACAGAACTGGTGCCGGTTGGAGACTTCGCCAGCGGCGGGAACTGGCCGCGACATCATCTGGTCAAGGGCCGCTGGCTGCACGTGGCCCACGAGCGGTCGGACAATATAGCAACTTTTGAACTCGACCCGGTGTCGGGTTTACCGGGACCCCTGGTCCACAACCTGGAGACGCCTTCCCCTACCGCGCTGGTACCGGCGGGATAGTCCGCAGGACAAGCCACAGGACCCGCAGGACAACCAGAATAGGCGCACCAGGCGGAAGCAACGCTGCCGGAACAGTGAAAAGTGCAGTAAAGCTCAGGCCGGAGCTCAGTTACGCACCGGATGCCCGAGAATGGTGATCAGCCGCCTTACCGCCTCCTCTGCTGTGGGCGGCGTCCCAAAAAACTCCTGTTGCCTGGCGGTGTCAGCCACGTACCTGCCGGTCTGGAACCACGCAATCATTGCTGCCAAATCCTTTGCCATGGGATTCACTGGCCCCATTACAGCACCGGCCGCCCGCAGGATCCGAAGCGGAACAGTCCGGACCCGGATTTCCTCCCCCAACACCTGTCCGGCGAGGTCGGCGAACTCCTGCATGGCGATGGGCCGGTCCCACCCGATATCGATGCGCTGGCCCTCGACACCCGGAGCATCCACGGCCGCGGCCAGGTATCCGGCGACATCCGGAGTGAGCACGAACGTCAGAGGGATTCCGGCGGAGCCGAACCACATGACCTTGTGCCTGCTGAGCGGGTCGCCGCCGAAACGCGTCACCTGGTCCAGGAAGGCCCCCGGCCGCAGAGCGACAAACGGCACGCCCAGGGCCTCGAGCCGGTCCTCCATCAGCCTTTTGTGCCAAAAGTGAGGGACGCCGGGTGTTTGGTCACACGTCAGGATGCTGGTGAGGACGAACCGGCGGATCCCGCTATGCTTGGCGGCTTCAGCCAGGTTTGAGTTGCCCAACGTATCGGTTTCCGGGGTATCGCCTTTGCGGTGCCGTGTGTAGCCGGCAGCTGTAGTGACAACGGCATCTGCACCGCCCATCGCCCGCCGCAGCGATTCAGGGTCCAGCATGTCGCCACGCGCAATCTCCACGCCGGCAGAATCGAGCCGGGAAGCATCTGAGCCGGGGCGCACCAGGGCACGCACCTGCTTTCCCCGCTTCAGCAATTCCGTCACCACTTGGCCGCCCAGCATGCCGGTGCCGCCTACTACCAGTACTGGTCCCTCACCCATCGTGCTCTCCTGACCGTTCGCCCGGCCGCGCAGCCTACCCGCGCATGGCCTCCTCCACCGCCGCCAGCAGCGAGTTGAACCGCGGGTTGGCGGGAAGATCGTCCAGAAACACCGGCTTGCCGTCCGGCCCGCCCAGAGGGACCTGCCAGTTCGGGTACAGCGCTTCGGTAGTGCCTGGCTGGTTCTGGACCCGCCGCTCCCCCACGGCATCCACCAGGGCAACCCCCAGCAGTACCGACGGCGCCTGTGCCAGCAGCAGGTGCAACGCCTCGATGGTCCGTTCTTCATTAGCACCCGGACCGCCGGAAGCGTCGTCCGGCAGGTAGCCGCGCTCCCGCACCAAAGCCAGCATCTTCTCCAGCGAAGCGTTGTGCTCGGCCCGTTCCTCCTCTTCGGAGCGCTCCAGAAGGCCCAAGCCGCTGCGCAGCGCCACATGGTCACCGGCGAGGTAACCGGCGGTCGGCGGCAGGTCATGGGTATTCACGCTGGCGAGTGCCTGCGTGCGGTACTTTTCGGGCGCAAGGGGCGAGTCGCCGTCGTACTCGAACCAGAGGATGGACGTCCCCAGGATGCCGCGGGCAGCGAGGTAGTCCCGTACCCAGGGCTCGAAGGTGCCCAAATCCTCGCCAATCACCACGGCGCCGGCACGCTGCGCTTCGAGGGCGAGGATGCCGATCAGCGCCTCATGGTCGTAGCGGACGTAAGCACCGTTACCCGGGGAATTGCCGGACGGGATCCACCACAGCCTGAACAGGCCCAGGATGTGGTCCACCCGCACGCCGCCGGCATGCCTCAGCACCGTGGCCAGCATGTTCCGGAACGGGATGTAGCCGGCTTCGGCGAGCCTGGCGGGATGCCAGGGCGGCTGGCCCCAGTCCTGGCCCTGCTGGTTGTACATATCCGGCGGCGCTCCCACGCTGGTGCCGGGAGCCAGGACATCACGCAGTGTCCATGCGTCGGCGCTGGCGTGGTCCACGCCCACGGCGAGGTCGTGGACAACGCCCAGCCGCATGCCGGACCGCAGCACTGCGTGCTGCGCAGCTTCAAGCTGTTCATCACAGATCCACTGCAGCCAGCGATAGAACCCAATCCGGTCGGCGAGCTTTTCCCGGAGCGCCTCGGTCTGCGGTGTGCCGAGGGCGCTGGCAGGGTCTGACCAGAAGGGGTCTCCGGCCGGCAGGTCCTCACGGATGGCGGACCAGAGGGCAAAGTCGTCCAGCCCGCTGCCGGAGACGCGGCAGAACTCATTGAAGGCGGCCTGCCGGGCAGGCGAACGGCGGGTGTGGTAGAGCAGCTCCAGAGCCTGGAGCTTGGCTGCGTAGACCGAGTCGCGGTTTAGCCGGTCGCCCTCCCTGTTCAGCGGAGCCACTTCCTCGCGCAGCTTCTCCAGTGCGGCACGCTTTCGCGGCTTCAGGTAGGCCAGTTCGGGGATCGCCTCGATGCGGATATACAGGGGGTTGAAGAACCGGCGGGTGGACGGCGAATACGGGGAGGGCTGCACGGGCGGCACCGGCTCGGCGGCGTGGAGCGGATTGACCAGGATGTAGTCGGCTCCGCGGGCAGCGCTCAGTGCGCCGAGGTCAGCCAGGTCGGAGAAGTCGCCGATACCCCAGGACCGGCGGGAGCGCACCGAGTACAGCTGCATGGCCAGTCCCCAGCCGCGGCGCTTTTCGAGCGGTGCAGCGGTGGTCATCCGCGCCGGCACCACCACCAGGGTGGTGGACGCGGTGGCGCCGCCTGATTCGGCGTGGAGGGTGTGCCAGCCCAGCGGCAGGTCCCGTGGAAGGGCGAAGGTGGCACGCCCGGTGGATACACCGTCAACATCCCGCGGCTGCACCCGGAGGTCCTGCTCCACGGCGTCCCTGGACCCGGCACCGCCTTCGAGCGTGATGCGCACCTGCACCGCGGCGCCGTCCCGCACGTGGACCGGGACCTGGGCCGGCTCGCCCTGCTGGATCACGACGGCGGGAGGCAGCATCCGCCGCCACGGAGCCAGTTCCGCTTCCGCGAGCGCGGCCTTGATGAGCTCGTTGGTGTGGGCCTGCACGCCCAGGGAGGCCAGGACCTTGATCAGGGTTTCTTCGGCAACATTGTGGGGCAGCCCGTCCCAGCCCTGGAAGGACGTTCCCACGCCATGCACGTCCGCCAGTTGCTGGAGGAGGTGCTGGTCCACGGCCCCGGCAGCTACTTCGCGGTCAGCGCGTGGAATGCCTGGCGGATCCGCGGGCATCTGCGATCGCTGTGGGTGCTGCTGGTCTGAAGCCGTCATGCGTGTCCGCCTCGTCTGGTGTGATGTGGCCTGAACTTACAGTGCTGCCTGTTGCACCGGGCGCCTGCACCCCCGCGCACAACCGTTGGTTCAGATTATTGCAGGGCGGCCCAGAGGCGAAACTGGAGCGCCCGCACTGCGCGGGTTACTGCTCGAAGTAGGTGCTGACCGAGCCCGAGCCCACCTGGTGCAGGATGTCGGCCGCGACGTCGCGCAGTTTCTGGTTGCGATGGCTCGATGCCTGGGTCAGCACAGCCATCGCTTCTTCCTGTGTGCACCGGTTCTGGGCCATCACTACACCGCACGCCAGATTGATCACTGTGCGGTGTTCCAAGGCAGCGGTGAGGTCCTCCGCGAGGTTCTGCGCATCAGCAATCTTGAGTGCCAGCCGCAACGCCCGTCCGGCCAGCTCGGCAAATGCTTCTGCCCTGCGGACCACGTGAGCGGTGAATACTGCGGGTTCGTCCGCGAAGAAATCCAGAGCAGCCGCCTGCGTTTCATCCAGCGCGAGCGGAACGCCCAAAACACTGCGGCAGTCGCTTTCCGCAAGGAGCTTCTGGTCCTCCGGCCAGCGCGTGTCCCTTTCCGCATCATCGAGGATTACGGGCTTCATGGCTTCCAGGGACGTAAGGCACGGACCGTGTCCCAAAACCTGCTCGAGTTTGTCCAGCGCCGTTGCCCGCGCGCTGCTGCCCGCAACAGTTGCACTTCGCTTCCGTTGCCGGAGCGTCACACCGCACTCAATGTGTGAATTGGCCGTCTCACTCAGTGTCGAGGCAGCCAGGATGGAAAGGTCGGCAAGGAAGCCACTGACGTTGGTGCTGCCGATAATCATGTCGTGCAGTTTCAGGAACTGCTCCTCATTACTGGGAGTGCCCCATGCCTCAATATATGCGACGCCAGGCCAGCCGGTCGCTCCATATTTCGTCATACCGGCCCCCTGCGTTACCCCGGAAGTCGAAAAGAGAAGCCCCGAGGCGGGAACCCGCCGGTACCCGGCCAATCTGTGTAGCCTCGTGACGATCAAGGGCATGCATCGGAAGCAACATGCCGCAAAATATCGGAGGAGACCGGAGATGAGCCTCAGCGAATTGCGGGTGTTCGGGCGATCAGGCACCCCTATCAGCCCGCTGACCCTGGGCACCATGAACTTCGGGGAAGGACCGGGCGGAGCCCCCGGTGCCCCGACCGGTGCCGAGGAGAGCATCCGGATCATCCAATCGGCGGTGGACTCGGGCATCACCGCGATCGACACGGCCGATGTGTACTCCCAGGGCGAATCGGAACAGGTGGTGGGGCGTGCACTCCGGGGCCGCCGGGACGACGTCTTCCTGGCCACCAAGTTCCACGGCCAGATGAGCCCCAACCCTGCCCATGCCGGCAACTCCCGGCGGTGGATCACCCAGGCGGTGGAGGGCAGCCTTCGCCGCCTCCAGACTGACCGCATCGACCTGTACCAGGCGCACCGGCCGGACTACAACACCGACGTCCTCGAAACCATCACCACCCTCAACGACCTGATCCGGCAGGGGAAAATTCTTTACTACGGCACCTCCGTGTTCACGCCGGCGCAGCTGGTGGAGGCACAGTGGCTTGCCACCACCAACCACCTGATTCCGCCGCTCGGAAACCAGGTGCCGTACTCGATGCTGGTGCGGGCCAACGAACGCGACGTCTTCCCCATCGCCCAGCAGTACGCCCTCGGTGTCCTGGCGTACGGCCCGCTGGCAGGAGGCTGGTTGTCAGGCAGCTTCGTCCTGGAGTCCGGCAAGGCACCCACCCGGGTCCATTCCCTTCCCGGCCGCTACGACATCTCCGGCCCCTCCAGCGAGCGCAAGCTGCATGCAGCCGATGCCCTGGCACGGCTGGCGGACAAGCTGGAACTGTCGCTGGTGGACCTCTCGGTTGGTTTCGCCCTGTCGCATCCGGCCATCAGCAGCGTGATTATTGGACCGCGCAGCGAAGAGCACCTGGCGGCATACCTGAAGGCGGCCGAAGTCCGGCTGGGTGAGTCCGTACTGGATGCGATTGATGACGTTGTCCCGCCCGGCACCAACTTCGTGGAGCGGGACGCCGGCGCCATTGTGCCGCCACTTGAGTTCGCAGAATTACGACGGCGGTAGGACAGTGCTGCGCCCAAGTCCGGAACCCCGGCCAGCCGGGAGCTGTGCCAGTGGAGCTTTGGGGCCTCACCGCGGCGGCGGAGATTTGTGATCCAGGCCCGGGCTCTTGACGGAACAGGACAAGAATTCTACGGTCGTATCGATACTCCCGTATGAGACTCAAGGGCGTCCTATGCCAATGTCCGAGGAGGAGCGAAGGCTCCTCAAGGAGCTGGAGCTCGGGCTGATCGCCGACGATCCACACCTGGCGATGGAGCTGCTCTCCGGCTACCCCTCCCGCCAGTTCAGCGCCGGCTTCTACTACGGTTCAGGCGCTGGCCTGCTCGGCCTTGTGCTTTTCATCGCCGGCCTCAGCGGCCCGGAAATTGGCGTTGGCGTAACCGGCCTTCTGCTGATGGCTTTGGGCGCCTGCCTCGCGCTGCAGAAGCATCCCTTCAGCCGTGGGCGGCGGCGCGGACAGCCGACGTAGCCCGGCCCTGTTGCTGTGCTGACTGCCCCGTGATGAAGAACGTGGAACCAGGAAGATCAGTCCCGCCAAGACAAGCCCCGCGCCAATCCAGGCCACTGCGGGCAACCGCTCCCCCACCACCAGCACAGCCAAGGCAGCTGCCACCACAGTTTCCAGCAGGGAAAGGCCTGTGGCGGTACTGGCATGCACCCGGGCCAGCCCCCAGCCGAACAGGACGTATCCGGCGAACATCGGGACGAGGGCCATGTAGGCCCCCACGCTGAAGTTGGACCAGGATTCCACCAGCGGGCGGCCGGTGAAAACCAGGACGGGCATCAGCAGCAGGCCGCCAGTTCCGAACATCGTTCCCATCGCGGCACGGGAGGAAACGCCTTGATTGATGAGTCGATGGGCGGCCCATGAGTAGAGTGCGTAAGTGATGCCGGCAACCAGGCCCAAGGCTATTCCGGCCAGGCCGGCCCAGGACTCCCCCGCCGGACCTGCGCCGCCGCCGTCGGGCCTGTGGCCGGCAAGCGACAACAGCACCGCACCTGCCACGCCAAGCAGCGCCCCGGCCAGCCAGCGGCGGGTGAGCGGCTTGTGGTCTGCAAGGCGTTCTATCACCGCTGCCGCCACCGGGGCCGAGCCGATGGAAACCACCGTCCCCACTGCCACGCCGGCAAGATGCATTGAGCTGTAGAAGGCCAGGGGATATACCGCCACTGCCGAGGCTCCGAGGGACACCAAAGGCCATTGCCCTCTTAAGCGGCCCCATTGGGCGCTGATCGGCCTGGCCGCGTACAGAGCCTGCAGCAACCCGCCAACTCCCATCGCCACCGCACCGATTGCCAGCGGACTGACCGCCGGCGCGAAGGTGGCCGCCGTTCCCGTGGTGCCCCAGAGTACCGATGCGGCCAGCACGAAAACGGCACCCCACAGCGGACCGGACATGCGGCCGGTGGAAGCCGTCACAGCTCGTCCAGCAACTGCGCGGCGATGGTGCGGGCCTCCACGAGCCGGGTCTCCCCACCTTCAAGTCCCGCACGGACCATGGCGCCTTCGAGCAGGAAGGCCAGGTGACGGGCAAGTTTCCCCTGGCGCTCTTCCTGTCCGGGGAGCATCTCCGCCAGATGGTTTGCGAGGAGGCGTTCTACTTCTTCCTTGTGACGCTTCACCGAAAGGCGGCCCGGGCTCCCGGCCGGCAGTTCCGCCGCGGCGTTGAGCAGCCCGCACCCCCGGAATCCGTTCTCGTAGGCAAGGCGGGCATGATCGAGGTAGGCGTCAAAGGTGGCCAGCACGCGTTCCTTGGGCCCGGACGCTTTACCCAGCCGTTTCCGGTAGAGGCCAAGCCATTCCTCGTGCCGGGTTTCCAGGTAGGCGGTTACCAGGTCCGACTTGGACGCGAAGTTGTTGTAGAGGCTCTTTTTAGCCACTCCTGCCTCGGCCGTGATGGTGTCGATGCCCGTGGCCCCCACACCGTGTGCATAGAAAAGCTTCGCCGCCGCCGCGAGCAACAGTTCGCGGGCAGATCTTCGGGTCGGGTCAGACACTGCTGACGGGGTCATGGCCAGTCCTTTGGCGGTAGTAGTAGGTAGACCAGTCTACCTACTACTACCGTTCCTGCCAACCGTCCCTACAGGAATTCGCGCTTACCGCTTGGGACCGGACCCCGAGAGCTGGGCAAACGCCATCTTGAAACAGAGTTTCCCGCTGAGCTCCTGAGGCTGGATCCACACTTCAAAACCCTCGGCGGCCGCGTAGAGGGCCCTGCCTCCCCCGGCATCCGCCGCCAGCCACAAGGCTGAGGAACCAGCCATGGCATCATCTACGGTGCCGGCACGTACGATGCCAAAATCCCTGCGGATCTCCACCGGCGTTCCAATCAACCGGCTCCAGTCGTGGTAGCGATACGGCTTCATCCCGCTGCTCCGCTCCGTCACTTCAGGCGCTTCCGCGGCCAAGCCCTTTAGTGGAGGTGGCTTCCGCCGTTGATGTCGATGGTGGTGCCGGTGAGGTAGGCCGAGTCCTCGGAGGACAGGAAGGTGATCACGGCTGCCACCTCTTCGGTGGTCGCGTTTCGGCCCAGCGGGATGCCGGCGTTGATGGCGGCCTCCTGTTCCTCCGTGCTGCCCACGCGGATGTTGGTGTCGACCGCCCCTGGAGTGATGGCGTTGACGGTGACGCCGGTGGTGCCGAGTTCCCGCGCCAGGGCCTTGGTGAAGCCGAGGATTGCGGCCTTGGCGGCGGAGTAGGGGACCTTGCCGAACACGCCCCCGCCGCGCTGGGCGGAGACGGAGGACATGTTGACGATCCGGCCCCAGCCGTTGTCGATCATGGCCGGCAGGAAGGCCCTGGTCACCAGGTATGTGCCCGTGGCATTTACGTCCATGATCTTGTGCCACAGCTCCAGGGTGGTCTCCAGGAACGGCAGCGGCGACGTGATGCCGGCAATGTTGGCGAGGGCGCCGACCGGGGGCAGGTTGCCTGCCGCAACGTCGGCTGCCACCGCCGCGTGGGCTGTAGTGACGGAGGCTTCGTTGGCAACATCGATCTCGTGGCCGAAGGCGGGGACGTTGAACTCATTGCCGATCTCCGCGGCGACCTTGGCGGACCTCTCCCCGTCGAGGTCCAGGATGACCACAGCCCAGCCCTGGCGGGCGTAGCGGCGGGCGGTGGTGATGCCGATACCCCGGTCCGAGGTTGCCCCAGTGAGGACGGCGGTGCGCTGGATGGTGGTCATGATTGCTCCTTGGTGGTTTCGCACGACATCGGACTTCCGTCCCAGGTGCAGCAGTGATAGGGACCACAATACGTACGGCTACTGTCAACAGTCAACCTTCAAAGTTGACTGTTGACAGTGCCGCATGAGGTGGGTCACACTTGAGGCGTACCATCGTTAACAGTCGACAGCGGCAGGCTCCTTGGTCGCTATTCGGAAGGGAACCACCATGAGCAACGAAGCTCTTAAAATGCGCGGCCACGTGCACGGCACTAAGGACGCAAAGCGTGTTGCAGTCGGCTCAGGCGTCGGCGCAGTCATCGAGACATACGACTTCATCGGCTTCGGCACAGCTGCGGCCCTGTACTTCGGTACAGCCTTCTTCCCCACCGGTGACCCCGTCACCGGGACGCTGGCGGCCTTCGCAACCCTGGGTGTCGGCTTTGCCGCCCGTCCCCTGGGTGGCATCATCGGCGGCCATCTTGGCGACAAGGTGGGCCGCAAGCCCGTCCTGGTGGCGTCGCTGATCCTCATGGGCGTGGCCACGTTCCTGATCGGCCTGCTTCCCACCTACGAGCAGGTTGGCCTGCTCGCCCCGGCGCTGCTGGTGTTCGTCCGCATTGTCCAGGGCCTGGCCTTCGGTGCCGAATGGGGTGGCGCCATCCTGATGAGCTACGAGCACGCGCCGTGGAAGTCCAAGGGCAAGTACACCGGCATCGTCCAGGCCGGCTTCCCGGTAGGCCTGCTGCTGGCCAACCTCGTCTTCCTCGTAAGCGTGAACCTCGGCGGCGAACTCGCCTGGCGTGTTCCCTTCCTGGCCAGCATCGTACTGGTGGCAGTGGGCCTGATCATCCGCTCCAAGGTTCCCGAGTCCCCCGTCTTCGATGAAGTCAGGGACAGCGGCGATATCGTCAAGTCCCCCATCGTTGAGGTCATCAAGACCGACTGGCGCAACATTGTGAAGGGCATCGGCCTGCGAGTTGCTGAAACTGCCGGCTACGCCGTGTCCATCACCTACATGATTTCCTACCTGCACACCGAGCAACTGGCGGACAAGACTGAAACCCTTGTAGCCCTCTGCATTGCATCCTTCATCGGCATCTTCGCCACCGCCGCCTGGGCCCGGCTGACGGACAGGATCGGGCGCCGCCCTGTGTACATCTGGTCCTGCGCCTTCGCGGTCCTGTTTGCAGTACCCATGTTCCTGATGGTCAACACCGGCCTTTTTATTGCTGTGATAGCGACCATCGCCATCTCTTACGCTGTCTGCCAGAACTCGCTCGCGGGCGCCCAGGGAGCCTGGTTCCCGGAACTCTTCCAGGCCAAGACCCGCGCTTCGGGCGCTTCCCTGGCCTACCAGATCTCCGCCATGGTTTCGGGTTTCACCCCGTTCGTCACCACCCTGCTGTTCGTTAGCTTCGGCTGGATGGGTCCCGCCCTGCTCTTCGGAACCTACGCAGCCATTGGACTCTGGGCCGCTGTCGCGACCCGCGAAACCTGGGGAAAGCGGGAGCGCCAGCTCGCAGACGAGATCACCAAAAGCACCCCCAACACGGTGAGCGTCTAATGACCGTCATCCAGAACACAACAACGGAGTCAGCAATGCCAGTAGAGACCGTCCGGGACCAGGCCACCACGCGCCAGGTGACGCGGGATCGAATCGCCCAAGTCAGCGCGGCCGCGTACCGGATCCGTCACCACGCCCTGAACATGGGTGAGGTGCAGGGACAGGGCTACGTAGGGCAGGCTTTGGGTGCGGCGGACATGCTCGCCACCGTCTACGGGGACCAGTTGAACTTCCGCGCTGAGGATCCGCATTGGGAGGCCCGCGACCGGTTCCTGCTCTCCACCGGCCACTACGCCATCGGCCACTACGCGGCCCTCGCCGAGGCCGGGATCGTCCCGGTCGAGGAACTGGAAACCTACGGCTCCGACGATTCCCGCCTGCCGATGTCCGGGATGTCCACCTACACCCCCGGCATGGAAATCTCCGGCGGCTCCCTGGGCCACGGCCTGACCATCGCCGTCGGCATGGCCCTGGGCCTGCGCTACCAGGGCTCCAACGCACGGGTCTTCAACTTCCTCTCCGACGGCGAACTCGACGAGGGCTCCACCTGGGAGGCCGCCATGGGCGCCCACCACCACCAGCTGGGCAACCTGACCGCGATGGTGGACATCAACGCCCTGCAGGCCGACGGCAAGACGGACACCGTACTCCGCACCGAACCGGTGACCGAAAAGTGGGAATCGTTCGGCTGGTACACCCAGCGGGTGGACGGCAACGACGTGGCCGCGCTGCTGGAAGCGTTCGACAACGCAGCCGCCCAGGCCGCCGCCGTCGGACGTCCTTCCGTGATCCTGTGCGACACCAAGGTGGGCCGCGGCGTCCCGCTGCTGGAGAACCGCGAAAAGGCGCACTTCATGCGCATCGAAGAGAACGAATGGCAGACCTGCCGCGAGCAGCTCACCGCAGGCTACGAAGGAAAGGCTTCAGCATGAGCACCACCACCGAGGCCCCAGACACAACAACAGCCGCCAAGCCGAAGCTGAAGACATCGGCGATGATTGCCTCCTTCGCCGACCCGGACCAAAAGACCGCATCGGCCCCGTTCGGGCACGCACTGGTCAAGGCCGCGCAGGAGAACGACAAGATCGTCGGCCTGACGGCGGACCTGGGCAAGTACACGGACATGCACATCTTCGCCAAGGCTTTCCCGGAGCGGTTCTTCCAGATGGGCATGGCCGAACAGCTCCTCTTCGGCGCCGCCGCCGGCCTGGCCGAAACAGGGCTCGTACCGTTCGCCTCCACCTACTCAGTGTTCGCCGCCCGCCGCGCCTACGACTTCCTCTGCCTGGACGCCGCCGAGCCGAACCTGAACGTGAACATTGTCGGCGGCCTGCCGGGCCTGACCACCGGGTACGGCCCCAGCCACCAGGCAACCGAGGACATGGCGATCTTCCGCGGCATGCCCAACCTGACCATCGTGGACCCCTGCGACTCAATTGACATCGAGCAGGCCGTCCCGCAGCTGGCCGCAAGTAACGGGCCCACCTACCTGCGCCTGCTGCGCGGCAACGTCCCCACCGTCCTGGACGAGTACGACTACACGTTCGAACTCGGCAAGGCCAAGGTCCTCCGCGGCGGCAACGACGTCGTGTTCATCTCCTCGGGCCTGATGACCATGCGCGCCCTGCAGGCAGCAAAGGCCCTCGAAGCCCACAACGTGGACGTGGCCGTCGTCCACACCCCCACCATCAAGCCCTTCGACGCCGCTACCGTCCTCGCCGAAATCAACACAGACCGGCTCGCAGTCACGCTCGAGAACCACTCCGTGGTGGGCGGCCTGTTCGAAACCGTCGCCTCCGCCGTCGTCACCGCAGGAGTAGGCAAGCGCGTGGTTCCCGTCGCGCTGCCGGACGAGTTCCTCGATGCCGGAGCACTGCCCACCCTCCATGACCGCTACGGCCTTGCTGTGGACCGCATCGTCGCCAGGGTCCTCGCCGAACTAGGCTAAGCGCGCCTTCAGAAACAGAAAGCACGGCACCGGTCCAGCCCGGGGCCGTGCTTTCTGCCGTACTATCGGAACTAAACCCGACTGTAAACAGTCGACTTACAACACTGAAGGACAGACGCGATGGCCGGACTGACAGCTCCCCTGCTGGGACTGCAAAAGAAAAGCCTGCGCGAGCAGGCGCTCTCGGCACTGAGGACCGCCATCACGAGCGGTGAACTTGCGCCCGGCCGGCACCTGGTGGAAACCGAACTGTCTGACATGCTGCAAATCAGCCGGGGAACCCTGCGTGAAGCGCTGCGCCAGCTCGAACAGGAAGGCCTGCTCTCCGCCGGGCCACGCGGCAGGCTGTCTGTCCGGCACCTGGATGAAAAGGAAATCCGGGACATCTTCGCCGTCCGGGCCGCCCTTGAATCCCTTGCCGCGCGCACCCTTTGCGAACTTCCTGACCGCGCCCATGCCATCGAAGCGCTCCACAAAACCATCGACGTGATGGAGGCCGCCCAGGACGCGTCACTGGAAGAGCGGATCGAATCCGATATGGAGTTCCACCGGACGCTGTGCCGCCTGACCGGCAACGAGACGCTGCTTCACTCCTGGCAGTCCCTGGAAGGTTCCATCCGGATGTCCATCATGTTCGGCGGCCTGGAAAAGGGCGTCAAAAACATGAGCGTGGACCGCCACCGCGACATCGTGGCAGCCATCGAAACAGGCGACGCCTCGCTCGCCCGGAACACCATCCGTGCCCACATGGACTCGGCCGCAGCCAACCTCGTCGCTTAGCGGCAGCTTTCCGGCTGATTCGCCGGCCCCTCCCATGCGCAGTCCCGCCGGGAATCACTTTGAGTTCCGGACCGTTAACTGACTGTGCGGTAAGTTACCGCGCGTAAACGAGGGATGTAATGAACGCGAAGTATGTCTCAGTTGAAGACGACGCAGGAAAGGTCACCCGATATGCCCGCCACGCCAACGGTGGAGGCCTGACCGCCCCCGGTGCAACAGTTGCCGAAAGCGCGCGCATCGGACCGATGACCTACGTGGAGTACGGTGCCCGGATCGGCTCGGGCTGCCGGATTGGCCACGGCAGCTGGATCGACCGCGATGCCACCATCGGCGACCGTTCCGTTATTGGTGACGGTGTGCGGATTGGCCGCGGAACGGTGATCGGAAACCGGGCGCATATCGGCAGCCACTCGCGGATTGGAGCCGGCGTCCTTATCGAGCACGGGGTCCACTTGCACGCTGACAGTGCAGTCCCCGACGGCGGCCATGTTGCCCTGCGATCCCCGGCACGGGTTTCCGAGCAGGCAAAGGCAGCCGCCTCCGCGAAGGCCCCGGCTGCGAAGGCTCCGGCTTCCAAGGCCCCGACGGGAGGGAAGGGCCGCCCGCACCGGAAGATGAAGGGGCGGATGGCCGCCTGATTAGTGCTGTTGTTTTGAGCCCCCCTGTGCCCGTCCCTTAAACGCTTCCCCGGCCCAGACCGCCAGCAGCAGTCCTGCCAGCAACAGGCCGGCGTCGCCCAGATCGACGGATCCCAGCCACAGGGTCAAGGGATCCTCAAGCGCGAAGGCGGCGTTGAAGAAGCCGCCGAGTGTGATCACGGCGATGAACAACGCGGACACCGCCGATATCCCGGTCACCAGGGCGTTGAAGCCCAGTTTCCGCTGCGGGTCTTCCAGCGCCGAGCGGTACATCCGCATCATGGCTACGCCGTTGACTGAGTCGCACAGGGTCATGGCTGCGGTGAATGCCAGCGGCAGCGCCAGCAGGGCGAAGGGCGGTACCCCGGCCAGGGAGGCCGCCGTCGTCATCATGAGCAGGCCGATGGTAGTCGCCGTGTCAAAGCCCAGCCCGAACAGGAAACCGATGACGTAGATGTTCCGCGGCTGCCGCACCCTGGACAGCGGCCGGGCGAGCAGCCGCGCCATAAGCCCCTTCGGTTCAAGGTCCCCGGGGTCGATTGCCGCGCCGGCCCGGGCCCGGCGGTAGGCCTGGGCCGACCGGGCGAAGGCGGAGCCGTTGAAGAGACCCATCGCCAACAGGAACAACCCGGAAACGCCGCTGCCGATCAGCCCGAGCACCAGGTTTCCGGCGGACCCGTCCTGCATGAACTCCCCCACGACGGCTGCGCCGGCGATAACAAGCATGCCTGCCAGAGTTACCACGGAGCTGTGTCCCAGGCTGAAGGCGAAGCCGACACTGACCGGATCCTGGCGGCTGGCGACAAACTTGCGGGTGGAGTTGTCGATGGCTGCCAGGTGGTCCCAGTCGTAGCTGTGCTTCACGCCCGCCAGGTATGCAGTCAGGACCAGGCCCCACGAAAGGGCTTGCACCCCGGCCTCCCCCGGGGTACCGGCGGTGCCGCGGGTTCCTACGCCGCCTGCGGTGCCCATGTTGCCAGCGAGGAGCAGTACGACGGCGGCTGCGTGCAACGCGGCCACCGCACCAAACAAGCACAGCAGGCGGGTCCGCAGCGGCAATGTTTGCCGGTAGCGGTAAAGGCTGGTGATGTTCGTGAGGGCTGTCATCAGTGCTTCCTGAGGTTCAGTGGTTCCTGTCCGTACCACCGTTTCCGGAGGAGGGCGGTGCAGGCGCCAAGGAGCTGGTTCAGTTCGCCCGTGCTGTTGGACAGCGAGCGGAGTACCAGCCCGGTTGTTCCAGCTACGCTTCCGGTCAGCGAGATTCCAGTAAGTGCTTCGTGTTCCGACGCGGCGCCGTGCAGCTCATCAGCGAGCGCCTGGTCTACGCGCGGGTCCACCACGATCAGGGAACCGAGGTGGCTTAAGCCTTCCATGAAACCCAGGCCAGTGACATTTCCCGTCGGCGGCCGGATGAGCAGGTTGTCCAGCGCCAGCAGCTGGTTGCCTTCTTCCGTCTCAACCAGGAGTTCGTTCCGCAGGCGCAGTTCCTCGTACTGGAACGTGGCTCCGTCGGGTGACCAGCCGGGTGTCACCACTTCCGCCATCACCAGCGACGACGACGGCCGCACCGTTACCCGCGTCCGTTGCCGGTAGCTCGCCTCCCGATAGGCGATGAGCTGGTCAGGTACCAGCTCCAGCCGGGCCCGCTCCCTCAGCCGGACAACCAGTCGCTGCTCAGCAAAAGAGCCGGGAGTTTTGTACACCTTCGTCGCAGACTGCGTGGTGAGCAGGAGATCAGCGCCGTCCCCAACTTCAACATCGAGGAGAAAAAGATCAGCCCCAAGATAAGCCCCGCCTGGATTTACGATGACATAACAAACCTGTCCGGAGTCATCGAGATAATGGGGCCTGAGTATCCGAAGAGCGCCCCGATGATATTGATGCAAAGCGACCGACCGACCGCCTCGCTGCTCAATACTTATGGCGAGCTCCCCCATAGGTGACGAAGGCACTGAGGTGGCGAGGCCGGATTTTGGGGCCGCGGCGTGGTGGGCCGGGCATGGCCCAAAGTCCGGCGAAGCCGCCCAACCCAGCCCGGCACCCGGTGAAGCGGCCGGACCCAAGTGGGCCGCCGTCGTACTCACGAAGCCAGATCGAGCATCAGGACATCCCGCCGAACCCATTCGATGACTGCGTCCAGTCCGTCATCTGTTTTGAGGTTGGTGAAGCAGAACGGCTTGGTCCCGCGGAATTCCTTGGAGTCGCGTTCCATGACGGCGAGATCAGCTCCCACGTGCGGCGCAAGGTCGGTTTTGTTGATGATGAAGAGGTCGGATTTGATCATGCCCTGGCCGGCTTTGCGGGGGATTTTTTCGCCTTGGGCGACGTCGATGATGTAGATGGAGAAGTCGACGAGTTCGGGGCTGAAGGTTGCGGACAGGTTGTCTCCGCCGGATTCGACGAAGATCACCTGCAGGCCGGGGTGCCTGGCTTTGAGTTCCTCGATGGCGGCGGTGTTCATGGAGGTGTCTTCGCGGATGGCGGTGTGCGGGCAACCGCCGGTTTCGACGCCGATGATCCGGTCCTCGGGGAGGATGCCGTTGGCGGCGAGGATTTTGGCGTCCTCGATGGTGTAGATGTCGTTGGTGATGGCGGCCATGGAGATCCCACCGCTCATGTGCCGGGTGAGCCGCTCCACGAGTTGGGTTTTGCCGGCACCGACTGGTCCGCCGATGCCGATTTTGATGGGTTCCGTCATGCTGTCCTCCTTTGATTTTCCAAGCACTGTCAGCTCATGAACATCCGGGCACGTTGTCGTTCGTGCCGCATTTGCGAAATTTCCAGTCCGGGGCTGACCGCCCCGAAGTCGTCCGGCACCAGGTGCGGGATCCTTTCGACGGCGGCAGCAACGTCGTCGGCCGCGCGCCGTAGCAGCCGCTGGCCGGCGCTTTGGCCCAGCGGGATGGCGCGGACGGCGTTTTGCGTCAGCGAGGTCACGGCGGCGAAAAGGTAGGCGGCCAGCGCCTCCTGCAGGGGCACCCCCAGCGACCGTGCGACGACGGCGAACGCCAGCGGCTGGTGCCCGGCGGCACGGCCGGTGGTCACCAGGTGCCGGTACAGTTCCAACCCGGCCGAGGGAAACACCTCGGCCCCAATCTCAAGCAGCCGGGAGCCCATCTTGACGCTCGCCTCCCGAACCTGCCGCGGCAAAAGCGAAGCGGTAAGCAAGGAATCCAGCTCCCCAACATCAACCCCCTCATAAAAGAACCGAACGGCCAACCCGTCGGAGTAGGTCAGCGGCTGCGAGACAAAAACGGACAACCACTCCCCAAACGACCCCTCATCAAAAACGAGCCCACCATCGATATACGCCTCAAAGCCAAAAGAGTGAGCAAAAGCCCCAGTAGGAAGCGCGGAGTCAACCAACTGCTGAAGGGCCAACTGATAGCGGCTGACGCTGGCGGTGGCGGGTGAAGGGGGCTGCGGCGTGGTGGGCACCGCGAAGCGGGCACAGCCCCCTTCACCCGCCGCCGCTTCCAAGGTGACGCTGGTACTAGTGGCTGTGTTCAGCATGGCGGAAAGGCACAGGCATGACGCGTTCCTGGCGGGTGTAGGGCACGGCGGCGTGGGTGAGGTAGTCCTCGACGGTGTGGTCGTAAGCGCACACCATGACGTCGGCCCCGTACTCGGAAGACGAGTCGAAGAACTGTGCCTGCAGGTGCCGGTTGCCGAGGGAGTGCGCCGCCACGCCCATCTCATATACCGAGCGGGGCGCGATCACCAGGACATCGGTGGGCAGCACGGATACCACGATCATGTTGGACTCTTCCACGTGCAGGATATCGCCGTCGCGCAGGTCGCCGGAGCCGGAGGGCAGCCGGATGCCGATCTCCTTGCCGTGGTCGGTGGTGGCCCGCTGGATGCGCTTGACCAGCTGCGCGCTGGGCAGCACCACTTTCTCCTGGTGCAGGCTGGCGTAGGCCTGCGGGTCCGGAAGTTCGTGCAGGTTGCCGAGGACTTTTTCGATGATCACGTGGTGCTCCGGGGGTTGTCAGGGCGGGGCGGTCAGAAGAGGAAGTAGCGCTGGGCCATGGGCAGCACATCGGAGGGCTCACACGTCACGTCCTCGCCGTCGACCGTTACCTGGTAGGTTTCGGGATCCACCTGGATGTCCGGGGTGGCGTCGTTGTACTTCAGGTCCGCCTTGGTCAGCGTCCGGATTCCGGAAACTGGCCTGATGACCTTTTCCAGCCCCAGCTCGTGGGGCACGCCGGCGTCGACCGCTGCCTGGGAGAGGAAAGTGATGGAGCACTGCTGCACAGCCTTGCCGAACGCGCCGAACATCGGGCGCATGGTGCGCGGCTGCGGGGTGGGGATGGAGGCGTTCGCGTCGCCCATCAGGGCATAGGCGATTTGCCCGCCCTTGATCACGAGCTCGGGTTTCACCCCAAAGAACGCAGGGTCCCACAGGACAAGGTCGGCGAACTTGCCCACCTCCACGGAACCAACGGAATCCGCGATGCCCTGCGCGATAGCCGGGTTAATCGTGTACTTGGCCACGTAGCGCTTGATCCGGAAGTTGTCGCTGCCCTCGCCGGAGCCGACGGCTGAAGCATGGGAACCGCCGTCGGGATCCTGCAATCCCCCCCGCTGCTTCTTCATCTTGTCCGCCACCTGCCAGGTGCGGGTGATCACCTCGCCCACCCGTCCCATCGCCTGCGAGTCGGAGGAGGTGATGGAGAAGATGCCCATGTCCTGCAGGACGTCCTCGGCCGCGATGGTTTCGGCCCGGATCCGGGAATCCGCGAACGCCACGTCCTCGGGAATGTCCGGGTTGAGGTGATGGCACACCATCAGCATGTCCAGGTGCTCTTCGATGGTGTTGCGGGTGTACGGAAGGGTGGGGTTGGTGGATGCCGGCAGGACGTTGGGCATCCCGGCAATCCTGATGATGTCCGGAGCGTGCCCGCCACCGGCTCCCTCGGTGTGGAAGGTGTGGATGACGCGTCCGTTGATGGCGCGGACGGTGTCCTCCACGAAGCCGCACTCGTTCAGGGTGTCCGTGTGGATGGCCACCTGCACGTCGTATTCGTCAGCCACCGTCAGGGAGGTGTCGATCGAGGAGGTGGTGGACCCCCAGTCCTCATGGACTTTCAGCCCGATGGCGCCGGCGCGGATCTGTTCCGCGAGGGGTTCCACGGCCGACGCGTGTCCCTTGCCGAACAGGCCGATATTCATGGGAAAGCCTTCGGCCGCCTGCAGCATGCGCTGGATGTGCCATTTTCCGGGAGTTACGGTGGTGGCCTTGGTGCCTTCGGCCGGGCCGGTGCCGCCGCCGATCATGGTGGTGATGCCGCTGGTCAGTGCCGTAGGGATCTGGTCCGGGGAGATGAAGTGGATGTGGGTGTCCACTCCCCCAGCGGTGAGGATCTTGCGCTCGCCGGCAATGATTTCAGTGCTCGCTCCGATCACGATGTCCACGCCGTCGGTGATCTGGGGGTTGCCCGCCTTGCCGATCCTAAGGATGTGGCCGTCCTTGAGGGCGATGTCGGCCTTGTATATGCCGGTGTAGTCCAGGATCACGGCGTTGGTGATGACGGTGTCGGGAACTCCGTCACCGGAACCAGCACCGTCCCGCGTCATTTGGCCGTTCTGTCCCATGCCGTCGCGGATCACCTTGCCGCCGCCGAAGACCACCTCCTCGCCATACACAGTGAGGTCGCGTTCAATTTCGAGGAACAGATCCGTATCTGCAAGCCGGATGGCGTCACCGGTAGTGGGTCCGTAAAGGTCGGCGTACTGCCGGCGGGGAATCTCGAAACTCACTGCTGGTCCCCTTCCACTGCGGCACCTGGGCGGGGCGGCCCCTCAAGGTGCGTCCCGCCGTCGAGCTTTCCGTTCACGGCGTTGCTGAGTCCGTACACTTCCCGGGTGCCGGCGAGTTCTATCAGCCGCACGTTGCGGGAATCCCCCGGTTCGAAGCGGGCGGCAGTTCCGGCAGGGATGTCCAGGCGCTTGCCATAAGCGGCTCCCCTGTCGAAAATGAGGGCAGCATTGGCCTCGGCAAAATGGAAATGCGAGCCCACCTGCACGGGACGGTCGCCAGTGTTAACCACGACGACGTCAATCGCCTCCCGCCCTGCGTTCGCCGTCACCGGCTCCGGCCGAAGGACGTACTCTCCTGGGATCATGGCCTGCCCCTTCAGCGGATGGGATCGTGGACGGTGACGAGCTTGGTGCCGTCCGGGAAGGTCGCTTCGATCTGCACGTCGTGGATCATTTCCGGCACGCCTTCCATAACGTCGTCGCGCCTCAGCAAGGAAGTGCCGTAACTCATGAGGTCTGACACCGTGCGGCCGTCCCGTGCGCCCTCGATCAGTTCGTAGCTGATGATCGCCACGGCCTCGGGGTAGTTGAGCTTGAGCCCGCGGCTCTGGCGGCGCCGGGCGAGATCGGCGGCCACCACAATCAGCAGCTTTTCCTGCTCACGTGGCATCAGATGCATGAGGGTCCCTTCGGCGGCCAGCGGACGGCGTGGGACCCACAGTAGGTGGCGGACGTTTCCGCCACGTTTCAGTCTTGTTATGAGCGGCTCTCCCTTAGACGGCGGCACTTCGGGGGTGCCGCCGTCGGCCACACTAAATGGAGCGCAACCTCTCCAGGATCTCGTCACTGGACTGGACAGGCTGGCGGTAACTGGTGGACAGGATGCGCAGCATGTCGGCGGCATCCTGGTTGTCTTCCGAGGCCATGGCGTCCTTCGCGTAGGTGACCCGGATGTTGTGGGCGAAGGCGTCTGCGCCGGTCTGGGCGATGCAGTTGTGCGTGGAGACTCCGGCCAGCACCACCTCATCGGCGCCCCAGTTGCGGAGCCGCGAAAGCAGGTTGGTACCCACGAAGGCGCTGTCCCGCGTCTTGTTCAGCTGGGGCAGGCCGTCGATGGCCAGGCCGGGCACAGCCCGCGTCTGGTCACTGCCGCGGAAGATAAAACCCTGGTCGTCATCGAGCATGTTCAGCGTCCACGTGGATTTGTCCCGCTCGTGCTCGGTGCCGATCATCAACGCCTTGTGCCCGCTGGCCTTGAAAGCTTCGAGCAGCCTGTTGCAGGACTTGACCAGCTGCTCCTGTTGCTCTGCCAGCTCCGGCGCCTCGAAGTACGCGTTCTGCATGTCAATGACAAGAAGTGCAATCATGTGGCACCCTTCCTCTTTGAGTCCTGCAGGAAAGGTACCCTCGGTCCGGCCAGGCGAAACCTGGCGCGCCCACCTTAGGCTGCCCCGAAGACTTTTCGGTCAAGGAAGGCGTTGCGGAACTTGCCTTCAGGGTCCAGGCGCCGCGCGAGAGCCCGGAAATCGTCAAACCTGGGATACAGCGGTGCAAGCTGTTCGGCATCCGCCGCAAACAGCTTGCCCCAGTGCGGGCGCATGCCGAGTGGCGCGAGCGCGCCCTCAAGTTCGGGCAGCAGCGCCTCGACCTCCATCTGAAGCGGCTTCCACGTGAAGTGGAGGCCGATTCCGGCGCGCTGGTAGTTGTTGCTAAGCCACAGCTCATCAGCTGCCATTGACCGCACCTCGGAGACTTGCAGCAAAGGGGTGATTTTCGGCGCAAGCTCCCGCATGCGCCGGATGGCCTCGGTGGCGTGTTCCTGGCCGATGAGGTATTCCGTCTGGAGCTCCTGTCCGCTGCTGGGCGTAAAGGCGAGGCGGAAGTGTGCAAGACGGTCGGACCATGGCCCGGGAATGCCCAGCTGCTGGGTGCAGTGGTCAGCGGCCACACCTGGCACCGGATGATAGGCCCGGGCCGCGGGCACGCCGCCGTAGAAACTCATAGGCACCGCAGCGCCGTCCATCCTGCTCTTGAGCCACACTTGGCCGATGGCCTCCCCGGCCCAGTCTGTGAACAAGCTAACGCTGTAGGCGGATGACGTCGCTGCGTTGTAGTCCGCGAGGACGGCGTCCCAGGGCACATCCCTGAAGACGTCCTGGCGCACGTCGAATGACGGTTCTATTTTCAGCGTTACGCGGTGGATGACGCCAAGGGCGCCCAGTCCCACGACCATGCCCTCGAAGTCCGGGTCGCCCTGGTTCACAACCAGGACATCGCCAGAGGCAGTAACCAGCTCCAGCGCGACAACAGCGGTGGCGAGGTTGCCGTTCCTGTTCCCGGAACCGTGGGTTGCAGTCGCGATAGCGCCGCCGATCGAGATGTGGGGCAGGGATGCGAGGTTGTGGAGGGCGAAGCCTTGGCGTTGCAGGTACCCGGCGAGGACTCCGTACCGGACCCCCGCGCAAACTGTAACCGTCAGCGCAGCCTCGTCCACCTCAATGCCCGGATCGAGGACATCTAGGGACACCAGGGTTCCCGAGGTGTCCGCGATGTCATTGAACGAGTGCCGTGACCCAAGGGCGCTTACGCGGCTGGCCCGCGCCACCGCACGCTGAAGGTCGGGGAGTGATCTGGGATGCTCCATTGACCGGGCCTGAAACTCATAGTTACCTGCCCAGTTGAGCCTGTCCCGTACCTGTTCCTCGATCATGGTCGTCCTTGTCTGGCCGGTGTCGCGACGTAGGGTGAAGGGGCCGGTGCCAACTGGAAGCGGCCCGGGCAACCCTACAACGTTGTAGACTTTCTACCATACGTGACGTACAGGGCATCACGTCAGGATCTCAGGGAGCGGCATGGCGGCCACACTAAAGGACGTTGCACTGGCGGCGGGCGTGTCTATCAAAACGGTCTCTAATGTCATCAACGACTACCCGCACATCCGCACAGACACCAAAAAGCGGGTCATGGAGGCTATCGCCGAGCTTGGCTACAGCCCCAACATGTCCGCGCGAAGCCTGCGTTCCGGCAGGACCGGCGTGATCGGACTCGCTGTCCCCGAGCTTTCCCTGAGCTACTTCGCCGAACTGGCGGATTCAGTCATCAAGGCCGCTGCGCGCCGGGGCCTCAAAGTCCTCATCGAGCAGACCGACGGGGACCGCGCCCACGAACTCGAGATCCTCTCCAGCCCACGGCTCCAAATGACTGACGGACTGCTGTTCAGCCCCTTGGGCATGTCAAACGAGGACGCCCCGTACCTCAACGTCAATTTTCCGCTCGTGCTCCTCGGTGAACGCATATTCGGTGGTCCAACCGACCACGTGACCATGAGCAATGTGGAGTCAGCGCGTGCCGCCACGGCACACCTGCTGTCGAAAGGCCGCCGGCGCATCGCCGTAGTCGGCGCGCACGAGGGTGAGGTCATCGGCTCCGCTGGACTCCGTCTGCGGGGCTACCAGCAGGCGCTCGAAGAAGCCGGCATCCCGTTCGATCCGGAACTGGTGGCATACACCACCTTCTGGCACCGCTCCAACGGAGCGACATCAATGCGGGAACTGCTCGCAACTAACGTTGAGTTCGATGCTGTGTTCGGTTTGAACGATACTTTGGCGCTCGGAGCGATGCGCGTGCTCCAGGAAGCAGGCCGGCGGATACCCGACGACGTCGCTGTAATCGGTTTCGACGATCTGGACGAGGGCAGGTATTCGCTGCCCACCCTGTCAACGATCGATCCCGGCAGGGACGAAATTGCCGACACCGCGGTGCGTGTCCTGCAGGAACGGATCTCGGGGCTTGAAGTCGGCGCGCCGCCGCGTGAGTACGAAGCACGGTTCCAGGTCATTGAGCGTGAATCTTCAGCATTGCCCGCCTGACTGCACTCTAGAGAAAGTTTCAGCCCCAGCTGCTTGACAGTGACGGGACTCACTAGGCATGATTCTTCTACAACGTTTACCTACAACGATGTAAAGAACGGCGCCGGCACCTGCGGCATCCCTCGCCAGAGGTTGTCCAGCAGGAGGACGGGCCCGGATCAAGGAAGATTCAGTGGCACAGCACTGGTGTCCGGCGATCTTCCTTCCTGAAGCACCCGGACCGGCCGCCCACGGGCGACCACGGTGGAATGCCACCGCGAGAGGAAGCAAGAGATATGAAAGCCAAGTTCCTGGCATCGGTTGGCATCGTCGCCGCCACTGCTGCAGCACTGACCGGCTGCTCCGGCGGAAGCGCAGGCGGTTCCGAAGCTGCGTCATGCACCAACACCATTGTTAATGCGGAGGCCCCGCAGGTAACTGTTTGGGCCTGGTACCCTGCGTTCAACGAGGTTGTCGACAACTTCAACAAGACCAACAACGATGTGCAGATTTGCTGGACCAACGCGGGCCAGGGCAACGATGAGTACACCAAATTTTCGACCTCGATCGAGTCCGGCTCAGGCGCACCCGATGTGATCCAGCTCGAGTCGGAAGTCCTTTCCAGCTTTACCATCCGCGATGCACTTGTGGACCTCACCGAATTCGGTGCCAACGACGTCAAGGATCAGTACGCCGAGGGCGCCTGGGAAGACGCCTCGAGCGGGGATGCCGTGTATGCCATTCCCGTCGACGGCGGCCCCATGGGAATGCTCTACCGTCAGGACATCTTTGAAGCAGCGGGCATGCAGGTGCCGACAACCTGGGCAGAGTTCGAGGCCGCCGCCCAAAAGTTGAAGGAGTCCGGCAACGGTGCTGTCATGGCCGACTTCCCCACCAACGGGCGTGCATTCAACCAGGCCCTGTTCGCCCAGGCCGGTTCCGTGCCGTTCGAATACGACTCCGCCAACCCACAGGAAATAGGAATCAAGGTCAATGACCAAGGCGCCAAGGACGTCCTGAAGTACTGGGAAGGACTGGTCAAGAAGGGGCTGGTTGCCACCGACGACGCCTTCACCGCGGACTACAACACCAAGCTCGTCGACGGCTCATACGCCGTCTACCTCGCCGCTGCCTGGGGCCCTGGCTACCTGCAGGGCCTGTCCGACGCCGACCCGAACGCAGTCTGGCGCGCTGCCCCGCTGCCGCAGTGGGACGCAGCAAATCCCGTCCAAGTCAACTGGGGTGGTTCCACCTTTGCCGTGACTAAGCAGGCCAAAGACAAGAAACTGGCAGCGAAGGTTGCCATGGGCATCTTCGGGAACAAAGAAGGCATGAACCTGGGCGTTGACAAGGGAGCTTTGTTCCCCTCATACTCGCCCGTCCTTGATTCCGAGGAGTTCGCCAACAAGGAATACCCGTTCTTCGGCGGGCAGCAGATCAACAAGGACGTTTTCCTGAAGGCAGCTGCGGGCTATGAGGGCGCAACCTTCAGCCCGTTCCAGAACTACGCCTACGACCAGTTGACGGTGCAGCTCTACTCGATGGTCCAGGGCGAGAAGGACGCGGGCAAGGCCCTCGATGATCTCCAGGCATCCCTCGAGCAGTACGCGACCGAGCAGGGCTTCACCCTGAAGTAACCGCCGGGGCAGGTGCCCGCGCCTCTGCGCGGGCACCTGCCCGTCCGGCCTCCAGCGGACACCTCCACCGCGCCATCCGTCCCACTGCTTGAGGAAAGACCATTATGGCTACGACCACAGCGCCGAGCTCGGCCCCACAGGCCGAGGCACCGGCCCCCGCGAAGCACCGCCCCGACAAGAACTACCGGCGCCGGCAGCGCTGGGGATGGCTCTTCGTTGCCCCCTTCGCGGCAATCTTCCTGACTTTCCTCATCCTCCCCCTGGTCTACGCATTCCGGATGAGCCTTTTCACCAGTACGCTGGCCACGGGCACCAAGTTCGTCGGGGCGGACAACTACATCAAGGCCTTTAGCGATCCGGTCTTCCTGCAGGGTTTGGCGACCGTAGCGAAGTTCGCATTGATCATGATTCCGGCACAGATGATCGTGGCCCTGCTAGCCGCCCTTGTCCTGGACAACCTCGCCACGTGGGCGTCAAAGTTCTCCCGGCTTATGATCTTTGTCCCCTACGCGGTTCCCGTGGTCATCGGTGCCCTCATGTGGGGTTTCCTTTACAGCCCCCGCTTTGGACCCGCAAGCTCCATCTTCGGCGCTTTTGGTATGGCCGCACCCGAATTCCTGGCGCAGGACAGCATTTTCGGCAGCCTCGTCAATATTGTGACGTGGCAGTGGGCCGGCTACTACATGATCATCATCTACGCAGCGCTGCGTGGAATCGATCCCGGCATCTACGAGGCAGCCGTGCTCGACGGCGCCTCCGACCGGCAAATCGCCTGGCGGATCAAAATCCCCATGATCTCTTCCTCCCTGGTGATGGTGGTCATCTTCGCCCTCATCGGCACACTGCAGTTCTTCACCGAACCTCAAGTGCTTCGCGGGGTGGCACAGGGAGCCATTCCTACCTCGTACACGCCCAATATGTATGCCTTCTCGCTGGCGTTCTCCTACAGCCAGTTCAACTATGCCTCCGCCATCTCCTTCGCGCTCGGCATCGTCGTGTTCGTCTTCTCCTTCCTTTTCCTCTTCCTGACCCGCAAGCAGAGCGGACTGAAATAAACCATGGCACTCGTCACCGACACCCCCCAGCTTCAGGGCGGCCGGAAGGGCCGCAGCGCCGCAGGCCGCGCCAGGGCCCGCAAGGGCGGTTCCCGCATCGGCTCACATATTTTCCTGCTCATCCTTGTCATCTACTTCATCACCCCGATCTGGTGGCTGACCGTCGCCAGCACCAAGGACACTGCCGGCCTCTTTGCTGGCTCAGGCGGGCCTCTCTGGTTCGATGATGAGTTCCACTTCTTCAGCAACATCCAGGGCCTGTTCGAGCGGCAGGACGGCATCTACTGGCGATGGCTCGGGAACTCATTCCTGTACGCCATCTCTGGCGGCGTTGGAGCGACGATCCTCGCCGTGCTGGCGGGCTATGGCTTCGCCAAGTACAACTTCCGCGGCCGGGGTCCGTTTTTCGGGCTTCTGCTCGGTGCGGTGATGGTGCCGCTAACAGCGCTTGTCATCCCGACTTTCGTGCTGCTTAGTTCGGTGGGGCTGGTGAACACTATCTGGGCCGTGATCCTGCCCTCGCTCCTTAGCCCGTTCGGCGTCTACCTCATGCGGGTCTTCGCCCAGGAAGCGGTCCCGGACGAATTGCTGGACGCCGCCCGGATCGACGGTGCAGGAGAAATCCGGACATTCTTCCAAATCGCGCTGCCCCTGCTGCGCCCGGCCATCGTGACAGTACTCCTGTTGTCCGTCGTCGGGACCTGGAACAACTTTTTCCTGCCGCTGGCAGTCCTCAGCGATCCGCTGCTGCTTCCGGTAACGGTGGGGCTCAATGGCTGGCAGGCTCTGTCCAACGCCGGCAGCGGCGGCGAGGCCCTCTGGAATCTGATTACGACGGGCGCTTTCCTCTCAATCATCCCGCTGATCATTGCCTTCCTTTCCCTCCAGAAGTACTGGCAGGGCGGATTGTCGCTGGGCTCACTAAAGTAGCCCGGCCCCGCTCCCATCCTTAAAGCAACACACGTACGCACAGAAAGTCTTTAGATGCAGAACGCTCGCCTTACGCTCGACCCCCACTTCACCGTCGGTCGGATCAACCGCAACATCTTTGGCGGATTTGTTGAACACCTCGGCCGCCACGTCTACGACGGCATCTACGAGCCCGGCCATGAAAGCGCCGATAACGAAGGCTTCCGGCAGGACGTCATTGAGCTGGTCAAGGAAATGGGCGTCTCGACCATCCGCTATCCCGGCGGCAACTTCGTCTCCGGGTTCCGCTGGGAAGACAGCGTGGGACCGCGCGAGGAGCGCCCCACCCGCCTGGACCTTGCCTGGCACTCCACCGAAACGAACCAGGTGGGCATGCACGAGTTCGCCTCGTGGCTGCAGAAGGTGGGCAGTGACTTGATGCTCGCCGTGAACCTTGGCACAAGGGGAACAGCCGAGGCACTCGAACTCCTCGAGTACTCCAACCTGCCCAAGGGGACCGCCCTCGCCGACCAGCGCATGGCCAACGGCCGCCCTGACCCCTTCGATGTCAAGATCTGGTGCCTTGGCAATGAGATGGACGGCCCGTGGCAGCTCGGGCACCGCTCCGCCGAGGACTACGGCAAACTCGCGGCCATAACAGCCCGAGCCATGCGCCAGCTGGATCCGTCCATCGAGCTCGTTGCCTGCGGTTCCTCCAGTGCCCATATGCCCACCTTCGGCGAGTGGGAGCGCGTGGTGCTGACCCACACCTACGACGTGGTCGACTACATCTCCTGCCACGCCTACTACGAGGAGAAGAACGGGGACCTCGGGTCCTTCCTTGCCTCCGCCGTCGACATGGACCACTTCATCGAGTCCGTGGTGGCCACAGCCGACCATGTGAAGGCCGTCCGGGGCAGCTCGAAGACCATCAACATATCCTTCGATGAGTGGAACGTCTGGTACATCAGCCGCTTCGAGAACGTCGACAAGATCGAGGGGCTGGACAATTGGCCGGTAGCCCCCCGGCTGCTTGAGGACTGCTACTCCGTTGCGGACGCCGTCGTATTCGGCAACCTCATGATCTCGCTGCTCAAGCACGCCGACCGCGTCACCTCGGCTTCACTGGCGCAGCTGGTCAACGTCATCGCGCCCATCATGACCGAGCCGGGTGGCCCGGCCTGGCGCCAGACAACGTTCTTCCCGTTCTCCATCACATCGAAGCTCGCGCAAGGGTCAGTGCTGGAACTCAAGCTCGACACCGGGACATACGAGACCAGCGAGTACGGCGTTGTGCCGCTCGTGGATGCTGTGGCCACGCACGACGACGAAAGCGGTGCCACCGCCGTCTTCCTCGTCAACCGGTCCCAGACCGAAGAAACCACTGTGACCATCGACATCGGGGCACTGGACGGCTTCAGCACTGTGCAGGCGCAGTCTCTGTACGATACAGACGTGTATGCGAAAAACACCCTCGAGGAGCCGGAGCGCGTGGGTATGAAGCCCAACACATCCGCCACCCTCGACGGCGGAGCAGTCACCATCACCCTCCCGCCCGTGTCCTGGACGGCCGTCTCCCTGGCATGAACTCGCCCGAATACAGGATCGAGGGCGGCGGCTACACGGCCGTCGTCCTCGGTTTCGGCGCCACCGTCCGTGAGCTGACCTACGAGGGGCGGCCGCTCGTGGTCGGTTTTGGCCCGGACGAGACAATGCCTAACTTCCGTGGCGCTTTCGTGGCTCCGTGGCCCAACCGCATAGCCGACGGGCGTTACAGGTTCGACGGGGAGGAGTACCACCTCCCCATCAATGAGCCGGAACGTGGCACCGCACTGCACGGCCTGGTGTTCGACGTGCCGTGGTCAGCCGTAAAGCATAAGCCGGATACGCTCATCCTGGAATGCACCATCGAGCCCACGGCTGCGTACCCCTTTACTATCACCCTTGAAGCCCGCTTCAGCGTTGACAGCGGTGGTTTCAGGACAGACGTGGCAGCAGCCAATACCGGTGCACGCCGCGCGCCCTACGGCGTCTGCCCCCACCCGTACCTCGTGGGAGGGCCCTCACCGCTGGATGAGTGGCTGTTTGAGTTGCCCGCCTCGACGGTCCTGTCGGTAACTCCTGACCGCCTCCTGCCCGTGGGGAAGGAGCAGGTAGCCGGTACTGCCTTCGACTTCCGCTCGGCCCGTCCCATCGGTACCGTGCAAATCGACCATGCCTTCACCGACATCGCCTGGGAAGGGAATGGCCACGCCATGGTTCGGGTCATCGATCCGGTGCACGGGACCGGCACAGCGATGGTGTGGGATGCCAGCTGCCCCTGGGTACAGATCCATACTGCGGATCTTCCAAAGAAACCGGAAAACACCCGCCTCGGCCTCGCCGTCGAACCCATGACCTGTCCGCCCGAGGCTTTCAATACCGGCGAAGACCTCGTGGTCCTGGACCCGGGAGAGACGCACCGCACAGGCTGGACCATTACGGCCTTGTGAGGAACCAAAGCGTCAGTTGTTCCTGGCCCGGAACTGAGGGAGCCCGTCAGCCGTCCGCCTTCGCAGCTTTCGCCGCTGCCTTCGCGGCCTGTTTGTTGGTCCTGACCTTCGCCAGTGACTCCGGATCCACGATGTCCGCAACGGAGAGGTAAGCGCCCTCGTCCCCGTAGTGCCCGGCAGCTTCGCGCCATCCTGGCGCCTCCAAACCACATTGCTTGCCCAGCAGAGCGAGGAAAATTCTGGCCTTCTGCTCGCCAAAGCCGGGCAGCGCCGTCAGCCGCCGCAGCACCTCGGCTCCATCAGGTCCACCCTTGGTCCAGATGGCCGCCGCATCCCCGCCCCACTCGGTTTGTACAGCTTCTGCGAGCGCCTGTACACGTCCCGCCATGGACCCCGGAAAGCGGTGGACCGCGGGCCGTTCCTTGAATACATCCACGAACGCCTGCGGCTCCTGGGCGGCGATGGATTCAGGCCGGATGGACCCTATCCGCGTCTTGATCTTTGCTGGCCCCGCAAAGGCCGACTCCATGGTCACCTGCTGATCCAGCAGCATTCCCGTCAGCAGCGCGAACGGATCCTTACTCAGCAGCTCGTCCGCAGCAGGGTCCCCCGTGATGTGCAATTCCATGCTGCTCATCATTCCAGAGGTTGCGCAATCAGAGACAGGACGGTGGCCAAGTAGTACCTAATCTCAAAAACGAGTACTGGCTACGCGTTCTCCCGGGACGGCGTCCGAACTAGGTTTTTCATTGAGGCAAGACGTTTTTGACTCGCTGTAACTTGCTCACGAGGGGGTGTGAGACGAAATGCATGCACGATACGCAAGCTCAAGTTTCCCGGTCCGAGAGACTCGGGTAGCAAACGGGGCCGGCGACGAGGAGGCCTTTGAGACCAAGGCCTCTCCCCCAGCCGTCGCCGGCCCTCTTGTTTCTCAGGAGGCCCCTGGCCATCAACGGCAAGGGCCTGCCACGCCGGAAAACGGCCGTTCCAACACACTGGCAGGATATGGCGCACCGGCAAAGACAGGGCAGCCCCGGCCGGCCAATCCCCCACCAGTTAAGCCGGACGGGATCCTGCTGGATCTCATGACGGGCACGCAGACGCTGCACGACTCTCTTGAACTCCTCGCAGCCGCTTCTGCCCGGGCAGTGGTACGTGCCGGAGGCCCCGTTGTTGAATGCGGCGTTGTGCTGCATCAGCCGAAAAGGACTCCGGCCATCACCGGCACCTCACCCGAGGTGCTCCGGTTGCTGGAGTGGGAGCAGGAATCTCACGAAGGTCCGGTCAGTGAGGTGTTGATAGGGGAGCAACCCGTGGCCGTGCTGCAACGAAGCGGGGACTTCCGATGGCCGCGGTATTGCAGGCAGCTGCAGCTTGCCAATTTGGGCAGCGTCCTCAGCTTCCGGCTCGGATTGGAATACGGTGGGCAGGCCCGGGACGTTGGCACGCCCATCCGCCCAACACGTGCCGTCCTGGCGTTTTTTGCCCAAAATGCCAAGGCGTTTCCGCTGCAGGTGATTCCCGAGGCAAAGAATTTCGCAGGCCTTGCGGCCAAAAGCCTGCAGATGGCCCTTGACCTGCACACGGCAAGGTCCACCGCTTCGGACCTGCGTATGGCACTGGACAGCCGCACGTCGATCAACGTTGCCTGCGGGGTCATCATGGCGCAGAACAGGTGTTCCTACCATGAGGCGTTTTCCATCCTGGCGAAGGCCTCAAGCCACCGGAACATCAAGGTACGAAGGGTGGCGGAGGACATCCTCGAACGGCTGCCAGAAGGCGCCCCAAGGTCACACTTCGGCCACTAGACGGACCCTCCCCAGGGCAAGAGCATGGAAAAGCAGCCCCGGAAGCAGAGCTTCCGGGGCTGCTTTTCCAGGAGATGAGGCCTAGATTCCACCGGCGAGCCTGTAGTAGGCGGCGTTCCAGTTCAGGTCCTTTTTGAACTGGCGGATGGTGGTGTCCTCGTCGATGGTGAGCAGTTCGGTCTTGGCGATCTCCGCAAAGTCCTCGAACACGTCCATCCCTACCTGCGTGGACAGCACGGTGTGGTGGGCGGCCCCTGCCGTCAGCCATGCCGCAGCCGAGGTGGCGAAATCCGGCTTGGGCTGCCACAGTGCGCGTGCTACCGGCAGGTTGGGCAACGGCTGGTCGAGGGGCACCACGTCGACGGCGTTGGCCACCAGGCGGAAGCGGTCCCGCATGTCGGACAGGGCGACGACGACACCCGGGGAGGCATCGGCGTCGAACACCAGACGGACGGGGTCCTCCTTGCCGCCGATGCCCAGCGGATGGATTTCCAGGCGCGGCTTCCCCGCCGTCAGGGAGGGGCAAACCTCCAGCATGTGCGCGCCAAGGATCTTTTCCGCTCCGGGTTCCAGGTGGTAGGTGTAGTCCTCCATCAGGGAAGCGCCGCCAGGCAGGCCTGCGCCCATGACCTTCGCCGCGCGGACCAGGATGGCGGTTTTCCAGTCACCCTCAGCACCGAAACCGTAGCCTGCGGCCATCAAGCGCTGCACGGCCAAACCGGGAAGCTGGCGGAGTGCGCCCAGGTCCTCGAAGGAGGTGGTGAACGCCGCCGAGCCGTTGGCCTCCAGGAAGCTGCGCAGGCCAAGTTCGATCCTGGCGCCGTAGCGGAGCGACTCGTGCCGGGCAGCCCCGGCGCGGAGCTCCGGAACCACGTCGTAAAGGTCCTCGTACTCACTGAGCAGGGCATCGACGTCGGACTCCGCAGCACCATGCACGGCGTCGGCGAGCTCATTGACCGACCAGGTGTTCACGGCCACTCCGAAGCGGAGTTCCGCCTCGGTCTTGTCGCCTTCCGTGACGGCAACGTTGCGCATGTTGTCGCCGAACCGGGTCAGCTTCAGGGTCCGGACGGCTGCCCAACCGGCAGCGGCCCGCTGCCAGGAGCCCACTTGGCGGGCGACCTCCGGGTTTGAAACGTGTCCTACGACGGTTTTGCGGGCAATGCCCAGGCGGGACTGGATGTACCCGAACTCCCGGTCGCCGTGGGCAGCCTGGTTCAGGTTCATAAAATCAAAGTCGATGTCCGCCCAGGGCAGGTCCCTGTTGGCCTGGGTGTGTAGGTGCAGCAGTGGCTTGCGGAGCAGATCCAGGCCCTGGATCCACATCTTTGCCGGACTGAACGTGTGCATCCATGCAGTGACGCCGATGACGGAATCATCCGAGTTGGCCTCAAGTGCAGTGCGGCGGATGGCGTCGGAGTCCGTCAGGACCGGCTTCCACACGATGCGTACCGGCACTGAGGAGGAGGCGTTGAGCTGGTTGGCGATCTCCTGGGACTGGGCGGCCACCTGCTTAAGGACGTCCTCGCCGTAGAGGTGCTGGCTTCCGGTGAGGAACCATACCTCGTAACCGTCAAGGGAAGTGTTTGCTGCGGTGCTCATAGGGTTTCCTCCGGAAGTAAGTCTTTATCAGCCATACAAGGCTGGCCGTTACTGGCCATAAACGTTTTGGTAGCGGGCGTAGAGGGAGTCGATGTGGCCAGGGTCGATGGCAAGGGGCTCACCCAACTGGCGGGCAATGTGCACCGTCCGGGCAACTTCCTCGCACATCACGGCCGCCTTCACCGCCGATTTCGCGTCCTTGCCGATGGTGAAAGGCCCGTGGTTCTGCATGAGCACGGCCGGGGAGTTCGAGTTCTTCAGCGTCTCCACGATTCCGTGGCCGATCGAATCATCGCCAATCAGCGCGAACGGCCCCACCGGGATCTCGCCGCCGAATTCATCGCTCATCATGGTCAGCACGCAGGGGATGGCCTCCCCGCGCGCGGCCCAGGCCGTGGCGTAAGTGGAGTGCGTGTGCACCACCCCGCCCACCTCGGGCAAGTGCCGGTAGACGTACGCATGGGCTGCAGTGTCCGACGACGGCGAGAGTGCCGGGTTTCCCCACTGGCCTGCCGCGTCCCCATCCACGGGCAGCCCATATAGATCCGTCACCACCATCTGTTCCGGGGTGAGGTCCTGGTAAGAGACGCCGGAGGGCTTGATGACCATCAGCTCATGGCCCGGGACCCGGGCGGAGACGTTGCCGGCCGTCCACACCACCAGTTCGTAGCGGGTCAGCTCTGCGTGCAGGGCGCACACCTCGTCACGGACGCGGGAGATCGTGTCCAGGATGTTCACGCGGACACCTCCACGGCAGCCTCGGAAACAATTGCCGGGGGCGCCGAAAGTGGACCCGCTGCCCGCCGCTGGATGGCCTTGAGCCGGTGCATCACATCGTTGTTGCCGCGGCCGAAGTAGTCATGCAAGGTCTTGTACTCCTGGAAAAGTTCCTCGTAGGCGGCTACGTTCGCCGGTATGGGCGTGTACACCTCGCCCGGCTGGGAGCCCATAGCCTCGGCGGCTTCGCGGATATTCGTGTATTTTCCGGCGGCCACAGCAGCATGGATGGCGGAACCGAGGGCCGGGCCCTGGCTTGAGCCGATGGTGGAGAGCTGAAGGTTGGTGGCATCCGCATATATCTGCATCAGAAGCGGGTTTTTGAGCAGGCCGCCGGCAACGATGAACTCCTTCACCGGAACACCGGAGTCCCGGAATGCGTCCACAATCGTGCGGGTGCCGAACGCGGTGGCTTCCAGCAGCGCACGGTAGGTGTCCTCCGGGCGCGTCGCCAGGGTCTGCCCCACCACGATCCCGGAGAGCTCGTGATCAACCAACACGGAGCGGTTGCCGGAGTGCCAGTCCAAAGCCATCAGGCCGTGCTCGCCGATGGCTTGGCGGGACGCCAGTTCAGTGAGGTATTCATGGACGTCCAGCCCGGCTGTTTCGGCTGCCTGGTGGTACTCGCGCGGCACGCCGTATTTCGTGAACCAGCCGAAGATATCGCCGACGCCGGACTGGCCGGCTTCGTAGCCCCAGAGTCCGTCCACGATGCCGCCGTCCACCACCCCGCACATGCCGGGCACTTCCCGCAGTTCGGTGCCGTTCATGACATGGCATGTCGAGGTACCCATAATGGCCACCAGCTGACCAGGGTCTACTGCCTTCGCGGCAGGAGCGGTCACGTGGGCATCCACGTTGCCCACAGCCACTGCAATTCCCTCCGGCAGCCCTGTCCATTCAGCAGCTTCTGTGGTGAGGTACCCGGCGGCATCGCCGAGGCGGCCAATGGTGTGCTCCAGCTTGGAACTGACAAAATCCTTGAATTGCGGGTTCAGTGCCGTAAGGAAGTCCTCGGAGGGATAACGGCCGTCCTGGTAGATGCCCTTGTAACCGGCGGTGCAGGCGTTCCGGACATACCGGCCACAGAGCTGCCACACAATCCAGTCAGCAGCCTCAACCCAGTGATCCATCGCTGCATAGGCTTCAGGGTCCTCCTCCAGGAGTTGCAGTCCCTTAGCGAACTCCCACTCCGAAGAAATCAGCCCGCCATAGCGGGGCAGCCACTGCTCACCGCGTTCACCTGCAAGTTGGTTAATCCTGTCCGCCTGGGCCTGCGCGGCATGGTGGCGCCAAAGCTTGACATAGGCATGGGGCCGGTTTCTGAATTCCGGAAGCTCATTCAGCGGTGTTCCGTCCGCCTTGACCGGCACCATAGTGCAGGCCGTGAAGTCCGTGGCAATTCCAACTACGGCGGCCGGGTCAATACCTGCCTCAGCGACGGCGGCGGGAACCGCGGTGCGCAGAACGTCGCGGTAATCATCAGGCACCTGCAGGGCCCAGTCACCCGGGAGCCTCGCGCCGGGTTTGCCGGCAACGTCGGCCGGAAGGGCTTCCGTAACAACTGCGTGCGGGTACTCACACACCCCGCTGCCGAGCTCCTTGCCGTCCCGGACGCGGACCACCACGGCCCTGCCGGATAGCGTTCCGTAATCCACACCGATGACGTAGCTGTCCGCGTCTACTCTGACTTCCATAGAATCCTCCAATTGATGCCGCCGCCTTGCGACCCTTTAATTGTTAGCGCTAACAAGACTTCTGTCAATGTTTTTGCGGGCCCTCTCCCACACCAAATCGCGTGTACCCGGAAAGTGTGGAACGGTGCCAAAAGGGGTAGGGACAGTGGGACGCCCAGCACAACCGGAAGGATCCTTGTGGCCGACGCACAACCACACGCCCGTGCTGGCTCTCTTGCGTGGCTGGCGGGCCCACTCTCCACCGGCCTCGGACTGGTCGCCCACCTCGTAGGCGGGGGCCCGGCGCCCGGCCTCATGATCCTCGGAGCACTTGCCGCGCTGCTCGGGATGGGCGCGGCAATCCTCGGGCGCTTCCAACTGCCCGGCTGGGCGTTGCTGCTTTTGTGCGGAGTGGCCCAGCAGTTGCTTCATTGGGGGTTCGCGATCTTTTCCGGCGGCGCGGCGAACGGGCTGTCGGAGCACGGTCACGGCGGCATCAGGCAGGAGCCATCAGCGGCCGGTGAGGCAGCTGTGCCGGCGGGCTACTCACTGCATCTGATGCTTTACCTGCACATGGCCGCGGCGCTGGCGTCAAATGCCCTTATCACGTAC
This sequence comes from Arthrobacter sp. K41, assembly GCF_059089645.1. Taxonomy (NCBI): domain Bacteria; kingdom Bacillati; phylum Actinomycetota; class Actinomycetes; order Micrococcales; family Micrococcaceae; genus Arthrobacter; species Arthrobacter sp. K41. The sequence continues at coordinate 337,517 of NZ_JBNHEW010000002.1, read as the reverse complement.
TGGCCCCGGCTCGCCGGCTGGTCCCGCACCTTGACGCGCAGGCAAAGCTCCCCCGCTGCTTAGGACCCGGCCAAGAACCCGGCCCAGGGCTAAGTTACCGGCCGCATCAGACGCATGGCGTGCCCGAAGGCTCCTCCCCTTTTGCCCGCTTGGCGGGTGTTCTTTCTTCCGAGCAATGGCGGCACGTGCTTGAGCGCCAGCGGAACCGCTTCCCGCAAAACTCGACTCTGACGTCATAAGTCCAAGCTTTAGCGCAGGATTTACGTAGGTTGCGCTGCACCGGTCGCCGGGAGAAATAGAGTGGATCCGCCAGCCCGCGCATTTTGTCGTCTTCACCATGCCCTTTAGAGTCCACAAAGGAACCCTGACATTTTTTCCTCATCTCTCCACCGCCCTGCCCTGTTGATCCTATTGACGGCCCTGTCAGCCACTTGGGTTGGTGTGGCTACCGGAAACGCCGCACCAGTTGCTGCCTTCGGCGGGCCAAAAGAAGCAACAAGCCGCTACATCGTGGAGTATGCCGAGGGGACCGGCGCTGCAGCCGGGCCGAAAGCACTTCATGCCCGCAACCTCGCCGTTAAGCGGACGTTTTCCAAAGCGCTCAGGGGCGCCGTAGTAACGGCAACGCCGGAACAGGCCGAGCAATTGAGAACTTCAGGCGAGGTGGCAGGGGTGGAAATCGATGCACCGGTAACTGCAACTGACGTGGACCAACCGACGCCGTGGGGATTGGACCGGATTGATCAGCGCGCCTTGCCGCTGTCGGCCTCCTATACCCCTGCGGCTTCAGGTGCCGGGGTGAGCGCCTATGTCTTTGATACCGGGGTGTTGGCAACCCACACCGAATTTGCTGGACGGGTGACGGCCGGATGGACCCCCTTCCCAGAAGGCAACGGCAGTACCGACTGCAGCGGTCACGGCACGCACGTGGCAGGCACAATTGGCGGCAGAACCTACGGTGCGGCCAAGGACGTTACCATCGTTCCCGTTCGAGTGCTCGACTGCGCAGGTTCCGGCTACATCTCGGACATGATCGCGGGCCTGGACTGGGTCGTCGGGAACCACAGTGCCGGATCTCCCGCTGTGGCGAACATGAGCCTGCGCACCCCACCCAGTTCCATGCTCGACTCCGCCGTACAAAACCTCATTGCTGACGGCGTCACCACAGTTGTGGCAGCCGGCAATTCCGCTGTCGATGCCTGCACCGGTTCCCCTGCCCGGGTCCCGGCAGCAATTACAGTTGCTGCCAGCGACACCTCGGACCGACAAGCCTCCTTCTCCAACTTTGGCACCTGCACCGACATCTATGCCCCGGGGGTTGGGATCAAATCGGCAGGGCACTCGTCTGCTACAGCCGCGGCCACCCTGAGCGGAACATCCATGGCTGCACCGCACGCGGCCGGAGCGGCGGCGGTCCTTCTATCCCAAAGCCCTGCAATGGCCCCCTCGGCGGTGGCCGCCAACCTGAACGCCGCTGCAACCACCGGCGCGGTCAGCGGCACAGGGGCGGGCTCACCCAACAGGTTGCTGTTTTCTGGTCCCGCAACTGCCGCAATAGACCATGTCAAGGCAATAGCCGAGGCAGCTGCCGCTGCTCCGGGGATTGGTACAACCATGGGGCCGGTGACGTGCGGTCTGGCTAACGGCGGTTGCTACCAGAACTACCTGGGCGGTGTTGTTCACTGGTCTCCGGCTACCGGCGCGCGCATCACCAAGGGTGCCATCAACGCAGCCTGGGCAGGGCAAAACTGGGAAAACGGCAGCCTCGGATACCCCACCAGCAACGAGACCGGTGGCTTGAAAAACGGCGGCGTCTACCAAAACTTCCAAGGCGGCGTCATTCACTGGTCGCCGGCAACCGGGGCCCGCATCACCAAGGGGGCAATCAACGCCGCCTGGGCTGCGCTTAGCTGGGAGAACGGCTTCCTCGGCTACCCGACAAGCAACGAAATTACCGGGTTAAGGAACGGTGGGGTTTACCAGAACTTTCAGGGCGGGGTTATCTACTGGTCCGGGGCCTCGGGCGCACGCAGCAACGCCGGCGCCATCAGGCAAGCGTATGCATCACAAGGCTGGGAGAACGGCCGTCTGGGCTATCCAACCTCGAATGAGACTCCCTTAGGCTCCGGCGTGGTGCAGTACTACCAAGGCGGGCACATCACCTGGTCCGCCGCCAACGGCGCTGCCATCAGCTACCGGTAAGACCTCGCCGAAGCTTTGATGGCTTGGCATTCCCGACCGGCGGGTGGAGCCGCATGTGGACGTCCGCTGCCGCTGGGGGCGCTTAGCCTGGCTCGTCATTGCCCGGGCGGCGCTGCGCTCCCCCGGCGCACCAGCTCCGGGATGACTACTGTTGAACTGGCGGCGGCACCGGCCTCAATCTCCTTCAGCATGGTGTCCATGCAGCGCCTGCCCAGCTCTTCGAAGTCCTGCCGCACGGTGGTGAGCGGCGGGGTGAAGTAGCCGGACTCCGGCTGGTCGTCGAATCCCACCACGGAGACGTCGTCGGGCACGCGGACCCCTGCCTCGTTGAAGGCACGCAGCACCCCGAGGGCCATCTGGTCATTGCCCACGAACACAGCGGTGGCGGTGCGTTCGGCTGCCAGCCGGCGCCCCACCTCGTAACCGCTGCCCGCGCTCCAGTCGCCTTCCAGCAGCAGGTCGTCCTGAAGCCCTGCATGTTGCAGCGCCGCGCGCCAGCCTTCAGTGCGCAGGGCGCCGTCAATCCAGTCGGACGGCCCGGCAACATGCCCGATTCTGCTGTGCCCCAGCTCGATGAGGTGGCCCACGGCGATCTCCGCACCGCGTTTTTGGTCCACCATTGCCCCGCTGACTGCTTCATTTCCAGGCGAACCGACGGCCACAACTGGCACCCCGGGGCTGAACTCCTCAAGGATTTGCAGTGTTTCGGTGTGCGGCACCAGGAGAGCGATTCCGTCCACCGCCTGGTCCAGGAAGTGCCGCAGCGCATCGAAGATGGCGTCCCGGCCCACCGAACGCAGGGCGGCAATGCTGACGAAGTAGCCCGCGTTCCGCGCTGCCTGCTCCACGCCGAGGAGCGTGTTGGCCGGGCCGTACTGGGAGAGCTCACTGCCGAGCACACCTATGGTTTGTGAGCGCCGGGTGACGAGGCTCCGGGCTGCAGTGTTCCGCCGGTAGCCCAGCTCGGCGATGGCCGCCTCCACCTTTTCCCGGGTTGCTTTACTGACATTCGGGTGCCCGTTGACCACCCTGGAAACAGTTTGATGGGAGACGCCGGCACGTTCGGCCACGTCCTCAAGGCGCGGCAGCCGGCCGGCGCTGCTTTTTGTCATGTCCCCATTGTGCCGGTTGCCGCAAACAACAAATCCCCCGGCTGCCTCGGGGAGGCTGCCGGGGGATTTCCCGCTCTTCGCTAAAAGAGTGGGCCCTGTGGGGCTCGAACCCACGACCCACGGATTAAAAGTCCGATGCTCTACCAACTGAGCTAAAGGCCCAAGCCGGGCTGCTTCGGTACGTTGTACCGCCAACCCGGCCCATCCATTTCTGGACGTTAATACTCTAACCCATGCTCGAGGCAGCATTCGCACACGGGCCGGGCCCCGCCGTCGGCCCTGCCTGAGAGGCCCGGCAGCAATTCCTGAAGCTCGATTTAGCGCAGGGCACAGGAGTAGCGTTGGGGGCATGAGCGAGCAAACAGGTTCCAGTCATTACGGCGGCGCCAACCGGCACCACAAGCCCAAGCCTTTCGCGCCCGTCGACTTCGAACCGTTTGCCGGCGGCGCCGATCCCGCCCGCGTGTCCGAAGCCGCCCACCTCGCCGCCCAGGCGCTGGTCCGCCACGGGCGGGACAGCGACGACCCCGTAGTGACCGAGCGGCTCGTCAAGCTTGCGGACGAGCAGGGCCTGGAGGCCATCGCAGAGATGTGGGCCGAGAGCCCGGCCCGTTCACTTCCCGGAGCGCTGTGGCGGCTGTACGCCCTGCGTGCGGCCACGGTCCAGGATCCCGAACGAATTTCGGTCTACTTCCGCGCGGGCAAAGACACGGCGCAGGTCTCCAATGTGGTGGCCGGGGCCGCCGAGCCTCCCGGCGCTGATGAGATGAAGGCGATGGCGGACGCCATCCTTTCGGGAGCGTTCGACGGCGAGTTCGACGTCGCATTGGAGCGTTCCGCCGCATTCTGCCGGGTGGTGGCGCTCGGCCAGGCCACCCTCGCCGACGGCGCCGAGCACGGCAATGAGGCGCACGCGAGCAAACTCACCCGCAACTCCCACCAGCTGGTGAAGACCGCCGAGGACCTGGAGCACGCAGCCAACGCGTGGCGCCTCGGTGAGCTGGATTGAGCGAACCGCATGGCCCAGGAGCCCGGATCTGTCAATGTTGACTTGGGCCAACCAACGTAGAACACTGAAACTGGTGCCGAGCCGCGAAACCCCCGGGCTTCAACATTCAGCCGCCTAGAGCGGCCTACCGCCGAGAGGCGTATCCGGTTCGGCACCATTTTTCTGCCCAATTACTGTTTGCCCGTTTGCTTGCTGCCCAGCTACCGTCCTCCCATTTCGAAGGTGCAGTTACGGGCCGGTAGAGTTAGCGACAGTTGCGCGCCGGGGTCAAGTCACACGGCAGGCAATTCCCGCCCTGTTCTTATCCCGGAGACCGGTAACTGTGAAGCTGCGCCTTTTTCCCCAGGAGCCCGCCGGGCTGAACCTTTTATCGCAGATGGCGCAGCAAATTGTGCTGGCCAGTGCCACCCTGGCCGAAATCCTCGGTGTGCCCGCAGCCGAGCACGGCAAGCTCGTGGAGGACATGCACAACCACGAGGCCAAATCCGCTGAACTGCACTTTGCCCTTCTGACCCACATGCGCACCAGCTTCGTGAACCCCCTCCCCCGCGAAGACATGTATGCTCTGTCCCGCTACCTCAACGAGGCCATCGAGAAACTGGACGCTGCGGCGGAACTCGTGGCGCTGTACCGCCTGGAGCGGCTGCCAAAACGGGCAGCGGACCAGCTGGAAATCATCAGCCGGCAGGCCGAGCTCACCGTTGACGCTATGCGCCGGCTCGACAACCTGGATGACCTGGAGGATTACTGGATTGAAATCCTTCGCCTGGCCAAACGTGCTGAACGGACGCACCGGGTCTGGGTGGCGGACATGATCAGGGACATGAAGTGGGCGCAGTACTCACGGAATCGTGATGTCGCCAACCAGCTGGTGGAGGTCACCAAGGACATGCGGCGCATCGCCACCCAGGTAGGCAGCATCATCGTCAAGGAATCCTGAGGTGACGGCAGTCGTCTTCGGCACGGTGGTCCTGCTGACAGCCGTGTTCGCGTTCGTCAACGGCTTCCGTGACGTCTCCACCTCGGTGGCGCTTGCCGTCCGGACCCGTGCCCTCACACCCAGCGTGGCGGTATTGCTGGCCGCCTTCTTCAACTTCCTCGGCGCCCTGCTCAGCGCGCTCCTGGCTGTGGCGGTCAGCCAGACGTGGATCCACCTGCCCGAAGGGACGGACGGCCTCAGCATCCTGCTCGCCGGCCTGGGCAGCGCCACCGCGTGGGGCATCCTGCTGTGGTGGCGGGGCATACCTGCCTCGTCCACGCACGCCCTGGTGGGTGGCCTTGCCGGGGCCGGGCTCGCCAGCCTCGCACTGGGTGGCACCGGGGTAGGCGCGGTGGACCATTCACTGCTATTCCAGGTGGTACTTCCGCTGCTGCTGTCGCCGCTGGTGGCCTACAGCGGCGCCTTCATGCTGGTTTACCCGGCTACCTGGGCCGCCCGCTACACCCAGCCCAACGTGGTCAACCAACGGTTCCGCCGGAGCCAGTCCATAGCTGCCGGGGCGGTGGCGTTTGGCCACGGCCTGCAGGACGGCCAGCGGATCAGCGCCGTCCTGATCCTCGCCCTGCTGGCAGCAGGCTATTCCGACGGCGGCACTATCCCCGCGTGGGTGGCGCTGCTTACCGCGGTAATGATCACCGCCGGCACCCTTTACGGGGGGTGGAGGATCTCCCATACGATCGGCTACAAAATCACCAAGATAGACCCGCTCCGTGGCTCCGTGGCTCAGATCTTCAGCGCCCTCATGCTGTTTGTGGGTGCCATCGGCCTGCAGTGGCCGCTTTCCACCACGCATACAGTAACTTCTGCCGTGCTGGGAGCGGGCGAAAACCAGAACTTTTCGGTGACCAACCGGAAGCTGGTGATCCGCATTGTGGCACTGTGGATCCTGACGCCGGCCGCCACTGCGGCATTGGCGTTTGTCCTGGCCCTGTCGCTGTCCCCGTTGGCCGGCTGAGTAAACCCACCCTTCAGGCTGCAGAGGGCACCATGGGCCGAAGCGGCTGCCGGGCAGGGACCCATGCTGTCCCTCGGGGAGGGGGGAGCCCCTCCTGCCCTGTACAGGCAGACCCGTGTGACGTAGATTCGAAAGTACGCCCCCAAGCGCTGCTGCCGGGGCTGACATCCGCCGCCGGGTGCAGGGCCGCGGATTAACGCTGCTGCAGCATATCGGCGGCCCGGATGCACAGCGCGGAAAAGAGCAGGCATCATGTCTAACTCGAATCCCCGGCATTCCCTGCCCCAGCCCCGGCACATGGAATGCGAGATCTGCGGGACGGAACATCATCTGACCATCCATGCCATCACGGCGATGGGAGCGGCCAACGGCGACCTGGTTACCGTGTCCTACACCTGTAATGACTGCCACAGGTTCCACGAACACCTTGCGTACGCAGAGGACGTGGCCGCGGCGCTGCACCAGGTGCGCTGGATGGCCAAGGTGATCATGTTCGGTGACGAGTACGTCCACTGCGGTTTCCCCATGGAGGAAGCCGAGTTCGAAATAGAACGCCTTTGCTACCGCACCAGCAACAGCAGTGGCGGACTCAGCGCCGTCTCGCTTCCCACCAGGGTCCTGCGCTGCCGGTGCGGCTTCCAGCTGGAAGTCCCGGAGTAGCCGCCTGGTTCAGCCGGCTGTGGGGCCACGGCCGCAGGGGTCCCCGGGCGAGCGTGCGAGCCTGGTGCAGCCGGCTCTGGGCCCACAGCCGCCGGGGTCCCCGGGCGAGCGTGCGAGCCTGGTTCAGCCGGCTGTGGGGCCACGGCCGCAGGGGTCCCCGGGCGAGCGTGCGAGCCTGGTTCAGCCGGCTGTGGGGCCACGGCCGCAGGGGTCCCCGGGCGAGCGTGCGAGCCTGGGGCGCGGCTGGGGATTATCCGAACCGGCCCGAGACGTAGTCCTCGGTTGCCTTCTGGCCAGGGTTGCTGAAGATGGTGTGGGTGTCGTCCACCTCGATAAGCTTGCCCGGCTTGCCGGTGCCCGCGATGTTGAAGAAGGCGGTCCGGTCCGAGACGCGGGCTGCCTGCTGCATGTTGTGGGTCACGATCACCACGGTGTATTGGTCCTTGAGCTCGTTGATCAGGTCCTCAATGGCCAGGGTGGAGATGGGATCCAGCGCGGAGCAGGGCTCATCCATCAGGATCACCTGAGGTTCCACAGCAATGGCCCGCGCGATGCAGAGCCTCTGCTGCTGGCCGCCGGAGAGGCCTGACCCGGGCTTGTCCAGGCGGTCCTTGACCTCGTTCCAAAGGTTGGCGCCCTTCAGCGAGCGTTCCACCAGGACGTCGGCCTCGCCCTTGGAGATCTTTTTGTTGTTTAGCTTGACGCCGGCCAGCACGTTGTCACGGATGGACATGGTGGGGAACGGGTTGGGCCGCTGGAAAACCATGCCGATCTGTGAGCGGACGGTCACGGGGTCCACGCCGGGGCCGTACAGGTTGTCGCCGTCGAGCAGGACGTCGCCCTCCACTCGGGCGCCCGGAAGCACCTCGTGCATGCGGTTTAGGGTCCGCAGGAAGGTGGACTTACCGCAGCCGGACGGACCGATGAACGCGGTAACGGATTTGGCCTCGATGTTAATGGTGACGTCTTCCACCGCGAGGAAATCGCCGTAGTACACGTTCAGGTCCTTGACGTCGATGCGCTTAGACATGGTGTTCCTTCACTGACTGGGTATGAATTGAAGTTTATGATCGGGGCCGTGTGACCGGAAGGAGCAGGCGCTCAGCGGCCTGTCTTGGGGGCGAAGATCCTGGCGATCAGCCGGGCGCCAAGGTTGAGGATCATCACCAGGATGATCAGCACCAGGGCGGCACCCCAGGCCCGCTGAGACGACGGGTCCGGGTTGGCCGGCGAAGTGGGGTTCAGGATCTGGGTGTAGATGAATGTAGGCAACGAGGCCATCCAGCCGCTGAACACGTTGGAGTTAATGCTGGTGGCGAAGCCTGCCGTGACCAGGATGGGGGCCGTCTCGCCGATAACGCGGGCGATCGCCAAGGTGACGCCGGACGCGATGCCGGATATCGCCGTCGGGATGACCACCTTGACGATGGTCCGCCACTTGCGCACGCCCAGGGCGTACGCCGCTTCACGGAGTTCGTTGGGAACGATCTTCAGCATCTCCTCGCTTGACCGCACCACCACCGGGATCATCAGCACGGAAAGCGCGACGGCGGCCACTGCACCGGTTTTAGTGCCGGGACCCACCACGGCGAAGAAGAAGGCCGCGGCGAAGAGTCCGGCCACGATGGAGGGGATGCCGGTCATCACGTCCACGAAGAAGGTGATGGCGCGGGCCAGCCGGCCGTCGCTGCCATACTCCACGAGGTAGATGGCGGTCAGCAGGCCCACCGGCACCGAGATGATGGTGGCCAGCAGCGTGATCTGGATAGTACCCAGGAGCGCGTGGTAGATGCCGCCCAGCACGGGGGCACCTTCTTCCGCGGCCCGGTTGTCGAAAACGCCCGTGACGCCGTTCATGGAGTTGGTAAGGAATCCGGGAGTAAGAAGCCCGGGTACACCGTTGACCAGCACGGTCCAGATCACCGATAAGAGCGGAAGCAGGGCCACGAGGAAGGAACCCACTACGAGGCAGGTGGCCAGTTTGTCCTTTGCCTTGCGGGAACCCTCAACAACCGCGCTCCAGGACACCAGGCCGATGGCGAAAAGGAGCGCGGAGACAATGCCCCAGCCGAACACGTTGAAGCCCACCAGGGCGAGGATGGCGGCGCCAAAAATAAGCGCGCCGGCCAGGACCACGTAGGGCGCGTACTTGGGCAGCTGGCCCTTGGTGAGCGCCGAGCGCTTGCTGCGAACGGGGGTAAGCGTGGAGGTCATTTAGTTGGCTCCCGAGAATTCTTTGTGCCGGGTGATGATCCAGCGCGCGATCATGTTCACGGCCAGGGTGATGACGAACAGGACCAGGCCGGCGGCGATCAGTGTGCTGACCTTTAGCCCGCTTGCTTCCGGGAAATTCAGTGCAATCTCCGCCGCGATGGTCTGGTTGCCTGACTGGATGAGGCTGGCGGTCAACGCTCCGGAGGACAGGACCAGTGCTACGGCCATGGTTTCCCCGAGGGCACGGCCAAGACCCAGCATGACGGCGCTGATGATGCCCGGGCGGGCGAACGGCAGGACGGACATCTTGATCATTTCCCACCGCGTGGCTCCAAGGGCGAGCGCGGCTTCCTCATGCAGTTTGGGGGTCTGGAGGAATATCTCGCGGGAGAGCGACGTGATGATGGGCAGCACCATGACCGAAAGGACGATGCCGGCCGTGAGGATGGTCTTGCCGGTGGCTGAGGCCGGGCCCTGGAAGATGGGCAACCAACCCATGTTGGCCGCGAGCCAGTTGTAGGCCGGGGAGATCTCCTTGGCCAGGAACGCGGCACCCCAGGCGCCATAGACCACGGACGGGATGGCAGCCAGCAGGTCAACAACGTAGCCCAGCCCGGATGCGAGGCCGCGCGGAGCGAAGTGTGAAATGAACAGCGCGACGCCGATGGCAACGGGCGTGGCGATCACCAGTGCGATCACGGCTGCAATAAGGGTGCCGATTACGATGGGCCAGATGTAGGCGAAGAAGCCTTCGCCGCCCTGGATCTCGGCAGCCGGCGCGGTCAGCGCCGGAATCGCCTGGACCACCAGGAAGAGTGCGACGCCGAAAAGGACGGCGAGAATAAGGCAGCCGGCGGCCAGCGCGGCACTCGAAAAGATTTTGTCCCCGGCGCGGCCGGCGCCCCGGGTGCTGGTCAGGGAGGTGGCGGTCATTCGACGGCCCTTCGATCGATTGCTGGGAGGGGAAGGCGGCGACTAAAACCAAGTTCCCCGCACTGCCTCTCGGCAGGCGGGGAACCCGGATTCAGAGCGGTGATTAGGACTTGACCTTGATGGACTCGACAGCCGCGGCGGCCTTCTCGGCCAGGGCCGGGGAGAGCGGTGCGGACTTGGCGGAATCCGCGGCGGCCTGCTGGCCTTCCTCGGAGACTACGTAGTTTTCAAAGGCCTTGACCAGGTCAACAGTTTCCTGCTTGTCGTAGGCGCTGCAGACCACGTGGTAGGAAACGAGGACCACCGGGTAGGCACCGGCGGCGGTGGTCTTGCGGTCCAGCTTGATGGCCACGTCGTTGGCGGAGCGGCCTTCAACCGGGCTGCCGGCCTCGACTGCCTTGGCAGCTGCTTCGGCGGAGATCTTGACGTATTCCTCGCCTACCTTGATGGAGGCGGTGCCGAGGGCGCCGCCAACAGCGGAGTCGTCAGCGTACGTTACGGCACCGGGGGTGTCGGTAACGGTCTTGACCACACCGGAGGTGCCCTTGGCGTTCTCGCCCTGCAGGGTTGCGGGCCAGACGCCTGCGGACTTGTCGGTCCAGACCTCAGGAGCTGCGGAAGCCAGGTAGTCGGTGAAGTTGGTGGTGGTGCCGGAGTCATCCGAACGGTTCACCGGGGTGACCTTGAGGTCCGGGAGCTCCACGCCCTCGTTCAGGGCGGCGATGGCGGGATCGTTCCAGTTGGCGATTTCGCCCCGGAAGATCTTGGCCACGGTAGCGGCGTCGAGCTTCAGCTCGGTGATGCCGGGAAGGTTGAAAGCCACGGCGATCGGGGAAATGTAGACGGGGATGTTGATGGCTCCGTCGGGACCGCAGACGGCCTTGGAGCTCTCAAACTCTTCGTCCTTGAGGTAGGCGTCCGAACCGGCGAACTGTGCCGAGCCGTCAACGATGGCCTTGCGGCCTGCGCCGGAGCCGTCCGGGGAGTACTGCACGGTGGCGCCCTGGTTAGCGGACGCGAAACCGGCCTTCCATGCGTCCATGGCTGCACCGGTGGAGGAAGCGCCGATGCCGGTGAGGGTGCCGGTTACCTTGGGGCCGGCGGACGTCTGGCCGCCGGCGGGCGCAGTGCCCGTGGCGTTGTCTGAACCGCAGGAGGTGAGCGCGAGAGCGCCGGCTGCGATAACAGCGATAGCCGCGTGGCGGCCGAAGCGGAGTGCCTTCACTGAATGTACCCCTTCCAGGGTCTCAATTGCGGGCAGGACCGGAGACGCCCTGCAGCGCGATGCGTACGTTTTGTACCTTCATCGAAGTTAGGGGCCGCAGGTAACAGGATTGGCTGTCCAAAGTGAACGGAACATTAACGGCGGCGGGATATCGGCTTACAAGTGCCGGGTTCCCATTGCGCAGATCACAGGTCCGGCCGTAGTGCGGAGGCTGTCAAGGTCCGGGCAACAAATAGACTGGACGGCATGGCCCCAGCAGCAGGACTCTCAGCAGGCAGGCGTTTCCTGCGCGGCCGTATCCGCACCGGCCTGATCCGCAGCCGGAACTCGCTGGTGCCTGCCATCCAGATGACCGTCTGCGCTGTGGGTGCCTATGCCTTTGCCGAGTATGTACTGGGCCATTCCGGGCCCCTGTTCGCAGCCACGTCCTCTCTGATTGCCCTTGGCTTTTCCCGGGAGCCGCGGCTGCGGCGGGTGGTGGAGGTGGGACTTGGCTGCACCATAGGCATAGCCGTGGGTGACCTCCTCCTGCACTGGCTGGGCGGCGGTATCTGGCAGGCCGCCGTCGTCCTTCTTTTCTCCATCCTGCTGGCCCGCTTTTTGGACAGCGGCACGATCTTCACCACCCAGCTGGGGCTGCAGTCGCTGCTGGTGGTCCTGCTGCCCGCACCGGCCGGCGGGCCGTTCACGAGGAGCATAGACGCCGTGGTGGGCGGTCTCTGCGCGCTGCTCGTCACCATCCTCATCCCCAAGGACCCACGGCGGGAGCCGCGGAAAGACGTCCAGAAGCTGCTGCACGAGCTGGCCGAGGTGCTGCGTGAGTGCGGGGAGGCGCTCGTCCGGAGTGATTCCACCCAGGCCTGGCACGCACTCATCCGGGGCCGGAACTGCCAGCCGTTGGTGGACGGGATGCGCCAGTCACTCCGCGCGTCCGGCGAGGTGGCCACCCTGGCCCCCGCCTACAGACGGCACCGGGAAGAACTGGACCGGCTCAAACAGTCGCTGGATTTCATTGACCTGGCACTGAGGAACAGCCGGGTTTTCGCGCGGCGCCTTACCAGCGCCATCAACCATGCCGCGCTTTCGGACGAGGCGACGGAGAACATCGCGGAGGTGCTGCAGGAGACCGCTGCCGCCATTGATGAGCTGTCGCTGGGCTTGGCGGAAACGCACGACGGCGTCCGCCGCGCCCACCTGCGGACGGCCCGCCGGGACCTGAGCGAGATTGCCCTGCGCCTGCACCCCAAGCTGCTGGAGGTGCAGAGGCTGGAAGGGGAAACGGTGGTGATGCTGTACCGGCCGCTGATGGTGGACCTGCTGGAGGCCACCGGCATGGACGCGCGCGAGGCCAGGGACGTGCTGCCCGCGCTTTAGGAAACGCCCGGGCTGGAGTCGTTCGCGTACCGCAGGCCGAGTTGCTCCCGGGCCTGGTCCAGCAGCTCCATCACCTTTATCGTTTTGCTCCAGGGCATCAACGGGCTTTCCTGCAGGCCGGCCCGGATGCAGCGTGCTGTCTCGCGCAGTTCGTGGATGAAACCCTCGGTTTGCTCGGGGAACTCCTCTGCCCGGATTTCGCCGTTCAGGCCGCATACTTCGAGCATCCGCGGGTTGTACAGCGGGGAACCGGTCCTGATCCAGCCTGCGGTTCCGCTGATGGTGGCCATTCCCGGCCCGGCGGCCTGGATCGAGGAGGTCAGCTGCGCGGAAGCTCCTTCCGGGTACTCAAGGGCGATGGTGTTCTGGACATCCACGCCGTCCTGGTTCAGGTGGCCCCTCGCCGTCAGCTTCTCCGGGAACCCCAGCGCCGCGATGGCCCAGGTCAAGGGGTAGACCGCGAGGTCCAGCAGTGCCCCGCCGCCGGCCGCCGGATCCCAGAGCCTGTCCCGGGGGTCATAGGCAGCCGGAAAGCCAAGGTCGGCCTGGAGCCAGCAGACCCTGCCGATCTCGCCGCTGCCGATCAGTTCCAGGGTCCGGCGCATGACGGGCAGGAAACGCGTCCACACCGCCTCCATCAGGAAAAGCCCCCGTTCACCCGCCAAGCGGACCAGCTCACGGGCCTCCCGGGCGTTGATGGTGAAGGGCTTCTCGCACAGGACGTGCTTCCCGGCTTCGAGGGCTGCGCGGGCAACCTCGAAGTGCTGTGCGTGCGGCGTGGCGACATACACCACGTCTACCTTGGGGTCCGCGAAGAGCTGCCTGTATCCGGATCCGGAGGGGCCGTCGTGGTAGCTGGCGGCAAAGCCGTACTCCTCCGCGAATGCCTCCGCCGAGGCTTTGCTGCGCGAGCTCACGGCATAAAGCTCGGCGTCCTCGAGGAAGGCAAGGTCGCGGGTGACCTTGTGCGCGATCCGTCCTGTTGCCACAACACCCCAGCGAAGGGAGCGGTTAGTGTCCGTGTTGGCGCCGGGCCCGGTGGCATCCATCACGCCGACTCGCGGATCACCAGTGACGTGGGAATCTGCGTCACCCGTTCGGCGTCCTTGCCCTCAATCAGGTCCACTAGAATTTCGGCCATTTTCTTTCCATCTCAATAATCGGGTACCGCGGGCTTCAGTTTACGTGGTCCCGATTTTTCCAATGGGCAGCGGCGGTCTCCCTCCCCTCCGGGGTGGCCAAGGAATGTCAGGGCCCGCCACTAGGGTTGATCCCATGGCAACAAAGACTTCCCGGGCGTCCAAGGCGCCCGCCTACAAATGCGCCGAGTGCGGCTGGACCACCGTCAAATGGGTCGGCCGGTGCGGTGAGTGCCAGGCATGGGGCACCGTCGAGGAAGCCGGCACCGCCGTTGCACGTACGACGCCGGCGGCAACAGTCGCGGAGCCCGCCCGCCGGATTGCCGAGGTGGACGCAACCACCGCTGCTTTCCTGCCTACCGGCGTGGACGAACTGGACCGGGTACTGGGCGGCGGGCTGGTGCCGGGCGCTGTCATCCTGCTCGCGGGTGAGCCTGGCGTGGGCAAGTCAACGCTGCTGCTTGATGTCGCTGCGAAGTTTGCCCGGACGGCGCAGGACGTGCTGTACGTGACCGGGGAGGAATCGGCGGCCCAGGTGAAGCTCCGTGCCGAGCGGATCGACGCCGTGGCTGAATCGCTGTACCTTTCCGCTGAGACGGATCTGGGCCAGGCGCTGGGTCAGGTCGAGAAGATCGAGCCCCGCCTCCTGATTGTGGACTCCGTGCAGACCCTCAGCAGTGCCGATGTGGACGGCAGCGCCGGCGGTGTTTCGCAGGTCCGTGAAGTTGCCGCGTCCATCATTGCCGCGGCCAAGCAGAGGAACATGACCACCCTGCTGGTGGGCCACGTGACCAAAGACGGCTCCATCGCCGGGCCGCGGCTGTTGGAGCACCTGGTGGACGTGGTGTGCCAGTTCGAGGGCGAACGCCACTCCCGGCTTCGGCTGCTCCGTGCCGTCAAGAACCGCTACGGACCAACGGACGACGTCGGCTGCTTCGACCTGAACGAAAACGGCATCGAAGGTCTCGCCGATCCCAGCGGGCTGTTTGTCAGCCGCACCAAGGAGCCGGTCTCCGGCACCTGCATTACGGTAACGATGGAAGGCCGGCGGCCCCTGCTGGCCGAGGTGCAGTCACTGCTCGCCGAAAGCCCCAACTCGCAGCCGCGGCGGGCCACCAGCGGCCTGGACAGCTCCCGCGTCTCCATGCTGCTGGCTGTCCTGCAGCAGCGTGCCGGCACCCTGCTGCACAAGGACGATTCGTACGTGGCCACGGTGGGGGGCGTGAAGCTGAGTGAGCCGGCGACGGACCTGGCTGTTGCCCTTGCGGTGGCTTCGGCAAAGGCCCGCAAACCGCTGCCCATCCGGCTGATCGCTTTCGGCGAGGTGGGCCTCGCGGGCGAGGTCCGGCCTGTCCCCGGCATCAACCAGCGCATCCAGGAAGCCCACCGGCTGGGGTTCACCCACGCCGTTGTGCCCGCCAGCCACGCCGGGCCGGGTCCGGTGCCGGCCGGTTTCTCGGTCCGCGAAGTGGAGCACTTGACGGAGGCCCTGAGCCTGTTGATCGGCTAGCGCCGGATGGTCAGGCTAGCGGTGCTCCGGCAAGGGGTCCGGGTCGTCGCTGTGGGTGTTGAAAAGCCAGCCGGATACGTCGCTGCGCAGCACCAGGAGCGGGCCGCCGGTAGCGCTGACGTTTCCGGTGGGAACGTAGTAGCCGCGGCCAGCACCGGGTCCGCCGGCGGCACGGTCCAAGGCGTCAACCAGGTATCGCGGCAGGTGTCCCTGCGGCCCGAGGGTGCGGAGTTCATCCAGTTCATCCGGCGTGAGCCGTCCCAAAACCTCGGCTATGTTGGCCATGACGGGGTCCCTTCGAGCAGAGTGCCTAGGGGAATAACCTAAAGCAGCGCCGTGAACTGCAGGTTAACGTTGAAGGGCGGTTTCCGATCGTTTTAAAATCTTCAGCAAGTGGAGGACAGGTGCCGGTTTTCAGCGCAGGGATTCTGCTGTACAGGAAGACAGACCCGGGCGGCCTGGAAGTCTGGATAGCCCACATGGGCGGACCGTTTTGGGCGCGCAAGGACGCCCATGCCTGGTCCATCCCTAAGGGTGAATATGGCGGGGACGAGGATCCGCTGGCTGCTGCCCTGCGGGAGTTTGCCGAAGAGATGGGCTCCCCTGCCCCGCCCGCGGACTACCGGCAACTCGGACAGTTCCGGCAGCCGTCCGGCAAGATCATCACGGTTTTCACCGCGGAGCAGGACTTCCAGCCGGCAAGGATCGTCAGCAACACGTTCCCGCTGGAGTGGCCCAAGGGTTCAGGCCGGATCCAGCACTTTCCGGAGATCGACGACGCCCGCTGGTTTACGGAGGCCGAAGCGCGCCTCAAGCTGGTGAAGGGCCAGCTGCAGGTCCTCGACGCACTCACTGAAAAGATCCGCCGTCGGACGTGATAAAGCCGGCAACCCCTGGAGGGGTCACCGGCTTCAGCGCAGTTTCATCTGCGGTTCCCGGCTGCTACGCCGCTGCCAGTTCGCGCTGCTGCGTCACCCTTGTGACGGATACGTCGTCCCCGAAGTAAACCATGGTCCGGCCGGCACCGTCGGTGCGGATCATCCAGAAAACGCTCCGGTCGGAAGCGATCATGTCAATCGTCCCGGCTATGATCGTCCCGTTCGAGGAGCGCACCTCTACATTTTCGTTCCTGCAAAGCCTTGACCAGTCCGGCACCGGAGCCTCGGGCAACGACGGTCTCCGCCTTTTGGAATCGTACTTGTACATGCTGCTATCGCCCTTCCGGTGCTAGAAGTTTCCGCCGTCGGCTTTGACCGCCAGGACCGGGCGGTCAGCCTGCATCAGTATCCGCTGGGCGTGGCTGCCCAGAATGAACTTGCCTACCTGGGTGCGGTGCCGGAGCCCGATGACGATCAGGGAGGCGTCGGCTTCACGGGCCACATCAAGGAATTCATCGGCGAGGTCATGCTGGTACGGGGGCTGGATCACCCGCACCTCAACGCCGGCGTCGGCAGCACGGCGGGCGGCCTTTTCCAGCAGGTCATCCGGAGCCACAGACTTGTCCACCAGCGCACCTTCCCGGGCGGAGTTTACGATCAGGAGATCTTCGCTCCGTAACCGGGCCTCGGCAATGCCTGCTGTAAGGGCCGCTTCTCCTGCGGGTGTGGGAACAAATCCGACGACGATGCTCATACCTTTTCCTTAATGTCCGGCCTGGCGGCGGCTGTTGGTGTGGAGGAGGTCCTGCGCTTGGCGATGGCACTCCGAACGAGCGGAAGCACAGCCACCAGCAAGAAGACCAGCAGCAGGGTGGCCGAGATGGGACGGCCGAAGAAGCCTGTGGGGTCACCGCCGAACATCAGCAGCGAACGCCGGATCGAGCTCTCGAGGAGTTCTCCAAGCACGAAGGCCAGCACCAGCGGTCCGGGCTCGAAGCCGAACTTTTTCATCAGGTAACCGATGACGCCGAAGACTACAACGAGGGTTACATCGAACATGCTGTTGTTGATGGTGTAGGCACCCAGCAAGGTGATCAGAGCTGTAATGGGCGCTAGGATGGCTGCCCTGACACGCAGGATCCGAACGAAGATGCCCACGAGCGGAAGGCTCATGATCAGCAGCAGGATGTTGCCGATGTACATGGAATTCACGACGCCCCAAAACAGCTCCGGGTCCTGCTCCACAAGCTGCGGTCCGGGCGTGACGCCCTGGATCAGCAGGGCACCGAACATCAGCGCCATGGTGGCGTTGGCAGGGATGCCCAGAGTCAGCAGGGGGATGAAGGAGGAGGTTGCGGCGGCGTTATTGGCGGTTTCCGGTCCTGCCACACCTTCCGGCGCGCCCTTGCCGAAGCGCTCAGGCTGCTTGGCCCGCTTTTTTTCCATGGCATAGGACGCCATTGACGCGATCGTAGCGCCGCCGCCGGGGAGGATGCCCAGGAAGAATCCCAGTACCGAGCCGCGGCCGATGGAACCGGATGCCTGCTTCAGGTCCTTGCGCGAGGGCCACACGTTAGCCACCTTCGACGGTGCCTTGGCTGCGCGGTGCCTCTCCTCGAGGTTGTAGAGGATCTCGCCGAGGCCGAAAATACCCATGGCGATGGGCACGAAGTCGATGCCGTCGGCAAGCTGGAGGCTGCCGAACGTGAAACGGCTTTCACCGGTGAAAACGTCACGGCCTACCGTGGCGAGCAGCAATCCGAGGGCTGCTGCGATGAGCGCCTTGGCCTTGGCTCCGCTGCTGATGGTGGCTACCAGCAGGATGCCCAACAGCGCCAAAGCGGTGTACTCGGGCGCACCGAAGTCCAGGGCAAAGCTGGCAACAAGCGGCGCGAGGAAGGTGAGGCCGATGATGGCGGCCGTGCCGCCGATGAAAGAGCCGATGGAGGCCAGGCCCAAAGCGGTGCCAGCCTTGCCCTGCTTTGCAAGCTGGTAGCCGTCGAAAACGGTGACCACCGAGGACGCTTCGCCGGGAAGTCGAAGGAGCACCGAGGTGATGGTGCCGCCGTACTGGGCGCCGTAGAAGATGCCTGCCAGCATGATGATGGCGGTGACGGGTTCAACGCCGTAGGTGAGCGGGAGCAGGATGGCGATGGTTGCCGCCGGCCCCAGGCCGGGCAACACACCGATGAGCATGCCGATGACGACGCCGACCAGGCAGTAGAGCAGGTTGGTCGGCTCCAGGACAACCGCAAATCCGTTGATGACGGGATTTAGAAAATCCACGGGGTTCTCCTAGAAAAGATGGGGAATGGAGGTGTTGAGCGCCAGCACGAAGATGCCGTAAAAAGCTGCAACGACGATGGCACTGACCAGGAGCGTTGACCGCCAGGTTTCCCCGCCCAGGAAGCGCATCCAGATGATGCACAACACAAGGGCGGGCAGTTCAAACCCGATCAACGGCATGAGAGCAACCATGGCGGCCAGCGTCACGAGTCCGGTGAGGGGTGCCGTGGACAGACGGGTGAACTTTTCGGCGTCGCGGTTGTGCCGGCCCAGAACAAGCTGGAACAGGCCCAGCGCAACCATCGCGCAGCTGATGATGAATGGCCACAATCCCGGCTGGGGGCTGGCGGGAGTGCCCAGACCCATGGTTATGGACAGGACGACGGCGGCAAGCCCCACGCCGAGGACCACCAACGAGGACGCGGCGTTGGCGAGGGCGCCTGCCGCGGGGGGCTTTTCTTCTTCCCACTGTGCTGCAAGCTGCTCCGGCGTCAAATCGTCAATAAGTCCGTCAGACTCCGTGCGGGGGGCGTCCCTGCCGGAGGAGGCAGCGGTGCTGCCTCCTCCGGCAGGTACTGCGGGTGTTCCTTGCACTGGAATCACTTAGTTCCGCTGAGGCTGATGTCGTACTTCTCCACCAGTTCCTTGTACTTTGCCGCGTAGCCCTTCCACTCCGTGACTACTTCCTCCCCGGAAATTTCCTTGGGGGTAAGCATGTTCTTCTCGTTGAACTCCTTGTAGGCGTCCGACTTAAAGGTTTCCTGGAAGGATGCGAACAGCTTGTCCTTGACTTCCTGCGGCGTGCCCTTGGGCGCGGCCACGGCCCGGTACTGGGCTACGGGAACGTCATAGCCGGCTTCCTTCGCCGTCGGGGTGTCCTTCAGGAAGGTATTGCGTTCTTCGGAGAAGACCAGGAGCGGGGAAACCTTTCCTGCCTGGATCTGCGGCATGGCTTCCCCAAGCTGGATAGTGGCCAGTTCCACCTGGTTTCCCAGGACAGCCGTCAAGGCGGGCTTGCCGCTGTCAAAGGGAATGTCCGTACCGGTGACGTTGGCCTGCTTGAAGAGCACAGTCTGGGCCAGCTGGCTTCCGGTTCCAACACCGGTGGTGCCGAATGTGATGCTGCGGCCGGCGCTGGTCACGTCCTTGAAGCTCTTGAAGCCTGAATCAGCGCTGGCGACGAGGACGTAGTCGTCCTGCGAAAGGCCGGCAATGATGTCCAGGTCGTCAATGTTGACGGCCTCATCCGGGGTAACTGCGAGCGGAGTGATGGTGATGAGGGAGGCGGTCAGCAGGACCAGTTCCTGCCCGTCTGCGGGCTTACCGGCAACCTCCTTTGTAGCCAGGGCGCCGTTCGCGCCGGGCTTATTGACCACAGGCATCGGCTGACCGAGGCTCTTGGAGGCACCTTCGGCCAAGGCGCGGGCAATGAGGTCGGTGCTGCCGCCGGCTGCCTGTCCTACCGTGAGGTTGACGGGGCCGGAGGGGTATTTCGACGTGTCGTCGGCGCTGCCGCCGGCGACGTTGCCGCATGCGGTCATGGCCAGCAGGGTGATGGCGGAGGCTGCACCGAGGACGGTGCGGCGGGTGGGGAAGTGCTTCATTGGGACTCCTTTAACTGCTCCGGAACGGGTCCGGTTGTCTTTGTGAACCGAATCACTTCGGGCTCGCTATGACGAGTTTAGGGAGCAGTTATGATGCATGTCTAAGCCCATATGAGCATCAAGTGATACCTGGAAGGCATCATGTTTACCTTTGACCAGCTAGCGGGTTTCATCGCCGTGGCAGAAGAACTTCACTTTGGCAGGGCGGCGGAACGGCTCAGCATGACCCAGCCTCCCCTCAGCCGGCAGATCCAGAAGCTCGAAAAGAGCATCGGCACCGAGCTGCTCGAACGGGACAACCGGAAGGTTCAGCTGACGCCTGCCGGCGAAGCCTTCCTTGAGGAAGCAAAGCGGCTGATGGCGCTGGCTACGCGCGCTCCCATCACGGCCCGGCGGATCGCGACGGGCCGCTCCGGAATTCTCCGCATCGGCTTTACGGCCGCCAGCGGCTTCAGTATTTTGGGGCCGCTGCTGGAGGAGATGGCGGAGATCATTCCGGATGTGGACATCGACCTCCAGGAACTCGTCACCGGCGAGCAGATCCAGGGTCTCCTCACCGGCGGACTGGACCTCGGCCTGGCCAGGCCCCCGTTCGACCGTGACACCTTCGACTCACACCTGCTGTACCGGGAATCGATGATGCTCGCGGTCCCCGAAGGCCATCGCCTCACCCAGCTGTCCCGGCCGGTGGAGGATAACGACATAAGCGAGGAGCCGCTCATCATGCACTCCCCCACCAAGGCGACGTACTTCTATGACCTTGTGGTCAAGATGATTCCCATCCAGCACGCCAACGTGATCCATACGGTTAGTCAGGTCCTCACCATGGTGTCCCTGGTGGCGGCGAGGCGCGGCGTTGCCTTTGTCCCGCACTCTGCCACGTTGCTGGCAATCAAGGGCGTGGAGTTCCTCCCCGTTGCTGGAATGGAAAGCGAGCAGCCTGTTGAACTGCATGCCATCTGGAACCGGAGAGTGGACAACCCCGCCCTCCGCCGCCTCCTTCGGGACCTGGAGTTCCGTTCAGAGTAGGCTGCACAAGTATGACGGTTGATGCTCATAGAGCATCACTGGATACATAAATACACTTAGACAGGCATTACGTCCTCTGCCTAATCTGAGCAGGAACCCACAACACCTAGCCGCCCGCGGCGATCACACGGAGGACAACATCGTGGCAAAGTACTCACCCCAGGAACTGGCGGACACTCTCAAGGAAGGCCTGCTGTCCTTCCCCGTGACCTCGTTCGATGCAGAGCTGCAGTTCGATGAAGAGAATTACCGCAAGCATCTGGCCTGGCAGGCAAGCTTTCCCGTTGCGGGTCTCTTCGCCGCCGGCGGCACCGGAGAGGGCTTCTCCCTGTCGGCAGCCGAGTCCGAGCGCGTCGTCCGCACCGCCGTGGAGGAAGTGGGCGGCCAGGTTCCCGTCCTGGCCTCTGCCGGCGGATCCACGGTCCAGGCCATTGAGAACGCCAAGGCTGCCGAGGCAGCGGGCGCCGAAGGCATCCTCCTGCTGCCCCCGTACCTCACCGAAGCCGACCAGGGAGGGCTCATCGAGCACGTCAGCGCTGTCTGCAGCGCCACTTCCCTCGGCGTGATCATCTACAACCGTGCCAACGCCATCTACAAGGACACCACGGTGGCCGCGCTTGCCGACCGGCACGAGAACCTCATCGGTTTCAAGGACGGCGTGGGTGACCTCGAGCACGATGCCCGCGTCTACGCCAAGCTCGGCGAGCGGCTCTTCTACCTCGGCGGCCTCCCCACTGCCGAGACCTTCGCCCTGCCGCTGCTGCAGCTAGGCATGAGCACCTACTCCAGCGCCATGTACAACTTCGTGCCGCAGTTCGCCCTGGATTTCTACCAGGACGTGCGGAACAACGACCGCGTAGCCGTCAACAAGAAGCTCAATGACTTCGTCATCCCGTACCTGGACATCCGCGACCGGGTCAAGGGTTACTCTGTCTCCATCGTCAAGGGCGGCCTTGACGCTGTCGGCCGCTCCGCCGGCCCGGTCCGCCCGCCGCTGCAGAACCTCGCCGAGCAGGACCTCGCAGACCTCAAAGCCCTCATCGCCACCGTCTCCTGATCCACCACCTCTCATAGGAGGAACCATCGTGACCCTCACCGGACACTCCCTGATCGCCGGACAAACCGTTATCGGCGAAGGAAAAACAGCCCACGGCTACAACCCCGCCACCAACGGGCAGCTCGACCCCGCCTATTCGCTCCTGACCGAGGACCAGCTCAAGGCAGCCACCGCAGCGGCCGCCGCCGCGTACCCGTCCTTCTCGACCCTCGACCCGGAATCCCACGCGGGGTTCCTCGAGGCCATCGCGGACAACATCGAAGCCATCGGCGAGGAACTGATCATCCGTGCAAGCCAGGAAACCGGCCTCCCGGCTGCCCGGCTCCAGGGCGAACGGGCGCGCACCACCGGCCAGCTGCGGCTCTTCGCAACAGTTGTCCGTACGGGTGACTTCCGCGGCGTTCGCATCGACCCCGCCATCCCGGACCGCACCCCGCTGCCCCGGGCAGACATCCGGCAGCGCCAGATCCCCCTCGGACCGGTGGCAGTGTTCGGTGCCAGCAACTTCCCGTTCGCCTTCTCCACCGCCGGTGGCGACACCGCGTCAGCCCTGGCTGCCGGTTGCCCGGTGGTTTTCAAGGCCCACAACGCCCACCCGGGCACCGGTGAACTCGTCGGCCAGGCCGTCGTCAAGGCCGTCAAGGACTTCGGCCTGCACCCGGGAGTGTTTTCCCTGATCTACGGACCGGGTGCCAGCATCGGCCAGGCCCTCGTCGCCGACCCCGCCATCAAGGCCGTCGGCTTCACCGGCTCCCAGGGCGCGGGCATAGCACTCATGAAAACCGCCGCTGCCCGCCGCGAGCCCATTCCCGTCTATGCGGAAATGTCCTCGCTGAACCCGGTCTTCGTCTTCGAAGGTGCCCTGAGCGGCTCCACCGAACAAATTGGCGCCTTGGCCCAGCAGTACGTCACCGCCGTCACCGGCAGTTCCGGTCAGCTCTGCACCTCGCCGGGCCTGCTGTTCGCCCCCAAAGGTGAGGCAGGGGACAAACTCGCAGCCGCCGTCGCGCGTGCCGTGGCCGCCTGCGCCGGCCAGACCATGCTGACCGAAGGCATCGCCGGCTCCTGGAACGCAGGCACCGAAGCACTCGGCAACGCCGCAGGTGTGGACCTCATTGGCAAGGGCCTGGAGGGTGCAACGAAAAACGCGCCCGCTCCTGCCATCTTCGGCACGCAGGTCAAGGACTTCGTGACCAACCACGTCCTTCACGAGGAAATCTTCGGTGCTGCCAGCCTGGTCATCCGCTACGCCAGCTCGGAGGACCTGATCGAGGCCATCAGCGGACTCGAAGGCCAGCTGACAGCATCGCTGCATCTCATCGAAGAGGACTACCCGACGGCGGCACCCCTGATCCCGGCGTTGGAGCAGAAAGTGGGCCGCATCATCATCAACGGCTGGCCCACCGGCGTCGAGGTAGGCCACGCCATGGTTCACGGCGGCCCCTTCCCCGCCACCTCCGACAGCCGCACCACCTCCGTTGGAACTCTCGCCATCAACCGCTTCCTGCGCCCCGTCGCATACCAGAACATCCCCCAGGAACTCCTCCCTGCCCCGCTGCAGGACGAGAACCCCTGGAAGGTCAACCGCCTCATCGACGGCACCGTAGTCCTGGCAGCTGAAGAGAAAGCCGAGGTCGGCGCATGAGCAACCAGCCCATCATTACGGGAGTAGAGGTGGTCCCCGTTGCGGGCCACGACAGCATGCTGATGAACCTCAGCGGCGCCCACGGCCCGTTCTTCACCCGCAACATCGTCATCATCACCGACTCGGACGGGCGCACCGGCCTCGGTGAAGTTCCCGGCGGCGAAAAGATCCGCACCACCATCGAAGAAGCCGGTGCCCTGATCAACGGCAAACCGGTGGCCCGCTATCGCTCACTCCTGCGGGAGGTCGCGGCCGAATTCGCAGACCGCGACGCCGGCGGGCGCGGCCTGCAGACCTTCGACCTGCGCACCACGGTCCATGCCGTTACCGCCGTCGAGTCAGCCCTGCTGGACCTGCACGGCCAGTTCCTCGGCGTCCCCGTGGCCGAACTGCTCGGTGATGGCCAGCAGCGCACGTCCGTGCCCATGTTGGGCTACCTTTTCTTCGTGGGCGACCACAAGCGGACGGACCTCCCCTACCTGGTGGAGGACGCCCCCGCTGACCGCTGGGAGGAGCTCCGGCGCCAGGAAGCCATGACTCCGGAGGCCGTCGTCGCGCTGGCGGAAGCTGCGCAGGAACGCTACGGCTTCAGCGATTTCAAGCTCAAGGGCGGCGTGCTGTCCGGCGATGACGAGGTGGACGTGGTCACGGCCCTCGCCAAGCGTTTCCCGGACGCACGGGTCACGTTGGACCCGAACGGCGGCTGGTTCCTGGAGGAGGCCATCCGGCTGGGCAAGCGGATGCAGGGTGTGGTGGCATACGCCGAGGACCCCTGCGGCGCCGAAGGGCGTTTCTCCGGCCGGGAAGTAATGGCGGAATTCCGCCGCGCCACCGGGCTGAAGACGGCCACCAACATGATCGCCACGGACTGGCGCGAAATGTCCCACGCCATCCGCAGCAACGCCGTGGACATCCCGCTCGCCGATCCGCACTTCTGGACCATGCACGGTTCAGTCCGGGTGGCCCAGATGTGCCACGAGTTCGGCCTCACCTGGGGCTCGCACTCAAACAACCACTTCGACATCTCGCTCGCCATGTTCACGCACACCGGCGCCGCGGCTCCGGGCGAGATCACGGCACTGGACACCCACTGGATCTGGCAGGACGGACAGGGGCTGACCAAAAACCCGCTGCAGATCAAGGACGGCGCCATCGAGGTCCCGGCAGCCCCAGGCCTGGGCATAGAGCTGGACCGCGAAGCCCTGGACAAGGCCCACAAGCTGTACCTGGAGCATGGCCTCGACGCCCGCGACGACAGCATTGGCATGCAGTACTACATCGACGGCTGGTCCTTCGACCCCAAGCGGCCCTGCCTGGTCCGGTAGCACCTGCCCCGGCCAACACGCCGGCACCATCTTCCGCACGGCCGGACCTCCCTCGCAACAGGAACCGGCCGTGCGGAATTCCACGTGACAAAAAGGCAGACATCATCCGGTCCGTCCCGGCTCGTAATTACGACATCTGGAGCCCCATCGTGAAGTCCCAAACGGCACTGCTCGGCCGAAGAAACACAGTTGACGCCGCTCGCCCTGGTCCCCTTAACGTCAGCATTGCCGCGGCGATGAGTCGCGACTGCGATGACGAGTGCCACTTTTGCCAGGGGCCTGAAACTGACTGACGTCAGTCAACCGTAGGCCACGCCTGCGCCATGAGCGTTTCACCTCATTCTCCCCGCCCCGCAGCAGGCCCGGGATCTCTACCCCAAAGGAAATACATTCAATGACGTCTGTGGACAGTGCTGTCTCGGATGTGGCCACAGCCACAAAGAAGTTCTTCAAGCGCGTGCTGCCCATCATGCTGGTCATGCTGGTGTGCAACCAACTGAACCGGTCAAACATCGGCTACGCACAGGACCACCTCCAGGCTGACGTGGGCATCGGCGCCGCTGCGTACGGATTCGGAGCCGGGCTTTTCTTTATCGCCTACGCCATCTTCGAACTTCCCAGCAACGTGATGATGGAAAAGTACGGCGCCAAGGTGTGGCTGGCCCGGATCATGGTCAGCTGGGGCATCGTCTCCTTCCTGATGGCGTTCGTGCAGAACGAGACGATGTTCTATGTCCTGCGTTTCCTGCTGGGCGCAGCCGAAGCCGGGTTCTTCCCCGCCGTCATCTTCTACTTCGCCCGCTGGGTCCCCGCCGGCCAGCGCGGCAAAGCCACCGCAATCTTCATCGCCGGTTCCTCCATCGCTGCCGCGATCTCAGGCCCCATCGCCGGGATGCTGCTCAGCCTCCACGGCGCCCTTGGCCTGCGCGGCTGGCAATGGCTCTTCGGCTTCGAGGGCGCCCTGTCCGTGGTTGTGGGCTTTACCGTGTTCTTCCTCCTGGACGCCAGAATCGCGGACGCCAAGTGGCTCAACCAAGCTGAGAAGACCGCCCTGTCCCGCGCCATCGCCGATGAGGACGCCCAGCACACCGCAGCAGACGGTGGAAAGATCAACCGCTGGAAGATGCTCCTGAACCCGCAGATCCTGCTACTGTGCGGCATCTACTTCTCCATCCAGCTGTCCATCTACGCCAACACGTTCTGGCTTCCCAGCATCATCAAGCAGATCCCGGGCACCACCGACCTCACCGTGGGCTTCCTGTCCTCCATCCCGTGGGTCTGCGCAGTGTTCGCCATGTACTTTGCCGCCAAGCTGCAGGACAAAGCCAGGTCCAAGCGCCCGCTGCTGGTGGTTGCACTCCTGGTAGCCGCCGCAGGTACATTCGCCGCCGCGGTCGCCTCGCCGGTCATGGCCCTGGTCTTCCTGGCCATCGCCGCCATGGGCTTCAAGAGCGCCTCCCCGCTGTTCTGGACCATTCCGCAGTCCGGGCTGCATCCGATGGTCCTGGCTCCGGCCATCGCCATTATCAACTCCTTGGGAAACCTGGGCGGGTTCGTTGCCCCGTTCGGTTTCGGCATCATCAAGGAGCAGACCGGAAGCGTCATCCCCGGCCTGTTTGCGCTGGCAGCGGCCTCCACAGCCGCTGCAGGCCTGGTGTACTTCCTGAAGGAACGCCGCAGCGGAAACGGCGAAGCACTGGAGTCACACGCAGTCCCAGTGGAGGCACCGGTTCCGAGCCGGGCATAACGCCTTCAAGGCCGGCAGGAATCCTGCCGGCCAACGGATGAAGCCCGGAGCCAGGGAACTGGCTCCGGGCTTTTGCGTTATTCCCCCGTGATTACCAAGGCAACACTGTGCCCGCCAAACCCGAAGGCGTTCACCAGGCCCGCCGGGGCGTTGCCTGGCTGGAGCTGGCGGACGTCTTCGGTGACGACGTTGAGCTCTACCTCGGGGTCAAGTTCCTGGACGTTCAAGGTTCCCGGAAGCATCCCGGTCCGCAGTGCCTCAACCACCACAACGGCCGCGAGCGCACCGGCACCGCCCAGCAGATGGCCGGTATGGCCCTTGGTGGAAGTGACAGGGATGTCCGGACCGAAGATTGCGTTGATCGCCTGGCCTTCCAAACGGTCCCCCACCGGCGTGGACGTGGCGTGGGCATGCACAAACCCGATGTCTTCGGCAGCAAGGCCCGCGGAATCAAGCGCCTTCTGCATAACCCGCCGCTGCATGGCAGGATCAGCCGCCACAATGTCATTTGCGTCCGATGTCACAGCACCGCCTGCCACAGCACCCAACACGGCTGCGCCGCGGGCGCGGGCGTGCTCTTCGCTCTCCAGCACCACCACACCGGCGCCCTCCGCGAGGACAAAGCCGTCCCGGCCGCCATCGAACGGGCGCGAAGCCTGCTGCGGGTCCCCGGAACGGGTGGACAAGGCGCGGATCTGGGAAAAGCCGGTGATCACCAGGTCATTAACCGAGGCGTCAACGCCGCCGGCAATCACGACGTCGGCAGCACCGGAGCGGATCATCTCGGCTGCCTGGACAATCGCCTCCGCCCCGGAGGCGCAGGCGCTGACCGGCGTCCGGGCGCCGCCGCGGGCACCGAGGTCGATCGAGACCCAGGCCGCCGGGCCGTTCACCATGAGGCGGGTGAGCGTGTGCGGTGAAACCTTGCGCGGACCGGATTCGGCAAGGGTCCGGTCCTGCTCCAGGGTGGAGCCGAGCCCGCCGTACGCCGAGCCGATCACCACCGCGAAGCGCTCAGGATCCACGTCCGGCGCGCCGGCCTGCTTCCAGGCTTCCCGGGCAGCGATGAGCGCGAGCTGCCCGCAGCGGTCCATGCGCTTCATTTCGCGGGTGCTGAGGTGGCCGGAAAGGTCGGTGGTCACCTGTCCCGCAATTTTCACGGGCAGCTGTTCCGCCCAGGCTTCCCCAAGCGGTCCAATGCCCGACTTGCCGGCCACCATCCCGGACCAGGTTTCGGCCACCGAGGAGCCGAGCGGGTTGATGGTCCCGGCGCCGGTGATCAATGCGCGGGGTTGGACTGCGCTGGGTTGCACTGCGTTCACGGTTCCTACTTTGCGGGGTTGTGGGTGCCGATGGGCACGAGGGTCAGGTCCGGGTGGTTTTTTTCGATCCTGCGAAGGGCCCAGACGTCGTTGAACAGGGCGAGGTACTCGCCGTCGGACCGCAAGAGCACCTCGGCGCCCGGTACGTTGGCGAGCGCGGGCATGGCGTCCGCCGTCGTGATCCTGGCCAAAGAGTAGGGCAGGCGTTCCAGCCGCATGGGGGCACTGAAGTCGTGCGCCATCCGGTCCTCCACCACTTCGAACTGCATGGGTCCGACGGCGGCAAGCACCGGCGCCTGGTCCCCCCGGACGTCGGAGCGGAGCAGCTGGATAACGCCCTCGTGCTCGAGCTGTTCGATGCCGCGGCGGAACTGCTTGAACTTGCTGGGGTCCTTGGACCGGGCCACCTGAAAGTGCTCGGGGGCGAACAACGGGATGGCCGGGTATTCCACGGCGTCCTCAAGGTAGAGGCTGTCCCCCACGCGCAGCGAGGAGGCGTTGACCAGGCCCACGACGTCGCCGGGGTAGGCCTCGTCGATCACTTCGCGCTCCCGGCCGAAGACCTGCTGGGCGTATTTGGTGGCGAACGATTTTCCGGTGCGGGTCTGGGTGACCACCATGCCGCGCTCGAAGACGCCGGAGCAGACGCGGATGAAGGCCACGTGGTCGCGGTGGGCTTTGTTCATGCCGGCCTGGACCTTGAAGACGAAGCCGGAGAACGGGGAGGCCACCGGACGCGGCGTGCCGTCCACGTCCGGCCGCGGTGCTGCCGGCGGGGCGAAGTCCACCAGCGCGTCCAGCAGTTCCTTGACGCCGAAGTTGAGCGCGGCGGAGCTGAACAGGATGGGGGTGGTCTTGCCGGCGTGGAAGCTTTCGACGTCGAACTCCAGGTTCGATTCGATGACCAGGCCGGCTTCGTCCACAGCGTCGGACCAGTTGCTGCCCTGGCTTTCCGCCGCTTCCTCAGGGGTGAAGTACTCGGTAATGGCGATCTGTGCGCCGGCGTTGTTGCGCTGGAAACGGGCGAAGCGGTCATTGCGGAGGTCCCAAACGCCGCGGAAGTCGCCGGATATGCCTACTGCCCAGGTCAGCGGCATGGGCTGCAACCCGGTTCGCTCGGTGATCTCATCCATCAAAGCAAGAGCGTCCAGGCCGGGGCGGTCCCACTTGTTGATGACGGTGATGATGGGCAGGTTCCGCTGCTTGCAGACTTCGAACAGCTTCATGGTCTGGGTTTCCAGGCCCTTCGCGGCGTCCACGAGCATCACGGCGCAGTCGACGGCGGCGAGCACCCGGTAGGTGTCCTCCGAGAAGTCGGCGTGGCCGGGGGTGTCCAGGAGGTTGATGACGGTGTCCCGGTAGGAGAACTGGAGCGCCGCGGAACTGATGGAAATACCGCGGTCCTTTTCCATCTGCATCCAGTCCGAGACTGTTTCCTTGCGGTTTGCCTTGCCGCTGGACGCGCCGGCGGTGCCGATCACCTTGGCGTGCAGGGCCAGGGCCTCGGTGAGCGTGGACTTGCCCGCGTCAGGGTGGGAAATGACAGCAAAGGTCCGACGCCGGCCCGCCTCTTTGTGAATCTCCGAGATCCGGGCGGGGGTGAGGACATCTTGGGACACGGTGCTACTTTCGGTGCGGTTTTGGGCAAACCCCGTTCACTGCCTCATCAGGCGCGGCTGGGGGCCGGGGAAACGGGCTGGCGAACAGCCAAATTCAAGTTTATCGCAGGGCTGCAAACCGGCGGGGGCGGCGTTCGTACCTTCCATCGCCGCACCCGCCAGTCACCCGGCTCCCGGCCGGCCCACCCGATCAGGGAATGAGGTTCTCAGCCCGGTAGCGGTCAAACAGGGCAGTGAATGCCTCCAGCGTCCGCCGGTACCCGGTGAACCCGGCATCCCGGCTTTTGCCCATGTCCGTGACTACTTCAATATTGCGTCCCAGGTCGCTGTCCGTGTGCCACCAGGACGCGACGCGGTCCAGGTCCGGCTCGATCAGGTTATGGCGCCCGGCAAGTTCCCTCCACTGGTCCCCGCGCCCTGCCATGGTTTGTTCGAGGGGGCGTGGTTCCCGTTCGAACCCTTCCCAGGCCACGCCGAAGTAGGCCGCGAGCTTCGGCCACATCCAGCGCCAGCGGAAGACATCCCCGTTCACGATATTGAACGCCTCGTTGGCTGCTTTCGGCGTGGTGGCGGCCCAGACCATGTGCTCCGCAAGCACGCCCGCCTCCGTCATGTCAGTCAGTCCGTTCCACTGCGTCTCGGATCCCGGGAAAACGAACGGCTCGCCGTTTTCCCGGCAAAGTGCCGCCTGCGCCGCAAGCGTGAGGCCCATATTCATGGCGTTGCCCACCGCGTGCCCGATCACGGTGTGGGCGCGGTGGACGGACCAGGTGAAACCTTGCGCAGCAGCGGCGGCCCAGAGCTCATCCTCCTGCGCATAATAGAAGTTGGCCACCGGCAGGCGTGGCTCCTCCTCGTGGAAGGGCGTATCCGCCATTTCCCCGGCCGCATAGGCCTCAAAAGGTCCCAGGTAGTGCTTGAGTCCGGTCATCAGGGCAACGTGGGCTACGTCCTTGCCTCGGAGTGCCGCGAGGAGATCGCGCACCATACCGGCGTTAACGGTGATGTTTTCCTCTTCGGTGTCACGCCGCGACCATGCCGTGAAGAAGACATGCGAGGGGTTCTCAGGCCCCAGTGCAGCGGCCAATGACACCGCCGAGGTGAGGTCAGCGGAGAGCCAGCGGACACCGGGTCGCTCTGCTCCGGGTTTCCGGGACAAGGCCAGGACAGCCCACCCCTCCCCTGCCAAATTGTCCACAAGAGCTGATCCGGCGATGCCGGTGGCCCCCACTACCAGCGCCGTCCGCTCCGTGCGGGCTGTTGTTCCTGAGGCTAAATCCATGGTGCTCCTATTGGTCGGTGCTGCCCGTGCGGCAAACGACTCCGGTGGGCCGGGCGCCGGTGTGTAGCTGCCCTGCGGGCACGGCCGCTGCCGGGCCGATGTCGGTCTCTTAGCGACAAGCCACCTGGCCGGGCAGATATTCCTGCAGCTGCTGAGGGTAGTGAACGGAGCGGAAGCCAAAGTACTCACCCGGCCGGCCGCCGTCGGGCGCGTTAATGTACGCTTCCACGGACCCTTCAGTGGGGCACTTTAGGGCATCACCGTGCGGAAGTTGGGTTTTCTTACCCCTATCATTGAGCTTGCGGGAAAAT
This sequence comes from Arthrobacter sp. K41, assembly GCF_059089645.1. Lineage (NCBI taxonomy): Bacteria > Bacillati > Actinomycetota > Actinomycetes > Micrococcales > Micrococcaceae > Arthrobacter > Arthrobacter sp. K41. Next base: position 306,079 of record NZ_JBNHEW010000002.1, on the reverse strand, counting down.
GAGTACTTTTGTTCCTGCCGGCCAAGCGTGAAAGCCGGCATTTCTGCGGGCCGCAACCCGCACCTTTGAAGGGAAACACCTGATGGCGCGGAGCCCCGAAGAATCTTTGAGGGCAACTCTTGCCAGGGTGGCACCCGGGACCCCGCTGCGCGATGGCCTTGAGCGCATCCTCCGCGGCCGGACCGGCGCACTGATCGTACTGGGCTCGGACCGGACCATCGACTCCATTTGCTCGGGCGGCTTCGACATCGGCATTGATTTCTCCCCCACCCGCCTGCGCGAGCTCGCCAAGATGGACGGCGCTATTATCTGCGACAAGGACGCCGGCAACATCCTCCGCGCCGCCGTCCAGCTTGTGCCGGACTCAAGCATCGAAACCCAGGAATCCGGCACCCGCCACCGCACCGCCGAGCGCGTCGCCATCCAAACCGGCGTTCCCGTCATCTCCGTCAGCCAGTCGATGCAGATCATTGCCCTCTACGTGAACGGCCTGCGCCACGTCCTGGAGGGCTCGGAGAAAGTCCTGGCGCGCGCCAACCAGGCCCTCGCCACCCTCGAGCGTTACCGGTCGCGCCTGGACCAGGTCACAAGCTCCCTTTCTGCGTTGGAAATCGAAGCGATGGTGACGGTCCGGGACGTGGCCGTCACCCTGCAGCGGCAGGAAATGGTCCGCCGCATTTCGGAGGAAATCTCCCAGTACGTCCTTGAACTCGGCGAGGACGGCCGTCTCCTTTCACTTCAGCTCGATGAGCTCACCGTGGGCCGCGGCCCCGGAAGCGACGTCATTATCCGCGACTACGCCTCGCCCAACGCCTCCCCCGAGGACATCGAAAAAGCCGTCAGCGCCCTCGTGAACCTCGGGCCTACGGAGCTGATCGACCTCGGCCGGATCTCGGGAATCGTCGGCTTCGCGGGGGGCGAGGCGAACCTTGACGCCGTGGTGCAGCCCCGCGGATACAGGCTTCTTTCGGGGTTGAAGGCAGTTCCAAAGGCCGTGGCGGACCGCCTCGTGGACCACTTCGGCGGGCTGCAGTTCCTGATGGCAGCCACGATTGATGACCTGATGACAGTGGACGGCATCGGCGACCAGCGCGCCAGGACCGTACGGGAAGGCCTCAGCCGGATGGCCGAAGCAAGCCTGCTGGACCGCTTCCTCTAAAGCCTTCGCGTAACAAGCCCTTCGGAGAACCCGTCAGTTCAGCTGGAAAACCGCCTTGGGGCTGGCTTTGGATCCGAGCTTCGCAGTGAAAATGTAGTACGCCCCGCCGTCTCCTGGTTTGGCTTCCACGGGCTGGCAGCCTTCAACGCTGCGGTTCCGGGACCACGGGAAGTTGGCGGTCTCGCTGGCGCCGGGTGCGATGATTTTCACCAGGTCCTCGCTCTTTGCCTGGCAATCGCGGGACGAGAAGATGCGGTCCGGCCCACTCGTCACCAAATACTCCATCTGAGAGGTCCCGATGTTGACCTCGCAGGGCATGGTGCCGCCATTGGTCACCTTGAGGGTGAGCATCGGGTTTTCCCCGGGCCCGTAGGAGGCCTTGTCCGTGGACGCGGAGACCGTGACCAGGTTCTGGTTGCAGGTGGGTGTGGCTGATGGCGTCGGGGTGGGCGTCGGTTCCGAAGCCGAGCGCGACAGCGACGGTTCCGCTGAGGGGTCAGCTGAAGCCGTCGCGCCGGCGGTTGGGTCCGCTGAGGACGCCTGCTCAGACTTGCCGCCTAAGGCACCGGCCAGGGTGAACCCTCCGGCTACCAGAGCGATCACCATCAGCAGCGCCGCACCGAGGAACAGCCGGCGGCGGCGGTACACGGCCGGGCTCGCCTTATGTACGCTGCTGGAACCGGATGCCGTCGCCCTGCCCTGTGATGCTGAATCGCCTTGCCTGCCCATCCTTCTAGGCTAGAGAACCGGCGCGGATCTGCCTGCCCACCACGCCGCCGCCCTGCCGATGCTCTGGTCACATCCCGTTTCAACGGTGGAGCAGGATCAATTACAGTGTTGGGATCGACACTCCAGCCCCCGCCACAGCAATGCCCGCACTCTTTCCCGCCGGGACGGAACTGCACAGCCTGCACGGCGTGATTAACAACTGGTTTGCAGAAATTGCCCGGGACCTTCCCTGGCGGAAACAGGAATGCTCGCCCTGGGGCGTGCTTGTCAGCGAAATCATGCTGCAGCAGACCCCGGTGGTCCGGGTGCTGCCCGTTTGGAATGAATGGCTGCGGCGGTGGCCCACTCCCGCCGGCCTGGCCGAGGCACCGGCCGGCGAGGCAGTCCGCTCCTGGGGCCGGCTCGGCTACCCCCGGCGCGCGCTGCGGCTGCATGCGGCAGCAGTGGCGATCGTGCAGGACCATGGGGGCCAGGTTCCGGACAACTACGCTGAACTGCTGGCGTTGCCCGGGGTGGGCAGCTACACGGCGGCTGCGGTAGCTGCTTTCGCCTACGGCCGCCGCGAAACGGTGGTGGACACGAATATCAGGCGGGTCCATGCCCGGCTTGTTTCCGGTGTTGCGCTCCCCTCCCCGGCGCTGACCGCAGCAGAAATGCGGCTCGCCGCCCAGCTCCTGCCGCACGACGACGGCACGTCCGTGCGCTGGAACGCTGCGGTGATGGAACTGGGGGCGCTCGTCTGCACAGCCCGGGCACCCAAATGCGGCGACTGCCCGGTCCGGAATTCCTGTGCGTGGCGGGCGGCAGGGGAGCCGCCGCCGTCGTACATTCCGAAGGGCCAGGCATGGCACGGCACGGACCGCCAGATGCGCGGCGCCGTGCTGGCCGTACTGCGCGAGGCCGAGGCGCCCGTGCCGCCGGAGATGTTCCAGCGGGAGCCTGCGGACCTTGGTTTTGCGCCCGAGGGAATCGGCGTGCCGCTGGGCGCCCTGCACAGGCTGAATTCCGCTCCGGAGCAGCTGGAGCGGGCTTTGGCGGGACTGCTCGCGGATGGCTTGGCGGAACTTCACGGCGGCGGATACCGGCTCCCCGCCTAAGGATAACGATGTTTGTACCACTTAGTCGGGGGCGGCAGAGGTCTTTCCCGCCCGGCCGTACCCTGAAGTATGGGCAAGCGCGTGCTGCTTTTGGCTCTGATGACGACGGCGGGACTTGCCTCTGCTTGCGGCCCCGGTCCCGGCGCCGTCCCCTGCCCGGCCATCGCACAAGCCACTGCCGTCTCGGTGCGTGTTTCGGCCGACTACGCCCCGCGGGTGGCAACGCTGCATCTGCAGGCCTGCCAGGACGGCACCTGCACCGAAGATGACGTGCAGCTCCACCCGGGCAGTGCCTCCATCGACCAGGGCTGCACCCCGGAGGGTGTCTGTTCTGCCACCGCTTCCCCGGATGGCACGAAGTTCGCCACGCTGTTCCTGCAAACCCTCACCGAGGCGCCAATGTCGGTAACGGCAGCACCAGCTGCCCCTGACGGATTACCCCTACCCGTGAAGACCCTGGACTTCCGCCCCCGCGGCGACTACCCCTTCGGAAAGCAGTGCGGCAGGTTCATCACCGCATCCCTGCTGCTCGACGCAGAGGGGCTGCACGAGCAGGCCTGACGGTCAGAACAGCGCCGCTTGGCTGAAGCTTTCTTCGGTACCAGCCTGGTCCGGGCATCCCCCAACCCCTGATTCCGGCAGCCACTCGAAACCCAGCTCAACAAGGAGTTCTTCAACGGACGTCTGCCCCTCCAGCACTTCAATATCCGGGGAATTGTCTTCGAGGCACAGCCGTTCCATGGCATCGAGCATATGCGCAGGAGCGCTTTGCGGTGCCGCTAACACACCGCCCGGGCATCATCCAGGTTGGACCCTGCCGTCCTATGGTTCCCCGAAGCCGGCCTGCACCAGCCCGCCGACGTAGTTGACTGCACGTTCCGCGTCCGTTCCCCACGCTTGGACGTGCAGCACTGAACCCTTGCCGGCGGCCAGCGTCATGAGGGCTGTCATGGACGCGCCGTCAACGCCATTGACCTGGACTTCCGCATCGAGCGCTGAAAGCCCGCCGGCGATTTTCGCGGCTGGGCGCGCATGCATGCCGGCCTGGTTTACCAGCTCAAAATCTCCGGTGTAATCCGGGGCGGGACCGGTGGCAGAACCATTCCTGCCAGGCGATGCCGGTGTTTCGGACTGCAGGGCAGGGCCGCGGACGGCTTCAGCCGCCCTCTTAACCGTTTGGAGGTCGCCGCCACCCTGGGCGGCGACTGCAGCTGCCACCAGCCCCTCCACCAGGGGCGCGTCCGCCAACACCATCTTTGAGGCGTCTTCCGCAAATTCCAACGCAGACTCGGCTGTCATCACGGCCGAGCCCAGGTCGGTCATGATGACCGCACCATCACCCCCGGCCACCTTGTCCAGCGCGGCAAGAACCTTTTCCAGGCTGGTGCCGATCCTGCCGTCCATGGTGCCGCCCGCTGCCAGCAGCACGACGTCAGGCGCCATCTGCGCGGCGAGCTCCACAGCGCCGTCGGCGATCTTTCCACTATGGGAGACCACCACAATGCTGACGGTCACGCGGCCGCCTGCACGGCGGCACGGAGGATCAGGGCACTGGAAGCGGCGCCGGGGTCGCGGTGCCCGGCGCTCCGCTCCCCGAGGTAGCTGGCGCGTCCCTTGCGGGCAACCAGTGGATCGGTAGCCACCGCTCCGGCTTCAGCGGCCTCCGCCGCAGCCACCAGGACGGTCAGTGCATCCGGGCTGCTGCCGGCGGCTGCCTGGCTTGCTGCCTCCGCTGCAGGAGTCCAGGCATCCACCATGGTCTTGTCCCCCGGCTCCGCCTTTCCCCGTGCCACTATCCCGTCCCGCGCAGCGGTAAGGGCACCGGCCCAGGCGGCAGGAGCAATTTCCGCCGCGTCCCCCAGGGAAGTGGCCGCGCGAAGGAACGCCGTCCCATACAGCGGGCCGGCCGCGCCGCCCACCTTTGACATCAAGGTCATGGCGGTCAGCTTCAGCGCGGCTCCGGGGGTTTCCGGAGGGGAGTCGGACAGTTTATCCAAAACAGCCTGAAACCCGCGGTCCATGTTTTCGCCGTGATCGGAATCCCCAATGGCGCGGTCCAGCTCGATCAGCTCCACCCTGTGCTCCGCCATTGCCTGCGCGCACAGGGTCAGCCATTTGACCGTCCACACCACATCCAGGACCACAGTCACACGCCCCAGCGCAGGGCCGCCGTGTGCACCGGCGCGTCCCACAATTCGGTGAGTTCATCATCCAGCCGCAGGACCGAGATGGAGCAGCCCTGCATCTCCAGGGCGGTGATGTAATTACCTACGAGGGAGCGCTCGACGGCGGCTCCCCTGTCTTCGAGCACCTGCGCAGCCCTGCGGTAGACGATGTAAAGCTCGCTCAGGGGTGTGCCGCCCATTCCGTTCACGAACAGCAGCACCTTGTCCCCCGGCGCGATTCCCAGGTCGGTCAGTACAGGTTCGAGCAGCCGGTCAGTGATGCCGTCTGCGTTTTCCATCGCGATCCGGTGCCTGCCCGGCTCGCCATGGATCCCAATACCGATCTCAATTTCATCCTCGGCCAGATCGAAGCTGGGCGAACCCGCGTGCGGTACGGTGCACGCGGTCAGCGCGACACCCATGGTGCGGACGTTGCTGTTGACCCGTTCACCTATGGCGGCAACAGCTTCTAGTCCGTCACCGCGCTCGGCAGCAGCTCCGGCGATCTTTTCCACAAGCACTGTCCCGCCCACTCCCCGACGGCCTGCCGTGTACAGCGAGTCCTCCACGGCGACGTCATCATTGACCAGGACGGTGCGGACGTTAACGCCTTCCGCTTCGGCAAGTTCTGCTGCCGTCTCGAAGTTCAGGACGTCGCCGGTGTAGTTCTTCACGATGTGCACGACGCCGGCGCCCGAGTTTACCGCGAGGGTCGCAGGGAGGATCTGGTCAGGTGTGGGCGAGGTGAACACCGCGCCGGGCACGGCGGCGTCCAGCATGCCGCGCCCCACAAAGCCGGCATGGAGCGGCTCATGGCCGCTGCCGCCGCCCGAGACGAGGCCTACTTTCCCACCAACCGGTGCGTCCTTGCGCGTGATGTAGGTGGGATCGGCACTGACGGTAACGAGATCTGAATGCGCCAGGCCAAAGCCCTGCACCGATTCGTCAACTACCGATTTTGGATCGTTGATGAGCTTTTTCACGGGTGTGCTCCTGGTGTGCTCCTGGAGGATGACATTCCCGACCCTACTACCGGCGTATGGGGAGGCGGTAGGGTTCCCGTGCTGTCGAGCGGAGAAAAGGGACAGCCCCCAATGACTGTCCCTTTCCTTGGGCCCCCGTCCCTGCCCTCAACAGTTTATCCATTGATTCGAGTAAAAGAAAGCGCAGGTCAGGGCTATTTTGTTAGGCATTGGGAAGAAACGGGTGGTTACAGGAATTTGATCATGCGGGTGTTTCCCAAGGTATTTGGCTTGACCCTGGCCAAGTCGAGGAATTCCGCCACGCCTTCATCATGGGACCGGAGCAATTCCGAATACACCACCGGATCCACTACCGATTGGTCGGCCATTACTTCGAAGCCGTGGCGCTTGAAGAATTCCACCTCGAAGGTAAGGCAGAAAACGCGGGCGACCCCCAGGGCGCGCGCCTCCTCAAGCAGGCTCTCCACCAGGACATGCCCTATGCCTTTTCCCCGCCAGTCCGCCGAAGCGGCAAGGGTCCGCACCTCTGCAAGGTCCTCCCACATTACGTGGAGCGCGCCGCAGCCAATGACTTCGCCGTCCGAGGACTCGGCAATCCGGAACTCCTGCAGGCTCTCGTAGTAGGCCACCGTCTCCTTGGCCATCAGGATCCGCTGCTCTGCCAGCGGCGCCACAAGTTTCTTGATAGCGGAAACATCACCGGTGCGTGCAGGGCGGATATGGAAGGAGTCAGTCACAGAGCAATCCTACGAGGCGAGGGCTTCCGGTTTGGGGACTGCGACATTTACCGCGTGCTCGCTCGTTCCTCGCTTAGACGCACGCTACGTAAATGCCCCAGCCCCTTCGCCTCGTGCTTAGCCTCCTGAATGGACCTGTGCACCCATTGGTCTGCAGGGAAATGTCCCAGCCTTCGAGCCGGAGGTGAGGTGCTACAACCCCAGCTCAGGAGGCACCGGAAGGTCCTGGTCCAGCACATTCCGGGCCAGGAAGCTCTCCACGATGCCGTACCAGACCTTTGCGTGCTGCGGCTGAAGCACCCAGTGGTTCTCGTCCGGGAAGTACAGGAACCGATGCGGGGTCCGGCCGTCCTGGTCAGCCGCGAGCTGTGACCTGGACAGCAGCTCGTACCAAAGGCGCAGGCCTTCCCCGATGGGTACGCGGTAGTCCTTGTCCCCATGGATCACCAGCATCGGTGTGCTGATTTTTTCGACGTGAAGGTGCGGGGAGTTCTCCAGCGCCATCTCCTCAGTCATTTCCTTCAACCAGTACTGCGACGCGTCCGTGGTGGGGCCAAACTGGTCCAGCGCCCAGAGGCTCGCATGGGTGACGATGGCTTTGAACCGGTCGGTTTGCCCGGCAACCCAGTTGGCCATGTAGCCACCAAACGAGCCGCCCATTGCCGCAGTGCGCTCGGCGTCGATGTCAGGGCGTTCGACGGCGGCATCGGTCACGGTCATAAGGTCGGTATACGGGCTCTTACCCCATTCGCCCCAGCCCCGCTGGATGTAGTGCTGGCCGTACCCGGTGGAGAGAGCGGGGTCGGGCAACAATACGGCATACCCTTTCGCCGTGAGCAGCCACGGGTTCCAGCGCCAGGTCCAGGCGTTCCAGGATCCCAGCGGTCCGCCGTGGATCCAGAGGAGCATCGGCGCCGGGGCTTCCGCGGACGCGCCATCCGGCAGCGCGAGGTATGCCGGGACGCGTGAGCCGTCCGCCGCCGTCGCCGCAATCCGTTCCAGCTTCCCAGGATGGGAAGGCCGCTCCGCCGGTGCCGGCAACCTGGTGGTCTCCCCGGTTTGCAGGTCGATGCGCACAGCCTCCGGCGGGAACTCATAGGAACTGCGGAGGGCATAAGCACTGCGCCCCTCCGGTGAAACCACGACGTCGGTGTACGCCGCCGCGTCCTGCGTCACCCGGGTGACGCTCACTTCAGCCGCAGACGCCGGGACGCTGATCCGGAAGACGGGCGACGCGCCGTCGTCGTCCGCGGTGACCAGGAGGGCGGACCCGTCCGGCAGCCAGGCTGCCGGCTTGGCCCACCGGTCCCAGTCGTGCGCCAGGGGTGTCAGGAGCTTCACTCCGTCCGCGGCGTTATCGCTGACATCCAAAAGGTGCAGTTTCACCTGGGGCGCCTCGTGCGGGGTGGTGTCACTCTCGCTCAGCACCACCAAGGTCCGGCCGTCCGGACTGACCGGGCCGGGGAAGTAGCTCATGCCCTCGCGGTCCAGGAGCACCCTGGTATTGCCGGAGGCTGTGTCAATGGCCAGCAGGACGGAGCGGCTGTCCGCCTTGGCCAGCGGCTTGGTGTAGCTGGCATAAATGGTCCGGCCATCGGGGCTGACGACTGTTTCCGCCTCGCGCAGCCTGGCACCTGCATCAGGGGTGAGGTTCCGGAGAACCAGCGGAGCCGTGGCGTCCAGGGTGGCGGGTTTACCGGGATCCTTCTCTTTTCCGGGCTCGACAGCGAAGATCCTCGGCTGGCCGGGCCCAAGGTCCGCATCCCAGAACCGGACCGGATATCCGCTGTGGAGTATGGCGGAGACTTTGTTGTCCTTGCGTGCCTTTCGCCGCTCGGCGTCGTCGTCTTCATCGGCGGATCCCGCCAGGACCTCCGCTACGACAAAGGTGGCGTCCGCGGCTTTGGCTGTCATCACGGCAGCGACGCCGCCGGGCCGGTTCAGGACCACCCTTGCCTCGCCGCCATCGGCGGGAAGGAGCCAGAGGGCGTTGACGGGGTCACCACCCTCGGGGCTGTCAGGATCGGGCCGGGCAGAGGTGAAGTACACATCGCCGTTGGCAGCAAACGCCGCTCCAGCCTCACCCTTGGCGCTGCGCGTTATGCGGCGGGCATGCTTCTGCCCTGCCGGGTCAAGCTCCCACAGGGCCGTGCCGAATTCGGTTCCCTTGGCGTTCAGGGTGGCCACGGTGGTAACCAGCCGGCGGCCGTCGGGGCTCACTGCCAGACCACTCACCCGCGGGATGGACAGGTAATGGTCAAGATCATGAAAAGGGGTCAAAGGTTGCTCGTCCGGGATCGCCGGATTCTCAGTAGCCATGCCCCGATTCAACCCCACTGTGCCCCACATCACAAAAGACCCAACGGCGACGCTCACCATGCCCCTCATCGATGCCAAGCGCAAACGCTGCTGCGGGGCACTGGGCGGCCGCGGCTGGGGCGCTCCGGCCCCGGCGCCATTTGCCGCTTGCTGCTCCTTCGTCGCTTTGACGCAAGCTACACAAATGACCCCGGCACCCTCGCTTCGCTTAAGGCGGCAAATGCACGAGGTGCCGGGCATCAGGGATTTATGTAGGCGCCGTCAAAGCGAGGAACGAGCAGGCGCCGGGAAATCTCTGATGGCCGGCACCGGACCGAAACACTGCAGCCTCGTAAGCAAAGGTAACCGCCGGACGCCAACGCTTTGACGGGACGGGGGCAAGCGAAAGCCCCGCCTGCTCGGGGAGCGGGCGGGGCCTTTGCTTTGGTGTTTAGACGCTCGGGGCGATTTCCGGGATGCGCGGCTTGGCATTGCCGGCGAACGTGAACTTGGCGTCGTCGCCGTCGCCTTCCACATCCACTACGACGATGTCGCCGGCGTGGATTTCGCCGAACAGGATCTTCTCGGAGAGCTGATCCTCGATCTCGCGCTGGATGGTGCGGCGCAGCGGCCGTGCACCCATGGCGGGATCGTAGCCGCGGGTTGCCAGGAGAACCTTGGCCTTGGGCGTGAGCTCGATGCCCATGTCCTTGTCCTTGAGGCGCTTCTCCAGGCGGGTGACGAACATGTCCACGATCTCGATGATCTCGTCCTGGGTGAGCTGCGGGAACACCACAACGTCATCCACACGGTTCAGGAACTCCGGGCGGAAGTGCTGCTTGAGCTCCTCGGTGACACGGGCACGCATGCGATTGTAGCCGGTCTGCGTGTCGGTGCCGGACTGGAAGCCGGTGGCAACGCTCTTGGAGATGTCCCGGGTACCCAGGTTGGTGGTCATGATGATCACGGTGTTCTTGAAGTCCACCACGCGGCCCTGGGAGTCGGTCAGGCGGCCGTCTTCCAGGATCTGCAGCAGCGAGTTGAAGAGGTCTGCGTGGGCCTTTTCCACTTCGTCGAACAGGACTACGGAGAACGGTCGACGCCGGACCTTTTCGGTCAGCTGGCCGCCTTCCTCGTAGCCGACGTAGCCCGGAGGTGCACCGAAGAGCCGGGAGACGGTGTGCTTCTCGGAGTACTCGGACATGTCCAGGGTGATGAGGGCGTCCTCTTCACCGAACAGGAACTCCGCAAGTGCCTTGGCCAGTTCGGTCTTGCCGACGCCGGTGGGGCCGGCGAAGATGAACGAACCGCCCGGACGCTTGGGATCCTTGAGCCCCGCACGGGTACGGCGGATTGCCTGGGACAGTGCCTTGATTGCCTCGTTCTGGCCCACGACCCGCTTGTGCAGTTCCTCTTCCATCTTCAGCAGGCGCGAGGACTCTTCCTCGGTCAGCTTGAACACGGGGATGCCCGTGGAGTTGGCCAGCACCTCGGCGATGAGATCCTCATCCACCTCAGAGATGTCGTCCATGCCGCCGGACTTCCAGTGGCGTTCCTTTTCGGAGCGCTCGGTGATCATCTTCTGCTCTTTGTCACGGAGCGCGGCTGCACCTTCGAAGTCCTGCGCGTCAATTGCGGACTCCTTTTCCATCTTCAGCTTGGCGATGCGCTCGTCCATGGCCTTGAGCTCCGGCGGAGCGGTCATGCGGCGGATGCGCAGCCGTGCGCCGGCTTCGTCGATCAGGTCGATCGCCTTGTCCGGCAGGAAGCGGTCAGAGATGTAGCGCTCGGCGAGGCTTGCAGCCGAGGCGAGGGCGCCGTCGGTGATGGTTACGCGGTGGTGCGCCTCGTAGCGGTCACGCAGGCCCTTCAGGATCTCAATCGCATGCGCAACTGAAGGCTCCTTGACCTGGATCGGCTGGAAGCGGCGCTCCAGCGCGGCGTCCTTTTCGATGTGCTTGCGGTACTCGTCAAGCGTGGTGGCACCGATGGTCTGCAGTTCCCCTCGGGCCAGCATGGGCTTCAGGATGGACGCAGCATCGATTGCACCTTCGGCGGCACCGGCACCCACAAGGGTATGGATCTCGTCGATGAAGAGGATGATGTCGCCGCGAGTGCGGATTTCCTTGAGGACCTTCTTCAGTCGCTCTTCGAAGTCACCACGGTAGCGGGAACCGGCCACCAGGGACCCGAGGTCCAGGGTGTAGAGCTGCTTGTCCCGGATGGTCTCCGGAACATCGCCGCGGACAATCGCCTGGGCAAGGCCTTCGACGACGGCGGTCTTGCCGACGCCGGGCTCACCGATCAGCACCGGGTTGTTCTTGGTGCGGCGGGAGAGGACCTGCATAACGCGTTCCATCTCCTGCTCGCGCCCGATCACCGGGTCCAGCTTGTTCTCGCGGGCAGCCTGGGTCAGGTTGCGCCCGAACTGGTCCAGTACAACTGATCCTGCCGGCGTGCCTTCAGGCTGGCCCGAGCCGACGCCTGCGCCGGTGGTTTCCTTGCCCTGGTAGCCCGACAGGAGCTGGATGACCTGCTGACGGACCCGGTTGAGGTCGGCGCCGAGCTTGACCAGCACCTGGGCGGCAACACCCTCGCCCTCGCGGATGAGTCCCAGCAGGATGTGCTCCGTGCCGATGTAGTTGTGGCCCAGCTGGAGGGCCTCGCGCAGCGAGAGCTCCAGCACCTTCTTGGCACGGGGGGTGAAGGGGATGTGGCCGGACGGCGCCTGCTGGCCCTGCCCAATAATCTCCTGCACCTGCTCGCGAACGCCGTCGAGCGAAATGCTCAAGGACTCAAGAGCTTTGGCGGCAACGCCCTCACCCTCATGGATAAGACCCAAGAGGATGTGTTCGGTACCGATGTAATTGTGGTTCAGCATGCGTGCCTCTTCTTGGGCAAGCACAACTACGCGACGGGCACGGTCCGTAAATCGCTCAAACATTTCGCCACACTCCTAGCTACGACGTACTTTGATGCTACGTGGCCCGCCCATACTTGTGGAGCGTGTTCGCCACGGGGGAAACCGGGGTGGACCGGGAATACCGGCAGCCGGTCCCGCCAGGCACCGCCGGTAGCCGGGGGGAACCCGAAAAAGTACGGTGAAACAAGCCTTATTCCGGGCCCGATGCGGCGACCCGCTCCGGGCCTTTGGACACCGGTGCCTCCCAGCGCGGGTTCGCCTCCTGCAACGTCCTGCGCCCTATATGCAGCCCTGCACGCCGATGCCGCCGGCCTGTGGGAGTAAATGCGGCGTGACGGGCTCTTTCGGCGCGGGAAACCAAAGAAGCCCTGCCTCCCAAAGCGGGAAGCAGGGCTTATAGGCCGGCTCTGGCTGAAACTAGGAATTGGCCTTTTGGTAGGCTTCCTGGATTTCGGCCTGAATTCGGCCGCGGCTGTTAACGGTGTAGCCGTTTTCCCTCGCCCATTGGCGAATCTGCGCTGAATCGTGGCTGCGGCCGCCACTCGGTGCTTTGCTGCGGGCAGTCCGGCCGCTGCTGCCGCCGGAAGCCTTGCGTGAAGCGTTGATAAAACGTTCCAGTGAGGAACGGAGTTCAGCGGCATTGGCTGCCGAAAGGTCAATCTCGTAGTTGACCCCGTCAAGGCCAAACTTAACATTCTCGTCTGCGGATCCCCCATCCAAATCATCAACGAGGATGATGTTTACTTTCTGTGCCATTTAAAGTCTTCCTTTGGAAAGGGTTCGGTTTTCAGAAAAGCAGGATGTTTCACTGAAAGTATGACTCTTTTTATGGCAACGCGTCAAAGCGTAAATTGGTTCCTGGGGATATAAGCGGAAAGTCGAGCGGTTTATCTATTCGATTCCGGACCAGGGCTGCCGGCAGGCCCGGCAGCCTGCTCCTCTGCTTCAGCCTGGGCCTGTGCCTCCGCCTGGCGTTCGGATTTGTCCGCATTAAAGATCGCCTTCATGGCGAACCAGAAGAGGAGGCCCACTACCAGCGAAGGCAGGAGTACAGCTACATACTCCATGCTCAGTGCCCTTCCGGCTTCAGCAGCGGGAAGAGGATGGTTTCGCGGATTCCGGCACCGGTGAACAGCATTACCAGCCGGTCTATGCCAAGCCCGATACCGCCCATTGGCGGCGCCCCGTATTCGAGTGCGCGCAGGAAATCCTCATCCAGCTGCATGGCCTCGTCATCACCGGCGGCTGCGTGCCGGGACTGCTCGGTAAGCCGTTCACGCTGGATAACGGGGTCGATGAGTTCGGAGAAGGCCGTCCCGCGCTCCATGCCGCCGATAATGAGGTCCCAGGCCTCGATCAGCCGTCCGTCCTCGCGGTGCGGGCGGGCGAGCGGCTGGGCAGAGGGCGGGTAGTCGTAGACGAAGGTGGGGTTCAGTAGGGTGGGCTCCACGATTTCGCCGAAGAGCTCCACTGCCAGCTTCTCGGCGTCCCACTTGGGATCAACCTTGACCTCGTGCTTGTCGGCGATTGCGCGCAGCACCTCCAGCGGCGTCTCCGGGGTGACTTCCTGGCCAACGGCGTCGGACAATCCGGGGTAGACGGAAACCCAGGCCCATTCGCCGTCGAGGTTGATCTCCCCCGCTTCGGTCTGCAGGACGCGGCCGGCACCCACGGCGTCCGCGGCATCGAGGATCATTTCCTTGATGCGCTGCGCCATAACGAACTGGTCCGCCCATGCCTCATAGCACTCCAGGGTGGTGAACTCCGGGCTGTGGGTTGAGTCCACGCCCTCGTTGCGGAATACGCGCCCCATGTCGTAGACGCGGTCGATGCCGCCCACCACGGCCCGCTTGAGGTAGAGCTCCGTGGCGATGCGCAGGGTCATCTTCTGGTCGAAGGCGTTCATGTGGGTCTCAAACGGGCGTGCGAGCGCGCCGCCGTGGACCAGCTGGAGAATGGGGGTTTCGACTTCCACGTAGTTGTGGCGGAAGAGCGTCTCACGGATGGAGCGCGTGATGGCGGCACGGGTATAGACCATTTCGCGGGCTTCGTCGCGGACCATCAAATCCACGTAGCGCTGGCGGACGCGGGTCTCCTCGTTCAGCTCGGCGTGGAGTACCGGCAGCGGACGAAGCGCCTTGGAGGCCATGGACCAGGACTCGGCCATAACGGACAGCTCGCCGCGGCGGGAGGAGATGACCTCACCCCGGATGAACACGTGGTCACCGAGGTCCACCAGCGCCTTCCAGTCGGCCAGCGCTTCCTCCCCCACATTGGCGAGGCTGAGCATGGCCTGCAGGCGTGTTCCCTTGCCGTCGGTGCCGCCTTCCTGGAGGGTGGCGAAGCACAGCTTTCCGGTGTTTCGCACGAACACTACGCGGCCGGTGACGCCTACAACGTCGCCGGTGGTGTCGTCCGCCTCAAGGTGGGCATACTTTTCGCGGACCTCCGCGAGAGAATGCGTCCGTTCCACACCCACCGGGTACGCCTCAACGCCGCGCTCAATCAGCTTCGCGCGCTTTTCCATGCGGATGCGCATCTGCTCACTGGCATCAAGCGGCTCTGGGGCGTTTTTGGGCGAGGGGGTGTTTTGGGAAGTCACAATCATCAAGTTTACCGGGAGTTGGGCCCGCCCCGCTTCGCACCGGCGGACGGCGCCACGGCCCGCGGAGCCGCGGCACCGACCGCCGGAATCACCGCCGCTCGCCGCGGCTGAACCCGGCGAGGGCAGCCTCCCCCAGGTTTTGCCACACGTTGCGGGTCTCGTGCTGCTCACGGCGGTCCGCGGGCTCATTCCGGTCCGCCAGCCAGTCGCCGTAGTGCGTGATGTCTTCTCCCTGCGCAGCTGCGACAGCATCACAGGCGAATCCGACTGCCTTCGAACCGTCTGCCAGTTCCACCGCTCCGAGCAGCATGGGTTCGGGGAGTGCGGCCAGGAATCGCCCAAGCCCTGCTTCGGACACCAGCCACCGTTCACCCGCAAGCTCTGCGCCGCCGTCGTCCGAGCGGTACACCCCGGGTTTTGGCGGCACGGTGTCGAGGGACACCATCCGATAGCGGGCCGCGGTCCGGACCGGGCCGTCCCAAGCGGCTCCGAGTTCTTCCAGTTGCGGCGCGAGCGGCTGGCCCTTGCGGTGCGCACCCACTACTACGAGGGGTACAGCTACGGCACCCGCGGCCACCGGCCAGGGAACGGACGACGACGTCTGGCCGGAAAAATGTCCAGCTGCGGGGGCCGCGCCGCCGGCAAAGAGGGCCGGAGGATCCGGGGTGACCTCCAGGGCGCGTGCAATATCGGCAGCAACAGCATCATCGAAGGTGCGGCCCACTACCGTCAGGCCGAATTGTGCGCCGTCCACCTCGCCGGCCGGGACGGCAACAGCGCACAGGTCGAACAGGTTGCAGAAGTTTGTATAGGTACCCATCAGGGAATTGACGCCTACCGGGTCCGCCGCAACATCGGCCAGCGCGGGGTGGAAGGGTGCGGTGGGAATCAGCAGGGCGTCGAAGCCTTCAAGGCGAGACATCGCCCGGCGCTTGAGGTCTCCGAGTTTTGCTGTGTCGGTTACGTAGCGGTGGGCCGGCACCTGGCCGGCGGCCTGGATGATGCGTTTTACAGTGGGGTCGATGCCCGCCTGCGTCTGCGCATGGCCGTCTGCAGCGTCGAGGAAATTCCCGATGGCGGCGTAACGCTCCGCGACCAGGGCGCCGTCGTACAACAACCTGGCAGCGTCGAGGAACACATCGAATTCGAGAGGTTCGACTTCCACGCCCAGCGCCTGCAGCCGGTCAATGTGCCGGTGGAATTCGGCAACCCAGGCTTCGGGCAGGGCCGGCAGGGTGGCAGGGTAGGCGACGCGCGGCTTTTCCGGGGCGGCCAGCCTGATGTCCGCCGGCCAGGCCCTTGCCCCACCAGCCATTACGCCCATGGCGAGCTCGGCGGTGGACAGGTGGCGGGCAAAAATGGTCACGGCATCCCAGGACTTGCAGGCCGGAACCACTCCTTCGGTGGACACCACGTGCAGGGTCGGCTTGATGCCTACGATGCCCTGGAGCCCTGCGGGCACCCTGCCGGAACCGGCCGTGTCCGTCCCGATGGCGAGGTCCGCGAGGCCCAGTGCCACCGCGACCGCGGAACCGGAGCTTGAGCCACCGGAAATGAAGTCCGGACGGCGGGAATCGCGGACCGCCCCATGCGGGCTTCGGGTGCCTACAAGGCCTGTCGCGAACTGGTCAAGGTTGGTGGCCCCGAGTACCAAGGCTCCGGCGGAACGCAGCCGTGCCACGGCTTCGGCGTCCTTTTCCGGGAGGTAAGCGAACCCGGGACACGCCGCCGTCGTCGGGATTCCTGCCACGTCCACGTTGTTCTTGACGGCGAGCAGGAGCCCGGCCAGCGGCAGATCCGCACCACCGGCAACGGCCGTATCAATGGCAGCGGCCTCGGCCAACAGCTCGTCCGCTCCGCGCAGGGTGATCCAGATTTCCGGGCGGTCGATGGTTTCCAGGGCGGCGAGGGCAGCCCTGACCCGCCTGGTGGCCGCCCCTTCGGTTCCGTTGCTCATACTGCCAACTCCTCCAGGTCCTGCGCTTCCAGTCCGCCACCCGGAGCTGTGGTTTCCAGGTCCACGTCCGGGCCGCCCAGCACTACCACTGCTTCGCCCGCCACAACCTGCGAACCGGCGACGGGCAGGACCCGCAGCACCACGCCGTCGCAGGGAGCTTCCAGCACGGTTTCCATCTTCATTGCCTCCAGGGATACCAGCGGCTGGCCCTGGACCACCCGGTCGCCTGCCTTGACATCAACCTTCCAGACGCTGGCCGCGAACGGCGCGGCGACCAGGGAGCCGCCGTCCGGCACCGCCACCTCGTCCGCAACCGGGGAGACCACAGCGGCCAGCGCGTCCGCGCGGTCAAACTCTCCGGCGTCCGCCCAGGCCTGGCGCTCCACCGAGAACGCCGCGCCCTGCTTCTCGCGGAACGCCGCGATGGACCCGCGGTTTTCCTCGAGGAACACCTCGTGCTCGGCGAGCGAGAACGTGCCGTCCTCGATTTCCACGCCGCGGCCCCTGCCGGCCGCCATATCCGCGCGGAGATCCAGGAGTTCCTCCGGGCTGACCGGGTACCAGGAGATCCGGTCAAAGAACCGGAGCAGCCACGGCGAACCGGCCTCGAACGGGGCGGAATCCGCGTACCGGGACCAGACCTGCGTGGTGCGGCCAACGAACTGGTAGCCGCCCGGTCCTTCCATGCCGTAGATGCACATGTACGCCCCGCCGATGCCCACCGCGTTCTCCGGCGTCCAGGTGCGGGCCGGGTTGTACTTGGTGGTGACCAGCCGGTGGCGCGGATCCAGCGGCGTTGCCACCGGAGCACCAAGGTAAACGTCGCCCAGTCCCAAGACCAGGTATTCGGCGTTGAACACTGTATCGAATACGTCGTTCACCGACTCCAGCCCGTTGATCCGGCGGATGAACTCGATGTTCCAGGGGCACCACGGGGCGTCGTCACGGACACCGGCCATGTAGCGTTCGATCGCTTCACGGGTGGCGGGGTCGTCCCAGGACAACGGCAGCCGGACGGTGCGGCTGGGAACCACCAGCTCCGAACTTGCCGGGAGCGCGGCCTCGATCTCCTGGACCACATCCAGCAGGCGCCTGGTGGACAGAACGGAGGGATCCACCTTGATCTGAAGGGAACGGATCCCCGGGGTGAGGTCCACGATTCCCGGTACGCGGAGCTGCCCGAGGTGCTGGTGCAGGGCGTGGACCCTGGCACGGAGTCCCAGGTCCAGCACCATCTCGCCATACTCCACCAGGAGATTGTCATCGCCCGACCGGCGATAGGTGACCGCGGGCCTTCCGGCGCCCTGCGGCACCCGGCCCAGCACACCGTCGTCGCCATCCCCCCGTGCGGTGCGGACAGCAGAGGACAACCCGGCTGCAACCGAAGGGATGCCGCCGGACCACCCGGCGTCTCCGGGCAGCACCAGCTGGCGGCCCGGTCCAAGATCCCTGGCCGACGGCGACTGGCTGACAGGGATGGGAACGAACCGGACCTTGTCCCCCGGCCGAAGCTGGCCGAGCTTCCAGCGGTCCGCTGTCACCACCGTGACCGGGCAGACAAAGCCGCCCAGGCTGGGCCCGTCGGGACCGAGCAGGATGGGGGTGTCACCGGTAAAGTCCAGGGCACCAACAGAGTAGGCGGTGTCATGGATGTTCGAGGGGTGCAGCCCTGCCTCACCGCCGTCGGTCCGTGCCCAGCGCGGCTTGGGACCAATGAGCCGGACACCGGTGCGGGCAGAGTTGAAGTGGACCTCATACTCGGAGGCGTAGAGCTCCTCGATGTCCTCACGCTGGAAGAATTCCGGAGCACCGTGCGGCCCTTCCACAACGCTTAGTTCCCACGTTGAGGTCAGGGCGGGCCGGCTGTCCAAGGGGACTGCCGCCGTCATCGCTTTCCTGCCTGAACCTTTCGCGGCGTCTGGGGCTTCCGCAGCCGGCTGCACTGCCCGCAGCACATCCCCTGCGCGAAGGACCCGCCCCGCGTGGCCGCCGAACTGGCCGAGGGTAAAGGTGGAGGCGCTGCCCAGGTACTGCGGTATGTCCAGGCCGCCCTGGAACAGGATGTAGCCGCGGAGCCCGTTTCCGCCGGCAGTGCCGACGTCGAGGGTTCCTCCCGCAGGGACAGTGACCGGCGCCCAGGCCGGCACGGTAGTGCCGTCGACTGTGACTGTTACCTCGGCCCCGGTGACACAGAGGGTAGTGGGGTGGGTGAAGGTCAGGCTGGGGCCGGTCATGGTGAATTCCAGGCCGGGGGCGCCTTCGGGATTGCCAAGGGCGGTGTTTCCGAGCCGGAAGGAGAGGTCGTCCATGGGTCCGCTGGGCGGTACCCCGATCTGCCACAGGCCGGTCCGGCCGGGCCAGTCCTGCACGGTTGTCTGCAGGCCCGGGCGGCCCACTGTGATGCGCGGCTCCGGATCGCCCACGCTGTCCAGGGTGCTGGTGGAGTGCTGGACCGAGCGGACTTCCGTGAGCCCGGTGGCGGCGCGGAGCATTCCGAGGTTGGTCTCGATGCCGTCGATCCGGGTGCCGGCGAGCGCCGCGGCCAGGCGGTCAAGGGCTTCGGTACGGTCCGCGCCGGAGGTGATGATTTTGCCCAGGAGGGGATCGTAGTTGGTGGAAACTTCAGTTCCCGTTTCGGCCCAGGCGTCCACACGGACATCTGCGGGGTATACGGCGTTGGTCACGGTACCGGCGCTGGGCTGGAACCCACGGGCGGGGTCCTCGGCGTAGACGCGCGCCTCCACCGCGTGGCCGGTGACCGGCAGGCTGTCAGGAATCCCGGCAAGGACCGTTCCGGCGTCCGTTCCGCCCTGAGCCAGTCGGAGCATCCACTCCACCAGGTCCACGCCGGTGACCGCCTCGGTGACAGGGTGCTCCACCTGGAGCCGGGCGTTGACTTCGAGGAAGGAGGCTTCGCGGCGGGCGGAGTCGTAGACGAACTCAACGGTCCCGGCGGAGCGGTAGTTCAGGGAGGCGCAGAGTGCGCGGGAGCTGCGGTGCAATTCTTCGCGCAGGTCCTCCGGCAGGTCCGGTGCGGGTGCCTCTTCGAGGACCTTCTGGTGGCGGCGCTGGAGGGAGCAGTCCCGGTCGCCGAGGCTGACTACCCGGCCTTCGCCGTCCCCGAAGATTTGGACCTCGACGTGGCGCGCGTTCTCGACGTACCGTTCAGCGAAAACACCGGCAGTGCCGAAGCTGGCGCCGGCCAGGCGGGCGACGCGGGGGAAGCTTTCTACAAGCTCTGCCTCGGTGCGGCAGACTGTCATGCCAATGCCGCCGCCGCCGCCGGTGGCTTTGAGCATCAGGGGGAAACCAATTCCGGCGCCTGCAGCGACGGCGGCGTCTACGTCCTCAAGCAGCCCGGACCCTGCGATCATTGGCACCCCGGCTGCCCGGGCGGCGTCGCGCGCTGTGTGCTTGGTACCGAAGATGCGCAACTGCTCCGCAGTGGGGCCTACAAAAACAAGCCCCGCTGCCTCCACGGCCTCGGCGAAGCCCGCGTCCTCGGAGAGGAACCCGTAGCCGGGGTGGATGGCTCCCGCGCCGGTGGACTTGGCCGCTTGCAGGAGTGCGTCCACCCGGAGGTAGGACTCCTTGGCCGGAGCCGGTCCAAGGAGTACTGCTGCATCTGCCAGGCGGACGTGCTTGGCGCCCCGGTCCGCTTCGGAGAACACGGCCACGGTGCGCAGGCCGAGCTTTTTGGCGGACTCGATGATGCGGCAGGCGATCTCGCCGCGGTTGGCAATCAGGAGAGTGTCGAAAGTGTTCACTGGTCAGCCTCCGGCCGGGTGACGATCATACGGACGGGGGTGGGGTTGAAGCCGTTGCACGGGTTGTTGATCTGCGGGCAGTTGGAGACGAGCACCAGGGTGTCTACCTCTGCCTTGAGTGCCACGCGCTTCCCGGGGGCGGACAGGCCGTCCACAATCCCGAGTGCCCCGTCCGGGTCCACGGGCACGTTCATGAACCAGTTGATGTTGGACACCAGGTCCCGCTTTCCGAGGTCCCAGCGTGAGCCCTCGATCAGGAAGTTCTCCACGCAGGCATGCTGTTCCCGGGTGTGCTGCCCGTAGCGGAGGGTGTTGGCCTCCTGCGAGCAGGCGCCGCCAATGGTGTCGTGCACACCTACTTCGTCTGCCACCACTGTCATGAGGGCGGCTCCTGTCTCTGCCCGCAGGACGGAACCGGTAGTGAGGATGATTGACTGCTGCCGGGCGATCGTGACGGCGGCGGAGTAGCGCACGGCGGCATCGCCGGCGGCATACAGCAGGCAGTCCACGGCCTGGTTGCCTTCGAGGTCCACGATGGTCAGCACGTCCCCGGCAGCCACAACGGCGGACCAGGGGCCGCGGGCCTCGACGAACTGGTCAAGGACAACTTCGCCGGGTGCCAGCGCGATGTCGCGGGGGTCTGTGATGGGATCGATGTAGGTGGCGGTGTTCATCGGGCGTTCCTTGCGGTCAGGTCGTGTTCGGTGTTGTGCAGTGCCTGGAGGTGCTCCGGTGGCAGTGCACCGGTGAGACTGCCCGCCTCCAGTGCTGCCAGGTCCTGCGGTGCGTGCCAGGCAGCAATGTCCGCGGCGGTTCCAGTGAAGCCTGCGCGCGGGTCCAGTGGATGGGCGGTGTTGGCGAGGACCAGCACCGAATCCATTTGGAGGAGAAGTTCGACGGCGGCCCCCGGCCCGGCGCTTCCGGTGAAGGTGATGCTGCCGGCTGGGTCTACGTTGATTCCCTTGAACAGGGACAGCGAGGGCGCCACGTCACGCGGCCCCAGCCCGCTTTTCAGGGCTCCGAGCGTGAGGAGTTCGCGGGCGGCGGGCGACGCACTGTGGGCGGTACCGGCGCCGTAGCGGGCAGTGTTGCCCTCCAGCGTGGTGGCCCCGGTCAGGGCATCGTGGCGGGAGGAGGTATCGGCCACGATCGTGGCCATCAGGCGGCCGGCGTCGGAAAGGAGCGGGTGGCCTGCGCCCGGATACGCCTGCCAGGGGACCTTGACGGTGTCCGCAATGTTGAGCCGCTCGTGCAGGACCCCGGCACGGTAGAGGAGGGTGTGGACACAGGCGTCCCCGGCGGTGTCCGTAAGCCTGATCCTGGTGCCGCGGACCAGGTTCAGGGTGGTGTAGTGGCCGAAAGCCAGGGATTCGGCCCAGGTGAGGTTCGCGATGGCTTCTTCCGTCAGGCCGGCGGTGAGCCGGGCGGGGGCGGACGCGGCGGGCACGAACCGCATGGTGTCCGCGGTCCGGCCGTGCTGCTCCCTGGCGTGGGCTCGGGCGCCCGCCGTGGTGGCGGTGCCGGCTGTTGCTGGACTTTCCGTTACTTGTGTCATATCGATCCTGTGTTGGTTCGTTCGGTTGATACCGGGAAATGCTGTGGAGGTTGTGAGCTGCTCAGGCATTGGCTGCCAGGTTGCGGCGCCGGACCCAGAGGCCCAGGAGCAGGACCAGGGCGACCATGAGTGGCGCGGAGTAGAGGAGCAGCCCGTTTTCGCCCGAGGGGTCGTAGACCTCGGGCCGGGGCCAGGCAAGGTTGACCACCATCATGGCCCCGTACAGGACGGCCAGGATGTTGACGGGCAGGCCCCAGCGTCCGAGTGAGAAGAGTCCTGCCGGAAGGGTCTGCCCAACGCGGTTCCAGTCGCCCCGGAGCCGGTTGATCAGCTGCGGCACGGTGACCAGCAGGTAGGCGAGGTAGACCATCACAATGCACACGCTGCAGAGGGTGGTGAAGAGGGCTGCGTTGCCGACGTTGATGGCCAGCACGCCAACTGCCAGGGCACCGATAACAATCGACGGCCACATGGGCGTCCCGCGGATGGGGTGCACCGAGGACAGCAGCGCCGAGGCGGGAAGTTTCCCGTCCCGTGCCATCGAGAACACCAGGCGTGAGCCGGCCGTCTGGATGGCCAGGGTGCAAACGAAGATGGCGATGGCGACATCCACCAGCAGTACCTTGCCCCAGAAAGTGCCCAGGACTGCGGTGAGGACGTAGGGCAGGCCTTCGGTGGCGAGCCGGCCGTCGTCGAGGCTGGGTGCGGCCATCAGGGCGGTAATGATCATCAGTGCGCCCCCGACGCCGGAGATGAGCAGCGCGGAAAGGATGGTCCGCGGCGCGGTCCTGCGCGGGTCCTTGGTTTCTTCCGAAAGCTCGCCGGCGGAGTTGAAGCCCACCATGACGTAAGCGGCCATGAGACCCGAGACCAGGAAGGCGCCCACCGCGCCGAGGTCCGAATTCTGCAGCACGGTGGTGTCGGCCACGACTTCCGGCCCGCGCTGGGCGGCGCTGAGAAGTGCAAGGATCACGGCCACAACGCCCACGATCTCGCAGGTGACTCCCACGGAGTTCACGTGCGACATCAGCTTGACGCCGAGTGAGTTGATGATGGTGGTGGCCACCAGAAGCACGGTTCCCAGGATCACGGCGTTCGCGGCACCGGTGACAGTGTTGAGTGCCGGGTCACCGCCCACCACCTGGAAGCCGTCCCACAGCTGGGGCAGCACCACCTGCAGGGCGATGGCGGCGGCTGCAGCGGTGACCACCTGGGCGATCGCCATGAACCATCCGGCGAACCAGCCCACGCCCTCTCCCCCAACCCGCCGCGCCCACTGGTAGACCGCTCCTGACAACGGGTAGCGGGCAGCGAGTTCCGCGAAGTTCAGTGCAACGAGCAGTTGGCCCACCAGCACTACCGGCCAGGTCCAGAAGAAAGCCGGGCCCGCGAAGGAGTAGCCGAAGGCGAACAGCTGGAAAATGGTGGTGAGGATGGACACAAAGGAAAAGCCGGCCGCGAAGGAAGCGTAGCGGCCGAGTTTCCGGTGCAGGGTGGGCTCATAGCCAAGGGACGTCAGGTCCGCATCGTCCGCATGGACGGTGGGAAGAACGGTTGAAGTCATCGGATTCTCCAGGGGCTGGAACGGCGTCGGGGTGGAGCCTGCCGGCGGTGCAGCACTCGGCCGAAGGCTGCGGAATACCGGTCAATTGACAGTTTTCCAGCGGCATGTCCCCAAACCGTTTCACCTCTGTAAAAGGCACATAGACATCTTGTTTCGGCCTTATTTCCGTCCCCTCACCGGCGGAACTGCGGTGCGGACGGACCTGCCGGCCGGGGCGGGCGGCCGGGCGGGCGGCCGAGGGCGCGGCCGGGAAAGAGGGTGCAAGAATGATGCCGTGACTTCAGCCGGACCCGGGAGACCCCGCAGCCAACAGCCCTCCAGGCCCGGGGCCACCGCCCGTGAGGAAATCCTGGATGCTGCGGCCGAGCTTTTCACCACCCAGGGCTTTGCCAACACTTCCACCCGATCCATTGCCGACGCGGTGGGAATCAGGCAGTCCTCGCTCTATCACCACTTCAAAACCAAGGACGACATCCTTGAGGACCTGCTGGAGGGCACGGTATTGAGCGGACTGAAGTTCGCGCGCGCTGTGGCGGCCGTGCCGCCAACTGAAGGCCCGGACGGAAGCCGGCTCCACGCCGTCGCGCTTTATGACGGTACGCAACTGTGCAGTGCCCGGTGGAACCTCGGAGTCCTTTACCACCTGCCCGAGGCCCGCACCGCACGCTTCGGGCGCTTCCTCGCGGACCGGCAGGAGCTGCGCAACCTGTACGGGGAACTCGGAGCGGCACTTTCCCCGGCAGGCCCGGCAGCAACTTCAGGAGCCAGTCCAGGCGATCTGGCCTTCCGCCTCGTCGAATCCCTGATCAATCTCCGGGCAGACAAAATGGCCACTTCAGACTCACCGCTGCAGGCGGCAGACGCCGGACTCATCCTCTGCGGGCTTGGCAGCGGACTGCCCGTCATCCGCGAGCACAGCGCAGCGCTTATCAAACGCCTCGGCTGACAGCCGGCACGTGCTTGGGCCGCTGGCGGTCGAGGTGCCTGCGTCCAGGTTGCTCGGCTAGGCTCGGCATATGACGCGTGAGAACATCAGGACCCCCGACGGCGGCACACTGGAACTCTTCTCCACGGGCGCGGAACATGCTTCCGCAGGCTCTGGCGTAGTAGTTGTGGTCCCTTCCATGGTGACAGCTGCGGATTACACAAAGTTTGCGCAGAAGCTCAGCGCTGCCCTGGGCCGCCCCGTCCACACGTTCAACCGGCGGGGCCGTGGATCCTCCTCGCCCCAGCCGGAGGATTACACCCTTGACGTGGACATCCGCGATCTGGATACGGTGATGAAACACACGTCCAGCACGGATGTGTTCGGGCACAGCTTCGGCGGCGCCGTTGCCCTCCATGCGGCCAGGACGCTGCCGGTGGAGCGGCTCGCCGTCTACGATCCCGCCGTCTCCGTGAACCACAGCGTCAAGGCCGACTGGACCACCGAGTACGAACGTGCCGCCGCTGCCGGGGATGATGACCGCGCTCTGGCAGTCCTCCAGCGCGGCCTCGAAGCAGGCGGCGCTTTCTCGTCCCGCATGCCGCTCTCCATGCTGACCCTGGCCAACAAACTCACCGCCGGCACGTCAGAGGGCAAGCAGCAGCGCGAGCTGATGAGGACCGGTGTCCGGGAAATCAAGGCCATCATCGCCGCGGACATGCCGGCGGAGCCGTTCCTGGAGCTGCCCCTGGAAACGCTGATCGTGGTGGGCGAAAAGAGCCCGGCCTACTTCGGGGTGGCCTGCGGCCAGATCCACGACGTCCTTTCCGGCTCCAGCTACACCATCCTGCCGGGCTATGGCCACGACGGCGTCATCAAGGCCCCGGACAAGCTCATCGGAGAGCTCGCTGACTTTTACGCCGGCTGACCCAACCAGATAGCGCAAAGTGCCGATTTGAACGTTCGAAACGGCACTTCGCGCTGCCTGCGCCGGTTAATGTGCGGGACCGTGGCCCGCGCCGGCACCGTCGGTCTTGCGCATCATCGCTGAAAGCACGACGGCGGCGAAAGCGATGACGGTTGCCGTCAGGAAGGCGGCGCTCATCCCTGCAACCAGGCCCGACGCCGCGGAAACGACCGCGAAGATGGACACCAGCAGTGCGGTGCCCGCGGCGCCGGCCACCTGCTGCGTGGTGCTCATGATCGCGGAACCATGCGAGTACAGGTGGGGCGGAAGCGGGTTCAGGCCGGTGGTGAACGCCGGGGTGAAGAGCAGCGCCAGTCCGAAACTCAGCGCGACGTGCAGGGTGACGATCCACGCGATGGAAGTGCCGGCGTCGAGCATTGAAAACTGCCAGAGGGCCGCCACCATCAGTATGGAACCGGTGACGGTGAGCGGCAGCGGGCCCACCTTGTCGAAAAGCCGGCCGATGACGGGCCCCAGTAGACCCATCGCCAGGCCGCCCGGAAGCAGTGCCAGGCCGGTCTCGAGGGAGCCCAGGCCGCGGATCTCCTGCAGGTAGAGGGGCAGCAGGATGACGCCGCCGAACAGCGCCATCATGGCCACCACCATCAGCAGGACAGAAACGGTGAACATGCGGAAGTTGAAGGCGCGCAGGTCCAGCAGCGGGGCTTCGGCCTTCTGCAGCTGCAGCTGGCGAAGGACAAAGGCCGTGAGGCCGGCAACGCCGACGACCAACGCGGTGATGGCGGTGGCACCCGGTCCTGCCTGGCCGCCGTGGCCGCCGCCGATCTGGCTCAGGCCGTAGACCAGGCCGCCGAATGCAGGGACGGTGAGGACCACGGAGAGCACGTCAAGCTTTGTCTTTTCCGCCTCGCCGATGTTGGTGAGGTACTTGGCGCCGATGGCGAGTGCTGCAAGGGCCACCGGGAGGACGAACACAAACATAAAGCGCCACGTGAAGTGCTCCAGGATGAGTCCGGACACTGTGGGGCCCATGGCGGGAGCTACGGAAATGGCGATGCTGACGTTGCCCATCACGGCGCCGCGCTTGGCCAGCGGGACCAGCGTAAGGATGGTGGTCATCAGCAGGGGAAGCATGATGGCGGTGCCGCCGGCCTGGATGATGCGGGCCAGCAGCAGGATCTCGAATCCGGGGGCCACGGCGGCCAGTGCGGTGCCGCCGGCGAAAAGCCCCATGGCCAGCATAAACACGGCGCGGGTGGACAGGCTCTGCAGGATGAACCCTGTGGTCGGGATGACCACGGCCATGGTGAGCATGAATCCGGTGGAGAGCCACTGGACGGTGGGCGCGTCCACCCGAAGTTCCACCATGAGCCGCTGCAGGGCAACGTTCATGATGGTCTCGTTGAGGATCACCACAAACGTCGCCACCAGCAGCGTGCTGATAACAGTCACCGATTCGCGGGACATCTTCTCCGGTGCGGCGGGCTTGGTTCCGGGAGCTTGAACGGACTGGCCGCTGGCGTTCGGAGAGACTTCGGTAGACATGCGTGTTCCCTCAGGGAGTTGTGTAAGTGAAAGGTGCGCGGTCAATGCCGCTGCAGATTCCAACACTCTACCGCCTGGAGTAATTCCTCCACGCGGGACTTTTCTTTAACCCTGAGGGAACAGTGGGGGTCGGAAAGGGATGGGCCGGGGCGGCCGCTCCAGTCCGCTTAGGCCGTTTGGCCGGCGTGCTGGCCCTCCGAAATCTCCTCCACCAGCTTGCTGCTGTTGAAGGCCGGGAGGTCATCGGGGTTGCGGCTGGTGACCAGGCCCTGGTCCACCACCACTTCCTCATCGGTCCAGTTGGCGCCGGCATTCTTCAAATCCGTCTGAAGCGTGTGGTAGGACGTGAGGTTCCGTCCGCGCACCACGCCTGCTTCGATGAGCAGCCACGGTCCGTGGCAGATGGAGGCCACCGGCTTGTGCTGTTCGAAAAAGCTTCTGGTGAAGCTCTGAGCGTCCTTGTCCACGCGGAGGTGGTCTGCGTTGATAACGCCGCCCGGGAGCACCAGCGCGTCGAAGTCCGAGGCGTTTGCCTCTGCGACCGTCAGGTCGACGTCGAAAGTGTCGCCTTTCTCGGTGCCTTCGAACCCCTGCAGCTTGCCGCTTTTCAAGGCAACCAGCGTGGGCTCACCCCCGGCGTTCTTCACTGCATTCCACGGACTGGTGAGCTCAACCTGCTCGACGCCGTCAGTCAAAAGAAAGGCGACCTTCTTGCCGGCGATGCTGTGTTCTGACATTCGTCCTCCTCACTTGAGGCGGGCCACCGGCGCCTGTATGAGGCCGTGGATGTGCCGCCTTGAGAGTTGCTTGCCTGACAGCTTCCAGCCTAGGAAAGCGAAAAGTAATAAGCAAGCTGAGTATTTTTCATGGCGGGCGGAAACCGGACGATAGCCATCGACCGCTCATGCACGGTCGCCATACTGTGCATCCCGCCTGGAATTGTCGGTGCCTCGATGGATGATGTCGGTATGAAAAACGGCGCGGGGACAGCGGCAGCGATGAAGGGTGTTCATGCCTCCGTGGCCGTCCTGGACGCGCTGTTTCGTAAGGATGCCGCCCTCACCGCTGGCGCCGCCGGTGCCTCTGCCGGCAGCCGTGTTGGCGGCGGAATCGATGTGTTGCAGCGCGCCTACGAGCTCCGGCTGGACCGGCTGGGGCTGCTGTCGAAACTCGAAGCACAAATAGCCGGGCTGAAAGCCCGCGACGCCGCCGAGGCCCTCGACCTCCAACACGCGATGACCCCGCCGGAAGCACCCGTGCACGAACGGACCTACGCCGAAATGTCCGCGATCGAGGAAATCGCCGGCATCCTGACCATCAGCTCCCCCGCAGCCGCAGCGCTCATCACCCAGTCCCGTCAGCTCTGCACCCTGCCGCTGGCCATGGACGCCCTGTCCTCCGGCACCATCTCGTGGCAACACGCCCGGATCATCGCCGACGAAACCGAGACCCTGGGCCCCGCCGGCGGAACCGCCCTGACCGCGCACTTCCTGGACCCGGACGCACCCAACCCCGCCCGCGGAGCGGCCGCCGGGGACCTGATCCCCTCCCGGTTCCGGGCCAAAGTACGGACCTGGCGCGAACGCCACCACCCCGAATCCCTCGAAAAACGCCACAACAAAAGCGCCGCCGACCGGCGGATCGAATACAGCCCGGACCGGGACGGCATGGCCTGGATCTCCGCCTACCTCCCCGCGGACAAAGCCTCTGCACTGTGGAACAACATCACAGCCACCGCCCGTAGCCTGCAAGGACCCAACGAACCCCGCACCCTGGCCCAACTCCGCCCCGACATCCTCTGCAACCGGATACTCCGCACCCGCGAACCCGGCACACAGGAACCCGGCACGCAGGTACCCGGCGCCCGGGTCCTTCCAACCGGACCCGTTCCCGCCGGGAACGCGGCACCAACCGTTGGCGGCGGGTCAGGGCAGCCAAGCGCTGAAGTGCCCACCCCCCGGACCGAGGTGCTGGTCACCGTCCCGGTGTTCGCGCTCCTAGGCCTCACCGACGAACCCGCCATGCTCGACGGCCACGGCCCCATCCCGGCATCCATGGCACGCCAACTGGTCGCGGACGGGGCACACTCCTTCTACCGGGTCCTGGTCGACCCAAGGGATGGGGCGCCCCTGGAGATCGGCCGCAAAAGCTACCGGCTCCCCGAAACGGTGAAGCGCTGGCTGCGGATGCGGGACGGTAAGTGCACCTTCCCCTGCTGCAACAACCACACCCTCGACAACGAAACAGACCACCTGCTCGCCTGGCACCACGGCGGAACCACCGGAATCAACAACCTGGCCCAGCTCTGCCCCAAACACCACCGCCTCAAACACAACACCCCATGGGCACCCACACCAGCAACCCGAAACGAACCACCCGGCTGGACCTCACCCACCGGCCGCCACTACAAAAGCGAACAACCCGACCAGGAACCACCACACTGGCCCGACGGGTGGCATCCCACCGGACCAGACGGCTACCTTTGTGCCGGGATGACCGGCTCTGCCCCGGTGAAGCCGCCCCAGCCCCTGCATCCTCCCAGCGCCCAAGTTCCTGCCTACCGATAGGAGCCTTTTCGAAGACACTCTTGCGGGCCACTTAACCGGGTGAGGTGCTGAGCTGCGTGGGCAGAATGTGTTTGCAGGCAGTTTTGTCTGGCTAACCCCGGTGGTGCTCAATCAGCCAGCCGGCCATCTGCCGGGCGCGCCCGGCGGCCTGCACGTCCCCCTCTATGGCCTGAAGAATGGAGCCTTTCATGAGGATCAGGAGCGAACTGGCAAACTCCCCGGTGCGCACCAGCCCCGCCTCTTCGCCTGCGCCCTGGATGTGACCATGAATTTTCGCGAGGTACTCGATGCTGGCCCGCCCCAGGGGATGGGCCGGTCCCATCTCGAGCAGAACTTTCGCGAAGGAACAACCCTCGAAGTCCTCCCGCCTGAACCAGTCCGAGAACACGTCAAAAATGGCCAGCAGCTGCTCCTCGGGATTGCGGCCCCGGCGAAGGGCCTCAGAGAGTATTGCATCCACGGTCCACTGTTTGTCCCGCTGTTCAAGGAAGGCCAGGACCAGGGAGTCCTTGGACGGGAAGTGGCGGTAGAAAGTGGCCTTGGCCACGCCGGATCGTTCAATCAGCTCATTGACGCCGACGTCACGGACGCCGCGCTGGGAGAAAAGCTCGTAGGCCACCGACATGATCCTGGCAACGGACGTGCTGGCAGCGGTTTCAGGTGCGGGTGCGGCAGTGACCAGGGGTGAAGGAGCCACCGCGGAAGGCGTGGCCGAAGGTTCCAAACCCACCGCAGCCGGTGGAAGTTCCGCTTCTGGGTTCATTGCAATTCCAGCTTACCGCCGCCAGGGAAGACAGACCGGTCTTACCCGCTGTAATGTTGCTTCCAGCGCAGTGCTTGAGACGCCGCGGAGGCACCGGAAGGGCCGCTTCGGATTGGTGCAAGGAGGCCCCTATGTCAGCGGAGCGGATATTCCAAAGCGTGCCGTCGGATCCGGACCCCTGGATGTCCAACGATACGCCCGCCGAAATTCGTCGGCTCGCCCTTGAATCGCTTCGATGGCAGGCGCAGGAAATCATTGACGAAGTTCTCCACAGCAAGGCACCCGATGGAGAACTGGCCAGGGCCAGGATGCGGCGCTGCGTCGCCCGGCACCCGGGCGAACCGGAGCAGGCGTTGCTGGAGCAGCTGGCATGCAACCCGGATCTGCCGGTTTAGGGAAACTTTCTGGGCCAGAAGAGCTGGCAGCTACGAGCTCAAGGGCATATTGTCGATCAACCGCACCGGCCCCACCTTGGCGGCAATCAACGCCAGCGCTTCACCGCGGAAAGGGGTCTCGCGGCAGTTTTCGGCCAGCGGCTCCAGCGTGTCCGGATCCACCACCTCCAAGTAGTCCAACGCCACGAGCGGCTGGGACTCCACCATCGCCTGCGCCGATTCCAAATCCAGGGGTTCGCGGGATCTCGCCCTCTCCTTGAGTAACCGCAGTGCGCGGGACAGCACCAGCGCGGCTTCGCGTTCGTCCTCGTCGAGGAAGCGGTTGCGGCTGGAGAGCGCCAGCCCGTCCACGGCGCGCACGGTGGGCACGGCCACGATTTCCACCGGGAAGTTCAGGTCGGCCACCATCCGCCGGACCAGCGCAAGCTGCTGGGCGTCCTTCTGGCCGAAGTAGGCGCGGTACGCCGGCAGGCCACCCTGCACCTGCCCGGAATCCTGCAGGCCCGACCCAGGTATGCCATAGTGCAGCAGCTTGGCCACCACCGTCAGGGCGCCGTCGAAGTGACCCGGCCGTGAGGCACCCTCCCACTTTTCACCAAGAACCCCGGATGTGACGCGCACCAGCGGCTCGCCGCCCGGGTACACCTCGTCCACGGAGGGCGCAAAAACCAGGTCCACGCCCTGTTCTTCCAGGAAGGCAGCATCGGCGTCCAGGGTCCGGGGGTAGCGGTCAAGATCTGCCGCGTCGCCGAACTGCAGCGGGTTGACGAAGATGGTGGCCACCACAACGTCATTCTGTTCGACGGCGGTGCGGGCCAGGGCAGCATGCCCCTCATGCAGTGCCCCCATGGTGGGCACGAGTCCCTGGGACGTGCCGCCTCTGAGCGTCAGCAGGCGGCCGCTCTCCGCGTGCAGGTCGGCAACGGTGGTAACGATCTTGATGGGCATTCTCAGTCTTCCTCAGGTTCCAGGGCCTTGCGCAGTTCATCCAGCTGGCTTGGTTTCAGCAGCCCGCGGCCCTCGGCGCGGAGGCCCGTGGCGCGCGCCATCGCGAGGTAAGCTGCCAGCACATCGCCCTGCCCGCCGCCGTCGAACTCCCGCAGTGCCTCCGCATGGGCTTTCACCGTTCCGACGTCTCCCCGGGCAACGGGCCCGGTAAGGGCGGACTCCCCGGAGGCCAGCGCGTTCTCGAGGGTTGCCCTCAACAGGGGGCCGAGCATGCGTTCCGGCGCCTCCACCCCGACCGCACTGAGCAGCTCGGAAGCCTGCGCAACGAGGGTTACGAGGTGGTTGGAACCGTGGGCCAGGGCTGCGTGGTACAGCGTCCGGTCCGCCTCGGCGATGACGACGGGTTCGGCCCCCATCTCCACCACGAGCGCCTGCGCGATCGGCAGCATGGCAGCATCAGCGGTCACGCCGAAAGTGCAGTCCAGCAGGCGCGTCAGGTCCAGGCTCATGCCGGTGAACGTCATAGCGGGATGCAGGGCCAGCGGAACCGACCCCGCGGCGCGAACAGGATGCAGCACCCCCACCCCGAACCGGCCTGATGTGTGCGCAACCAGCTGGCCCGGCTGCCAGGCGCCCAGTTTTGCCAGTCCTTCAACCAGGCCCGGCAGGGCGTCGTCGGGCACTGCCAGGAGCACCAGCTCTGAGCGCTCCACGATCTCCTGGACTTCCAGGATGGGCACGCCGGGGAGCAGTGTCCCGGCCCGTTCACGGCTTGCTTCGGAAACGGCCGAGACGCCGACGACGGCGTGTTCAGCTGCGCGCAGGGCGGCACCGAGCACGGCACCCACCTTTCCGGCACCGATGATTCCGACGCCCAGGCGTCCGGGTTTAGCCATGCTGCTGGCCTTCCTGTTGTTCAGGCTCAACCGCCGGGGCGACCTGCGCCAGCCACTGTTCAGTAGTTTGCCGCTTCCGCGCCAGCCGGGCGCGGGCGGACTGTTCGTCAAAGAGTGTCCGCGCCTGCTCAACGCCTGCCTGCCGCAGCCGCGGCACAACCGGCCCGGCGGTGGTATGCAGGACCAGGTCAGTCACCCCGAACCGGCGCGCCACGGGGCCCTGGTGCAACGCCATCGATTGGGTCCGCTGGTGGGGCACCACCACGAGATCGCGCCACCAGCGGCCTGAGCGGATCAGCAGGGCGGTGCCGGTGGCGGTAAATCCGTTCCGCCGCCATCCCAGTGGCGCCAGGAGACGCGCCCTGCGCGGCGTGGTGACAAAACCGCCGTCGGAATCCATCCCGTGCAGCCCGGCACCGAAAACATCGCCCGGCTGCGGAGTCCCGGGGTCCGGAAGCACCAGCGCGAGAATCGACATCACATCCTCGAGCCTGCCCACTGGCAGGAGCGTTGTACGACCGGAGCCCTCGCCGGCTCCCTCAACGGCGCCGTATCCTGCGACGTTCACCTGGATCCGGTACCAGCCCAGCGCCCGCCACATCGGCGGCTGGGCTACTTTCAACGCCTGGATCCGGCCGGGCGGAAGTGTTTGGGCCTGCGTATCAAGCAGTCCGTACCGCAGCCGGATGCCATCAGGAGAAATGGCCGCAGTAAAGTTGTACCCCTTGTTGAACAGGCCCCAGTAACTGGCTGCGAGGCCAAGGGCGGCAGGGATCAGGTAGAAGTAGAACGCCGCGTTGCCGGTGATGGTGGAAAGGACCACTGAGCCCACCGCGCCCACCACCACAAAAATGCTCTGCTCGCTGAGCAGCAGGGAACCGATAAGGCGCGACGGCGGCACGGAGAGTACCGGAAATTCCGGCGCCTCAGGTGCCGGCTCCTCAGGGCGGGATGGATCCAGCGTCACTCCGGCTGCCCGGGCGAGGATGGTGGCCCGGAGCTGCCGGGCCTCGTCCATCTTCAGGTAAGCCAGCCGGACAGCGGACTCTCCGGCATCTGCAACCTCGAACTTGAGCTCGGCCAGGCCGAAGATCCGGGCCAGGAGGGGCTGCACGATGTCGATGGCCTGCACACGGTCCAGCCGGGCCTGGCGCTGCTGCCGGAAGACGAAACCGGTGTTGACCCGGACATAGCCTCCCGAGACCTGGTACTTGGTGAAATACCAGGTGAGGATGAAGCCCAGCACCGCGATGAGCAGCACCACGCCGCCTCCGGCCAGCAGCATGGGCGCCCGGCCGGCGAACTCGTCTTCCAGGATGGGCCTGCCCTGCAGCGCCCGCTCGAAAACGTCCCGGCCGAAAAAGAAACCAATGGCGGCCAGGGCTACCCAGCCACGGACAAAAGGCGACGCAGGGTGCACCCGCAGCCATTCGCCGTCGCCCGCGGCGCCCTGTGTGGACCGCGACGCGGGATTTTCGGAAGCGGGGACAGCAACGGGGTCCCCCAGTTCCGGACGCGGCCCCTCCGCCGTCACAGTCCTGCCAGCCTGGCTTCGCCCCGGGCAGCGAGCTGCTCACGCAGCCGTGCACCTTCGGCCGCGGGTAGGCCGGGGATCTGGGCGTTGGTGCCGGGTGAGGCCGTGTGCAGCTTAAGCGTGCACAGGCCCAGCCCGCGTTCCACGGGCCCCACTGCGATGTCCACGTACTGCATGCGGCCGTACGGAACAGCCATGGCGCGCTGGAAGAAAATACCCGTCCTGATCAGGAGATCGTCGTCACGCTCGGCGTATCCGATGGCCCGCACCTGGCGCGGAATCAGCACCAGCCGCCAGACAGCGAGCACCAACGCCGCCGCAGGCACGGAGGCGGCCAGCCACAGCGGCGGCCAGGCCCAGACATCCAAAAGGACAAACAGCAGGGGCAGGGACAGGACAAGCACCGTTATAAGGTTCCCCAGCGCCCACTGCACCAGCCGGACAGTGACGTACTTCGGTGATACCCGCTGCCAGACAATTCCCGGCGGATCAATCGCCTCGGTATGCATATTCGCCTTCTCCTGCGGCAGCTTCTCCGCGAACCGCGCGGCCGGGCTTGCCGTCTACGCCGTTCGTATCGCCGTCCTCCGGCGGAATCCTGCAGAACCGTTCAACCAGCAGGCCCACCACGATCATGACCAGCCCGCCGGCGGCCATGGCGAGGGCCAACCATGTGATGCCCTGGTTGCTGCGCAGGCTCCAGATCCGCAACTGGTCCAGGAAAATTCCCACGTGCCAGCCGAGCAGGACCGTCCCGGCGTAGGCGCAGGCCTGGGCCAGCACCAATGTGCGCGCTGCAAGGAGGGGATCGAGCATCCTCTTCTTTTGCGTGCTGTTGGGCTTGTTGCTGTTGCGCCACCGCAGGACCCTGACGCCGAGGACCAAAGTGATGACGACGATGACTGCCATGGTGGCGAGCGCCGTCAGCGGCAGGACCGGAGTGCCCATGCCATAACGGCTGGTCACCACGGTGGCGGACCAGCCCGCCACGGCCAGGATGAATCCGATCAGCAGGAGGCGCAGCGGGTTAAGGGGTTTCATCGCTTCTCCACCGCCCCCGCGGTGGGCAGTCCGTCAAAGTCGCCGAAGCCGTCGAAGGGGGCAATCCCGGCAAAATCCTCCGCCCGCGCGGCCAGGGTGCTGACGCGTTCGCCGTTCAACGTGGCGCCCGGCTCGATGAGCGACCAGGGATAAAGCACGAAGGCCCGGGAAGCTGCGCGGGGGTGGGGAAGGGTGAGGTCAGGATTATCGCTGCGCAGCTCGCCATAGGTGATGATGTCGACGTCGAGCGTGCGCGGCCCCCAGCGCACTTCCCGCACGCGGTGGTGCTTGTTTTCCACGGCCTGGCAGTGTTCGAGCAGTTCCTGCGGAGGAAGGTTGGTTTCGACCGTGATAACCATGTTCAGGAAGTCGGGCTGGCCCGGCGGCCCGCCAACCGGCTTTGTCTGTACTATCGGTGACACGGCGAGGAGGCGGATTTCGGGCGGGTCGACGAGGTCTGCCACCGCCTCGGTCAGCGTCTCGTTGCGCTCGCCCAGGTTGCTGCCCAGAGACAGCACCACCTTGGAATAACCCGGATTCATTGTCCCTCCCCCTGGACTGGTTTCTCCCCGTTGTTCCGGGCACGGTGGACGCTGACGGACACGTCACCGAAAGGCACCTCGATGGGGGCCTGCGGTTTGTGCACCGTGACGTCCACGGCCTGGAGCCGGAATTCGCTGAGCAGGCTCTCCGCTATCCGGACCGCCAGCGCCTCGATCAGGTTCAGTGGCTCCCCCGATATCCATTGAGTAATACGCTGAGCCACCTCGCCGTAGTGGGCGGTGTCCCGGACATCGTCAGATTCCGCCGCCGGGGCGAAATCCAGATAGAGCACCGCGTCCACAACAAAAGGCTGGCCCTCGCGGCGCTCAAAATCAAACACACCGTGATGGCCGACGGCGGTGACGCCGGTCAGCGTAATCCTGTCCATGGCTGGTCCTACTGGGTGGTTCTTGGGGCGGCCATGCGCGCGGCCACCTTGACGGCGTCGAGGCTGGAGCCGACGTCGTGCACGCGGACGGCCCAGGCACCCCGGGACGCGCTGATGGCGGTAACCGCAGCGGTGGCGGCGTCCCGCTCCTGGGGCGCGGCGGACTTGCCGGCCACGGTCAGCAGCGTCCCAAGGAACCGCTTGCGGGAGGCGCCCACGAGAATCCTGTGGCCCAGGCTTTCCAGCTGGTCCAGGTTTTGCAGGAGCTCCCAGTTCTGGGCGTCGTTCTTGGCAAACCCCAGCCCCGGATCGATGATGATCTGGTCCTGGGCAACACCCGCGGCATAAAGCTTGTCCCGTACTCCGGCCAGTTCGGCCACTACCTCCCCGGCAACATCCGTGTACTCTGCGAGGGAGTTCATGGTGCGGGGGTCGCCGCGGCGGTGCGTGAGGATGTAGGGGGCTTTGGAGGCGGCTGCGAGTTCAGCCATCTCCGGTTCCATGGAGAGGCCTGAGACGTCGTTGATGATGGCGGCTCCCGCTGCGAGGGCGGCAGCGGCAGTGGAAGCGTGGATGGTATCGATGCTGACCAGGGCACCGGCCTTCACCAGCGCCTCGATCACGGGAATCACGCGCTGCTGCTCTTCTTCCGGGCTGACGTCCTCAGCACCGGGACGGGTGGACTCTCCCCCGACATCGATGATGTCCGCTCCCGCGTAGAACATGCGCAGTCCGGAGGCGATGGCAGTGTCCGCCGTCGCGTTCTGGCCGCCGTCACTGAAGGAGTCCGGGGTGACATTGACGATGCCCATGACCAGGGTGCGGTCCGTGGGCAGGTCTTCGAACCGCGCCAGCGGACGTGGTTTCCGGAGGACCGGCAGCGGAGAGGTCGCCGGGCCGGTTCCCGGCGCTGCAGCAAGTGAATCCATGGTGATGGTTACCTTCCGAGGATGAGGCTCATGGCTTCGGCGCGGGTGGCCGGGTCATGAAGCTGCCCGCGGACCGCACTGGTGACGGTCTTCGCTCCGGGCTTGCGGATACCGCGCATTGACATGCACATGTGTTCGCATTCAACTACGACGATCGCGCCACGGGGTTTGAGGTGGGCGACCAGCGCTTCGACGATTTCCGTGGTGAGGCGCTCCTGCACCTGCGGACGGCGGGCGTATATGTCCACGAGCCTGGCGAGCTTGCTCAGCCCCGTGACCTTGCCTTCGTGCGAGGGGATGTAGCCCACGTGGGCCACCCCGTGGAACGGCACCAGGTGGTGCTCGCAGGTGGAATAGAAGGGAATGTCCTTGACCAGGACCAGTTCCTCATGGTCCAGGTCAAACGTGGTGGACAGGACGTCTGCAGGGTCGTGGTGCAGCCCGGCAAACATCTCGGCGTAGGCTTTGGCCACCCGCTTAGGGGTGTCCACCAGGCCGCCGCGGTCCGGATCCTCCCCGATGGCCAGGAGGATCTCACGGACAGCGGCCTCGATCCGGGGCCGGTCCACCTTCAGGTGTTTGGAGTGGTGGGCGCCGCCCTCCGCCGGGTATCCGGCGGAGGCGGGAACGTCGTCATCGTCGAAGTGGGTCACGTAAGAAGCTTAGCCGCGAAGGACGTCAGGCCCCGAGTCGGGGATTCCTCCCTGGAAGGGGGCGTCTTCGGAAACCCCCTGCGGATGCGGCGGCTGGGCGTCCAGCGGCTCATCCAGCCGCGCCCGCTTGGCTTCCTCCTGGGCCTCGCGCTCTGCCTTTTCCAGGCGGGATTCCACCGGTCCGGCCTTCTGGACGGGACGGGTTTCCTTGGAAAGCCACACCTCGCGGAAGTCGCGCTTGCGGATGTCGCGGAAGATGTCGGAAATCTCGTTCTGGTTCAGGGTTTCGCGTTCCAGCAGCTCGAGGGCCAGCCGGTCCAGGACTTCCCGGTTTTCGGTGAGGATGGCGTAAGCCTCGTCGTGGGCCTGGTCAATCAGCCGGCGTACTTCCTCATCCACCACGTAGGCGATCTGGTCCGAGTAGTTGCGCTCGTGCCCGGCGTCGCGTCCCAGGAACGGTTCACCGCCGCCCTGGCCCAGCCGGACAGCGCCGACACGCTCGCTCATGCCGTATTCGGTGACCATCTTACGGGCGGTTCCGGTGGCCTTCTCGATGTCGTTCGATGCGCCGGTAGACGGGTCGTGGAAGACGATCTCTTCGGCGACGCGCCCGCCCATGGCGTAAGCCATCTGGTCCAGCAGCTCGTTGCGGGTCACGGAGTACTTGTCGTTTTCCGGAACCACCATGGTGTAGCCCAGTGCCCGGCCGCGGGGAAGGATGGTGATTTTGGTGACCGGAGCGGAATTCCGGAGCGCGGCTGCCACCAGGGCGTGGCCGCCCTCGTGGTACGCGGTGATCTTGCGTTCGTGTTCCTTCATGACCCGGCTGCGCTTCTGCGGGCCTGCCATCACACGGTCAATGGCCTCGTCCAGTGCACGGTCATCGATCAGGTTCGCATTGGAGCGGGCGGTCAGGAGGGCGGCCTCGTTCAGCACGTTGGCCAGGTCGGCGCCGGTGTAGCCGGGGGTCTTCTTGGCGACCGCCTTGAGGTCAACGCCGGGCGCCATGGGCTTGCCCTTGGCGTGAACCTGCAGGATCTGGTCGCGGCCAATCAGGTCCGGCGCGTCTACGCCGATCTGCCGGTCGAAGCGGCCCGGGCGCAGCAGTGCGGGGTCCAGCACGTCCGGACGGTTGGTGGCGGCGATCAGGATGACGTTGGTTTTGACGTCGAAGCCGTCCATCTCCACCAGCAGCTGGTTGAGGGTCTGCTCGCGTTCGTCATTGCCGCCGCCGATGCCGGCGCCGCGGTGGCGGCCTACGGCGTCGATTTCATCCACGAAGATGATGGCCGGCGAGTTGGCCTTTGCCTGTTCGAAGAGGTCGCGGACGCGGGAGGCGCCGACGCCGACGAACATCTCAACGAAGTCCGAGCCGGAGATGGAGAAGAAGGGAACACCGGCTTCGCCGGCAACAGCGCGGGCCAGGAGGGTCTTGCCGGTGCCTGGAGGGCCGTACAGCAGCACACCCTTGGGGATCTTGGCGCCTACGGCCTGGAACTTGGCCGGTTCCTGCAGGAA
Source organism: Arthrobacter sp. K41 (assembly GCF_059089645.1). Classification (NCBI taxonomy): domain Bacteria; kingdom Bacillati; phylum Actinomycetota; class Actinomycetes; order Micrococcales; family Micrococcaceae; genus Arthrobacter; species Arthrobacter sp. K41. The sequence goes on along the minus strand of NZ_JBNHEW010000002.1, from coordinate 266,967 downwards.
TTCCTTGATTTCCTGGAGTTCCTCCACGGCCTCGTCCGAGCCGGCCACGTCAGCGAATGTCACCTGAGGCATGTCCTTGCTGACCATCTTGGCCTTGGACTTGCCGAACTGCATGATCTTGGAGCCGCCGCCCTGCATGCGGGTCATCAGGAACCAGAAAAGGGCGCCCAGCAGGATGACCGGGATCAGGAGGGAGAGCAGGCCGGAGAACCAGTTGCTTTCAATCGGCTGGTCCGTGTAGCCGCCGGTGGGGGCAGAAGCGGTAACAGCCCGGACAACGTCCTGGGCACGGGCGTCAACAAAGTAGAACTGGACGCTTTTGCCCTTGTCCTGCCCGTCCTGCTGGTAGTTCTCCTTCAGCACCAGGTCAACGCGGTTTTCGCCATCAAAAATCTTGGCCTGCTCGACGTTGTCGCCGGCGAGCAGTTCCAGGCCCTTGTCAGTGTCAATCCGTGCGGCGCCGCCAGGGGCCAGGGTTGCAAAGGCCACCAGGAGCATGCCGATCACGACAACGATCCAGATGCCCGGGCCCTTGAAGAAGTTCTTAGCTTTCATCTGTTCGGGGGCTGGCCCCGTCCCTCCTGGTAGTGCTGCACGGCGAGTAGTCTGCGCGCGTGATGGTGCTGCGTCAGCTTCTAGCTATACACCGTCCGGAGTAGATCACGCATGGTACGGGGCAAAAGTTCCCTCTGGGCGTACTGGAGCCGCCCAGGGCAGGACCCTTCGCTGCCCTAGGTCCGGGGTCCTGCCACGGACCCGCGCGGCACCAGCGGGCAGTCCAGGAGGACCGGTTCGGTGACTGCCTCGTCAGCTGCGGAGTCCTCTTCCACTGTTTCCACCAGCCGTTCCGCGGCCCAAGCGCCCATCTCGTAGTGGGGCAGGGCCACGGTGGTCAGCCCCGGGTGCAGGTTGGCGGCAATCAGTTGCAGGTCCTCGAAGCCAACAACGGAAAGGTCGGCAGGAATGGACAGTCCCAGCTCGGCGGCAGCCCGGTAGGCGCCCATCGCCATTTCGTCGTTGTAGCAAAACAGGGCCGACGGCGGGTTGCCGGATTCGAGGATCCTCCGGACCGCCTCGTAACCTCCCTTTGCGTCGGCCGGAGCTGCCTCCACAGCCGCCGAGCCGCCGTCGAGCCCGGCGGTGATGAGGGCGCCGCGGTAACCACGCAGCCGCTCCCGCGCAGAGAGAACCTCCGCTGCGTTGTTGATAAAGCCGATGCGGGTATGCCCGGCAGCAAGCAGGGTTTCGACGGCGGTTCGCGCGCCGCCGCATTCGTCCGGAACCACCGAGGGGAAGCCAGCGCCGGCGCCGACGGCGTTCACGAGGACAGCCGGCACCTTGGCGAGACTAGCCGGGGCCTCTCCGGCCAGGTTGCACGCGGAGGCGTAAAGGACACCGTCCACCTGCCGCCCCAGCAGTTCCTCCACGTCCGCTTCCCGGGACTCCCGACTGTCAGATGGGGAGCTGCTGACCACCATCAGGGTGTACCCGCGGGACCGGGCAGCACGGTCTGCTCCCAGGATGATCCGTCCGGAATGCGGGGTGGTGGACGTACCCCCGCTGACCAGCCCCAGTATCCCGGTGCGCCTGCTGCGGAGCGCCTGCGCCAGACGGTTCGGCCCGTAGCCCAGTTGCAGGGCGGCGGCCCGCACCTTGTTCCGCGTCGCGGGGCTGATCCGCGCGTGGGCGGCATCGTTCAGGACGTGGGAAACGGTGGTAACGGACACCCCCGCGGCCAGGGCCACATCCCTAATGCCAATGTTCCCGGGCAAAGTCCGCGGCGCAGCCTACTCGTAAACGTGCGGTGCCAGGGTTCCCACGAAGTCAAGGTTGCGGTACTTCTCGGCGTAGTCCAGGCCGTAGCCCACGACGAATTCGTTGGGGATGTCGTAGCCAACGTACTTGACGTCGATTTCCACCTTCGCGGCCGTGGGCTTGCGGAAGGCGGTGCAGATCTCAACTGAGGCGGTACCACGGGACTCCAGGTTGGTCTTCAACCAGGACAGCGTCAGGCCGGAGTCGATGATGTCCTCGACGATCAGTACGTCCTTGCCCATCAGGTCAGTGTCCAGGTCCTTGAGGATACGGACAACGCCGGACGACTGGGTGCCCGAACCGTAGGAAGAAACAGCCATCCAGTCCATGGAGATGTGGCTGTGGAGTGCCCGCGCAAGATCGGCCATGACCATGACGGCGCCTTTGAGGACGCCCACGATCAGGATTTCGCGGCCCTCGTAGTCCTTGTCGATCTGGGCAGCAAGTTCGGTGATCCGCTGCTGGATTTGCTCCTTGGTGTAGAGAACGTGCTTGAGGTCTGCCTGGACGTCGTTTGAATCCACCAATGGCTCCTGTGTAGATGCGGGGTGCGACTATTTTGCGGGCGGTTTTTGAGGCCGGAATACTAGCTTCCCACAGCGTGCGCCTCCGCGGGGACCGGGTGAGTCCGGATCGGCGGCGGCAGGGCGGTCCGCGGCAGGTACGTCCTCAAGCTGCGCCAGCGACAACCTGTACACTCCCACTCCCCCGGGCAACTCAACCGGGCCGGCCGAGCCCTGCCGCCGCAGCAACGCTTCCGCCGCCAGAAGCCGCTGGTAACTGGGCTGCTGCCCGCCGACGCCGGCCGCTGCCTTGGCGATCACCCGGAACCGGATGGCGGGGGCAAGAGCGCGCAACGCCTCCTCGGGAAGGCTTAATTCCGAGCCGTTCCGCTCCACCAGTGACGTGAAGGTGGCTTCTGCCACATCCTCCAGGTAGTCGGCGTCCAGCTGAAGGATGGACGCGGTGCGGGCCAAGGATTCGGCGACGCCGGGACCCAGCTTTTCCTCGAGGTGTGGCAGCACTTCCACCCGGGTGCGTGACCGGGCGAAGGCCGGGTCAGAGTTGCTGGGATCGTGCCACGGACGCAGGTCTTCAACTGCACAAATTTCCTCGGTGTCCGCCCGGCGGAGTCCCAGGAACGGCCTCAGCAGCTTCCCCCGCGACGGCCTCATCCCTGCCAGCGAACGGGTGCCGGAACCACGGGCCAGGCCCAGCAGCACCTGCTCGGCCTGGTCATCCAGGGTGTGGCCCAGCAGGACTGCGTCCGCTCCCTGGGCGCCTGCGGCCGCTTCGAGCGCTGCGTGCCGGGCTTGACGCGCCGCGGCTTCCGGCCCGAGCCCTTCTCCGGCTACCGTCACCCGCCTGACTTCCACGGGGGCAAGGCCGAGTTCCGCCAGGACCTCCGCTGTTTCCGCCGCGACCGCTGCAGAACCCTCCTGCAGTTGGTGATCCACCACCACCGCGCCCACCGAGATGGGGTGGCCGTCAACGTGTCCGCGACGGGCGAAGTAGGCGGCCACCGATGCCAAGGCGAGCGAATCCGGGCCGCCGCTGCACGCCACCAGTACGTGCCGCGGATAACCGGCCCGGGCCAGAGCGTCCTGAAGCATCTTCCGCGCCGTCCCGACCACGGGCGCGAGCCGTCCGGGCCGCAGACGGCCGCTGCGCTGGGCGGGTTGGGGCGCGGTATTGATCAGATTCCCATCCGCTCGAGCCACAGCTTGGCGTCGTGGATTTCCGGCTCGGTGGGCAGGTGGTCCACGGACTCCCAGACCCGGTTGAAGCCGTCCATTCCGGCGGCGTCCACCACGGCACGGACAAAACGGGCGCCGTCGGAGTACTGGCGCATCTTCGCGTCCAGGCCCAGCAGGCTGCGGATGAACTTTTCCACCACGCCGCGGTCCTTGCCGCGGTCGTTGAACCGCTGGCGGATGGTCTTCACGGACGGCACGATGCTGGCATCCACGGCGTCCATCACCACGTTGGCGTGGCCTTCGAGCAGGCTCATCACGGCGGTGAGGTGCGAAATGGCGGCCTTCTCCTCCGGATCCTGCAGGAGGTCCAAAATGGCGCCCCGTCCAGGCGTGTTTCCATTGCCCGTACGGTCCTTCAGGGAACGGGCAGCGGCGGTGGCCCGCTCCATCAGCGTGTCAACGTTGCCCAGCAGATGCCCGCTGAGTTCGTCGATCTGCTCCAGCATGTGGTGCCGCAGCCAGGGAGCGGCCGCGAACTGGACCCTGTGCGTCTGTTCGTGGAGGCAGACCCAAAGGCGGAAGTCCTCGGGAGTGACGTTCAGTTCGCGCTCCACGGCCACGATGTTGGGGGCGACGAGGAGCAGTCGCCCGCCCGACGGCGCCGTGGAACCTTCGGCAAGGGCGGCAAAGGGATCGTACTGGCCCAAAACCTTGCTGGAGAGGAAGGCGAGGACCGCACCGAGCTGGCTGCCGGTGATGGCGCCGCTGACACTGGCCGCGGCGGGACTCACCGTGCCGCGCCGGTTCTCGAGCATCTTTTCCATGGCGGGCTTGAGCATTACGGCGAAGCTTTGGGTGTTGGCTTTCGCCCATGAGGCGCGGTCCACAACCAGCACTGTGGAATCGCGGAGGTCCCGCGCCGCTTCCAGGCCGGTAATCTCGTGGACGTGCTCCACCGAGGCATCCGCAAGGCGGCGAAGGCTGTCCACGGCGTCACCTATTTCCGCCTGGTTCAGGACCGGGCCGGCAGGAACCAGCCGCGCCGCGGTGGAGGCGGCGAGGTCCCAGTTGATCAGGGACGATGCCTGGCTGGACAAGGTTTGGGCTGACGACTCACTTGCAGTGGACTCCATAGCTCCCATCAGACCACAGCAGCCCCGGGATAGTCCTTAAGTTCGCTGACCGGCGAACCCCGGCACGTCCGCGAAGTGGGCGCGGTGTCCTGACGGCCTTGTCCGGCGTCACCGGCAGCCGCAGGCCGCCAGCGCCGTCGCGGCCTGGTCCAGCGCCGCCCTGTTGCCGGCGGCGCCCGGCGTAAGCCCGTTGCCTATGAAGGAGAAGACCAGGAGGCGGCCGTCGGCGTCCACCACGTAGCCGCTGAGCGCCAGCACTGTATTCAGCGTGCCGGTTTTGGCCCGGACCAACCCTGCACCCCGGGCTGTTGAGTCGTCACGGTAACGGGTGTTCAGGGTTCCGGTGAGGCCGGCCACCGGGAACCCGTCCAGGGCGGCCCGCAGCCTTTCGTCCGTGCCTGTGGTTATCACCCGGACCACTTCGGCGAGCTGCCGGGCCGAGACCTGGTTTCCCATGGCCAGGCCGCACACGTCAACCAGCGTCACCGCATCAGCGGGGATTCCGGCTTCGGCGAGCTGCGCGCGGACGGCGGCAGTGGCCCCGTCATTACTGCCTGGCTGGCCTGCCGCTGCCGCTGCCATCCGTCCGAGGACCTCCGCAAGGTAGTTGTCCGATTCGCGGAGCATGAGGTCCACATGCTCGGCCACGGTGGCGGACTCCACTTTGGCCAGTGCTGCCCCGCCTGCTTCCCCGGCCGGCCCGCCCGCTGCCTGCCCAGTGCCGGGGGAACGTTCGACGGCGGCCGCCACGGTCAGTCCCGCGGCCGCGCCTGCCGCCCGGAGCCGGGCCGCGAACTCCTCGCCTGCCGTGATGGCCGAGTCCTGCGGGCGGGGCCCGGTAGTGACGGCGGGGTCGTAGCGTGCCGAGTTCAATGCCAGAGGGTAAATTGGCGCCACTTCACCGGCCGCCACATCGCCGCTTCCCCAGGCGGGATTCAGCGCCGGGCCGGTGAAGAGGGAATCATCCACGAGGACCTTGATCTCTCCGGTTGTCCCCGCTGCAGAAAGCGCCTGGACCGCCGCGGCAGCAAGCGTGGCAAGGCCCCCGTGGCCCATCACCTCGTTCCCGTTGGAATCCCCGGGCGCCAGGAGGACGTCACCACCCCCAACAAGCACCACCTGCCCGGCAGCGGGACCTGCAACAACAGTGGTGGTGAACCGGTGTGCGGGGCCAAGGGAACGCAGGGCCGCCACTGCGGTGAGCAGCTTCAGGTTGGAAGCGGGGACCCGGCTCTCGGAACCGCCCCGGTCAAAGAGGACCTGACCGGTGAGGGCATCCTGCACCAGCCCTGTGAAGTTGCCGCCGCCGTCGGCCTTCAACAGGGGCTCCAGCTGGGCTGTGACGCTGGAGGCCAGCGGGACGGCCGCATTGTCATCCAGCGGCTCGAGTCCCTGCTCCGGACTTAGCGTGGCGGGGGGCTGCTGCCACGCAGGTGCCGGCGGAACGGGCGCGGGGGGCTCGGGCCCCAGGAAACCAGGGGCAACCAGCAGGGCTGCGGGGACCAGAAGGGCAACAAGGAGGGCTGTCAGCAAGAGCACAGGCCAGGACCTCCCGGGGCCGCCAACGCCGCCTGGGACACTGCGGCGGATACGGCCCGGCAGCGGCTCCCCGGCAGTTGGTTTGGTCATGCTGGTGCTGGTCCTCAAGTCCTGAAATATCCCCACAAGTTCCTGATTCCAGGGCCTCTCGCTATATCCTCAATAATAGTCGGCGGCACGGACACTCCTTTTGGTAGGCCGTCCAGTGTGCCGCGAACCCCCTGCAATTGCCGAGGAGCATTCCATGAAGCATGACGTGACCATCGAGATTCCCAAGGGATCACGCGTCAAGTACGAAGTTGACCACGAGACCGGCCGCGTCCGCCTGGACCGCGTCCTCTTCACCTCCATGCAGTACCCCACGCACTACGGGTTCTTCGAAAACACCCTGGGCGAAGACGGCGACCCGCTGGACGCACTGGTGCTCCTGCAGGACTTCGACCTCCACCCCGGCGTCATTGTTGAATCGCGCCCCATCGGCGTTTTCAACATGACCGACGACGGCGGCGGAGACGCCAAGGTCCTGTGCGTGCCGGTTGACGCCCGTTTCGACCACATCCAGGAAGTCAGCGACGTCAGCGACTTCCTGATCAAGGAAATCGAGCACTTCTTCACCCGCTACAAGGACCTGGAACCGGGCAAGTGGGTCAAGGCCGAGGGCTGGGGCGACCGCGCCGCCGCCGAAGCCGAGCTGGAAGCCTCCATCAAGCGTTACGTGCCCACGGGCCACTAATCCCCACTGTCCCCCTCACCGGAGCAGTACAACGGCGGGTGCCTGACTTGCGAAAGCCAGGCACCCGCCGTCGTTGTCTGTCAGTACCTCCAAGCAGGATATGAAACTCTTGATGCGTGAACTCCGCACCAACTTTCAGCCCGCCCTGCGGCCCGGTCACCGGCTGGCGGGACGGCGACGTCATCCGGGCCACCGGCATTCCCTACGCCACCGCCGGCCGTTTCCAGGCTCCCGTCCCTGCCCCTGACTGGACCGAGCCGTACGCTGCAACCTCCCCGGCTCCCGCCTGTCCGCAAGGGCCGGTGCCGTTCCTCGACGACGTCCTGGGCACCCGCTACGGCGAGCTTCCGGGCAGCGAGGACTGCCAGAACCTCTCCATCACCATGCCCGCAGACCTTGCCCCGGACGAGAGCCTGCCCGTGATGGTCTGGATCCACGGCGGCTCCTACACCACCGGTTCAGGCGACCTGGCCATCTTCGACCCGGCGGTCCTCGCGGCTGAAAACCGGGTGGTGGCGGTCTCGGTGACCTACCGCCTGGGACTGTTCGGATTCCTGGCAACCCGCAACGGCCGGCCCGGCAACCTGGGCCTGCTCGACCAGCTTGAGGCATTCCGCTGGGTGCAGCGGAACATCGCTGCCTTCGGCGGCGACGCCGGCCGGGTGACCGCCTTCGGCCAGTCGGCCGGCGGGGACGCAATCGCCCATCTCATGGCAACCCCTGAGGCGCCGTCGCTGTTTCAGCGGGCAATCATCCAGAGTGCGCCCCTGGGCATCTCGCGCGGGCGGGCAAAAATGAACCACGCGATGGGCATCGCCGCGGAAGCGGTCACGGAGGAAACCCCGGCGATGGACGTGGTGGAACGGGAGGACCACGTAGCGCAGGTGGCCCGAAAATTCGGAATGCTGGCCGCCATGCCTTTCGGGACCCAATACGGCCATGCACCCCTGCCCGGGGAAGCGGACATCGAGGCTGCCTGGAACCGCGCAGCCCCCGGCATCGAAGTGCTGATCGGACACACGTCCGAGGAGGCACGGCTCTTCCTGCCGCGCAGCCCGTACCTTCACCGGCTCGCAGGCGTGCCTGTGGTCGGCAACGCCGCCGTCAAGGCCATTGACTGGGTGGTCACCGAAACGGTCTATGGCCGGGCGAGCCGGAAATTCGCCCGCCGCCATGCCCGGGCCGGCGGAAAGGCCCACCGCTACGTGCTGGATTGGCATGCCCCCCGCAACATTTTCGGCGCTGCCCACACCATCGATCTCCCGCTGCTCCTCGGCAACCGGACCACGTGGGACGGCGTGGGGCTGATCGCGGGAGCCCGCTGGGAGGACGTGGATGCCGTCGGCCGGCAAATGCGCAGCCTTTGGGCAGCCTTCGCCCGGGGCGAGGACCTCGAGGACAAAGGTGGAATACCCGGGGCGCTGCAGCTCACATCAGAACGGCCCGCGGCACGGTCCGGCCTGCCGGCAACGGCGTTGCGGACTGCTTCCACCATGTTCCGGCGCCGGTAGCAGTCATGGCCGGCGTACTTGCGACCCCCGCGAAGCATCCCGGCTAGGCACCCAGCTTCCAGTTCGTGATCTCCTCCGGGTCCTCCCCGTGGGTGCGGGTGTGCTCACGGGCACGGATCCTGCTGTCCTGGAGCTCCTGCCGCAGCAGCGAATGCTTTTCCGCCAGGCCGGGCACGCGGTCGATGGCGTCGATGGCCAGCTGGAACCGGTCGATGCCGTTCAGCATCGCCATGTCGAAAGGCGTAGTGGTGGTCCCCTCCTCCTTGTAGCCGCGCACGTGCAGGCCCTCCTGGTTGCTGCGCCGGTAGGTCAGCCGATGGATGAGCGCGGGATAGCCGTGGTAAGCGAAGATGACGGGCTTGTCCGGGGTGAAGATCCCGTCGAAATCGCGTGCCGGAAGGCCATGCGGATGTTCGCTTGCGTCCTGCAGCCGCATCAGGTCAACCACGTTCACCACGCGGACCTTTAGTCCGGGCACCCCGGCGCGAAGCAGCCCGGCCGCGGCCACCGTCTCGACAGTGGGCACGTCCCCGGCACAGGCCAGGACGACGTCGGGCTCCTCGCCGGGGACCTCGGACCCGGCGAACTCCCAGATGCCCAGTCCCCGCTGGCAGTGGGTGGCGGCGTCGGCGGGCCCGAGCCACGTAGGTGACGGCTGCTTTCCGCTGACCACAATGTTTACGTAGTCCGTGGACGCCAGGCAGTGCTCCATCACGGACAGCAGCGTATTGGCGTCCGGTGGCAGGTAGACGCGGATAACCTCTGCTTTCTTGTTCACGGCGTGGTCTATGAAACCCGGGTCCTGGTGGGAAAAGCCGTTGTGGTCCTGCTGCCACACGTGCGAGGACAGCAGGTAATTCAGCGACGCCACAGGCTGGCGCCACGGCAGCTTGCGGTGCACCTTCAGCCACTTGGCGTGCTGGTTGAACATCGAGTCGACGATATGGATGAAGGCCTCGTAACAACTGAAAACACCGTGCCGGCCGGTCAGCAGGTAGCCCTCCAGCCAGCCCTGGCACAAGTGCTCGCTCAGCACCTCCATAACCCGGCCGGAGCGCGCAAGGTGCTCGTCGGCGTCGTCAATCCGGTACTGCCACACCTTGTCCGTGACCTCATACACGTTTTGGAGCCGGTTGGACGCAGTTTCGTCCGGGCCGAACAGCCGGAACGTTTCCATGTTCAGCTCGATGACGTCCCGCATCCACGAGCCCAGGGTGATCATAGGGCTGACGCGATCCGTCCCCGCGGCGGCAACCTCGACCGCGTGGTCCCGGTAGTCGGGCAGCTTCAAAGGGCGGCGCAGCAGGCCGCCGTTGGCGTGGGGCGTAGCGCTCATCCGGTAGTCCCCGGTGGGTGCACCCCGGGCGACCTCGGGCCGGAGCCTGCCGTCGCCGTCGAACAGTTCCTCAGGACGGTAGGACTGCAGCCATTCCTCGAGCAGCCGCAGGTGGTCCTCATTGGTGTGGACGGCCGAGAGGGGCACCTGATGGCTCCGCCAGGTCCCTTCAACCTGGAGGCCGTCAACCTCACGTGGTCCCGTCCAGCCCTTCGGCGAGCGCAGCACAATCATGGGCCACCGGGGCGCCCCGCCGTCACTTTCCTCCGCGCCGTCCGTCCCGGCGGGCGTGCGCCGGGACTCCTGGATGGCGCGGATGCCGGCCATGCAGGTTTCCAGTGCCGCGGCGAAGTCCCGGTGCGCCTGCGCGGTGTCGTCCGGGTCCTTCACGGTGACGAAACAGGGCTCGTGGCCGTAACCCCGCAGGAGCTGTTCCAGCTGGGCTTCGGGCATCCGCGCAAGGATGGTTGGGTTGGCGATTTTGTAGCCGTTGAGGTGCAGGATGGGCAGCACGGCGCCGTCTGTCGCCGGGTCCAGGAAGTTGTGCGAGTGCCAGCTGGCCGCCAGCGGCCCGGTTTCGGCCTCGCCGTCGCCAATCACGACGGCGGTTACCAGCTGGGGATTGTCGAGCACTGAACCGTAGGCGTGTGCCAGGGAGTAACCGAGTTCACCGCCCTCGCTGATGGAGCCGGGGCTTTCCGGAGCGGCGTGGCTGGGAATGCCGCCCGGGTAGGAGAACTGGCGGAACAGCTCGGCCATGCCGTCAGCGTCGTTGCCTACGTGGCCGTAGATTTCGGAATATGTTCCTTCCAGCCAGGCGTTGGCCACCACGGCCGGGCCGCCGTGGCCGGGACCTGCCACAAAGAGCATCTCGGCGGAGTCGCGGCGGATCACCCGGTTCAAGTGCGCGTAAACGAAGTTAAGCCCGGGTGTGGTTCCCCAGTGCCCCAGCAGGCGGGACTTGGTGTGCCCGGCCTTCAGCGGTTCGCGCAGCAGGGGGTTGGAGCGGAGGTATATCTGGCCCACGGATAGGTAGTTGGCAGCACACCACCAGCGGTCTACGAGTTCGAGTTCGTCCTGCCCCATGCTGCCGGCCATAACCATCCTCACGTCGGGTTCGCCGCCAAAGGCGGCCGTCGGTCCATCGCATCAGATGGCTCCGGGCGAGGCAACCCCGCTTGCCCCCACTCTGCTACCTGCGGGTAGTCTTTGGTTCAAATGTTCACCTTGACCATCAACCAGACCGACAGCCGGCGTGACGGCGACCGGGTGCCGCAGTTACTTAAGGACCTGCGGCACATTCCTGCGCGCCTGGATTTTGACCGGTCCGTGGAGGACGAGGTCCAGGGCATCGTGGACTGCCCGCACCAGGCCGTGGAAGCCGCGCTGATCGCACTGCGCTGCGGCTCCTGGTACGTGGGAATCGGCGTTGGGCCGGTCAACAAGCCGCTGCCCAACCAGATTAAGGACGCCTCCGGTCACGGACTGGTGTACGCCCGGCGTGCAGTGGACCGGCTGCGGAACAGCAAGGAGCGGGTTCCGGTGGCGGTAGAGGGACCCCTGGCCGATGTCGCCCATGACGCTGAAGCGGTGCTCCGGTTGCTGGGCCATATCGTCCGGGACCGTTCCAGCGCTGAGTGGCGGGTCCTTGACCTGCTCACCCCGGGCGTCCGCGGCCAGCAGAAGGCTGTGGCCCAGGAACTGGGCATCACCACCCAGGCGGTCAGCAAAGCAGTGGCCCGCGCGCAATGGAACGAGGAACACGCTGCCCGGCCGGCCGCAGCAAGGCTGCTCGCACTGATCCTCGAGGTGCGGTAGCGGCGCTATTGGCGTGCTTGCTGCAGTTCAGTCGACGGCGGTGATCACCTCCGTGCTGTCCGTCCCGTTGCTGCTTGGAGCCGCCCTGCTGCTCGGCTGACCTGGGGTGCGGGTCAGCCCTGGCTGGCGGCCAGCACCGGTTCGCCGTTGAAGTACTCAAGCTGCCAGCCGTCGATCGCGTGGTGGTGTGCGAGGTTCAGTACGGCGTTGTCAATGCTCTTGAGGGTGCTGCCAACGGCGCGGCTGAGGGTCACCCGAAGCAGCGTTCCGTGGGCGACGACGAGAAGCCGGCGGCCGCGGAATTCCTCAGCCAGAGCCTCCAGGGCTGCGAGTCCGCGGTCCGCTGCCTCGTCCTCGCTTTCGGCGCCCCGGAAACCACCGGGAATGCGCATCGCATCGAGTTCCGGCCCGGCGCGCATGCCTTCCGCGGGCCCGAAGCTGCGCTCGACCAGTTCGGGGACGCGCCGGACATCGCTGAGGCCAAGCCCCGCGGCGATGACATCGGCGGTCTCAGCTGCGCGGCTCAGGGGTGAGGACACGATGGCGTCCCATTCGTAGGCCGCGAGGACAGCGACTGCATCCCGCGCCTGGGCCCGGCCCACCTCGTTCAGCGGGATGTCCGTGGATCCCTGCAGCCGGCGCTGCGCATTCCAGTCGGTCTGGCCATGGCGGATGAGGGCGAACGTCGTAAGGGTCATGCTTTCCATTCTGCCCGACGACGGGCGTCCGCTTGGCCAGGGACCGTGCGCATCGGCGTGCGCTCCGCCGGCAGCTTTAGAGGAGGCTTCGCAGCACGTGGGCAGCGCCGTCGTCGAACACGGAGTGAGTCACTTCGTCCGCGGCGGCGATGACTTCCTCGGGGGCCTGGCCCATCGCCACGCCCCGTCCGGCCCAATTCAGCATCTCGATGTCATTGCGGCCGTCGCCGACAGCCACCGTGAGGTGCTGTTCGATCCCGAGGCGGCCACGCAGGCTTTCCAGGGCGCTGGCCTTGGTGACGCCGGCAGCGGCGATGTCCAGCCACGCGGTCCAGCCCACCGAGTAGGTGACGCCGGCAAGGCCGATGTGCTCGATCGCCTCAGTGAATTCTTCGGGTGTGTTTTCGGTGCTGAACACCACCACACGCACTGCCGTGGCCTCGAGCATGGTGTGAAAATCCACGCCAACGGCCTCGACGCCGAAGCTGGCATCCTGGAAGCGTTCGGTGGAAAGGAAGTTGCCGTCCTCGTCCTCCAGCGCGTACTTCGCCGACGGAAGCCGCTCGCGCAGTGCACGGAGCGCAGGAGCGGGATCGAAGGTGGCCTTGTGGATGACCTCGTACCCGTTTTCAAGATCCGGGTGAAGCCGCAGCGTCACGCCGCCGTTGCAGCACACCGCATAGCCGCGCTCGATGCCGATTTTCTCAAGGATGGGGAGCATGGCGTTGAGGGAGCGCCCGGTGGCGATCATTACCTCGTGCCCGGCTGCCACTACTGCCTGTGCCGCTTCGCGGACGGCCGGCGTCATGTGGCCGTCGTGGTCCACCAGCGTGCCGTCCACATCCAGGGCGATCATCAGCTTTTGGGCTGCGTTCTTGTTTTCGTTCTCTCGCCGGTCATCGTTGCCGGCGACTGAGGTTTCAGTCAGCGTAGTCATCCATCAAGTAGAGCAGATGCCGCCAAAATCCTGCTAGGACGCGCGCCACAGTGTTATTGAACAGTTGGTAAATGCCTCTGGCGGGCCCGGCACCGGCGAAGTGCAGGTGCAGAGTCCGCCAGAGGGGGCGAAGCCCAGGACCAGCCGAACCTACAGGACCGGGAGGACCTCCAGCCCGCCGAGGTACTTCTGCAGTGCCTTGGGCACGTTGACCGAGCCGTCCGCATTCTGGTGGTGCTCCAGCAGTGCCACGATCCAGCGGGTGGTGGCCAGCGTTCCGTTCAGGGTGGCAACAGCCCGGGTGCCCTTGGCCACGCCCTCGGAATTGAGCGCGCGTTCGCGGATGTTCAGGCGGCGGGCCTGGAAGGTGGTGCAGTTGGACGTCGAGGTCAGCTCGCGGTACGCCGCCTGGGTGGGGACCCACGCTTCGCAGTCGTACTTACGGGCGGCGGACATGCCAAGATCGCCGGCAGCGGTGTCAATGACCCGGTACGGCAGCTCGCACTTGGCCAGCATCTCCTCTTCCCAGGCCAGCAGGCGCTGGTGCTCGGCGGCCGCTTCCTCAACTGTGGTGTAGATGAACATCTCCACCTTGTTGAACTGATGCACGCGGATGATGCCGCGGGTGTCCTTGCCGTGGGATCCGGCTTCCCGGCGGTAGCAGGAGCTCTGGCCGGCGTAGCGGATGGGGCCCTTGGAAAAGTCCAGGATTTCGTCGGCGTGGTAGCCGGCCAGCGCAACCTCGGAGGTGCCCACAAGGTAAAGGTCGTCTTCGGCGAGACGGTAGATCTCGGCGTCGTGCTTTACGTCAAAGCCCGTTCCCTGCATCGTCTCCGGGCGCACCAGAGTGGGCGTGATCATCGGGACAAAGCCGGCCTCGATGGCCTGGTCCATGGCCATCTGCAGCAGTGCCATCTCCAGCCGGGCACCTACACCGCGGAGGAAATAGAACCGCGCGCCGGAGACCTTCGCGCCGCGTTCCATGTCGATCGCGCCGATCAGCTCACCGATTTCCAGGTGGTCCCTGGGCTGGAAGTCCGGGAACTCCCGCGGGGTGCCGACGGTCTTGACCACAACGTAGTCGTCCTCGCCGCCCTCGGGGACGCCGTCCTCGACGAGGTTGGGAATGGTGCGCAGCAGTTCTTCCTGCTTCAACTGCGCGGCGTCTGCCTCAGCGGAGGCGGCCTTGACCGAGTTGGCCAGCTCCTTTACCTCGGCCAGCAGGGCCTTCTTCTCGTCGCCCTTGGCCTGGGCCACCTTTTTGCCGAATACATTTTGCTCGGCGCGGAGGTTTTCGAAGCGGATCAGTGCCGCCCGGCGTGCAGAGTCCGCGGAGATGATCGCGTCCACCACTGATTCGTCTGCGCCGCGGGCGCGCTGGCTGGCTCGGAACTTATCCGGGTTTTCGCTGAGGTCTTTTACGTCGATCACCTCATAAGGGTATCCAATCCGCAGGAGTACGACGGCGGCGGGCCGGGGTACGGGACCGGCGCACCTGACGCCGGGATACTGTTGAACCACCATGAGCGACCTGATTCTCTATCTGCTGATTGCGGTGGCTCTTGCCTTCGCTGTCTCCAGCTGGTGGGGAGTCCGCAGGCTCAAGGCGCTGCACGTGCGCAGTGCCGTAGGTGGGGATGCGCACGAACCAGGGCTTACCCAGCAGCGGGTCGCCGTCGTCCTCAACCCGGTCAAGGCCCGGTCGGAAGAAGCCAGGGCAACCATCCAGCGCGCATGCCTGACTGCCGGCTGGGACGAGCCGGTGATCTACGAAACCACGGCGGAGGACCCCGGCTTTTCGCAGGTGCAGGCGGCGCTGCGGCACAAGCCCGACGTCGTTGTGGTGGGCGGCGGCGACGGCACCGTACGGGTGGTGGCTGAGTCCCTTGCCCGCACCGGAGTAGCGATGGGCCTTATTCCGCTGGGTACCGGTAACCTGCTGGCCCGCAATGTGAACCTGGATGTCAACGACCTCCACGGCAGTGTGCAGACCGCGCTCTTCGGCCACCAGCGCTACATCGACACCGCCCGGATGGGCATTGAGAACTCCCGCACCGGCCAGTCCTCCGAGCACGCCTTCCTGGTGATCGCCGGCATCGGCATGGATGCCGAAGTTCTGGCGGACACCAACGCCGGCCTCAAAAAGACGTTCGGCTGGCTTGCCTACACCGAGGCCGGTATGCGCCACCTGCCCGGCCGGCGGAAAAAAGTCTCGATCTCGCTGGACGGCAGCCCGGACCAGGTCCGGAACATCCGCAGCATCCTTTTCGCCAACTGCGGCCTGGTTCCCGGCGGCATTGATTTCATCCCGCAGGCCATGATCGACGACGGCATGCTGGACGTGGTGGTGATGAGCCCCCGCAGCGCCATCGGCTGGCTGCTGATGTACGTAAAGATCATGTTCAAGCACAGCGGGAAGCTGCCCATCATGACCGTTTACAGGTCAGGCAGGATCGTCATCAAGTGCCCGGAACCGATGCCCACGCAGATCGACGGCGACACGGCAGGAGAAGCCACCAGGGTTACCGTCCAGGTGGAGCCGCGTTCGCTGTTGGTCAGGGTTAAAGGGCAGGATTTGCTGGTCTGAGGAACGAAGATCAGGCGTGGGCTTCCTTGTGTGCCTCGGCGGCTGCTTTCGCGGCGGCGCGGGCCTCGGACTGCTCACGGATCATGGCCTGTTCCTCTTCGAAGCGCAGGCGGTCAGCCCGGTCTGCCTCGTCGCCGTCCCAGTCCTGGTTGTCGGCGGTGGGGCGGGGATTGATGATCATTCCCTGGCCATCGTTGTCAGAGCTGTTGGTACTCATGACCCGCTCCCTTCGTTAGGGGCCATCCCCCAATGTGGATCAAGTAAGCATACGCATTGTCCACAGCCCGCGGAAGTGGTAGGAAGTGCAATTACCTACGCTGTGGGCGAAGGGCCGGAACCGGTTTCCGGCCGGCCCGCGGGGGGCTGCAACCCGTCCACCCACTGCCGTGCCGCTTCGAAGGCATTGTCGGAGGTATGCGGCTCCACCCGCGTCTCCTGGCCATCGGCCCGCGGGTAGGAGCCAAGGAAACGGGTGGCCGGACTGATGCGGTGCAGCCCCGCCAGGGCATCGGTTACGCGAGCGTCATTGAGGTGGCCGTCCGCATCGATGCTGAAGAAGTAGTGCCCGAGGTACTGTCCGGTGGGCCTGGATTCGATCCGGCTGAGGTTCACGCCCCTGCTGGCAAACTGGTCCAGGATCTCCATGAGCGCGCCGGGCCGGTCCTCGGGCAGGGGCACTACAACCGTGGTCTTGTCCGCCCCGGTCCGTTCGGGCAGGATGCCGGGGCGGCTGACCAGGATGAAGCGGGTAACAGCGCCGGGGTTATCGCCGATGTCCTCGGCGAGGGCGGAAAGCCCCGGCTGTTCCCGGGCAACAAGCGGCGCGCAGATGGCGGCGTCGTAGTGGCAGTCCGCGTCCAGCAGTCCCACGGCTGCTGCGGCAGTTGACGATCCCGGCACGTATTCTGCTCCCGGCAGGTTTGCCTCCATCCACAGCCTGCACTGTGCCCAGGCGTGGCCGTGGGTTGAGACCCGCCGGATGTCCTGCAGCGCTACGCCGGGCCGGGCCACCAGGACAAAACTGATGGGTACCAGGACTTCGCGGATGATCCGCAGTTCAGGACCGGTGGCAATGGCGTCGAGGGTGGCCGTTACACCGCCTTCCACTGAGTTCTCGATGGGAACCATCGCCGCACTGACTGCTCCCTCTCGCACCTTGTCCAGCGCGGCGTTGACGTTTGACGCCGGGACGCGGTGGGCCTCGGCAGCGCCGGGCACCTTCAGAAGGGCTGCTTCGGTGAAAGTGCCCCCAGGCCCAAGGAAGGCATAGGTGGCAGCGGGCGCAGGCATAGGTATTCCTTCAAAGACATGGAAGCGCCCGTGGCCGGGCGCCGAAAGTAGCGAAGCTTGCGGGGGCCCTACAAAACCAGCGGCTTGAGCCCGTTGTCGGAGACCAGGGGCTTTCCGGCCTCCAGCCACTGGTCCATGCCGCCGGAGACATTGATCGCGGTGTAGCCCTGGCCCGTCAGCCACTGCGCTGCGCGGAAGGAACGGCCGCCGGTGCGGCAAATGACGTACAGATCCTGGTCCGGATCGAGTTCGTCCAGCCGCGCGGGAAGCTGGTCGAGGGGGATGTGGAGGGCGCCGTCAGCATGCCCGGCAACCCATTCGTAATCCTCGCGGACATCCAGGATGGCGGCATCGGCGGGGAGGTCGTTGACGCGGACGGTATCAAAATCGCTCATGGCAAGTCCTGTCTGGCAGATCGGGTTCAGGGTTAAGCCTAGTGCCCGCGCCGTGCCCGCAAGTTCGGCAAGTTCGGCAAGTTAGGCTTCTGGATAAAACTTTAGGAGGCCCTTTGCCTGCAGAGCAGCCCACCATCCTTGCCACTTCCGGCGGCATCAGGCCCGGTATGCGCACCCGCCTGGAGTTCGGCCCTTTGCTGCACCACGCCGTCGAACTTTCCGGCGTCAGCGGCCGGGCGCCGAAGGTGACCCATATAGGCACCGCCGCAGGGGACCAGCGGGCGTTCCATGCAGAACTGGACGAAGCGGCACGGCTGGCGGACTTCGACTTCAGCCACCTGAACCTCTTCACCATGCCCAATCATGCCGACCCCGAGGCGCATCTGTTGGAGCAGGACGTTGTGTGGGTCAACGGGGGCTCGGTGGTGAACCTGCTGGCAGTGTGGCGGGCCCACGGCCTCGAACATATCCTTCGCCGGGCATGGCAGAGCGGAGTGGTCCTGGCCGGTGTGTCCGCCGGGTCGATCTGCTGGTTCAAGGGCGGAACCACGGATTCCTTCGGGCCCGAACTGCGGGCAGTAACGAATGGCCTGGCCTTCCTCCCTTACGCCAACGGGGTGCATTACGACTCGGAGGAGCGAAGGCGGCCGCTGGTTCACCGGCTGGTGGCGGACGGGACGCTGGGCGAGACGCACTGCACGGACGACGGCGTCGGGCTGGTTTACCGGGGCACCTCACTGGTGGAGGCCGTAGCCGAAGTCCCCGGAAAGGGCGCCTACGTCGTCACGGCTTCCCGGAACGGAGATGGCGTGGACGAGGAACGCCTGGAACCGAGGTACCTTGCCTGAATTACACGACCTTTCCGCCGTCGCCCTTCGGGACAACCTCCGGAAAGGCGAGGTCTCCTCAGCGGAAGCGGCAGCGCACTTCCTGGGCCGGATTGACCAGCACAATCCCCTGCTCGGGGCGTTTGTCACGGTGACGGCTGAACAGGCCATGGACCATGCCCGGGCGGCCGACAGGCTTCGAAACCGGATTCCTGTCGAGGAGCTCCCGCTCCTGCACGGCATGCCCCTGGCGTTCAAGGACCTCACTGACGTGGCCGGGGTGGTGACCACGCACGGCAGTGCTGCGCTTGACCACAAACCTGCCGTGAACGACGGGCCGTTGGTGGCGCTCCTGAAAGATGCCGGCGGCGTGTCCCTGGGAAAGACCCAGGTGCCCGAATTCGGGCTGACCGCCTACAGCGAAAACCGCGTGGCGCCGCCGTCACGGAATCCGCACGCTCCCAGCAGGAGTTCCGGGGGTTCCTCGGGTGGAAGCGCCGCAGCGGTGGCCGCCGGACTTCTTCCGTTCGCGCCCGGCTCGGACGGCGGCGGGTCCATCCGCATCCCGGCCGCCGCCTGCGGATTGGTGGGGCTCAAGCCGGGCCGCGGGCTGGTGCCGGCAGGGGAAAGCCTGGGAGACCCGGCCCGGCTGGTGGTGTCCGGCCCGCTGGCCAGGAGCGCCGCCGACGCCGCCCTGATGCTGGATGCCCTCACACCTTCCGGGTCCGCCCGGGATCGCGGCTACCTCGCCCGGCTGGAACAGGAGCCGCCCCGGCTAAGGATCGGCGTCACCTTGGACAGCCCCTGGTCCGGCACCTTTCCTTTTACTCCGGACCAGGAGGCATTGGACGCACTCCGGGCGGGGGAGAAACTTCTCGAGCACGCGGGGCATTCGCTCAGCGAAGCGAACATCCGCTATGACAACCGCTACCCTGATGCCTTCACCACCGCCTGGACGGCGCCGGTGGGCACGGCCAGGATCAGTCCGCACCGGGAAGCGCTGCTGGCGCCGCTCACGCGGACATTCCGCCGCCGGGCCCAGCAGCGCAGCCAGGCGAAGGTGAACGAAGCGGTTGCTTTCCTGCGGCAGTTTGAGCGCGACACCGTAGCGCAGTACGCGCAGTGGGACCTGCTCCTGATGCCGGCGCTCGCCCAGACGCCGCGCCCGGTGGGCTGGTTCACCGGCACCGCGCACGGCGGCGACCGCTGGCCGGCGGCACAATGGGCAGGCGATGCCGACGGCGACTACCGGAAACAGTGCGAATTCGCGCCATGGTCCTCCATGGTCAATGTGTGCGGCCTGCCCGCCGTCACCCTTCCGGTCCACTGGACCGGCGACGCCCCCGGCCTCGGGCTGCCGATGGGTATCCAGCTCGTAGGTTCCTCGGGTTCCGAGAAACTCCTGCTGCAGGTGGCGCATCAATTGGGTTATTGAAGCCTCGGATGGGGGCTTGTTGACCTGGTTCTAACGCGGGTTTAATACTGCCGTAACCGTGATGCATAAGACTGGCAGCACCGCACCGGTTCCGTTCCTGCAAAGGCCAATACTCAACGAGGAGTTACTCTCATGGGCGCTGAACATTCCACCACCGCCAGCGAAACCTCCCGTCCCACGTATCAGGGCAGGCGGGACCTCAGCAACGCCAACGTCAGGGAGGACCTGGCCAGAACCGGCCGCTGCGCGTTGGTCCACTTGCCCACCGGCCGGATCTGCCTGCTTCCACTCAGGCATCACGGGCCGTGCGAGTTCCACCGGCCGCAGGACGCCGAGGACCTCATCTCCGGCGTCGCGTAAGCTGCACCTCCTCCTTGCAGGGCATGCTACGGATCCCTCGACTCCGTGGGCGAACAGGAGGACGATTAAAGGGCAGTCACCATAAGGAGGCCTGTGATGTGTTATTCCTACAGCAACAAAGACTTCGGGCGGAGCACCAGAAAAGAAGCTGACCGCCAACCCGAAGCGAAGCAGGAAAGCCCGGTAGAAACACCGGAAAAGCCGGTGAAGGCACAGAACTATACGTTCTGGGCATTCCCGAACTGGCGCAGGACGCCGGCACCGCGCACCCCTTCAGCCGAACGGAGCGAGGAAAGGGTCTGACGCCGGCATGGTCAATGACAACGGAAGGGACTCCAATGGAGGCCCTTCCGCTGTGTCGGGACGGCTCCAGGCCACCCCCATCCCGCCACGTGGTGATTTTCCAGGACTCAGCTCCTCCCCCGCGTTGTGCTGCAGGAAGACCTCCGACTAGGGTGGGACCATAAGCATGCTTAGTATTCACGTCCGCAGGAAGGGAACAGCATGAGCACGGAGAACTACCCGTCCCCCGCGCCGGACCGGCAGCCGGAGCCCGGCACCGGGAACTACACCGCGGCCCCATCTTCAGCCGGAACGTCTTCCCCCGCCGACTCCCCAGCCCCCGGGACCGGAGTAAGCCAAAGCCCGCGGGCAGCAGAGAGCACCCCGGCAAACGGACCCCTGCCTGCCGCTGACCAGCCACGGGTGACCCGTGCCGGGGTGGTGTGGGCCGCCGTCGTGGCCGCCCTGATCCTGCTGATCCTCCTGATCATCTTCATCCTGCAGAACCAGGACCAGGTGGCCGTCCGCTACTTCGGGCTGGAAGGATTTGTCCCGCTGGGGATGGCACTGTTCATCGCCAGCGTGACCGGTGGCGTCCTGGTGGCAGTGGCCGGTGGTGCCCGCATCCTGCAGCTTCGCCGGAACGCGCACCGCGCGCGCTCTCCGCAGCGGTAATAGCGCACCGCGCTCCGGCACCTGGCGGACCACACAAGGCCAGGGTGCTTCCTTACATACCCGCCACCTGATGAATAAGCTGGGGCTGTACCTGGAATACAGGAGGGCTATATGCGCGGTGATAAAGATGCCTCCGCAGAGCGCCGTCTGCGGCCCACATTGACGGCAAGGACCCGGCGCCCGCTGCCCCGCCGGATGCTGGCAATCCTTGTCCTGGCCATGGCGGGTTGTGCATCTGGTGGCGACCCCAAGCCTGCCGAACGCACCCTTTTGCCCGGAAGCACCGTCAGCACCGCATCCCTTCCGGCAGGGACCTCGGACTGGGCCCTTTACGAAAGCCCACTGGTTCCACTCGAGGACAGCTCCGCCGACTTGGCCATGCCGGTGGTGTCCGCGAAGGGAGGAATGCGCGGAACAGCCTACTTTGACCTCGTGACCGTTACTGAGTACCGGCCGGATGGAACTGAGATTCGGGAGGTCTCACACGATGACCTCACCAGCAAGAGCATCATGAAGTGGTACGAGTGGAGCAGCGGCACCGGGAACCCGCCGCCCACGTTCTCGCGGCAAACCACCGGCTACCAGGACGATGGAAGCCTTTCGATCTCCAACGCCGAGGGAGCAGACGCGATTACGGGCTGGAGCAATGACGAGCACCTGTTCAAGGTGGTGCCGGGCAACCAGTACCGGATTCACGGCTACATGCGGGGACAGGATATCGAGCTGACCGGCGCCGGAACGGACATCGGCTTCCATCTGGACTTTTACGCGTTGGAGGAATAACAGAAGGCGCCGGCCCCTTAGGCTGCCGCCAGGACACGCCCGGGCCGCCGTCGCAGGTCTACTGCCCCAAATAGGGCAGCACGTAGACGGCGAAAGTGACGAACGCCGCCAGGAGCGCGAGGGCTCCTGCTCCCGACGCGCCGTGCCGTCGAGTGTCCGGATTCCGCCCGCCGGCCGCCGTTCCGCGCACGTTTCCCTGGCCCCTGGTACGTGGAGGCACAACACGGGCAGCCGGCACGGGCCGGGGCTCGCCTCCAGGATCCGAGGGCGCGGGGCGTGCACCGGCCGGTTTCACCACCGTGCCGGAACGCACGTTGCGGAACGCCGTGATTCCGGGTTCCTGTTCGTGCGTGAGCTGCTGGCCAAGGTGGGCATAGAGCCCCGCCACGGTCTGCTGGTCCAGCACCGGCGGCAAAGCTTCAATGGCTCCCACAACGCGCTGCGAACCAGCCACGGGCACGTCAGCGTTCGTCACGCCGAACAGATCAGGTTGGGCCGCCATACAAATCAGGGGACGCACCAGCCGGCGGTGGGGCGGCGCCATCACGGAGGCGACGGCGGCGCATTGGGCAAGCGCCCCTTCCACGGCCTGGGTGCGGGCGTACCGGCCCTGCCACAGCACACCGGAGGAGACGCGCACTTCGCCCGTCCAGTTCTTGGCGTCCACCACCACCACACCGCCCGGGCCCACCAGGACATGATCCAGGCTGGCTTTTGGCCGACCCGGCCAATAGACGTCATGCAGCACGTACCAGCCGCGCGGCACGAGCTCGCTGAGCTTCTCCGCCACCACGCGCTCACCTGCTGCTCCGGCATCCCATGCCTTGGTGGAGTGCTCGGCCTGGTCGAGCCGGCGTTTGAGTCTCGCGACCCTTTCGGCGGCCAGCCTGGAGTGCTCCGCTGCCCCGTCCCCTGCCCCCATGGCCGTCCCTGCTTTCATTGGAATTTCGACGGCGGAAGGCCGTCGTCGCCCTTTGCTTACGGACTCTCCGCCCGGTTTTTCCGAAAGTAACAGGAGGCGGTGGCGGCGGTATATAAGTACTTTTCCGGACCGGTACTCAGGCGGGCTACTCGGCTGATGACGCGGTTCCGTCACAGGCGGGACACACGACCGGATTCTGGACGGGTCGTTTTGACTCCGGCCCGGGTCTGGCATGCTGTAGCCATGGCTAGCCGCGCGGGTACAGTTGCCCAACCCCAGGACCTTGTTGACATCACTGCGCTCCTTGACGCGTATTACGACATCACGCCGGATCTGGGTGATCCCGGCCAGCGTGTGGCGTTCGGAACCTCCGGGCACCGCGGCTCGAGCCTTAAAGCGTCATTCAACGAGCAGCACATCGTTGCCATCACGCAGGCGATCGTGGAGTACCGGGCAGGGCAGGGCATCACCGGCCCGCTGTTCCTGGCCAAGGACACCCACGCCCTCAGCGAGCCGGCGCAGAACTCCGCGCTCGAGGTCCTGGCTGCCAACGGCGTCCAGGTCCTTATCGACGCCCGCCACGGCTACACGCCCACCCCGGCACTGAGCCACGCCATACTCACCTACAACCGGAACGCCGGCGCCGGCGCTCCCCAGGCGGACGGCATCGTGGTCACCCCCAGCCACAACCCCCCGGCCGACGGCGGCTTCAAGTACAACCCCCCGCACGGCGGCCCTGCCGACTCCGATGCCACCGGCTGGATTGCCAACCGCGCCAATGAGCTCCTCGAAAACGGCCTGAGGGGCGTGAAGCGCGTACCGCTGGCCGACGCACTCGCTGCCGACACCACCGGCAAGTTCGACTTCCTGAGCAGCTACGTGGATGACCTGCCTTCGGTCCTGAACCTGGACGCCGTCCGTGACGCCGGCGTGCGCATTGGTGCTGATCCCATGGGCGGCGCGGCAGTGGACTACTGGAGTGAGATTGGCGAGCGCCACCACCTGAACCTCACAGTGGTCAACCCCACGGTGGATCCGCAGTGGGCGTTCATGACACTGGACTGGGATGAGAAGATCCGGATGGACTGCTCCTCCCCCGCGGCCATGGCTTCACTGATCCGGCGCATGGCTGATGCGTCGTCCTCCGGCCGGCCGGCCTTCGATATTGCCACCGGCAACGACGCCGACGCTGACCGCCACGGCATCGTCACACCTGTTGTTGATGGGGTGGGCGGGCTGATGAACCCCAACCACTACCTCGCTGTCGCCATCGACTACCTCTACCGCAACCGCAGCGGCTGGAACCCGAATTCCGTGGTGGGCAAGACCTTGGTGTCCTCCTCGATCATTGACCGGGTGGCAGAGAGCCTCGGCCGGAAGCTGGTGGAGGTTCCGGTGGGCTTCAAGTGGTTCGTTCCCGGGCTGCTCTCCGGCGAGGGTGCGTTCGGCGGTGAGGAATCAGCCGGCGCCTCCTTCAACAAGAAGGACGGCAGCGTTTGGACCACGGACAAGGACGGCATCCTGCTGGCCCTTCTCGCTTCGGAAATCACGGCGGTCACGGGCAAGTCCCCGTCCCAGCTCTACAAGGGCCTGACCGACCAGTTCGGCGCCCCGGTCTACGCGCGCATTGACGCCGCCGCTACCCGCGAGCAGAAATCTGCACTCGGCAAGCTCTCGCCGACGGACGTGACGGCAACCGAGCTGGCCGGCGAGCCGATCCTTTCCAAGCTCACGGAAGCGCCGGGGAACGGCGCGTCCATCGGCGGGCTAAAGGTGGTTACAGAGAACGCCTGGTTCGCCGCCCGCCCGTCCGGCACGGAAGACGTTTACAAGATCTACGCCGAGTCCTTCAAGGGCGAGGAGCACCTCAAGCAGGTGCAGGCCGAAGCCAAAGCCCTGGTGGACGGCGTCATCGCCTAAACGGTTGCTGCGGGCCCCTGGCCCCACAGCCGCAGGATGCGCCGGACGGTGCGGTCACCGTCCGGCGCCATGTCCACCAGGGCAATCCGGTCCAGCACCACCTCCTCACCCGGGTTCAGCCGCCTGCCGCCGTGGTGCGAAACGTGGGGCCGGTAGCCGGAGAGGGTATGGCCGGGCGTCAGGACCTTGCCGCCGAGGTTCCCAACGGCCGCCACCAGCTCTTCGTGCAGGGCCTGGAGGTCCGGCTGCGGTTCGATGAGGCTGACGGGCACGGAACCGTTCCGGCCAAACCCTGCGTCCTCCCCTGCGGTGAGGCGGGCGCCGAGTGCCCTGCGGGCAGGGCCGTCGGCAAGTGCGGCAGCGCCGACGGCAGGGTCGGAACCGTCCGGGCTGTCGACGTCGAACCTCACCAGGGTGATGTGCAGCGGCCAGTCAGTGCGCAGGAAAATTGCGTTGTCGGCCACGGCTTCGACGAACACGACGAAGATGAGATTCCGCATCTGCCCAGTCTCCCACCACCCCCCTGCGACGCTTCCTCACTTAATGCAGGTTAAGCACAAACGCTCTTTCATGGGGTGAAAGAGCGTTTGTGCAAAAGGCGCATTAAGTGAGAGAGCGTCCGGGTGGGGCGGGCGCAATCAGACGGTGCGGACGACGTCCTCGTAGGCGAACTTGGGCTTGGCTTCGCCGAAAGCGTCCTCGGCGGGCTGGCCGATGTTAACCACAAGGAAGCTCTTCTGGTCCCCGTTGGGGAAGAACGCAGCGTCAATCGCACCGAAGTCTGCGCCCGTCATGGGACCTGCGGCGAACCCGAGGGAGCGCACGGCCAGGATGAAATAGCCGGCCTGCAGGTGGGCGTTGTTGTTGCCTGTGGCGGCTGCGAGCTCCGGGTTGGCGTCATACATGGCCTTGGGGGCGTTGTAACCGGGAAGGAAGCTGTCCCACCGCCCGGCCCAGTCGGTGTCGAAGCTGAGGATGGCCACCAGCGGAGCAGAGGCGGTCTTGGCACGGTTGCCCGGCATCAGGGCGTCAACCAGTGCGGCCCGGGCCTCATCCGAGCGGACGTAGGTTACGCGCAGCGGCTGTGAGTTGAAGGCTGTTGGGCCGAACTTGGTCAGCTCGTAGATAGCCTGCGCCTGCTCCTCAGTCACCTCTCCCGTGAAGGAGTTGGCGGTCCGGGCCTGGGCAAAAATGGCGTCGACGGCAGCCGGATCGATGACTGCTTCTTCGTGGGCAATGGTCATGGGCTTACCTTTCGCTGCGCCTCCCCGCTGCTTGGGGCGGCCTCGTTGCTTTCCATACTTGCAACTTCAACCACTGCGGTCCTCTTCCCGTGACGGCCCGTGACATCCGACACAGCGGACCGGCACCTGGGGCTGGCGGTATTCTGGAGCAAACTGATCTTCGCCCTCCGCGGCACCCCCCTTTTGAAAGGCTCCCGCCATGAGCATGCTCGGAACCAAGTGGAAGCTGCACGGCACCGGCAAGTCTATCCGCCCAGGCCACGTTGTGGCCCCTGACGAGCGGCTCGCCTGGCCGCTGACCATCGGCGTGGGCATGCAGCACGTGGTGGCCATGTTCGGCGCCACCTTCCTGGTGCCCATCATCACCGGCATGCCGCCCGCCACCACCCTGTTCTTCTCGGGCATCGGCACGCTGCTTTTCCTGGTGATCACCAAAGGCCGGGTGCCCAGCTACCTCGGGTCGAGTTTCGCGTTCATCGCGCCCATCATGGCGTCCCAGCAGCAGTTCGGCGTGCCCGGGGCCCTGGGCGGCGTGGTCCTGGCCGGGGCAACCCTTGCCTTGGTGGGCGCCATTGTGCAGAAGTTCGGCGCAGGCTGGATCAACCGGCTCATGCCGCCCATCGTCACCGGGGCCATCGTCGCACTGATCGGGCTCAACCTTGCCCCGGCAGCAAAGAACAATTTCGACGCCGCCCCCGTCACTGCCGTTATCACCCTTGCCACGATCATCCTGGTCAGCGTCCTCTTCCGCGGCATCCTGGGCCGGCTCAGCATCCTGGTGGGTGTGGTGGTGGGCTACCTCGTAGCCATGCTGCGCGGCGAGGTGAGCTACGAAAAAATGGACGCCGCCGCCTGGGTGGGCCTCCCGCAGTTCCAGACCCCCGAATTCCACGTGGGCGTCCTGGGCCTGTTTGTCCCCGTGGTGCTGGTGCTGGTGGCCGAAAACATCGGCCACGTGAAATCAGTGGCCGCCATGACGGGCCAAAACCTCGACGGCGTCTCCGGCCGCGCGCTTATGGCTGACGGTGCGGCCACCGTCCTGGCCGGCTTCGGCGGCGGGTCCGGAACCACCACCTACGCCGAAAACATCGGTGTCATGGCCGCTACCAAGGTCTATTCGACGGCGGCCTACTGGGTGGCAGGCATCTTCGCCATCCTGCTGAGCTTCTCCCCCAAGTTCGGCGAGCTCATCGCCACTGTTCCGCCAGGCGTTCTGGGCGGTGCCGCCACCATGCTGTACGGCATGATCGGCATCCTCGGGGTGAAGATCTGGGTGCAGAACAAGGTGAACTTCTCCAATCCGGTGAACCTCACCACCGCGGCCGTGGCCCTGATCATCGGCATCGCCGACTACACCTGGACCATCGGCGACCTCAAGTTCACCGGCATCGCGCTCGGTTCCGCCGCTGCCCTGGTGATCTACCACGGCATGAAGTCCATCGCGAAGGCCCGCGGGACCGTGGCCGAGCCCGAAACCGAACAGGCCGGTTTGCCGCCTGCAGACAAGGCAGCCATGAACGCAGCAGCAAAGCGCACGCCCAAGAAACGCTAGCGCCGCCCTGCTAGGCCACTTCGCCAACTTCCCCGGTGTCCTCGAGCGCGCCCGAAGACACGGTTCCAGCGGGGTGGCCGGGCGGGAACGGACCAGGGCGCCCAAGTCCGAAGACCGGTCCTGGCTGGGGACGTTTCGCCGCCAGGGACTCCACCGTGTGGGGCCGGAGCCGGCTCAGCACCCAGGGGAACAGGTACTGCCGCGCCCATACCAGGTCATCGGCCCTTGCCTGCTTCCAGCCGGAGGTAGGAACAGGGCGGGGCTGCAGGGCCTTCAGGGAATGCGGGACTCCCAGTGCGTCAAGGGTAGCGGCAGCCACAGCGTGGTGGCCCAACGGTGAAAGATGCAGCCGGTCTTTGTCCCAGGTCCGGGGGTCGTGGAGCGCCGGCAGGCACCACAGGTCCACCATCACTGCGTGATGGCGCATGCCAATGCGGTGGAGGTGCTCGTTGTATATGGCCAGCCTTCCCCGGGTCTGGCCCAGCATCGGCGTGTTGCCCCAGTCCGGCCCGGCAAACAGCAGGACGGTTCCGCCCGTCCCGGCCAGCAGGCCCACCGCCTGGTCCATCTTTTCCGCCAGCTTATCCGGGTCTCCCCGGTGGAAAACCACATCGTTTCCGCCACCGGACATCGCCGTCAGGTCTGGCTTAAGGGCAAGTGCCGGTTCGAGTTGACGGTCCAGGATCTCCTGGAGCACCAGTCCCCGCACGGCCAGGTTGGCATAGGCGAAGTCGCTTTGGCCGCTGCTGAGTTCCTCGGCGGCACGGTCCGCCCAGCCACGGAACCCGCCGATGCTGCGTGGCTCCGGGTCGCCGATTCCTTCCGTGTAGGAGTCGCCGAGGGCGACGAAGCGGTGCCACGGATGCCGTTGCGCCGGGGGCCTCCCGGAGTGCGCTTCCTGCTCTTCGATGGTCATGCCGGCCGTCCTTTCGCCGTCGTCGTCGTCGTGGAAGGGAAGGCTTCGGGGGCAACCGCCTCCGATGGCTGGTCCAGCTCCGCCGGGGCCATCATGCGGAAGTCTTCCAGGTCATCCGCCGGATCCCGCCGCGGCATGGAAGGATCCCGGCCGGGGCCAGGGGCAACAACATTCAGGGCCGCATCCCGCAGGCCCAGCTCGTGGTGCATTGCCTCCCTCTGCAGGAACCGCAGGGCCCCTTCCCGGGTGAGGCCGTACTCGACTGTGAGGCTGCGCACTGCCAGGTCAACCAGGACCAGCGAGCTCTGGGCCACGGCAAGGCCAGCCGTAGCCTCTGCGCGTTCGGCCACCCGGACCACTACGCGCAGCGCGCGGGCAACCTGCTGCACATAGCTGCGGCTTCGCAGGAGGTCATCGCTGGTGAATGTGTGGGGCGATGATGCGTAGAGATTGATGGCTGCGCTTGTCACGCCCTCGGACACGATGGGCACTGACAGGAGGGCCTGGACGCCGTGGCCGGCAGCCGCGCTCGCATACCCTGGCCAGCGCCGGTCCCTGCTGACGTCGGAAAGCAGCACGAACTCACCGCTGCGGAGGGCCTCAATGACTGGACCGTCAGCGAAGGAACATTGTTCCTGGTCCGCCTCGCGCGCCTGATCATTGCTTGCGGCCAGGGTGCGAGCCTTCCCCAGGCGGAAGAGGGTGGCGGCCCAGCCGATGCCGCGGGCTTCACCCTTGATGTCCGCCATGAACTCACGGGTAACTTCCCAGAGGTAGGTTTCGACATCCTTGCTGTCGAAAACCGGCTCCGGGGGCAGTGGAAAGGGTCCCCAGCCAACCGGTTCCGTGGGTTCAGCGGCCATGTTGCACGCCTTGGTTGAAGCGCTCGCGGCCCACTGCAAAACCTGGTTCTAAGGATACGTCCCGCGGCCTGCCCGCGGGAGGGGGCAGCAGGGTACAGGCCCGGCTGCTGCACCCTGCATTCCTGCTACGCCTGCGCGTCTGCGGTCAGGACGACGTCGTAGGCCTCCACGCGCCGGTCCGTCACCGTGGTGGGGGACTCTAGATGGACAGCGCCCGAGGGAAGGATCCCGGCGGCGCCGTACCTTTCCATGACCTGCCATTGGGCCACCACGTCCTCGCCGGCGTGCTCTACGGGAAGGGTCGTCCAAAAGGCGAAGCCGCCGGCGGCATTCAAGGCTTCCCGCCGGTAAAGCACGCAGCCCCCCAGCCACGCCACCCGGTAGGGCAGCCACTCCCCCGGCGCCAGGGAAAGATCAGCGCTAAGGTGGCTGAGATTGGCGGCGTTATGAAGCGGCCAGCGGTCAAAGCCGGGGACGCCCGGCCGGATGCGCTCAGGAGTCACTGGACCGTCCCACGCTTCAAAGCCGGCTGTCTGCTCCGGCCGCTTGTCATCAAGGTAGGACAGGCCCTGCGGAGCCATCCCCACGAAGCCGCAATCCAGCTCGTCAAGAGCCCTGCTAAGCCGTTCCAGCGCTCCCGGTTCCAGCCAGATGTCGTCATCAAGGAAGAGGCACTGGCCGGCTGCCGATTGATCCAACAGGAACTGGCGGTGCTCCGCGAGCCCGCGCCGCGGGAGGTGCCGGAGCAGCGTGACCGGGCGCCCCTGGGCCTCCAGGACGCGGACCATCGCTGCAGCAGCAGGATGTTCCCAGCCGGGGGCGTCCGTGGACTGGTCGCTGACCACCACGCGAAAGGCGGGGCCCTCCTGCCCGGCCAAACCTGCCAGCGTCACGGCCAGTTCTGCCGGCCGGTTGCACGTGGGTATCAGCACATCCACTGCCACGCTGTCAGGCACCTCAACCCGCCGTGCCCACTGTTCGGACGATCTCCTGCTCAAAGCCAACCTCCTGGCGCCGCCTTGGCATTGATGGTGGGGTTCGTCTGGTTCTGTACCCAGATCAGGGTGGATGTATGCCCGGCACGGCGAAGGCCTCCCCCTACAGCCAGTGCAGGCAGTAGAGAGAGGCCTTCAGCGGTAAGAATGCCAGGTGCGCCGGGAGCGGCACCAGTTTGTTACCCGGCGTCGAAGCTCTCGCCGTCGTCGTCGTTCGGTGATTTTTCCTTGGGCAGGTCGTTGCCGCTGCCGTCCGGAATCCCAGCGGCTTCCTGGCCGGACTCCGAGGACACGGGTGCCGACCCCTGGGAGTCATCATTCGTCTCATCCAGCTCAGCTTCGCCGGAGGGAAGGTCCACGTCCCGGGGCACCGGATCACCCGTCCCGGACTGAGGCTCGTTCGTGTCCACGCCGGCCGCACCACCCGTCGCCGAACTGTCCACGGAGCCCTGAATTCCTCCCATCTCCTGTTCCGCGGTGGGAGTGCCGTAGCCGCCGGGATCCGCTTCCGGCTGGGCGTTCTGGTTTTCCTGCGTCATGTTTCCTCCTGTTATGCGTTGGATGAAAGCTGGTAGCGGGCGCTGCTTAGAGCCCCTTGCCGCCCGTGACCGGCAGCACGGCCCCGGAAATGTAGGACCCGTCCTCCGAGGCCAGCAGGACGTAGGCCGCCGCAAGCTCGGCGGGCTGGCCGGCGCGTTCCAGCGGAGTGTCCTGGCCAAACTTCGGAAGCTTTTCGGGCCATTCCGTCGCCGGAATCAGCGGGGTCCAGATGGGTCCCGGAGCCACGGCGTTGACCCGGATGCCCTTGGGGCCAAGCTCCTGGGCCAGGGCCTTGGTGAAGGCCACCTGCGCCGCCTTGGTCATCGCGTAGTCGATCAGGCCCGGCGACGGGTTGAACGCCTGAATGGATGCCGTGGTGATGATCGAGGCACCCGGCGTCAGGTGGGGCACCGCCGCGCGCGCCGACCACAACAGCGAGTACAGATTGGTCTTAAAGACCCGGTCAAACTCTTCGGTAGGCAGGGACTCCAGGCTTTCGCGGTTCTTCTGGTAAGCCGCGTTCAGCACCACTACGTCAAGACGTCCGAACTCCGCCGCCGTTTCATTCACGATCCGGGTGCTGAACTCCTCTTCGCGGCCGTCACCGGCAAACAGCAGGGCCTTTTGACCAGCCTTGCGGATCCAGTCCGCGGTGTCCTGGGCGTCCTCCTCCTCCTCAGGAAGGTAGGAAATGGCAACGTCGGCGCCCTCGCGGGCGAAAGCGATGGCGGCTGCCTTGCCGATGCCGGAGTCGCCGCCGGTGATGAGGGCTGCCTTGCCTTGCAGTTTCCCGTGCCCCTCATAGCTGAGTTCCCCGTGGTCCGGCTTGGGCTCCATGGGCGCCGTCAGTCCGGGCTGCTTCTGCTCCTGCTCCGGGAACCCGTCCGCGTGATAGCCGCCCCGGGGGTCCTTTGGCTGGTCTGTCTGCTTTTCCGTGTCGCTCATAGTCCGCCTGCTCACTGTGTCGGTTTCAGAGGGCCCCACGTGCACGGGCTCTTTGAAGCTATCCCGGCCGGAGGAGCGAAGTCCACCGTTCCGCGCGAATAATCAGTAAACTTATCAAATGTGGGGCGCGGCGCAACGTCGTCCCGGTTTCTGGGTACCTAAAGAGTAGAAAGGTTGCAGGAGCTGGACGGCGCAGAAAGGAGCGGCAATGTCGGATGTGGAGGACTACACCGGCCGGACAGGCAGGAATGAGACCCGGGAGGAGCAGCTGGACCGCAACTGGGCGGAACTGCTGCAGGAGATGCGGGTGCTGCAAATGGGCGTACAGATCCTGGCCGGCTTCCTCCTGACCCTGCCTTTCCAGGAAAGGTTTGAAGACCTCGATGACTTCCAGATTGCCCTCTACCTGACCAACGTGGTGATCGCGGCACTGACCACGGCGCTCATTCTCTTGCCGGTCAGTGTCCACCGGCGGCTCTTCCGGAAGAGGCTCAAGGAAACCCTGGTCTCCAGCGGGGACACCATCGCGAAGATCACCCTCGCCGGTATCGCGCTGCTGAGTGCCGGCACAGCAGCTTTGGTGTTCGACGTCACGGCAGGACGCACAGCCGGCCTTTCCGCCGGAGGAGCGTTGATGGCCGTGATGGTCATCCTGTTGGTTTTCGTCCCCATCCAACTGCACAGGCGGGCTGAGGCCAACAGGTAATCGCCACTTCGCCGCCCTGATGCGCAGCGGGCCTGCAAACCGGCCGGAGCCCTCAAGCACGCTTTCGTTCCGCTGAACCCCTTTTTCCCAATACCGCCGCGCGGCCGGACATCCGGCCGCGGACAACGACAGGAGAACCCTATGAAGACACTTTTGAAGACGGCCCTGGTAGCCCTGCTGCTGCTTGCCGCGCCGGCAGTTTCACTCGGCGCCGCCCATGCCTCCCCGGTGGCAGACAAAGCCCCAACCACCGTTGCGCTTTCTGCTGCTTCCCCCACGCCTTCCCCCGGGGACACCGCCTCCACCGGCCCAGTTAATCCGGGCACCGGCGAATCAGCTGAAAATGAGTCGACCCGGTTGGATTACACGCCTTGGGTGATCGGTGCGGTGGTGGTGGTGACCCTGATCGCTGTCCTGCTCTGGCAGCGGCGCCGCAACAAAACCATCGTCTAGCAGGCGCCGGCTGACCGGCGGTGACCTCGACTAGGCGCCTTCAAGTACCTGGCTTGTTGCCCAGGCCAGGTACTTGGCTGCGTTGGCCACCGCGTCTTCCGGACTGGCCGCCACGTCCAGCAATTGGGCAGCGGCAACCACTCCGTGCCCGGCGAGGTCTTCGGGGGTTACCAGGATCCTGCCGGCCACCACAATCACGGGGATACCTCGTTCCCGGGCAGCGTCGGCGAGGGCGATGGGCGCCTTGCCGGTCAGCGACTGGTGGTCCATGGACCCCTCGCCGGTGATGACCAGATCGCTTTGAGCCAACTGGCCTTCCAGCCCTGTCAGGCCCGCCACGAGCGCGAATCCGCCTTCCAGGGCTGCATCAGTAAAGGCAAGGAACGACGCCGGGAAGCCGCCGGCGGCGCCGGCCCCCTCGACGTTGACGTCCCGGCCGGTGGCTTCCCGCAGCAGGGACGCCCAGTTGCGAAGCCCGGCATCGAGCAGTTCCACAGTTTCCTGGTCGGCGCCCTTCTGCGGGGAGAAAACGTGCGCCGCTCCCAGCGTTCCATAGAGCGGGTTCCGCACGTCCACGGCGATGCGGAAGGTGGCGGCAGTGAGCCGGGGATCCAGCCCGGAGGAGTCCAGCGCCACGATGTCCGCGAGCGGGCCGCCGCCCAGTGGCACCACATTCCCGGCCGCATCCAGCGGCTTCAGGCCCAGTGCGCGCAGTGCCCCGCTGCCGCCGTCGGTCATTGCCGATCCGCCAAGCCCCAGCACAATCTCGGTGGCGCCGGCGTCCAGCGCAGCCGCAATCAGCTGGCCGCAGCCGTAGCTGTGGGCCCGGAGCGCGTTCGCGGGAGTGGGCTCCATTTCTGCCAGGCCGGAGGCCTGCGCGGTTTCAATGACTGCGGTGACCTTGCCGCCGCCGGCCTTCCGGATGGCCCAGGCGGCTCCGACTGGGGCGAGGATGGGCCCAACCACCGCGTTGATCCGCTCCTCGTAACCGGCAGCGACCGCGGCTTCAAGGGTGCCCTCGCCGCCGTCGGCAATGGGGAACTGGGTGGCGACGGCATCCGGATAGACGCGCAGGGCACCCTCGGCAATGGCGGCTGCTGCTTCAGCAGCAGTGAGGGAACCCTTGAATTTATCCGGAGCAATAAGAATGCGCATGGGCTCCATCATGCCAGCACCACATCGGAAAGCGCTTGCCCGCCTCGTAATGCTGATCCGTCAGGGACGCTGCGGGGGCTTTTACCCCTGGCGCCATCCATGGCCGGTGATGTGCGAGCCGCCCTGCGGACCCATTTGGAGCATTCCGCCGTCAACGGCCCAGGAAGCGCCTGTGACGTAGCTCGAAGCGGGAGAGGCAAGGAAAGCGATCACGGCAGCGACCTCCCTGGCGTCCCCCGGCCTGCCCAGGGGCACCCCTGGCCGCTCCGTCGTCGTCGGGTCCTCATCCTCCTGGCCCGTCATCGGAGTGGCTATTTCTCCGGGGGCAACGCTGTTGGCCGTGATGCCGTGTTCTCCAAGTTCGAGGGCCAGCGTCTTCATCAGGCCGCCCAGGCCATGCTTGGACGCATCGTAAGCCGAGGATCCCACCCGCGGCTGGAACTCGTGCACACTGGTGACGGCAATCAGCCGCCCTCCCCTGCCCGCCCGGACCATGCGGCGGGCAGCTGCCTGCAGGCAGACAAAGGCTCCGTTGAGGTTGGTGTCCAGGGTTTCCATCCAGGTGTCGACGTCCAGGTCCAGGAATTTGGTCCCGTCCCCGGTACCGGCGTTGTTGACGAACACGTCCACTCCGCCCAATTCGTCGGCCAGCTCCTCGATGACGCCGCCGGCGGCCCGGAGGTCAGTGGTATCAAGCCGGCGCACCACGGCCGTGCGTCCCAGGCTGCGGATTTCTTCGGCAGTCGCTTCGGCGCCTGCCTCGTCCGTATGCCACGTCACCCCTACGTCCATGCCTGCTTGGGCCAGCGCAACGGCGGTGGCCTTGCCGATTCCGGAGTCTGACGCGGTGACGATGGCCGTGGCGGGGCTGAATCCTGTGGTGTCCTGCATGGTGGCTCCTTTTGGTGATCAGGCGGGGCGGCGCAGTTCCGGCGGCGAGGGGTAGCCGTCATCGCTCGAAGCGGCAGGGTCGTCCCGCACGGTCAGGAGCGGGACAGCAAAAGTCACCACGGGACGTGCCTGGGCATCGTCCGCCGACCTGACGGTCAGGCTCCTGGTTCCCGGCGGCACCGAGGGAGCGAAGACCTGCAGGTTCCGGGACCCCAGGACAGCGGATTCGCGCAGCGAGTATTCCGTCCCGAAATGGTCCTGGAGGATGATGTTGGGCTCAGGTCCGTCGTCGGAGGCCAACTGGATGTTGACCACCAGGCCGGTGGCCCAGATCTCGACGGACAGAACGGTGAATGCGGTGTTGTCCGTGACGTGGCGGCCGTAAGTAGGCGGCAGCAGCATCCCGCGGAGGGAACCGGAAGGGATAAGTTCGCGCATGGTTGTTCCTGTTGGTTTTTGCGCCTGCCGACGACGGGACGGCACCGGCAGTGGTCCGGCGCTGGTCCTGCGGGTGCGGCTGGCGAAAGCGGCTTAGGCGTCTTCCCGGCCTGGGTTTTCAAGCCGGAAGAAGTTGGACTGCTGGCCGTCGCTGCGCTGTTCCTGATAAATGAAGTTCAGCTGGCGGGAGTCGAAGGTTTCGAACCACTCTTCCCAGCTGACGTGGCGGAGCTTGTCGTTTTCGCCGCCGAAGTCGATCCGGAGTACGCCAAGGTGGTCACCGTGCTCGGTGCCGTCCACCGTGGCGGGAACGCCGTCGCGCTCCTCCGCCCACTGCCTGATGACCTCGTGGTGTGTTGTGACCAGGCTCCTGCCCTCGCGCTCCGGTTCGTCATCAGTGGAGGTGACCTCCTGTGAATACTTCAGTGATTTGGATGATTCCGGTCCCGTACGGACCTTCCCTCCATCCGGGCCGGCGCCCAGGTCCTCTTCGTCCTGGTCCGTTTCAGCCTCGCGGGTTTTGTTGCCTTTGTCCTGTGCCATGGTGGCCATCCTTTCCCCTGCAGCTAACTAGTAAGTCTACTTACTATCTAGCCTCCCGCTCCGCCTCCCTGTCAAGGGCGCAGGGCCATCGGAGCGGATGGCGATTGTACCTCTGCCCCGCCTGGTGCGGCTAGGACCTGGGACGTGCCACCGCGTAGTAGCCGGGAACGAGGCTTTGCGCCGCTATGTCTGTCATAGGATTCGTTTCGATTGCGGTTGTGCCGTCTTCCAAAACTTCCCAGGTTTCGTCAGGAAGGACTTGCGCCCGTTCAGCAGGACCAAATTTGCCGGGCATGGGGAGTTCGCGAATGGCCCGCTCCAGTGGTGCCGGGATGCCCCTGGTGGTTGCGCCAAGGTGGGAGACGTAGTCCACGGGGTTGCCCTGGAAGTTGGTTTCGGCAAGGAATAGCGTTCCGCGCGTGCCGGCCAGCAGCCGCAGGTTTTCAACCAGCGCCATCTGGTCGTCCGTGTTCAGCACGTGCAGCACACCGCGGATGAAGATGTTGGCCCCCGACGCACCGGCCAGGCCGGCTGCAGCGCCGGGCCCGGTCATGTCCCGTACTTCGTAGCGGAGGCGATCGGTACTGCCCGCCGCAGCGGACTCTGCCCGGGCGCGGCCAATGGCATGGGCCGAGACATCCACACCTACTACGTCGGGAAAGACGGCGGCGAGCGCACGCGTGAAGCTGCCGTGCCCGCATCCCACATCAATGACCGGGAGCTCCGGGTCCAGGTGGCGAACCAGCACGTCCTTGTACCCAAGGAATTCACTGTCCCTGCCGGAGTCCCAAAGCACTTCACCACCGGCACCGGTGGCGTTGATGCCGGACCAGTACCGGTCCCACGCCACCGGCCGGTCCTTGTGCGCGGACCGGGACAGGCGGATGAGCTTGGGAATCATCAGATACTTCTGCAAGGCAGAGCGCATGGATTTCGCTGGGGAGGACACCGACCAAATATATGATGCAGACCACTGGACAGGAGCCAACGGCCCAACTTGCGGTGCGGCGTCACCCGCCGCAGGGCTTTTCGTCACTCTTGCCGGATGTTCAAACTCTTGCGGGTTCATCCGGGGCGCGTCGCCCTACAATGTACTCAACTGGGATCGAAGGGGGCGTTGTGACGGCTGACATGCCGTGGGACTCAGCTGTGCCTTGCACCGCTGTCCTGGCGGACCCCGACGGCGGCAGGCTGGCAGCGATCGCACAGGCACTCCGTGACGCAGGCTACGACGTGCGGACTGCCGCGACCGCGGGCGGGCTGACTGCCCTGCTGGAGGCAAGTGATCCTGCAGTGGTTGTGGTTGACACGTCCCTGTCTGCTGTGGAGACGGAAGTTCCCGTCCTGGTGATGGTGGACCTGGACAGCCCCGCTGAACTGGCAGCGATGCAGCCTCCCGGCATCCACGACTGCATCGCTAAGCCCGTGCCGCCCAAGGAACTGGTCCACCGTGCCACCGCGCTCATCAGGCAGGTGTCCCGGCGGGCCGCCGCGCGCCAGGAAGCCGAAGGGCTGCGCGAGCAGCTGCGGCTGGTGTCCGCTGCCGTGCGCGGCACCAACGAGCCGCAGGAAATTGCCCACCTTGTAGTTGAGGGTTTCGGCAGGACGTTCAGGGCTGACCATGTCCGGCTCACCACTTTTGCGGACGAGCGTGTGCCGCCGATCACCGCCGCGTGGACCAAGGCCGGGCTCGAGGAGCTGCCCGTGGAAGCGCTTCCGGATGAGGATTCAGCCCGGCACACGGCGGACAGGCTCTGGGCGGCAGCCGAAACGTTTTCCTTTGACGGGACCGACGAGGATTCACGGGCCGGTGAAGCGGCCAGCGCCCTTCGCCTTGCCCCTGCGGCGTCGTTACTGGCGGTGCCAATGGGCGAGGGAAGTTCCTCGCTGGGCATTATCTGGATCGTGACGCTGGACCAGCCGCGGCAATGGTCGCGCGCGGAGCTGGGACTGATCCAGCACGTGGCGGGCAACGCGGCTTACGGGCTGATTCAGAGCCACCTGATCAGCAGCCAGCAGCAGGTGGTCAAGCAGCTCCAACAACTGGACAAGGCGAAAACCGACTTCCTCGCCACGGTCAACCACGAGTTGAGGACGCCGCTGACCTCCATCATGGCGTACCTGGACATGATCCAGGAGAGCACTGAGCAGCCGGTCTCCCCCGAAGTCCACCAGATGCTGGACATTGTGGTCCGCAACACGGAGCGATTGCGGATGTTGATCGAGGACATGCTCAGCGTTTCCCGCAACGGGCACGACGACAACCTGATGCATCTCACCCCCGTGCGCCTGGGACAAACCCTGGACCTTGTGGCCGGCGCACTGCGGCCCCTGGCCCAGCTGCAGAACGTCACCATCGCCGTCGACCCCCTCCCGGAGGATCCGGAAATCCTGGCGGACGAGGTACAGCTGCAGCAGGTTTTCACCAACCTGGTGTCCAACGCCATCAAGTTCACTCCCAGCGGTGGCCGGATCGAGGTGGGCAGCGAGTCCCATGCTGCTGCTGACGGCACCCGGTGGGCCACCGTCAGTGTCGCGGACACCGGCATTGGGATCTCCAGCGAGGAAATCGACCACGTTTTCACCCGGTTCTACCGCGCCTCCAACGCCATGTCCGGGGCCATCCCCGGTACAGGGCTGGGCCTGGCCATCACCAAGGACATCGTGGCCCGGCACGGTGGCCGCATCGACGTAGCCTCCACCCTGGGGACGGGCACAACCGTCACCGTAAGCCTTCCCCTTGATCCTTGCCGAACCCGGGCCAATTGAACGCGGGAAGGAGGACCGATGTTTGCTGAGAACGACCCCCGGCTCTCCCAGCTGCTTGAGGGCATCGTCCGGCTGGCGTCGGGAGACCTTAGTTCGCGGATCGAGGTCTCCGAATCCCGCGATGAGCTTGACGCCATCATCATGGGCACCAACCTTCTCGCCGAGGACCTTCAGATCATTTACGAGGAACT
This sequence comes from Arthrobacter sp. K41, assembly GCF_059089645.1. Taxonomy (NCBI): domain Bacteria; kingdom Bacillati; phylum Actinomycetota; class Actinomycetes; order Micrococcales; family Micrococcaceae; genus Arthrobacter; species Arthrobacter sp. K41. The sequence continues at coordinate 228,073 of NZ_JBNHEW010000002.1, read as the reverse complement.
CGAACAGCGCGTGCAGGTGCGCACCCAACTGCTGCATGAGGCCCACCTCGAAATGCAAAAAATGGCTATGCAGGACCCGCTGACCGGTCTGGCAAACCGCTCGGCCCTGCTTGAAGCTTTGCGCGCCGCGCTTGATGACGACGCCCATGACGGGCCGGTCATCCTGTTGCTTGACCTCGATGCGTTCAAATCCATCAACGACAGCCTGGGCCATACCGCCGGCGACCAGGTCCTGATCACCGTCGGGGAACGTATCCGCGGTGCGGTACGCGCCACCGACGTCGTGGCACGCCTTGGCGGGGACGAGTTCGCCATCGTCATGCCGGCAGTTTCGGCCGATCAGGCCGCCATCGTGGGACACCGCATCCTCGCTGCACTGAACGAGCCTATTGAGCTGCCGGGCCGAAGCGTGCGCTGCGGCGCGAGCATCGGACTGAGCGTGGGTGGCGCCGGGCAGACCCCTGAGGACATGCTGATGGAGGCCGATGTGGCCATGTACGCCTCCAAGGCTGAAGGCCAAAACAGGCTCCACCGGTTCGAACCCGGCCTGCTGCTGGTGCGCAGGCTCCGCAGCCAGCTGGTGGAGGACCTTCGGGCTGCTATCAGGAGCGACGGACTGACACTGCATTACCAGCCCGTGGTGGAGCTCGGTTCGGGCCGGATCGAGGGCGTGGAGGCCCTGGTCCGTTGGAACCATCCGACGCGCGGGCTCATCATGCCGGATGAGTTCATTCCACTGGCGGAGGACGCCGGACTGATCTCCGAGCTTGGTTTGTGGGTGCTTCGCACCGCGGTTCACCAGCTGCGGCAATGGATTGACGGCTCTCTCGTAAACAGCCATTTTTCCGTCCGGATCAATATCTCCGCCACCGACCTGCAAAGCCTGCAGTTCATCGAGGACGTGCGCAACGTCCTGAAGGAAACCGGGGTCCGGCCGGAACAGGTGGTCCTGGAACTGACGGAAGTGGCCATCGTCAAAGGCAACGAATTGGACCGCTACTCGCTGGGCGGGCTGCGGGGGCTCGGTGTGGGAATTGAAATTGATGACTTTGGAACCGGTTACTCATCCATCAGCTACCTGCGCCGGCTGCCGGTGGACCGGGTGAAAGTGGACCGTTCCCTCATTACCGGCCTCGGCACCGATCCCACTCAGCCGGCTCTGGTGGCTGCTGTCCTGCAGCTCGTGCGCGCATGCGGCCTGGAGGCTGTCTGGGAAGGCGTGGAGACGGCGGAGCAGGCCGAGATACTCCGCGGCCTGGGCTGCCTCAGCGCCCAGGGCTACTACTTCAGCCGGCCGGTTCCGCCGGAGCAGGTTCCCGGACTGCTCGCCGCCCAGCCGGAAAGCGCGAAGCCGTAAAGCCGTCAAGCCGTAAAGCCGTAAAGCCGTAAACTACTGCACTTTTGTTCGCCCCGATATACGATCATCGTGCTGGGTCTGATTTTCATCGCCGCGGGTACCGTGGCCTACCAGCAGCATGGGACTTTTAGAAGCGGTTGGAAATTGAACAATAAAGGGCCACTGGGTCATTACTTCGTCAACTGGGGGCGTAGCTAATGTCGGTTCGTGTACAGGCGTGGGGAATCATCGCCGGGGTTTTGGCAGATCAGGATCCGTCCGGGGCCGCTGTCCGTCAGCGCCTTAGCAACAGCCTCGATGAGAATCCCGGCGTGCCCGAACGGGCTCTTTTGGAGTACCTTCTGGAGACGCGGCGCAGCGACGCCAACACCGTTGAAACGCTGGACAGCGCCCGGAGAATGCGCCTGGAACCAGCGGCAATGCCGCCGAAACTAGCTGAACAGATCGATGCGATCCGCAGCATGTCACGCATCAGTGCGCTGCTGGAGAGCCGGATGCTGATGACGGCGTTCCAGCCCATCTACGGACTTGCCAAAGAATCCGTAGTGGGAGTCGAGGCATTGTCACGCTTCGTCAGCGACGACGGTGCAGCTGCCGAACTGTGGTTTGCCGAGGCGGCTGCCGTTGGCCTGGGCGCGAACCTCGAGTTTTCGGCCCTTGGGTCCGCCGCTGCAGCAGCCAAGGATCTTCCTGAGGACCTGTACGTCTCGCTTAACATCACGCCTACGTCGTGCCTTGACCCGCGCCTGCCGGAACTGTTTGAGCATATTGACCTTCCCATCAACCGCGTAGTGCTCGAACTGACGGAAACCATCAGTGACGAGGAATACCCGCAGTTCATCTCGGCCGTCAGCCCCTTGCGCGAACGCGGCCTGCGCATCGCCGTGGATGACACCCACTCGGGGGCCGGCGCCTTGAGCAGGATGGTGCACCTGCGGCCGGACTTCCTGAAGGTGGGCCGGAACGTCATCGGCGGCGTGGACAACGACGGTATCCAGCGGGCCATGATTGCCTGCATGGTGGACTTTGCCGGGCAGATTGGCACCACCCTTGTGGCAGAGGGCATCGAGACAGCCGGTGAACTGAAAGTCCTGACAGAGCTCGGTATCAGCGCCGGCCAGGGGTACCTGCTGGGCCGGCCGTCGGTCCGGCCCCTTGACTGGGCCAGCTGGAATACCAGCGCCGACCTGGACGGGCTGAAGCGTCAGCTCGTCGGCCCTGAGAAGTCCACGCCAGTTTTTCCCGGCACCGAGCCCCGCTGAGCACCGACCCCCGCTGAGGACAAGCCCGGCTCCGCTGACGTACCTACAGGTCACCGGCGGCCGGACGTCCTCCTTCTACTGCTTGTAGGCCGATGGAGGGGTTATTCGTCGTGGCCTTGGTCTGCGCTCATCTGGTCCTCGGCCGGCGGAGTCTCCCCGGGCGGCACTCCGCCGCCCGGTTCCAGCCCCGTAACGTTGCCTTCCGCGGGGTCCGGATTTGCGGAGCTGCCGGTGTCCCGTCCGCCCTGCTGCCCGCCGGGCTTGCTGGCCCCTGCATCGCTTGTGCCTGGCTTGCCCGGCTGATCCGGGTTCGCGGGGTCGTTTTCCGGATGGTAGCTGCTCACAGTGCTCGTCCTTCCTGCCGGCCGTGGTTGGTACCCCAGCTCTGGACTAATTGTAAGCATGCTGATAATTCTGGAAGGGTAATGGTCCGGAAGCCCACTGGGGGCGCCGGCCCGCGATGTCAAAAGGAGCAGTCACATGGGTATCGGCGACAGCATCGGCAAGGCAGCAGAGAACGCCATGGAAGACCTGGCTGGAACAAGCAAGCCCACTGAAAAACTGAACGTACCGGACCCCACGGATCCCAATGATGACGTAGAGGTCCATTCCTCCCTCAGTGAGGGATCCAACGCCATGGAGGCCGAGAAGCAAAAGGCTCCCGGGCTGAAGGCCGGGGCTGCACCGGACCCGGTGTCCGAAGCTCCCCTGGGCGGGGACGCTGAGGACGGGGAAGACACCACGGCATCACGGACCGGCCACGGTGGCGGCGGCACGGATTCAAGCGGGCTTGCCGGCAATGCCACTGCGCCCGGCGGCGGCACGGACGGGATTCCGCGTGACGTTCCGGGGTCAGCAGGCTTGCCGGAGGGTGATCCGGACGAACTGCGCGCAGATCCTTCCGAAGGGGACCAGGACCCGTCCACCAGCACAGGCCGGGGCTAAGCCTCCTCAGGATCCGGCCACTCGCCGCGCTCCAGCAGCACGTCCCGGAGGAGGTCGGCCCGGTCGGTCACGATGCCGTCAACGCCGAGTTCCAGCAGGCGGCGCATCTCTGCGGCATCGTTGACCGTCCATACGTGGACTACCAGCCCCAGGGCGTGCGCGCGGCGGACAAATCCGGGCGTGACCACTTCGATCGCCCCGTACCGCACCGGGACCTGAAGCGCGTGGACGTCCTGCAGGATCCGGCGCAGGACAACCCGGAAGACTGGTCCCGGGAGCACCCGGCCGAGGACGGTGAACAGGCCCACGGGAACAACCCCAGCCGATGACGCCACCGGGCGGCTCAGCAGCTTCAGGACCGCCCGCCGTCGCCGGTCTGAGAAGCTGGTGACCAGGATGCGCGAATGTGCCTGATGGCGTTCGATGGCGTCAGCGAGGCTTGGGACGGAGTTCCAGTCCTTGACGTCCACGTTCAGGCGGACCCCGGGCAGCCCCGTCACCAGGTCATCGAAGGTGGGGATTGGCTCACGGCCGGCGATGCGGGCGCGGGCCACGTCAGCAGCAGTGAGGTCGGAGAGCCGCCCGGTTCCGTCCGTCACCCGGTCCAGGGTGTCGTCGTGGAAGACGTGGACCACGCCGTCCGCAGTGGTGTGCACGTCGGTTTCCAGGTACCGGTAGCCGAGTTCGACGGCGGCGCGGAACGCGGCCATCGAATTTTCGAGCCCCTGACTTGAAAAGCCCCGGTGGGCCATGGCGACGGGCGGCTGCGGACCAGCAGAGCCAGGGCTGCTAAAGAACGGCAAACTCACCTTGCGAGCGTACCGGAGTGCCCGGCCTTGCCGGGCCGGAGGCTGCAGGGCCTCAGTCCTCTTCGGGAAGTATCTCCACGCCGTCACTGCAATGCAGCATGGTGCGGCCGCGGCCGCCGTCGAGGTTAATCCAGACAGCGGTGTGGTCCGCGGTGATGGTGTCCACCAAGCCGCCTGCCTCGAAACCGGGCGAGAAAACCACGCGGACGCGGTGGCCCTGGCGCAGCTGCTTCCAATGCGGCGCGGGAGTTGCCCTGCGCAGCGGCACATCTACAGCGTCGTGCCTTACGTTTTTTGCCATCATTACCCCTTGAGCCGGAAAGGGAGGTCGGCTCCCTCGCCTAACCGTATAGAGAAGAGGTGAACGCAAGGTGAGCGTCAGCTGGAAATTGGGCCTAAGGAAGTTTGACGCCCAGCGACGCCAACCGGGCCTCCAGAACCTGGGCCACGCCGTCGTCGTCAAAATGGGGCGCCTGTTGCCCGGCGGCGAGGATGGCATCCGGATGGCCGCTGGCCATTGCGTAGCCGTGGCCGGCCCAGCGGAGCATCTCAATGTCGTTAGGCATGTCCCCGAACGCAACAACATCGGCGGCGTCGATGCCCAGGGCGGCAGCATATTTGGCGAGCGTCACGGCCTTGTTGACGCCGGGAAGGCACAACTCAAGCATGGACATGCCCGGTGAGGAATGCGTGGTGGCAGCCAGATGTTCGACGGCGGGCCGAACCTCTGCCAGGAAGTCGTCCGGAGTGCCCTCCCGGACGATCGCCAGGAACTTCACGACGGCGTCATCGGCGGCGAGCGTCTCCGCCAGCGGCGCCGGGGTGAACTCACTGAGCAGCTCGCTGGATCCGTTTTCGATGAAGCCTGGCTCAAGGTGGAAGCCGGTGAGGGTTTCCGCGGCGAACAGGGCGCCTGGCCGGAGCTCCTTGATGATGCGGCGGATCTCCAGCACGGACTCGATGGGCAGGGTATGTGCCGATACCAGCCGTTCGGCTTCGAGGTCCCACACCACGGCGCCGTTGGAGCAGATGACAGTACCCGCGTGGCCCAGCCGGTCCTGCAGGGGGTGGAGCCAGCGCGGCGGCCGGCCAGTGACAAAGACGAGTTCAACGCCGGCATCCCGGCAGGCGTGGAAGGCGCGGACGGTACGGTCACTGATCTTTCCATCGTGCCCAAGGATCGTTCCGTCAATGTCACTTGCTACCAACCGCATCCTGCCAGTCTACGTGGCGGCCCCGTGCACCCGTCCGCCCAGGCGGGCGGTTACCTTCCCGGCAGCGGCGGCACAGGCTTCACCGAGCGCCTGAAGGCGGTCCTGCGAAACGCGGAACCGGGGCGCCGGGATCAGGACGGCTGCCACCACCTCGCCGCGGTGGTCATGAACGGGTGCTGCCAGGCCCACTTCGTCGATGGACGTTTCCCCGTAGTTGATGGCCCAGCCGCGGTGGAGGTCATCCTTTAACCGCACGAGGTAGGCGTCCAGGCTGGATTCATCCAGTCCCGGGTAGGTGATGGCGCCGCTGTTGAGGAGGGACCGGACGCGGGGTTCGGATTCCCGGGCGAGGAACACCTGCACGGAGGCGCTGAGGGCGTCCTTGTACCGGGCACCGAGCGGGGTGGTGTGCTTGATCTGGTGGTGGCTGGCAATCTGCTCCACGCAGATGGACTCGCCACCGCTCCAGACCATGAGGGCACTGGTTTCGCCGGTCTGCTCCGACAGTTCGCGGAGCACGGGGTAGGCGACGCGGCGCTCTTCCAGTTCAGCCAGCAGGGGTCCGGCCACGGCAATCAATCCGAGTCCCAGCCGGAACCGCCGGGTCTCGGCGTCGCGTTCCACCAGGCGTTCCTGCTCAAAGGTGGCCAGGATCCTGGAGACGGTGCTTTTGTGCAGCCCCACGCGGTTCGCGATCTCGGTGACCCCCAGGAGCGGCTCGTCCGCCGTGAAGGTGCGGAGGACCGCGACGGCATTCACGATGACGGAGGCGCCTTTGCTGTCGCCGTTGCCTGTGGTTTCGGGTTCTGTTGCGCTCATGGTGGTACCCATCATTCCCTAAGGGCGGCCGGAAGCGGCGCGATGGTGGTGGCGCCGCTTCCGGTGTCTGAGGATTAAGCGCCGATGATGTTGTGCTCGGGCCCGAACGGGAACTTGGTGATGTTCTCCGCTCCGTCTTCGCCCACCACCAGGATGTCGTGCTCGCGGTAGCCGCCGGCGCCTGGTTGACCGTCCAGGACCGTGATCATCGGTTCCATGGAGACCACCATGCCCGGTTCGAGCACCGTATCGATGTCCTCCCGGAGCTCCAGCCCGGCTTCCCTGCCGTAGTAGTGGCTGAGGACGCCGAACGAGTGTCCGTAGCCGAAGGTGCGGTTGGCCAGCAGGCCATAGCCGACGTAGATCTCGTTAAGCTCGGCGGCGATGTCCTTGCAGACCGCACCGGGCTTGATGAGTTCGAGCCCGCGCTTGTGGACTTCGACGTTGATGTTCCACAGTTCCAGGGAGCGGGCGTCCGGTTCGCCGTAGAACAGGGTCCGTTCCAGGGCGGTGTAGTAGCCGGAGGTCATGGGAAAGCAGTTCAGGGACAGGATGTCGTGTTCCTGGATCTTGCGGGTGGTGGCCCAGTTGTGTGCGCCGTCGGTGTTGATGCCGGACTGGAACCATACCCAGGTGTCGCGGATCTCGGAGTTGGGGAAGGTCCGGGCAATCTCGTGCACCATCGCCTCGGTGCCGATCAGGGCGACCTCGTACTCTGTGATCCCGGCGGTGATCGCGTTGCGGATGGCCTCGCCGCCGAGGTCGCCGATCCGTGCCCCGTGTTTGATGACCTCAATCTCCTCGGCCGATTTGATCATGCGCTGGCGCATGGCTGCCTGGGCCACGTCCACCAGGGCTGCGGACGGGAATGCGGCCTGAATCTTATTGCGGTTGTCCAGCGGCAGGGAGTCATCCTCGACGCCGAGGCGCCGCGGGTTGATGCCGCGGGTGCGCAGGACTTCCTGGATGGCGAAGATGTAGTTGTCGCGGCGCCAGTCCGTGTAGACGATGTTGTCGCCGTAGCTCCGGCGCCAGGGCATTCCGGCGTCGATGTTGGCGGTGACAGTGACTGCGTCATCCTTGGTTACCACCATGCCGTAGGGCCGGCCGAAGGTGGTGAACAGGAAGTCGGAGTAGTACTTGATGGAGTGGTAGCTGGTGAGGACGACGGCGTCGAGGTCCTTTTCTGACATGATGCGGCGGAGTCCGGCAAGCCTGCGCTCGAACTCGGTGTCCGAGAAGGTGAGGCTGACTTTTTCGCCGTTCTTGAGGACCTTCGTGCGCTCTAGTTCGGCGACGTTGGTGGCGTTCTCAGTGGTGATGGTCATGGTGGTGTTGCCTTTCTAACAGTGCTGTCTTTAGCGAAAGCCGAAGCAGTTGCGACTAACGCAACGCTGTTGCACCAGACTAGAGGCGGTAGGCGGCACAGTCAATGGCCCTGCACGCGCCTTTATTGCGGCATCGGCCCAAGCAGGTCCAAGACAGCGAACGTGTCGGTGCCAGTGCGATCCCGCGCCCTGTTGTTGCACAGGAGGAGTTGGGGTTGCAAAGAAAGGGGCAAGAAACGTGGGAAGATGTCCTTGGGCGTACGTAGTACTAGGCCCTTCTATTGACACCTGCTGTGACGGCTGACATATTTCGTGTACGCGCTATGTGCATCTTGTTGTGCATTACGCAATGAGATCCTTGATAGCTGGAGCAGCATTTTGGATTTCGAAGCGGCAGCAATGAGATGGTTGGTGCCCGGCCGGCTGACCTGCCCGCGGATACGGCGGCCAGGAGTCCCGGGACTTAGGAGAGGAACACCAGTTCGTGGTTCACAAAGTCAAGGCAGTCATTGCCAAGGAAAAAAACGCCCCGGTTTCGCTTGAGACCATCCTGGTGCCGGATCCGGGACCGGGTGAGGCGCTGGTTGACATCCTCACCTGCGGGGTCTGCCACACCGACCTGCACTACAAGCAGGGCGGCATCGGCGATGAGTTCCCCTACCTGTTGGGCCATGAAGCCACCGGCATAGTGTCCGCGGTGGGCGAGGGCGTGACCGAGGTGGCCGCTGGTGACCGCGTGATCTTGAACTGGCGTGCCGTTTGCGGCGAGTGCCGGGCTTGCGCCAAGGGCCAGCCCCAGTACTGCTTCAACACCCATAACGCCACCCAAAAAATGACCCTCGAGGACGGCACCGAGCTCTCCCCGGCGCTGGGTATCGGCGCGTTCGCCGAGAAGACCCTCGTCGCCGCCGGGCAGTGCACCAAGGTCGACCCCGAGGCGGATGCTGCCGCCGTCGGGCTGCTGGGCTGCGGCGTGATGGCCGGCATCGGTGCCGCCATCAACACCGGTGAGGTCAAGCGTGGCGAGTCCGTGGCCGTGATCGGTTGCGGCGGCGTCGGCATAGCAGCGATCGCCGGGGCCAAACTGGCCGGCGCCACCACGATCATCGCCGTGGACATCGACGCCAACAAAGTGGAAATGGCCAAGTCACTCGGCGCCACGCACGGCGTGGACTCCAGCAAGGAAGACCCCATCGAGGCCATCCGCGCCCTCACCGGAGGCAACGGCGCCGATGTGGTGATTGACGCCGTCGGCCGCCCTGAAACGTACAGGCAGGCGTTCTACGCCCGCGACCTCGCCGGACGTGTGGTGCTCGTGGGCGTCCCGACGCCGGAGATGAAGCTGGAGCTGCCGCTGCTGGATGTCTTTGGCCGGGGCGGGTCGCTGAAGTCCTCCTGGTACGGCGACTGCCTGCCCTCCCGTGATTTCCCGATGCTCGTGGCGCACTACAAGCAGGGCAACCTGGATCTGGACGCCTTCGTCTCCGAGCGGATCACCATTGACCAGGTGGAGGAAGCCTTCGCCAGGATGCACGAAGGAAAAGTGCTGCGGTCGGTTGTTGAAATCGAGCAGGCGGCTTCCTGATGGGCGTCCGGATCGAAAACCTGGTCACCTCGGGCACTTTTTCGCTCGACGGCGGCACCTGGGACGTTGACAACAACGTCTGGATCGTGGGCAACGATGAGGAATGCGTGATCATCGACTCGCCGCACGATGCCGCCGCGATCATCAGCCAGGTGCGGGGCCGGAAAGTGCTGGCCATCCTGCTCACGCATGCCCACAACGACCACATCGGCGCGGCACGCGAGGTGGCCGACGCCGTAGGAGCGCCGATCTACCTTAACCCGGAGGACCACGTCCTCTGGGAGCAGGTCTACCCTGACTCAAAGCCGGACCATTCCCTGGCGGACGGTGACGTGTTCAAGGTGGGTGGCGCGACGCTTCAGGCGATCCACACTCCCGGCCACTCCCCCGGCTCCACCTGCTTTTACCTTGAAAGCGCAGGCACGGTGTTCACCGGGGACACCCTTTTCAACGGCGGGCCGGGAGCCACCGGGCGCTCCTACAGCGACTACCCCACCATCCTCACCTCCATCCGCGAACGGCTGCTGACGCTGCCGCCCGGAACCGCGGTCCGCACCGGGCACGGAGATGACACAACAATCGAGGCCGAGCGGGAAACGCTGGCCAAGGTTTCGCAGTAGGCAGTGAACTAAGGAAGTTGGAACGATGAAGTTCGGCAAGCAGCCCGCCCCCGTGGCGGACATCGATGAGGATAACCTCGAAGTCCACAAGCCCAAAACAGAAGCGGCCGGGGTTAAGGCCGTGATGGTGGCGCTGGAGCGTGCCGTGGCGCAGGCCGGGGTGACGCGGACGACCCAGTCGCTGCTGCGGTTGAACCAGCGGGGCGGGTTCGATTGCCCGGGCTGCGCTTGGCCGGAGTCGGACAAGAAGCGTAAAGCGGCGGAGTTCTGCGAGAACGGTGCCAAGGCCGTGGCCGAAGAGAACACCCTGCGCACGGTCGGGGCGGAGTTCTGGGCCAAGCACTCCATCGCCGAACTTTCCACCAAGACGGAGTATTGGCTGGGCAATCAGGGCCGCCTGAGCGAGCCGGTGGTGATCCGGCCCGGCGACACCCACTACTCGCCCATTTCCTGGGCTGATGCGTTCGAGCTTGTTGGTGAACACGTCCGGGCCACCACCGCTGACCGGTGCGTTTTCTACACCTCCGGCCGGACCGCGAACGAGACCGCTTTTATGTACCAGCTGTACGCGCGGTCCCTGGGCACGAACAACCTGCCGGACTGTTCAAACATGTGCCACGAGTCCTCGGGCTCGGCGCTGAACCCGACCATCGGGATCGGCAAGGGCACCGTGTCCCTGGATGACATCCACGATTCCGAACTGATCTTCGTCGTCGGCCAGAACCCCGGCACCAACCACCCGCGCATGCTCTCGGCGCTGAAGGAATGCAAGGACAAGGGCGGCAAGGTCGTGGCAGTGAACCCGCTGCCCGAGGCCGGGCTGTTCAACTTCAAGGACCCCCAGACCGTTTCCGGCGTCGTCGGCGGCGGCACGCCGCTGGCCGATGAATACCTGCAGATCAAGGTCGGCGGGGACCTGGCCCTGTTCCAGGCCCTCGGCCACCTGCTCCTGGCCGAGGAGGAGCGTAACCCGGGTTCTGTCGTCGACCATTCCTTCATTGCCGCGCAGACGGACGGGTTCGCCGCCTACCGTAAAGCCCGCCAGGAGCTGGACTGGGCCGAAACGGAGAAGGCCACCGGCCTGTCCCGGACCCAGATCGAAACCGTGGCCGGGATGCTGATCCGGTCCAAGGCCACCATCTTCTGCTGGGCGCTGGGCGTCACGCAGCAGCCCCACTCCGTGGACACCATTAAGGAAATGGTCAACGTCCTGCTCCTGCAGGGCAACTTCGGCAAGCCTGGAGCGGGCGCCTGCCCGGTCCGCGGCCACTCCAACGTCCAGGGCGACCGGACCATGGGCATCTGGGAAAAACCCAAGGAAGGGCTCCTGGAAGCACTGGATGCCGAGTTTGGCATCCAGTCCCCGCGGCACCATGGCCACGACGCTGTCGAGGCCATGGAAGCCTTCGAACGCGACGAGGTGGACGTGTTCGTGTCCATGGGCGGGAACTTCTCGCTCGCCTGCTCCGACACCGAAATGCTCGAGGCCGGGATGCAGCGGATCGGGCTGACCGTGCACATCTCCACCAAGCCCAACCGCTCCCACATCGTCCACGGCCGCACCTCACTGATCCTGCCCACCCTGGGCCGGACGGACAAGGACGACAAGCACCCCAAGGGCGCCCAGTTCCTTTCCGTGGAGGACTCTATGTCAGTGGTCCACTCCACCCAGGGCCGGCTCACCCCGGTCTCCGAGCACCTGCTCGCCGAACCGGTCATCGTGGCCAGGATGGCCGAAGCGACCTTCGGCCCGGACCACCCGGTGGACTGGAAAGCCATGGCCGAGGACTACGACGTCATCCGCGACCACATCGAACGGGTCCTGCCCGGCTTCGAGGACTTCAACACCCGCGTGCGGACCAAAAACGGGTTCGTGCTGCCCAACCCGCCCCGCGACACCCGCTCCTTCGCCACCGACATCGGCCGCGGCCGGTTCACCGTCAGCCCGCTCGAATACCTCACCCCGCCCAAGGGGCACCTGGTCCTGCAGACCATCCGCAGCCACGACCAGTACAACACCACCTACTACGGCCTGGACGACCGCTACCGCGGCATCTCCGGCGGCCGCCGCGTGATCCTGATCCACCCCGAAGACCTCGCCGAACTCGGGTACCAGGACCGCGACCTCGTGGACGTCATCAGCACCTTCCGCGGTGTCGACCGCAACGCCGAAAAATTCCGGCTCGTGGCCTACCCCACCGCCAAAGGCTGCGCCGCGGCCTACTTCCCCGAAGCCAACGCCCTGGTTCACAAGGAAAACGTCGCACGCGAATCCAACACCCCCGGCTTCAAAGCCATGTTCGTCCGCTTCGTCCCACACCCCGCGGTGAGCAGCGACGTAGAAGCTGCAGGGGAGCTCGAGCCGGCGGCGGTCTAGTTCCTGGCGTACGCGAACAGCGACGGCGACATTCCGGCATGCGCCGGGTGTCGCCGTCGTTGCTTAAGTGTTGGGTTTCCGCCTACACCGGATTGTTTCCGTCGGGCTGGGCTTCCGGATCCAGGTCCTTGCCGTAGCCGGCTGCCAAACCAAGCCCTCCCACCTGTTGTCCGGCGTTTGTCAGTCCCGGCATAGAACCGCTGTCAGGAGCGTCCTGGGCTGCTCCACCGGAGTCTGGGGCGACATCCTGCCTCAGGTGCTCGTCGTCGGGAATGTTCTTGGAAACTTCTTCATCAGCCATCCCACCAGCCAAGCACCAGTGGCAGGTGCGGGCAAGGGACTGGGATGATTTAAGGGCCTTCCAGGAACCCGGCCAGCACTTCTATCCATTCGTTGACGGCGTCAAGATATGCATGGTGCGACCCCCCGGGTAGGTCTAAAGCGCGGGACGTAGTTGCCCGCCCCTGATCACGATGCAGCTTATCCCAACACCATCAGGGGCCTTCGCAGGCCTTGTTTGCTCCATTCCAGCTGTCGTCCAAGTGCTGGAACATAAGGTGGTCCTGCCATCTGCCGGCGATTTTCAAATACTTCGGGGCAAGTCCGTATTGCTGGAAACCTGTCCTCCTGAGGACGGCCTGGGAGGCGACATTGGCAACCAACGTTTCGGCCTGCACTCGGTGAAGTTTCAGTTCCGAATAGGCGAAGGCGACTGCTACCCGGACGGCCTCCGTCGCCAGGCCCTTGCCCGTCTGGTCCTCAGACAGCCAGTACCTCATGTTGCACGATTGGAAGGCGCCGCGGGTGATGCCGCTGAGCGTCAACCGCCCGGCGACCGTGCAGTCGTCATCCAGGACGACCCACGGCATTGCCTCAGTCAGGCCTTCCGGCGGCGGGATCCGCCTTGTAGTGTGATGGCGTGATCGTCCCCGACATCTCCCAGAACGCCGTGGCAGTCGCGGATCACTACGACGAGCTCGATCCCATTTATCGTCGGGTGTGGGGTGAGCATGTGCATCACGGGCTGTGGACAACCGGCCGCGAGACGCCGGCCGAGGCCGTCGGGGCGCTAGTCGACACGGTCGGCGACCGGCTGCGGCTTACTCCCGGCGAGGCGTGCGTCGACATCGGCTGCGGCTATGGCTCAACCGCAAGGCAGCTCGCGGTGACTCGCGGGGTGCGGGTTACGGGCTTCACGCTTTCCACCGAGCAGGCCCGGTACGCCGCCGCGCATGCGGTACCGGACGTTGACGTCCAACTCCGCGACTGGCTTCACAACGGGCTGGCCGATGACTCGGCAAACGCCGCATGGGCAATTGAATCAAGCGAGCACATGGTCGATAAGCCCCTGTTCTTCGCCGAGGCGCACCGCGTGCTGGCCCCCGGCGGCCGCTTCGTCGTCTGCGCGTGGCTCGCCGAAACTGACGTCAGCAGGTGGAAGGTTCGCCACCTGCTGGAGCCGATTTGCCGCGAAGGGCGCCTGCCCTCGATGGGCACGCGTGAGGAGTATGAGGCGATGGCCAGGGCGGCGGGGTTTACGGTCGATGGCTATGAGGACGTCAGCGCCCGCGTGGCACGCACATGGCGGATCTGCGCCCGGCGGCTTGTGAAGGCCTTGCTCGTCGATCGCGAGACCCGCCGCCTCGCCCTTGGCGCACGCAACCGCGTCTTCGTTCTGAGCATCCCCCGGCTGATGCTGGCCTACCGCACCGGTGCGATGCGCTATGGAATATTCACGCTGTCGAAGCCGAGGGCTGCGCCGTACCGCTAGCCGCTTAGAGGCACGCCAAAGGCCCGCCGGTCCTGGGACTTCCCAGGACCGGCGGGCTTCGTGTGGTTGGGTGCCCGCTGGCTCAGCGGACCACCTGCTTAGCCGCGGAGCCGCTCCATACCGGGGTCGAAGAGCGGTTCGGGCGAGACGGTCGCCGCGATGCGCTTGCCGAAGTATTCGACCTCCACGGCGTCGCCCTCGGAAACCGAAGCCGGCAGCCAGGCGTAGGCAATCGGCTTCCGGACCGAGTAGCCGTAAGCGGCGCTCGTAACGTACCCGGCAGCCGCGCCGTTCACGTACACGGGTTCCTTGCCCAGCACCAGGGACGTGCCGTCGTCGATCGTCAGGCACCGCAGCGCACGCGTGGCCGGCTGCTCCTTGCGTTCTGCAAGGGCTTCTGCGCCCACGAAGCCCGTCTTGTCCTTGGCCACGGAAAAGCCAAGGCCTGACTCGTACGGGTGGTGCTCGGACGTCATGTCCGTGCCCCACAGCCGGTAGCCCTTTTCAAGGCGCATGCTGTTGAAAGCGCCACGGCCGGCGGCAATGATGCCGTGCTCCTGGCCCGCCTCGAACAGCAGGTCCCAAAGCTTCAACCCGTACTCGGCGGTGGTGTACAGCTCCCAGCCGAGTTCACCCACGTAGGAAAGCCTCATGGCGGTGACCGGGATGCCGCCAACGGAGATTTCCTTGGTCCGGAAGTACTTCAGGCCCTCGTTGGTGAGGTCATCAGCGCTGACCTTGCCGATGACTTCGCGTGCCAGCGGGCCCCACAGGCCGATGCAGCAGGTGCTGCCGGTGATGTCCGTGACGTGCGCCCACTGGGCAGGATCGGCAGCAGACTGCTTGCGGGCCTCCACCCGGAGGTAGTCGAAGTCCACATTGCTGTTCACGCCCAGCTGGAATTCTTCCTCCGCCAGCCGTGCGATGGTCACGTCGCTGCGGATGCCGCCGTCGTGCTCCAGCAGCAGGCAGTACGTCACGGCACCCGGCTTCTTGGCGATGTTGCCCGTGCTGAGCCGGTGCAGCAACGCCTGGGCGCCCGGGCCAACAACGGACAGCCGCTTCAGCGGCGTCATGTCGAAAAGTCCGACGGCGGTACGCGTCTTCCATGCCTCGGCTGCGGAGATGGGGGAAGAGAACAAGGCAGACCAGGGGTCCCGCTCCGGCGTCTGCCATTCGGCAGGGAGCTCCTCCAGCAGGCCGCGGTTGGCCTCGAACCAGTGGGGCCGCTCCCAGCCGGCGGACTCCAGGAAGAACGCTCCAAGTTCCTTCTGCCGGACGTTGAACGGGCTAACCCGCAGGTCCCGCGGGAATTCCCTGGGCTGCAGCGGGTGCATCACGTCGTAGATCTCCACGAAGTTCTGCTGCGACGTCTCGCTGACGTACGCGTCGGAGGTCTGGACCTTTTCGAAGCGGGTGAGCTCGCAGCCGTGCAGGTCCGTGCGGGACCGGCCTTCCACCAGCAGCTCCGCCATGGCCTTGGCCACGCCGGCCGAGTGCGTTACCCAGACGGCTTCGGCCACGAACAGGCCTTCGAGGTCGGGCGCCTCGCCCATGAGCGGGCCGCCGTCGGGGGTGAAGGAGAAGATGCCGTTGAAGCCATCCTCGATCTCGGCGTTGCGCAGCGCAGGCAGCAGGTCCCGGCTGTCCTCCCAGGCGGGCAGGAAGTCGTCCAGGGTGAAGTCCAGGCGGGATGGCATGCGGTGGTCCGACATTTCCTCCGCGGAGACCTTCGGCAGGGCGGACATGTCCACTGGCATGGGGCGGTGGGCGTAGCTGCCGATGCCGATGCGGTTGCCCCATTCGCGGTAGTACAGGTCCTTGTCCTGGTAGCGCAGGATGGGCTTGCTGGCACCCTTGGGAAGCTCGTTGACGCCCTCAAGTTCGGGCAGCGGGGTGGTGACGGCGTACTGGTGGCCCAGCGGCAGCAGCGGGACTTCGAGGCCCACCATCTTGCCGAGTTCCCGGCCCCAGAAACCAGCACAAGACACCACGATGTCAGCCGGAATCAGCCCGTTGTCGGTTTCGACGCCGGTCACCTTGCCGCCCTCCTGGGCGATGCCGGTCACCGTAGTGGAGCCGAGGAAGGTCACGCCACGCTCGCCGGAGCGCTCGATCAGCAGTTGCACCGCACGGGCTGCCAGGGCCAGGCCGTCGGTGGGGATGAGCAGGCCGCCCAGGACTTCGCGGCCGCCGGTGAGCTTGCCGGTGTTCAGGAGGGGGTAGATCTTTTCGCATTCGTCGGCGTCGACGATCCGGCTTTCGACGCCCCAGGAGGTCATCACGCCCATCTTGCGCTTGAGGTCGGCCAGGCGCTCGGGGGTGGTTGCCAGCTCCAGGCCGCCCACCTGGTTGAAGCAGGACTCGCCGTCCTTGCTCAGGGCCAGCAGCTTGTTCACCGTGTAGGTGGCGAATTCGGTCATGGTGCGCGACTGGTTGTTCTGGAACACCAGGCCCGGGGCATGCGACGTGGAGCCGCCGGCAAGTTCCAGCGGGCCCTGTTCCACCACCGTGATGTTGGTCCAGCCGCGGGTGGAGAGTTCGTCGGCAAGGTTGGTTCCGACAATGCCGGCTCCGATAATGACAACGCGTGGTGATGCGCTCATGGGTGTGTTTCTCCTGTTTTTGCGTAAGAGGCGTTGGCGTTAGCGGAAGACGACGGTGCGGGTGTTGTTGAGCAGGACCCGGTGCTGGCAGTGCCATTTCACGGCCCGGGCAAGCGCCTGTGTTTCGGCGTCCCGGCCCACGGTCACCAGGGCATCCGCGTCCAGGCTGTGGTCCACCCGGAACACCTCCTGCTCGATGATGGGTCCCTCGTCAAGGTCCGCCGTGACGTAGTGGGCGGTGGCCCCAACGAGCTTGACGCCGCGGTCGTAGGCCTGGTGGTACGGCTTGGCGCCCTTGAATCCCGGCAGGAACGAGTGGTGGATGTTGATGGCCCGTCCGCGGAGGTTGTTGCACAGTTCGTTGGACAGCACCTGCATGTAACGGGCCAGGACCACCAGGTCGGCGTTGTACTCCTCCACCAGTTCCAGCAGCCGGGCTTCCGCCTCGGGCTTGGTGGCGGCCGTCACCGGAACGTGGATGAAGGGCAGCCCGGCGGCCTCTGCCATGGGGCGCAGGTCCTCATGGTTGGACACCACGACGGCGATCTCCGCACCAAGGCTTCCGGCCTGCCAGCGGAAAATGAGGTCGTTGAGGCAGTGCCCGAACTTCGAGACCATCACCAGCAGCCGCTGCGGCCTGCCGTCATTGAAGGTGAAGCTCATGCCGAATTCCGCGGCGATGGGACCGAAGGCTTCCGTCAGGACATCGACGTCCTGGTGGTTGAGCCCGTTGTCCTGGTGGAGGTCGGAACCAAGGGTGAAGGCGGTGCGCAGGTAGAGTTTTCCGCTGACGTGGTCGTCGAACTGCTGGTGCTCCACGATGTCGAAGCCGCGGTCCGCCAGGAATCCCGTCACTGCCCGCACGATGCCGGGCTTCTCGGGGCAGGAGAGGGTAAGGACGAACTGCGCGGGACGCGTAGCCGGGGCCGTCGTGGCTGCACCAGCTGCGGCGGTGGCGCTGCCTGGCGGGCGGCTTTCAAGAAGGATAGTCATGGTGTGCTCCTAGGGTGCTTGCGTGTGCTTGGGGGCGACGGCGGAATCCGCCGGAATGGGATCGACTGCGGTGGAGCCGGCCGTACTGGAACTGCCGTGGCACGGCGCGTCCTCTGAACAGCGTTCACCGCATTCATGCTTTGTCACGAGGTCAAACTGGGCGCCGCCGTGCTGGTCCACGCCCGTGCGGATGGCGCGCTCCACCACCGAGTCAGCCAGCCGCCGTCGCAGGGACAGCGGATCCCGGCGCAGGTCCTTGACCAGGGCGAAGCACAGCAGCAGCATGACCAGCACGAACGGCAGGGCCGCCACAATGGTGATGCGCTGCAGGCCGGAGAGCGCCTCGGACGGTTTGTCGCCGCCGGCCAGCATCATCACGGCAGCTACTGCACCTGTCAGCAGGCCCCAGAAGATGATCAGGCCGCGCTTCGGGTCAGAGGATCCGTTGGAGCTCAGGGACGCCATGATGATCGACGCCGAATCCGCTCCGGTGATGAAGAAGATGGCCACCAGGACCATGGCCAGGACGATGACCGATGCGGTCAGCCAGGCAGGCATGGACATGTTCTTCACGAGGTCGAACAGTGCTCCGTCGAAGTTGATCGAAGGTGATCCGCTTGCCATGGACACCAGGCCAGGGGTGCCGGCCTTGTCCGCCTCCTGCTGGACGTGGAAGGCCGTGCCGCCAAAGATGCCGAACCAGATGACGCTGACCACGCTGGGGACGAGCAGGACGCCGGTGACGAACTGGCGGATGGTGCGGCCGCGGCTGATGCGGGCAATGAACATGCCCACGAACGGCGTCCACGATACCCACCAGGCCCAGTAGAAGATGGTCCAGCCGGACAACCAGGTCCGCAGCGCTTCGTCACCTACGGCCTCGGTCCGCGAGGACATTTCGGCGAGGTCCCTGGCGTAGTCTCCAACCGCGGCGGGGATGAGGTTGAGGATGAACAGGGTGGGCCCGGCGACGAAAACGATGAGCGCCAGGATCACGGCCAGGACCATGTTGATGTTGGACAGCCATTGGATGCCACGGCTGATCCCGGAAATGGCCGAGGCGACGAAACAGGCGGTCAGGATGGCAACGATGGCCACCAGGACAGGGGTGCCGGTTTCGCTGATCCACCCGTTGGATGTGAGTCCGCTGCCGATCTGGAGTGCGCCGAGGCCGAGGGACGCGGCCGTGCCGAAAAGCGTGGCAAAGATCGCCAGGATATTGATGAACCTGCCCACCGGCCCTTCCACTGTCCTGATCCCGAACAGGGACGTGAACGCTGCGGAGATGAGCTGCCGGCGGCCGAGGCGGTAGGTGCCGTAGGCCATGGCGATTCCGACGACGGCGTACATGGCCCAGGGGTGAAGGGTCCAGTGGAAGATGGAAGTGGCCATGGCCGTCTGGACGGCCGCGGGCGTCCGTCCATCCACGGTTCCCGGCGGCGGGGAGACGAAGTGGTAGAGCGGCTCGGCCACGCCGTAGAACATCAGGCCGATGCCCATGCCGGCCGCGAACATCATGGCAACCCATGAGACCGTCCGGAACTCGGGCTTTTCGCCATCTTTACCCAGCGGGATGTTGCCCCACTTGCCCAGGGCCAGCCACAGGACAAAAACGACGAACAATGAGGCCAGGACCATGAAGAGCCAGCCGGTGTACTCCATGACCCAGTCGAGGGCGAGGGTGGAGGTGGAGGACAGGCTGTCCCGGCCCAGGAAGCCCCAGGCAACAAAGGCCAGGGCGAGGAGGCCCGTGATGCCGAAGGTGACTTTGTCCAGGGTGAGCTTTCGGTTCCGGCGTTCCGCCACCGCCTGCTCAGAGCGGCTCTGGCGAAGCTCCTGCATGATCTGCTCGGTGTTCTCCACCTCGGCCTCCGCGCTGTTGTTAGCGGGCTGGAGATCTGGTTCGGCCCGGACCTCTTTGTCCGGGCGGATATCGCTGTTCAAAGCCATGTCAAGTCCTTTGGTTTGAATTCATGGGCTGGCGTTGTACTCCGGCGCCCACAGGCCGGGGGGAAAGGTTGGGGCTTTGCTGGCGTTCGGCTATCGAGGTCAGCTTTGCCCTAACCCGGCGGTTGTTCCGCAAAGATCAACGCGTCTCGTAATAAGCAACAGAGTGGCCCGAATCACAACCCGATGTCAAGAAGTTACCGAAGTCTTAAGCCCTATTTCAGGGGTTTCAGCTGCGGCTTGACAATGGCCGGAACAGGGGTCAGGCATCGATCACCAGGTCGGACTGGGCAACGGAGCAGCAGGGCAGGAATTTGCCTGCAGAGATTTCCCGCGCCCTGATCCCGCCCTGGTGGTTCATTTCGACCTCGCCGGAAAGCTTGACGACTTTGCAGGAGCCGCACATGCCTTCCTTGCAGTTCGCCCCAATCCTGACGCCGGCGCGCTGGGCAACCTCAAGGATTCGCTCGGTGGGGTCGATCCGCACATTGATACCGGTGCGCATGAAGGACATGGTGAGGCTGCCTGTTCCCACCGTGTCGAAGCTGGAGGCATCAGGGGAAGCGGCTTCCGGCTCCACGCCCGGGCTGTCGGCAGAGGGGTCGGAGCCGGGCTTGTCCGGTTCGCTGATTTCCAGAGGCAGCCCCGAGGCCTCCAGTGTTCCGTCGGCGTCGTAGCCAGGCTCGTAGAGCCCGAACGCGGCGGGCTGGCTTTCGTAGTAGTCCTCGGCGGATTCGGCGATTTCCTCGGCGATTTCCTCCGCGACGTCGGCTGCGAGAGCCACCTCCGCCTGGTATTCAAGGAGCGTCTGCCGGTCTCCCGAGAAGAACTCCATGTAAATGGACGTGTCGTCGACACCAACCTTTTGAAGGAGTTCGGTGGCGGTGTTCAGGTAACCCTCGGGGCCACATGCGTATACCTGCCGGCCGTTGGCGTCGGGGGCCACCTCCTCGAGCATGGCCGCCGTCAGCCTTCCACGGAGCCCTTCCCAGCCCTCCGGTTCGCTTCGGCTGCCCAGGGAGTAGTGGACCTTGACGCGCGAGTCCACGGACGCGATGTAGGCCAACTCCCGGTGGAAGGCAAAGCCTCCGGCATCCGAGCCGTGGTAGAGCACCACAACGTCGGCGTGGCCGGGCAGGGAGTGGATGGTCCGCACCATGGACATGATCGGAGTGATGCCGGCGCCGGCAGCAAGCAAGAGATACCGTGCCCGCCGGTCGGCGTCGGGCAGGTGGAATGCTCCCACGGGTCCCAGCATTTCAAGAACGGTGCCGGGCTTAACGTTCTCGTGCACCCATGGCGAGACCAGGCCGGTGGAGTCGCATTTGACGGTGATGTTGAAGGTCCACGGCTGGGTGGGCGAGCTGGACAGCGAGTAGCTGCGGTCCACCGGGTCCTGGTCCTCGCCGTTCAAGGGGAATGCGATGTTCACGTACTGGCCCGCGCGGAACGCCAGGGGCGCGCCATCGCAGCGGCGGAACACGAAGGTCATCATGGCGCCGGCCTCGGGAATGGTCTCGACGCATTCGGCCATGAATTCCTGCGGATGCCACGGGTTCAATGCCCGGGCTGCCCGGGCAGGTGTTTCAGTGCTTCCCATCACTCTGTTCCACGGCATCTCAAGACCGCGAATTCGCTGTGGTTCCTGGATGGCCGTTTCAGTGAGGAGTTCAATCATGCCAGGTGCTCCTGCACGCGCTGCACGTACCAGTTGATGAATGCCTCAACCTGGTATTCGCTCTTCATGTAGGGGCCGGGCTCGTAGGCGGGGCTGGCGGCACCCTGCTGGCAGAGTTCCACGAACGCCTTGTCCTGCAGGTTCGTCTGCTTCCAGGTGTAGGTGAGCTTCTCCAGGTCGTAGTCGACGCCTTCCACGGCGTCGTCCGCCACCAGCCAGGTGGTGCGTACGAGGCTCTGGTGTTCGTTGATGGGGAAAACACCGAAGGTGATGACGTGGTCGCCGAGGAAATGGAACCAGCTGTTGGGCTGCAGGTGCATGGAGCAGCGGCCAAGGCGGAAGTCGGGCAAGTCACCGAGCAGCTTCTTGGAAAGCCTGCGCCCGTCGGCGGAGAACGATTCGCCCTCTCCATCGAGTGATTCCCGTGAGATCCGGATTCCCGCGATGCGGGTGTCGAGCTGCTCGACCACCTCGTAGGGAAGGCCATAGCGGCGGCAACGCTCTTCGAGCGAGGACTGTGCCTCTTTGTTACGGTCCCACACTTCTTCAAGGTGGGGCGGGACCAGGCCCTCCGTCAGGCCCCAGGTGGGGAAGAGGGAGCAGGCGAGCTCAGGGTGGCCGTCACAGTGGTAACACTCGCGGTTGTTCTCCATGACGAGCTTCCAGTTGCCCTCTTCGATGATGTTTTGCTGGTAGGCAATTTTCGTCTTGGAGAGATCGTGGGGCGCGAGGTAAGGCTCGAAGATCTTGGCGGTTTCGTCGAAGTCTGTCGGCGGTTCATCCGCGATGCAGACGAAGATGAGGCCGGCGACCTCGCGGCCGTGGGCGCGCTTGAGGCCGAAGCAGCTCTTGTCGAACTTGGTTTCCCCCGGAGCGGAGGCATGGATCAGGTTGCCCTCCGGGGAGTAGGTCCAGGAGTGGTAGCCACAGACCAGGTTTCCGGTGGAACCGGCAGCTTCGGTCAGGACGCGGGCGCCGCGGTGGCGGCATACGTTGTGCAGGACGTTCACGTCGCCGTCGTCGTTACGCAGCACAATCAGGGAGTAGGGTCCGTAGTCGACCGTCACGTAGTCGCCGGGCTCGGGCAGTTCGGCCGTGCTGGCCGCAAAGATCCAGTGCTGGCCGAAAATGGCCTTCATGTCGATGTTGAAGATCGAGGGATCGGTGTAGAAGGGTGCGTCGAGGGAGTAGCCGGTGCGCCGGAACTCAAACAACTCGGTGATTTCAGCCAGCTGCTCGGCAGGCAAAGATGCAGCGAGTTTGCCGCGTGAATTGAGGGGCACGTTCACTGAAACAGTCATGGGTTTCCTCCCGGGAGGCATGGGTAGTGGGTATTGCTTGTTGACCATGGAGGCGCGGGTGAAAGCGGCATGATCGAAAAACTTTGTAAGGATGAGATTAGAGTCACAGGAGCCGCAAAAAAAGCGCAAAATTCCGAAGGTTACCCTGCACAATAAGTGCATGATCGATTCGAGGCTTATCACACTTCGCGTGTTCGCCCGGTGCGGCACTATAGGCGCGACCGCTGAGCTTACGGGCTACTCCCCCTCCGCCGTCTCTGCGCAACTGCGGGAGCTCCAGCGCGTGCTTGGAATGCAGCTGCTGACGAAAGACGGCCGGGGCGTGCGGCTGACAGCCACAGGACGGTTTCTCGTGGCGGGTTCGGACCCCCTTATTGCGGAGTGGGAGCGCCTGCGCGCCGCGGCCATGGAGGCCGGCGACCAGGTGCAGCCCCATTTTGGCATCGGGGGATTTTCCACAGCAGCCGCCCAGTTGCTCGCGCCGCTGGCCACCACCTTACGCTCAACGCGCCCCCTGCTGGAGGTTCAGGTTCTTGAGGCCGATCCGGCCCGCTGCTTCGACTTGTTGATCGCGGAACGGATCGACCTTGCGGTCATTGTCGCCATGCAATCCGACACCTATGGTGAGGACGATCCGCGCTTCGAGCAGAAAGTCTTGCTCGACGATCCACTTGATGTCATCATTCCCGGTGACCATCCGCTGGCGTCACGGGGAACAGCCACCCTTGAAGAGCTGGCATCCGAACCCTGGATCACGGAGGCCGCCGGTTCCACCTATCATTCCCTCTTCACCGCGGCCTTCACGGCAATCGGGGTAACACCACGGATTGCCCATGAGGCTATCGAATGGGAAACCCAGATCGCGTTCGTGGGTGCGGGGCTGGGCGTCGGCCTGCTGCCCCGGCTGGCGCCTTTGCATGGTGCGGAGAACGTGGTTCGGCTGCGTATCACCGGCGAGGCTAAACCCACGCGACGCATTGTCGCCGCGGTGCGCAGGGGCAGCATAAACTCACCCCTGATCCAGGAGTCGCTCGGCATCCTGCAGGTTAACGCGAATCGGATCCTCACCGCCCGGCTCGAAGAGGATCTCTGAGCGCTGCCGTGCGGGGCGTGCTGGCATTCGGCAGCGCCCCTATCCTGCATCGGCACAGGCGCATCAGTGGCGGGCGTAGCCCAACCGCGCGCTGATTTCCAGCCCTGCTTCTTTCAGCCCGTCCAGGAGTCCCGGTTCCTTTTCCGGTTCGAAGCGGAAGGCGGGTCCGGAAATGCTAACGGCCCCGACTACCGCGCCCACATGGTTGTAGACCGGCACCGAGATGGAGTTGAGCCCGATCTCGAATTCCTCCCGCACCACGCCATAACCCTGCCGGGCCACGTCAAGTAACTGGGTTTCGAGTTCTTTCCTGTCTGTGATGGTGCGCGGCGTGCGGGCCGGGAGCCCGGTTTCCTTCAGTATCCGTGCACGCTCCTCCGCCGGCAGCCCTGCAAGCAGGATCTTGCCACTGCTGGTAGCGTGCAACGGCGTCAAACTGCCCACCCAGTCGTAGGTGGCGAGGGTGGAAGGGCCCATGGCCTGGTCCACGTTTACGGCGAAGTTGGAGCGCAGCACCGCAAGGTTGACGGTTTCCTTGAACTCCTCGGCCAGAGCTTCGAGGACCGGGCGCGCTTCCCGCACCAGGCTGAGCCTGCCGGGGATGGAACTGGCCAGGCGCAGGATGCCGAAGCCCAGCTGGTACTTGCCGCGTTCGCTGTTCTGGTGGACCATCTCGCGACTGACCAGGGAACCGAGCAGGCGCGACACCGTGGACTTGTGAATGCCCATCTCCTCGGCGATTTCGCTCACTCCGGCATGGCCGTCCCGGGCCAGGATTTCCAGCACTGCCAGGGCGCGGTCTACAGACTGAACGCCGCCGGACTGTCCCGCCTCAACGTCGATGTCGGGTTCGCGCTCATTGTTCGAAGCCATGGTCCATACTCTCAAGTAGGTTGCGCAGGGTGAAATCAACCACACGCAAAAGGTGCCCCGCTTGAGTCTTGGCGCTGCTTATCCGCAGCGCGGGCAGCAACTCCTGCATCACTGCAAAAGCCGAGGCCGCTCCGCTTCAGGCAGAGCAGACCAAGAAGCGTGCCGTCGTCGTCCACTACTGCAAGCCGGCGCCTGCCGGCTGCCTGCAGCGCAGCTGTGCCGGCTTCAACAGGCACCCGGGGACCGATACTCCTGTTGGGCATCACGCCATAGGAGAGGGCCCGGGCCGCCGGTGGTGCCCCTTTCGGGATATCGGACCGCTCCAGCGTGCCGAGGAGGCGGTTAGCCGGATCCACGATCAAGGCCATATGGACGTGGTCGTCCCCGAAAAATCTGCGCACCTGCTCGACGGTGCAGTCCTCCAGCAGCGTCTTCGGGCAGGTGATCATAATGTCTTCCACGGACCGCTGTGGGGGGTTTTTCTCAACCGTGTGGCTTTCCAACGCTGGCCCGTTCATCCCGCGTGACCGCCAATAACCCTGCCCCGGCCGGCAAGCACGCCGGTGACGGCCAGAACCGTCATAATCCCCGCGGTGACGAGGAGCGGGAGTGTCCATCCTCCGCTCACATCCCGAAGGGCCCCGAACATCACCGGCCCTACAGCAGCCATGCCATAGCCAACAGATTGCGCCATGCCGGACAGGGAGGCTGCCTGCGGGTGGCTGACGGTACGGAGGCTGAACAGCGATAAGGCGATGACAATAAGGCTTCCGCAGCCAATGGCGCCCGCAAGCACCCACAGCAGGATAAGGTCCGGCGCAAGTGCCAGCCCCAGGAAGGTCACCACCATGATTGCGCCGCTTGCGAAGGAAACGATCCGCTGGTCCGGGCCGCGGTGCAGGATTCCCCCTGCAAGAAGGCTGGCGAAGACGCTGATGAGCAGGAAGACGGACAGATGGATTCCTGCGGTTGTGGTCGGGACGCCCCGGCTCTGTTCGATGGTGGGCAGCCAGGCCATCAGGACGTAAAAGGCGATCGACTGCAGCCCCATGAAGACCGTCACCTGCCAGCCCAGCGCGGAGGACCACGGCGACCTGTAGGAGGCCACCGGTGCGGCGGCAACCAGCGGGCGGCTGTGCCGGCGCAGCCAGGGCAGGAGCACCGCCATGGCAATGAGGGCCAGTCCCACCCAGATGCCGAGTGCAAGGCGCCATCCGGCCGGCGACGTTTGGGCCACGGGAACGACTACGGCCGCCCCCATAGCGGCGACGGCGGCCTGCGTGGCGGTGTATGTTCCAGTGACCTGGCTGACTCTCGCCGGAAAGTCCCGCTTCACCAAAGAGGGCACCAGGACATTGAGAAATGCGATAGCCAGCCCGATCAATGCTGTCCCCACCCAGATGGAAGACGGCACAGGTAAGGAGCGAAGCACGATTCCCGAGGCCAGGATCAGCAGGGACATCCACAGCGCTCGGTCCAGCCCCAGACGGGCAGCGAACGCGGGTGCCACGGGTGAAAAGACCGCGAAGACAATAAGCGGAAGACCCGTGAGGAACCCTGCCGCGGCGCTGGAGAGGCCAAGGTCACCGCTGATGTTCGACAGAACGGGTCCCACGCTGACAAAGGACACCCGGAGATTGACCGCGATGAGCAGCACGCCGATGAAGGCCAGGCCGAACCTGGCAGTACGCTGCGGTGCGTTCCGGGTAACTGCGGGCATCGAGCGGTGACCATCCTTCGAAAAGTGAGAGAGCGTCGCGGTTTCGGTGGCGTTAAGGGAGAGAGCGTCCCGGTTGGCAGGGCACTCAGAGGATCTTGCGGATGGTTTCCTCGAAGCTGGTGACATGGTGCAGGGCCAGCTCGGCCGCCTTGTCGGCATCCCCTTCGGCCACCGCTCTCAGCAGGTCGACGTGCTCGGTAATGTGCCCGGTGACGGAAGGGACCTTGTCCAGCACCACGCACCAGATTCGCGTGGCCAGGTTGTCGTAGCGGATCAGGGTGCTTTCCAGATGCGGGTTCGCGGCTGCCTTGTAGATCAGCCGATGCACCATGAGGTCGTAGCGCATGAGGTCGCGTGACTCACCGGGCCCGGGGTCGATCCCGGCAATGGCATCCGCCACCTCCAGCAGTTCGCGGCGCATGGCCTCGTTTGCCCTGCGGGCAGCACGGCGGGCCGCCAACGGCTCCAGCAGTTCCCGGATCTCCGACACGTCCGCCAGTTCCGTGAAGTCCACGTTGGTGGCGAAGGTTCCCCGGCGCGGGTAGGACACCACAAGGTGGTCCACCTCCAGGCGCTTAATCGCCTCCCGGACCGGCGTGCGGCCGAATCCCAGCTCTGTAGCGAGTTGGCCTTCGTTGATCGGCTCGCCCGGCCGGATTTCCAGCATGATCAGCTTGTCCCGCAGCTGGCGGTACGCGGCCTCAGCCTGGGACGGTGCCTCGTCCTCGGTCTGGGGCAGGGCAAGAAGTGCGTTCAATGCGCCGCTCCGTTCGTTTGTACAACGTGAAACCGAAACGAAAGCTTCTTGCCGCTTCCGCACCGGCTATTGACTCTGCTGTGATCATAATCATACCATTGAGCAACACACTGATATATCAGTTATCCAGCAAGTGGTATTTCAAAGGAGCATCCGTGGTTGAGCAGTTGAACGAGCGACTTTCCGCAGTCGATCCCGAGGTCCAGCAGGCCATCGCCCAGGAGCTGGTGCGCCAGCAGTCCACGCTGGAGATGATCGCCTCCGAGAACTTCGCCCCGTCCGCAGTCATGGAGGCACAGGGCTCGGTCCTGACCAACAAGTACGCCGAGGGCTACCCGGGCAAGCGCTACTACGGCGGCTGCGAACATGTAGATGTGGTGGAGCAGCTGGCCATTGACCGTGTCAAAGCCCTCTTCGGCGCCGAGTTCGCCAACGTACAGCCGCACTCCGGCGCGCAGGCCAACGCCGCGGCCATGTTCGCCCTGCTGAACCCGGGCGACACCATCATGGGCCTTGACCTGGCCCACGGCGGTCACCTGACGCACGGCATGAAGATCAACTTCTCCGGCAAGCTTTACAACGTGGTCCCGTACCACGTGCGCGAATCCGACCTCCGCGTCGACATGGCCGAGGTTGAGGCCCTGGCTCTCGAGCACCGCCCCCGGCTGATCGTCGCCGGCTGGTCCGCCTACTCCCGCCAGCTCGACTTCGCGGAATTCCGCCGCATCGCAGATCTCGTGGACGCCTACCTCATGGTGGACATGGCCCACTTCGCGGGCCTCGTGGCCGCAGGGCTCCACCCCAACCCGGTGCCGTATGCCGACGTCGTCACCACCACCACGCACAAAACCCTCGGTGGCCCGCGCGGCGGCGTCATCCTGGCCAAGGAGCAGTACGGCAAGAAGATCAACAGCGCCGTATTCCCGGGCCAGCAGGGCGGCCCGCTGGAACACGTCATCGCCGCCAAGGCCGTGGCCTTCAAGCTCGCTGCCTCCCCCGAATTCAAGGAACGCCAGGAACGTGTCCTCCAGGGATCCAAGCTTCTGGCCGAACGGCTCCTCCGCGAGGATGTTGCCGCAGCAGGAATCTCCGTGGTTAACGGCGGCACCGACGTCCACCTGGTCCTCGTGGACCTCCGGAACTCCGAACTGGACGGACAGCAGGCCGAAGACGCCCTGCACCGCATCGGCATCACCGTCAACCGCAACGCCGTTCCGTTCGACCCCCGCCCGCCGATGGTCTCCTCCGGCCTCCGCAT
Organism: Arthrobacter sp. K41; assembly: GCF_059089645.1. Taxonomy (NCBI): domain Bacteria; kingdom Bacillati; phylum Actinomycetota; class Actinomycetes; order Micrococcales; family Micrococcaceae; genus Arthrobacter; species Arthrobacter sp. K41. Next base: position 199,760 of record NZ_JBNHEW010000002.1, on the reverse strand, counting down.
CGGCACCCCCGCCCTCGCCACCCGCGGCTTCGGCGCCGAGGAATTCGCCGAGGTTGCGGACATCATTGCGGCGGCGCTCATCGCCGCGGCGGGCACCGGCACCGACGGCAGCACATCCCTCAGCGATGCCGCCGTCGTCGAACTCCGCTCCCGGGTGACGGCCCTCGCCGAGAAGTTCCCCCTCTACCCCCACCTCAGCGACGGCACCGAGATTGCCGCGTTCGAAGCAGACATGATTGGAGCAGCCCAGTGAGCACCCAGCAGCTCCCCGAGCACCCGGACTTCCTCTGGCGCAACCCGGAGCCCAAGTCCTCGTACGACGCGGTGATCGTGGGCGGCGGCGGGCACGGCCTGGCCACCGCGTACTTCCTGGCCAAGAACCACGGCATGACCAACATCGCCGTCCTCGAAAAGGGCTGGCTGGCCGGCGGCAACATGGCCCGGAACACCACCATCATCCGCTCCAACTACCTCTGGGACGAGAGCGCCGCGATCTACGAGCACGCCCTCAAGCTTTGGGAAATCCTGCCGGAGGAGCTCGAATACGATTTCCTCTTCAGCCAGCGCGGCGTGATGAACCTTGCCCACACGCTGGGGGATGTCCGCGAAAGCATGCGCCGCGTCGGGGCCAACAAGCTCAACGGCGTGGACGCTGAATGGCTCGACCCCCAGCAGGTCAAGGAACTCTGCCCCATCCTGAACATCAGCGACAACATCCGCTACCCCGTCATGGGCGCCACCTACCAGCCCCGCGCCGGCATCGCCAAGCACGACCACGTGGCCTGGGCCTTTGCCCGGAAGTGCGACGAGATGGGCGTGGACATCATCCAGAACTGCGAAGTCACCGGCTTCATCAAGGACGGCAACCGCGTTACCGGCGTCAAGACCAACCGCGGCACCATCAACACCGAAAAGGTGGGCCTCTGCGCTGCCGGCCACAGCTCGGTCCTGGCCGAAATGGCCGGCTTCCGGCTCCCCATCCAGTCCCACCCCCTCCAGGCACTGGTCTCTGAACTGCACGAACCGGTCCACCCCACAGTGGTCATGTCCAACCACGTGCACGTGTACGTTTCCCAGGCCCACAAGGGCGAACTGGTGATGGGTGCCGGTGTTGACTCCTACAACGGCTACGGCCAGCGCGGCTCCTTCCACGTGATCGAGCACCAGATGGCTGCCGCCGTCGAGCTGTTCCCCATCTTTGCCCGGGCGCACGTGCTGCGTACCTGGGGCGGCATCGTTGACACCACCCTGGATGCCTCCCCCATCGTGGGCAACACCCCAGTGGACAACATGTTCGTGAACTGCGGCTGGGGCACGGGCGGCTTCAAGGGCACTCCGGCGGCCGGCCTTACCTTTGCGCACAACATCGCCACGGGTGCCCCGCACAAGCTGAACAAGCCGTTCGCCCTGGAGCGCTTCGAAACCGGTGCGCTGATCGACGAACACGGCGCCGCCGCCGTCGCCCATTAGCCGCCAGCGAACACTGCACTTTAGAAAGAAGACGCACATGCTGCTCATCTCCTGCCCCAACTGCGGCTCCCGCGACGAGACCGAGTTCCACTACGGCGGCCAGGCCCACGTTGCCTACCCGGAAAACCCCAACGAGCTGGATGACCGCCAGTGGGCCGAGTTCCTGTTCTACCGGGACAACACCAAGGGCGCCTTCGCCGAGCGCTGGCTGCACAGCACCGGCTGCCGGCAGTGGTTCAACATGCTCCGCGACACCGTCACCTACGACATCCAGGCCGTCTACCCCATGGGCACGCCCCGGCCGGACGCCGCCGGTAAGGGCACTGCCGAGACCGGGACTGCCAGCACCGCCGCTGACAGCACCACCACCGGGACCGCAGCACCCAGCATTTCCGGGACAAGCACCGCTCCAACGAGCACCTCTTCAACCAGCACCACCGCCCCGGAAGGAGCAACCAAGTGACTTCCCAGAACGCCCGCCTCGCCGCCGGCGGACGCATCGACCGCACCATCTCCTGGCGTTTCACCGTCGACGGTGAGGAATTCACCGGCCACCCGGGCGACACCCTCGCTTCAGCCCTGCTGGCCAACGGCCGCATCGCCGCCGGCAACTCGCTCTACGAGGACCGCGCCCGCGGCATCATGTCCGCCGGTGTGGAGGAATCCAACGCGCTGGTCAAGGTGCAGCCGCGTTTCCCCGGCCACGTGGCCGAGTCCATGCTCCCCGCCACCACGGTCACCCTGGTGGACGGCCTGCAGGCCGAACTGCTTAACGGCCTGGGCAAACTGGACCCGGAGGAGGACCGCGCCGAGTACGACAAGAAGTACGTCCACACCGACGTCCTGGTGGTTGGCGGCGGCCCCGCCGGCCTGGCCGCTGCCCGCGAAGCCGTCCGCACCGGCGCCCGCGTAATGCTGCTGGACGATCAGCCCGAACTGGGCGGTTCGCTGCTTTCCGGATCCACAGCACCTGAGCTGGCCGAAACCATCGAAGGCAAGCCGGCCCTGGAGTGGGTGGCGGACGTCGAAGCCGAGCTCGTCTCCGGTGCCGAATCCACCGTCCTGAACCGCACCACAGCATTCGGTGCTTACGACGCCAACTACGTCATCGCCGTCCAGAACCGCACCGACCACCTCTCCTCCCCTGCCGCGTCCGGGGTATCCCGGCAGCGTATTTGGCACATCCGTGCCAGCCAGGTGGTGCTCGCCCCCGGCGCCCACGAACGCCCGCTGGTGTTCGAGAACAACGACCGCCCCGGCATCATGCTGGCCTCGGCCGTCCGCAGCTACCTCAACCGCTACGCCGTCGCCGCCGGGCAGCGCGTGGTCATCAGCACCACCAATGACAGCGCCTACGCCGTGGCCGCGGACCTGCGCGCCGCCGGCGTCAAGGTTGCCGCCGTCGTGGACGCCCGCCCGCAGCTCACCGCAGTGGCTACGGCCGCCGTCGAAGCCGGAACGCGCGTGCTGATCGGCAGCGCCGTGGCCAACACGTCGGCTGATTCCAGCGGCCGCCTTGCCGGCGTCACCGTCCGCAGCATCAACGACGACGGCGAGCTCACCTCGGGCGTCGAGCAGATCGCGTGTGACCTGCTCGCTGTCTCCGGCGGCTGGAGCCCGCTGGTGCACCTGCACTCCCAGCGCCAGGGCAAGCTCCGCTGGGACGACGAACTGGCCGCTTTCGTACCGAGCACCGTGGTGCCCAACCAGCAGATCGTCGGCTCGGGCCGTGGCAGCTTCGCCACCGCTGACTGCCTCACCGAGGGTATCTTCGCCGGCGTCACCGCGGCTGCCGCCGCAGGCTTCACCTCCGCCGTCCAGCCGTCCGTGATCGGCGAGCCGAAGGCCTCCGCCCCCACCCGCCAGCTGTGGCTGGTTCCGGGTGAGCAGGGCACGCCGGATAACTGGCACCACCACTTCGTGGACTTCCAGCGCGACCAGTCCGTGGCCGACGTGCTGCGCTCCACCGGAGCCGGCATGCGGTCGATTGAGCACATCAAGCGGTACACCTCCATCAGCACCGCCAACGACCAGGGCAAGACCTCCGGCGTCAACGCAATCGGCGTCATCGCCGCCGCGCTCCGCACGGCCGGCGAAGCTTCCCGCGGCATCGGCGACATCGGCACCACCACCTACCGCGCACCTTTCACGCCCGTGGCCTTCGCGGCACTGGCAGGGCGCCAGCGCGGCGAGCTGTTCGACCCGGCCCGCAAGACCTCGATCCACCCGTGGCACGTCGCCAAGGGTGCCCTGTTCGAGGACGTGGGGCAGTGGAAGCGGCCCTGGTACTACCCGCAGGACGGAGAGGACATGGACGCCGCGGTGCTGCGCGAGTGCGCCGCCGTCCGCGAGTCCGTAGGCTTCATGGACGCCACCACCCTGGGCAAAATCGAAATCCGGGGCAAGGACGCCGGCGAATTCCTCAACCGGATCTACACGAACGCGTTCAAGAAACTTGCCCCCGGGTCCGCCCGCTACGGCGTAATGTGCACCGCTGACGGCATGATCTTCGATGATGGTGTGACCCTCCGCCTGGACGAGGACACCTACTTCATGACCACCACCACCGGCGGTGCCGCAAAGGTGCTCGACTGGCTGGAGGAATGGCTGCAGACCGAGTGGCCGGAGCTGGACGTGCACTGCACCTCGGTGACCGAACAGTGGAGCACCATTGCCGTCGTCGGGCCGAAATCGCGCGACGTGATCGCCAAGGTCGCACCGGAACTGGCCGCCAACGGCGGACTGGAAGCTGAAGCCTTCCCGTTCATGACGTTCCGCGAAACCACCCTCGCCTCCGGCGTCCGCGCCCGGGTCTGCCGGATCTCCTTCTCCGGTGAGCTGGCCTACGAGATTAACGTGCCGTCCTGGTACGGGCTGAACACGTGGGAGGCCGTGGCAGCCGCCGGCGCCGAATTCAACATCACCCCCTACGGCACCGAAACCATGCACGTGCTCCGCGCCGAAAAGGGTTACCCCATCGTCGGCCAGGACACCGACGGCACCGTCACTCCGCAGGACGCGGGCATGGAATGGATCGTCTCCAAGGCCAAGGACTTCATCGGCAAGCGCTCCTACGCACGTGCAGATGCCCGTCGCGAGGACCGCAGGCACCTGGTCAGCGTCCTGCCTGTGGACGGCACGCTGCGGCTGCCGGAAGGTACCCAGCTCGTTGAAAAGGGTCGGTCAACCAACCCCGCCTACGGTCCGGTCCCCATGGAAGGCTTCGTCACTTCCAGCTACCACAGCGCGGCACTGGGAAGGTCGTTCGGCCTGGCACTGATCAAGAACGGGCGCAACCGCATTGGCGAAACCCTGGTGGCTGCCGCCGGCGACCAGCTGGTGGACGTCGTCGTCGCCGAAACCGTACTTTTTGACCCCGAAGGGACCCGCAAAGATGGCTGAAACAGCAGCACCCGCAACTACCCGCCAAAAGGACCTCTCCGTGCGCGTCAGCCCGGCCGCCCAGCTCCGGGCAGCCTTTGAAACCGGCTCCGTCCAGGGGCTGGTGGAAATCAACGAAGTACCGTTCCTGACCATGGTGAACCTTCGGGTCAACAGGGACAGCGACGCCGGACAGCGCGTAGCCTCCGTCACCGGCGGCCTGCCCGCAGCGTGCGGCAGCGTCAGCGGTACCGGGGACACGTCCGTGCTGTGGCTTGGGCCCGAGGAGTTCGTGGTGGTGGCCCCCACCGAAGCGCACGAGTCCCTCGGCGGTGACCTGATCCAGGCACTCCGCGAAGCGCTGGGTGACGGCGAAGGCCAGGTGGTGGACCTCTCCGCCAACCGCACCACCTTCGACCTCACCGGGCCCCGGTCACGCGCCGTCCTCGAAAAGGGCTGTTCCCTGGACCTGCACCCCCGCGTGCTCAAGGCCGGCACCGCGCTGTCTACGGAAATCGGCAACATCCCGGTGGTCCTGTGGAAGACGGGCGAGGAGTCCTTCCGGATCTTCCCCCGGGCCTCGTTCGCGGACTTCCTGGGGCGCTGGTTCCTCGACGCCATGCGGGAGTACGCCTCCCCCGAGGTCCCCTAAATGGCGCTCAGCGTCCTGGACCTGTTCTCCGTTGGCATCGGGCCCTCCTCGTCACACACGGTGGGCCCGATGCGGGCAGCGAAGCTGTTCGCGGACGGACTGAAGGGCGACGGACACCTGAGCTCCACCAGGCGGGTCCAGGCAGAGCTGTTCGGCTCGCTGGGCGCCACCGGACGGGGCCACGGCTCGGATAAAGCCGTGGTCCTGGGTTTGAAGGGGCTCGATCCCGAAACCGTGGATACGTTCACCGCGGATGACCAGGTGGCCGCAGCCGCCCTGGACGCCGAACTGTGGATCAACGGCGACCACCGGGTGGACTTCAACTGGGACGAGGACGTGGTGCTGCACCGGCGCAAGTCGCTGCCGGCCCACCCCAACGGCATGACGTTTCGGGCGCTGGACCACGCAGGCACTGTGCTCAGCGAACGGAGCTTCTATTCAATTGGGGGCGGCTTCGTGGTTGACGGTGATGCCGGCGCCGGGGACCGCGTGGTGGCTGATACCACCGCGCTCCCCTACCCCTTCAACACCGCCGACGGGCTCCTGGAAATCTGTGAGCGCGAAGGCATGTCCATTTCGGATGTCATGCTGGCCAATGAGCTGGTCTGGCGGAGCGAAGCGGAACTGCGGGAGAAGCTGCTGGGGCTCTGGGCCGTAATGCGCGAATGCGTGGACAACGGCTGCGCTGCGGAAGGGATCCTTCCCGGCGGGCTCAACGTTCGGCGGCGCGCGCCGTCGTTGTTCCAGACCCTGACGGCGGACACCGGGGTGACCGATCCGTTGCGGGCCATGGAGTGGGTGAACCTGTTTGCGTTGGCCGTGAACGAGGAAAACGCTGCCGGCGGGCGGATTGTCACGGCCCCCACCAACGGTGCAGCGGGCATCGTCCCGGCGGTGCTGCACTACTACGTGAAGTTTGTCCCCGGCGCCAACGACGACGGCGTGGTCCGCTTCCTGCTGGCGGCGGCCGCCGTCGGAATCCTGTTCAAGATCAACGCCTCCATCTCCGGTGCCGAGGTGGGCTGCCAGGGTGAGGTGGGCTCCGCCTGTTCCATGGCCGCCGCCGGGCTCTGTGAAGTGCTGGGCGGCACCCCTGCCCAGGTGGAGAACGCCGCCGAAGTAGGCATTGAACACAACCTCGGCCTGACATGCGACCCGGTGGGCGGGCTGGTGCAGATCCCCTGCATCGAGCGGAATGCCATCGCCAGCGTCAAGGCCATCAACGCCGCCCGCCTTGCCCTGCACGGCGACGGCAGCCACAAGGTATCCCTCGACAAAGCCATCAAAACGATGCGTGAAACAGGAGCCGACATGAAAACCAAGTACAAGGAAACCTCCCGCGGAGGCCTTGCCGTCAACGTAATCGAGTGCTGAACAATGACTGCCATCCAGACTGAATCTCCCCTCACCCAGCCGCCCACCAGCGTGGAGCATGTCCTCACGCTGGACTGCAACGAGTCACCGGGCATCGTCCATGCCGTGTCCGGCTTCCTGCTGGAGCACGGCTGCGACATCATCGACAATCAGCAGTTCGGCGAACGCTCCGAAGGCCACTTCTTCATGCGGGTGCATTTCGCGTCCGACGGCGATGCCTCCACGGCGGACGCGCTGCGGGCCGCTTTCGCCCCGGTGGGCGAAAAGTTTGGCATGAGCTGGCAGCTGGAACCCCACGGTTCAAAGCGCAAGGTCCTGATCATGGTGTCCAAGTTCGGGCACTGCCTCAACGACCTGCTGTTCCGCGCCAGGATCGGCGAGCTGCCCATGGAGGTGGTGGCGGTGGTCTCCAACCACCTCGACCACCAGGGGCTTGCCGAATGGCACGGCATCCCGTTCCACCACATCCCGGTGACGGCGGCCACCAAGCCGGAAGCCGAAGCCCGGCTGATGGAACTGGTGGACGGGCTCGGGGTGGAGCTGGTGGTGCTGGCCCGGTACATGCAGGTCCTCAGCGATGACCTGACCCGCAAGCTGGACGGCCGGGCCATCAACATCCACCACTCGTTCCTGCCCAGTTTCAAAGGTGCCAAGCCGTACCACCAGGCCTACGCACGCGGGGTCAAGACCGTGGGTGCCACGGCGCACTACGTCAACGCGGAGCTGGACGAGGGCCCGATCATCGCCCAGCAGGTGGTGGAGGTGGACCACACCTACGGACCCGAGGACCTGGTGGCGGCTGGCCGTGACACCGAATGCAAGGCCCTGTCCAACGCCGTCCGCTGGCACTGCGAGGGGCGTGTGATCCTGCAGGGGAACCGCACGGTGGTCCTCCGCTAACCGCCGCCCCCACCCGACGCTCTCTCCCTTAATGCAGGTTGTCGGGCGATCCTCTTTCCCTTAATGCAGGTTTTGCCGTGACACTCTCTCACCTTTTTGGTGGGAGAGCGTCACGGCTTTAAGTGGTTCTTCGTGACTGACTACTTGGGCTGGAGCTCAGTCGCCGTTGGCAAACCCGGAGGCCTGTGGGTGGTCCAGCCACCCGTTCCGGAGGGCACGTTTGATTCCCTCCACTGCCCGCCGGAAATCGTCAGCAAGATCGTCTTTGTCGAAAACCAGGACGGTCCAGCCGGCTGATTCGAACGCCTTGTCCCGCCTCCTGTCGCTAAGGATCTGTGCCTCACCGAGGTGATGTTCGCCGTCGTACTGAATTGCAAGGCGGCGATGACGATAACCGAGATCGGCCGACGGCGACCTCGGTTCTCCTGGATGCAATGGCACCTGGAGTTCGGGCTCGGGCAGGCCCGCGTCACCGATTGCGAGTCGCAACAGCGATTCCGGCGCTGAGTCGGCACCGGCCCGCATCAGATCCAACGCTTCACGGGCCCGAACAATGCCTTGGAGATTGGGGTGCCGGGCCACCAGGATGCGCAGCCCCGAGAGGGTGTCGTACGGCTGCGTCCTTCCCTCGAAATCCACACGCGGGGTGCGGACGAGTTCGTCACCCATGCTTACCAGGTCATGGAGCGGCAGGACCCGGGCCAGATCGAGCCAGGTGCGGGACCGGGTGGTCAGATGGATGCCGTCAACCAGCTCAATTTCACCTTCAAGCACCAGGACGGTGTGCCCGAACACGCCCTTGCGGCGGACCGATGGCAACGAGTGGCCCACCACGGCTACCTGCACGAGCCGATGCAGGGCATCGACGCAGCAACGGAGGGGCGCTACATCGACCGCGGACTGGAGGCGCTCGCCAAAGCTGCGGGCGTGGAGCCGGTGGGCTTCCGGGCACCCTGGTGGGAGCTCAACTGGCACTCCCCGGCGCTCCTGGCGGACCGCGGCTTCCTCTACGATTCGAGCCTGCTCGACGGTGACGCCCCCTACCGCTTCAGCGTCGCCCCCGGTGACGCACGGGACATCGTGGAAATCCCCGTCGATTGGGCCCTGGACGACTGGGAACAGTACGCCTTCTACCCCGGTGTAACCGGCAGCGGCGTAATTGAAAGCCCGGCCAAGGTCCTGGAAATGTGGACTTTGGAGGCGGAGGCACACCACGCCCAGGGCAGCTGTTTCGTCCTTACCAACCACCCCTTCATTTCCGGCCGGCCATCCAAAGCGGTGGCCCTGGAGCGGCTGATTGAGCGGGTGAAGGGGATGGACGGCATGTGGGTGACCACCATGGAGGACATCGCAGAACACACCCGCAGGGCGGTGCAGGAGGTCCACACCCACGCCCGGATCGACGTGCCGGGCTTCCCCGATACGGGGGCAAGATTTACGGCTCCGGCCGTACGGGAGTCCACCCGCACCTCTGCGGCAGGATAGGAAAACGGAGGGGGACCGCACCTGAAGGTGCAGTCCCCCTCCGTTTCGCTTAGGGGATACGTCAGTTCCGGACGCAGTGCCTGGTGAGCGCTTTAGGCGTGGACGTTATGGACGTGACTGGCCGGCCTCGGCCAGGTCTGCGGTGGACTGTGCAGCTCCGGCGTGGACAGTGGCCCCTGCCAGGCCAGTGGAAGCCGAAGATTCCGGGGCGGAGCGCCGCAGCGCAGGTGCGGGAGTGGAGGCAGCGTGTTCGGCGAGGACACCGGTGTGGTGCCGGAGCTTCAGGCGGTACATCAGGACGCCGGTAATGATGACGGTGGCCACGAAGATCACTCCGCCCCACTGCAGGTACCACTCGAACGGCGGGACGGAGTTGTAGATTTCCGGCCTCGGCCAGATCAGGTTCAGCGTCATGGCGCCGCCCCACAGGACCGCGAGGATGTTCACGGGGACACCCCACTTGCCGAGGCTGAAGCCGGATTTTCCGTGGCTTTCGTCGGACAGCGGCCATTTCTTCAGGAAGCGCCGCCGCAGCAGCGGGACGGTGACCAGCAGGTAGGAAAGGTAGATCAGGACAATGCTGATGCTGGACAGGATGGTGAAGATCGCGGGCTGCGAGACGTTGACGATCAGCGGAATCATGGCGATGATTCCGATGACGATGGCCGCCACCGTGGGCGTCTTCCGCTCGGGGTGCACCTTGCTGAGCTGCCGGCTGAAGGGCAGATTGTTGTCCCGGGCCATGGCGAACATCATACGGATGGCGGCGGCGTGGACGGCGAGGGTGCAGACGATCACGGCCACGACGATGCACACCAGGAAGGCCTTGCCGAACGGGCCTCCCAGCACGGAGAGCACGATGTACTGCAGGCCGCCGTCGGCAGCACCCAGCTTGGGGTCGTTCAGGTCCGGGGCGGCCAGGAGGCCGCCGAGGAGGATCAGCCCGCCGAGGATGAAGGACGCTGTGATGGCCCGCAGGATGGCCTTCGGAGCAGTCTTTTTCGGGTCCTTTGTCTCCTCCCCCAGCGAACTGGCGGTGTCGAAGCCGTACATGACGTAGCCGGAAGCCATGGCGCCGATAAGGAACACCCCGAAGAAGCCCAGGTCGTGGTCCATGCCATAACCCGCGGTGCTGAACAGGACTTCAGGCCCCCGCACCACATGCCAGGCAAGGGCAAGGATCAGGAGCACGGCGGCAGCGAGCTCCACGAACACGCCGATGCTGTTGATTTTGGTCATCAGCTTCACACCGAAGGCGTTGATGAGGGTGGAAATGGAAATCATGATGCTGGCGAGCAACACACCGTTAAGGGCGAAATCGTACGTGCCGGTGCCGTCTCCGATGATCTGGAAACCGGACCAGATCTGGGGCAGCGTCAGCTGCAGCGCCAGGGCAACGGCCCCCAGCGCCACGATCGAGGAAATGAGGAGCAGCCAGCCGGCCAGCCAGGCGAACGTTCCTGATGAGAGCTGCTTCGCCCAGTTGTACACGGATCCGGCCACGGGATAGCGGCCGGCCAGTTCGGCGAAGCAGAGCGCCACCATGAGCTGGCCGACGAAGACGATGGGCCAGGACCATGCGTAGGCCGGCCCGGCCATGGCGAAGCCAAAGTAGAACAGTTGAAAAACACCGGTGAGGATGGAGATATAGCTGACGCCGGCCGCGAAGCTGGCAAACTTGCCGATGCTTCGGTCCAGGGTCTGGGCATAGCCGAACTCGTCCATGCCGCTTGAATCAGAACTTTTGCTGGGTTCCAACATACGAACTCCTAGGTGAGAAAAGCACGATGATGATGCCCCGCGGCCTCCATTGGACGCAGGTGATATCGGCGGCCGGGCGCCACGCCTGCGGCGCCCGGCCGTTTCCCCCAAATGCTGTCGCTATCCCGCGGCCCCCACCCCGGCGTCCCCGGCAGGTGAGCCAAACCAGCCGCTGGATGCGGGCTGGATGTTCTGCCAGATATGTTTTGCCTCGCGGTACTCATTGAGTCCCGCGGTGCCAAGCTCCCGGCCGATGCCGGACTTCCCGAAGCCGCCCCACTCCGCCTGCGGGACGTACGGGTGATAGTCGTTGATCCATACTGTTCCGTGCCGGAGGCCGCCCGCAACACGTTGCGCCTTCGACGCATCGGATGTCCAGACTGCGCCGGCAAGGCCGTATTCGGTGTCGTTGGCGATCGCCACGGCCTCCGCCTCGGTCCGGAACGTCTCGACCGTCAGCACCGGGCCGAACGATTCCTCCAGCAGCACGCTCATGCCGGAGCGGCAGTTGCCGAGCACGGTGGGCGGATAGAAGAAACCCTCCGCGAGGGGTCCCTCGTGCGGTATGTAGCCGCCGCACAACAGCTCGGCGCCCTCAGCAATCCCGGCCTGGACGTAGGCGTGGACCTGATCACGGTGCTTGGCGGAAATCAGCGGGCCCGTCTCGGCATCCGGATCGAACGGTCCGCCCATCCGGATCCTTTTCGCCCTCTCCACAACCTCGGCCACAAAACGCTCAGCGATGGTCTCCTCGACGACGAGCCGCGCCCCTGCCGAGCAGACCTGGCCGGAGTGCAGGAACACCGCGGTCAGGGCATTGTCGACGGCGGCGTCCCAATCCGCGTCCGCGAAAACCACGTTGGGGTTCTTTCCGCCGAGTTCGAAGGCGACGCGCTTCACAGTTTCCGCAGCGGCGGCCATGATTGTCTGGCCGGTCGCGAGGCTTCCGGTGAGGGAGACGAGGTCGACGCGCGGGTCGGAGCTGAGCGGGCCGCCCACCTTCGATCCCTTTCCGGTCACGAGGTTTGCAACGCCGGGAGGAATGCCGGCTTCGGCGAGGGTTTCCATGAGCAGGATCGAGGTGGACGGGGTGAGTTCGCTGGGCTTGAGCACAAACGAGTTTCCCGCGACGAGCGCCGGGGCCACCTTCCAGGCGGCCTGGAGGAGCGGGTAGTTCCACGGGGCGATGAGGGCACAGACGCCCAGCGGCTCGTACACCACGCGGCTGATGGTGTTAGGGCGGCCGGTGTCGATTACCCGGCCGGCATCCAGACCGGCGATTTTGCCGTAGTACCGGAAGCACGCGGCAATGTCGTCGATGTCGTACTCGGCTTCGACAAGCCGTTTGCCGGTGTCAAGTGCCTCGGCCCGGGCATAGACGGCTTTGTCCCGCTCGAGCAGCTCCGCGACGCGGAGCATAACGGCGCCCCGTTCGATGTCGGTGAGCCTCCGCCAGGGGCCGTGGTCGAACGCGGCCCGGGCACTGGCGATCGCCCGCTCTGCGTCCTCCGCCGTTGACGAGGTGACAATTGCCACCTCGCGCCCGTCCGCCGGGCAGCGCACCACCGTGGTGCCGCCGTCGGGCGCCTGCTGCCAGGCGCCGTCGATATACAGGCCCTTGACTACGTCCTGGGCTTTCCCGGCCTGGTGGACTGCTTCAACGGTGGCGGTCATCGTGTCTCCTTCTTTACATCCATCATGCCTAGACCTTTGCCGCCGCTGCAGCCGCTGCCGCAGTGAGCGGGGCGCCGTTCCGCTCCAGCGGGCTGAGGCCGTGCCGGTAGAAATCTGCGTGCTGCGGAGCCAGGGGCTTTTTGCCGGCGATCAAATCCGCGGCCTTTTCGGCAAGCATCATGACAGGCGCGTAGATATTGCCGTTGGTGACATAGGGCATTGCGGACGCATCCACCACGCGCAGGCCGCTGGTGCCGTGCACCGTCATGTCCAGCGGGTTCACCACGGCCATGGGGTCGGTGTCCGGCCCCATCTTCGCGGTGCAGGACGGGTGCAGTGCGGTTTCGGCGTCACGGGCCACCCAGTCGAGGATCTCGGCGTCCGTCTGTACGGCGCGGCCGGGTGAAAGCTCGCCGCCGTTGAAGGGCTGCATGGCGGACTGGCCGAGGATGTCACGGGCCACATGGATGGCCTCGACCCATTCGCGGCGGTCCTGGTCCGTGGACAGGTAGTTGAACACCATCGACGGGTGCACCGTGGGATCGGTGGACTTGATCTTGAGCGTGCCGCGGGCGTCAGAGTACATGGGGCCGATGTGCACCTGGTAGCCGTGCTTCGCATCCGCCTTCTGGCCGTCGTAACGGACGGCGACCGGGAGGAAGTGGAACATCAGGTTCGGGTACGCAACATCCTCGTTGGAGCGGACGAACCCGCCGCCTTCGAAGTGGTTGGTGGCTGCCGGTCCCTTCCGTCCCAGCATCCACTGCATGCCGATCCACGGCATGCGCCAGACGTCCAGGGCCGGCTGCATGGAGACCGGCTGGGTGCAGGCGTGCTGGATGTAGACCTCAAGGTGGTCCTGAAGGTTTGCCCCGACGCCGGGCAGGTTGACCACCGAGTTGATGCCCAGGGAGTTCAGGTGTGCCGCGTCGCCGATTCCGCTGAGCTGCAGCAGCTGCGGGGTGTTGATGGCGCCGCCGGCCAGGATCACCTCGCCGGCGTTGACCTGGTGGGTCTTGCCGTTGCGGCGGTAGGTGACGCCCGTTGCCACATTGCCCTTGAAGTTGACCTTGGTGACCAGGGCCCGGGTCAGGACGGTCAGGTTGGTCCGGCCGAAGTTGGGACGGAGGTAGGCGCGGGAGGCGGAGAGCCGCTGGCCCTTGTGGACGTTGCGGTCGAAGGCAGCGAAACCCTCCTGGCGGTACCCGTTGACGTCGTCCGTGCGGGGGTAGCCGGCCTCCTGCGCGGCGGTGAAGAACGCCTGGAACAGCGGGTTGGTGGCCGGGCCGCGTTCCAGGACGAGGGGGCCGTTATGGCCGCGCAGTTCATCGTCCGGGTCTGCGGCGAGGGCGTTTTCCATCCGGTTGAAGTAGGGCAGGCAGTGGGCGAAGTCCCAGGTTTCCATGCCGGCGTCAGCGCCCCACCGCTCGTAGTCGAGCGGGTTTCCGCGCTGGAAGATCATGCCGTTGATCGAGCTGGAGCCGCCGAGAACCTTGCCGCGGGCGTGGGCAACCCGCCGGCCGCCCATGTAGGGCTCCGGGTCAGATTCGTAGCGCCAGTCATAAAGCGGGTTGCCGCTGGGGAAGGTCAGGGCGGCGGGCATCTGGATGAAAAGGTCCCAGGGGTAGTCGCTGCGTCCGGCTTCGAGAACCAGGACGCTGCTGTTGCCCCCGTCGCTCAGCCGGTCGGCCAGCACGGAACCCGCGCTGCCGCCGCCGACGATGACGTAGTCGTAGCTGTCTTTTGTCATGCTGCAAAGTCTCCTTTTACCCGATGCCAGTCACTGGCCCGATCGGGTCGTCGTTCTTCCGGATGCGAAAGGGTGACCGTGTTAGCCGGAGAATCCGCGGTATTCCCTGGTGTGGCGTAGGTCATATCCAAGGAGAGTAGTGCACGTTGAACAAGTGTTCAATAGGAAAACTGGACAAGTGTTCAACAATTTACGGGCGCGAAACATCACTTCCCTAAACGGCGCGGGAATGGGCGCTTGCCCTTGCTATGTGTCGCGCTCTTGCCGGTATATGACGCGGAGCGGATAGCGTCTTCCGGGCAGGCCAACGATGTGGACTGCTGGCTGCGGCCGTTAGGAGGCGTGCTGCGGCCTGGCGTCAGGCGGCGAAGGCGATCTCTTCGGTGCGGGCGATGCTCCGCCGGATGGATTCCTTGTCCACCCCAAGGAGCGCGGTCAGCCACATACCGTTTTGCAGGACAACGATATCGGCGGCCCGCTCCTTGCATTTCGTGGCGGACAGCTCGGGCTTGGCGTTCCCTATCAGGGCGGCAAGCCCGTCCAAATACCGGTCGAACGCCGCCGCGTTGATCAGGGCGAAGTCTTCGTCCGCCCTCGCCAGCGCCCAAAGATGAAGGCGCAGGGACAGGTACCGCGTGGTCAGGAGTTCCGGGCCCGCAACCCGGCGGAGGGCATTCTGGAGCTGTTCGTCAGGGGGCAATGCCGGGTCCGGCGCAACCAGCGCAAGGTCGTGTTTATCCACGCTGTGCAGCAGCGCACGGATCAGGCTCGATTTGTCTTCGTAGTAGTAGTTCACCAGTCCGAGGGCGACACCTGCCTCGCGGGCCACCGCACGCATGTTCACTCCCGAGATCCCGCGGTGCGACAGCAGGTCCAGGGCTGCATCAAGAATGCGCTGCTGCCGGTCAACCTGCTCGCCCTGTTCACGGGAGTTCACGGTGCTTGTATCCACTTGGCCAGAATATGGGGAAACCTGTGACGGCGCATACCGACGACTGGTGATGGTGCTCTAGTGGGCCTGACGCGCACCTATTTCAACAATGAGCACTCCGGCGGAAATGAGCAGGATCCCGAAGGCCATTTGCGGCGTGAGTGGTTCCTTGAACAGGATGCGGCTGGCTACCGCCGTCAGCGCGACTCCGCAGGCCACCCAGATGCCGTACCCCACCCCCAGGGGCATCCCGCCGGCAAGGGCCAGGCCAAGAAAACCAAACGCGCTCACGTAGCCCAGGACGATGGGGACGAGCCACAGCTTCTTCTTCAGCCCCTCAGAAGCGCGAAGGGACATTGTTGCTGCAACTTCCAAAAGAATGGCCAGGCTTAGGAAAACCCAGGTCATGTCTCTTCATTTCCCTGTTTGGCACTGTGGGCGTTCTGCGCTCCGGCTTCAACAGTAATCACGCCGGCCAGGATGAGTGCGATGCCAAAGCCCATCAGCCATGTGAGCGGCTCGTCGAAAATGCTTGCCGACAGCAACGCGGTGGCGCAGACACCACCGGCGCCCCATGCGCCGTAGGCGACACTGATGGTCATGCCCAGTCGCAGGCAGACGGACAAAAGGGAAAAGGCGCTGACGTACCCCGCAATGACAAGGGCGTACCAGCCCGGGGCATCCAGGGCCGCCTTCAGTGCCAGGGTTGCCGAGACCTCCGTGATGATTGCTCCGCCGAGGCACAACCACTGCTTCACTCCGCACCGCCTTCGCCGATCAGGGAAAGGATGTGGGTGACAATTTCCGACCGGTCCGGTTCGCCGGGGGCGGCCACACCACTGGCCTGCGCAGCCCACAGTCCATCAGCTGCCAGGCGGGCAGTCATGAGCCGGGTGCGTTGGCCACGCGGTGTTCCCTCCGGAATTAGGAGCCAAGGGTCCAGATGGCGGGCCCAGGCTTCCTGGAGCTCGGTCCTGTACGCAGAGTGGAACCACAGCGCCCACTCCGCCCGCATCATCTGCCCGTCAGCTGCCGCCAGAACGTATGAGCGGTACCGCTCAATGACGCTGGCCTCCCGCGCGTCGAGGAGCTCAGTCATCCTTCGTCCCATGTGGCATGCTGCGTACTCAACCAGGGCGGTCATGAGCGCATCCCGGTTGGGAAAGTGGTACATCAGACCCGGCTTGGTAACCCCTGCCTCGGATGCCACCGCGTCCAGGGTGATAGCGGCACCTTGAGTGCCTGCGGCTATGCGTAATCCAGCCTCCAGTATCTGCGGGCGCTGGCTCTCTCTCACATTGAAACTTTACCATCCGGAAGGTAAAGCATGGGGCTGCGCTCCACGAGTTCGCGGGCGCACGAATGCGACGTGCCGCGACGTTTCTTGACGCACAACTACGGAATATTGAGCTTCCGCGTCGTCCCGTGAACCCTTGCTACAGGAACGATTGTGGGGCCGCTGGGCGCTCCGTACTCTCAACTCAGCATCAGACCCCAGCAAAGGAATTCCCCATGTCAGAACCCACAGACAAGAGCCCCCGGAACACGGAACCCTCCACGCGCATCGTCGCTGGCCAGGCAGCACCCAAGCGCCCCCTCGGCCTGAAAGTCGGCATCGCCGCAGCGGTCCTTGCCCTCGTGGGTGGTGGCGCCGCCGTCGCCTCCGCCGTCAACAGCAACAACGCCGGTACTGCTACCGCCGAACAGAGCGCCCCGGCCGGCAACCCCGCCGCTGAACTGAAGCTCGGGTATTTCGGCAACGTTACGCATGCGCCTGCGCTGGTGGGTGTCAGCCAGGGCCACATCGCAGACGAACTGGGTGACACCAAGCTGACTACCCAGGTCTTCAACGCCGGACCCGCCGCCATCGAGGCGCTGAACGCCGGCGCGATTGACGCCACCTACATCGGCCCGAATCCCGCCATCAACTCATTCGTGAAGAGTGGCGGTGAGTCGGTCAACATCATTGCCGGTGCTGCCGCCGGCGGCGCACAGCTGGTGGTGAAACCGGAGATCAACTCCGCAGCAGACCTCAAGGGCAAGACCCTCGCCTCTCCGCAGCTCGGCGGAACACAGGACGTCGCCCTCCGCGCCTGGCTCACCGCGCAGGGCTACAAGACCAACGTCGACGGCAGCGGCGACGTCGCCATCAACCCCACCGAGAACGCCCAGACCCTGAAGCTTTTCCAGGATGGAAAGCTCGACGGCGCGTGGCTGCCGGAGCCCTGGGCCTCACGCCTGGTGCTGACCGCCGGAGCCAAGGTCCTGGTGGATGAAAAGGACCTGTGGGACGGCTCGCTGTCCGGTAAGCCGGGCGAGTTCCCCACCACCATCCTGATCGTGAACCAGAAGTTCGCCGCCGAGCACCCGGACACCGTCAAGGCGCTGTTGAAGGGCCACGTGAAGTCGGTTGAGTGGCTGAACAAGGCTGCAGACGGCGAGAAAGCCAGCGTCATCAACGCCGCCCTCAAGGAGGCCGCCGGAGCCGAGCTCAAGGCGGACGTAATTGACCGGTCCCTGAAGAACATCGTATTCACCGTGGACCCACTGGCCGGAACCTACCAGAAGCTCCTGGCCGACGGCGTCACTGCCGGGACCACCAAGCAGGCCGACATAAACGGCATCTTCGACCTGCGGGCGCTCAATGAAGTGTCGGGCGAAAAGACCTCCGCTGCGGGATTGGGCAAAGAGTAACGCGGCCACCAACGCTCTCTCAGTTCCTGCAGCTTTTCCGCCAACGCTCTCTCAGTTCCTGCAGCTTTTCCGCCAACGCTCTCTCACTCTCCCTTGGGAAGTGACAGAGCGTTGGCGATTAACCCGCATCAGCTGAGAGAGCGTCGGCGTTAAACACCCATTAAGTGAGAGAGCGTCGAAGGGCACCAGACCGGTTACTCCTCCATATGCCCGTTCAGCTCCGCCCGCGTGGGCGGGTTGGCGCCGGGACGGGAGACCGTGACGGCTGCGGCCTTGGCCGCGTGCGCCAAGAGCTCGGCCAGGCCCTCGGCCGGAAGCTCCCGAAGGTCTTTGCGGTTCTGGGCGCCGTCCAGGCCTCGGTCCACCAGGCCGGAAAGCAGCGCAGCCATAAATGAGTCCCCCGCGCCCACCGTATCCGCCACCTCAACCCGGGGAGCTGCAACCCGGGCTTCGCCCGCCCGGGTGATTCCCCACGGCCCGTCTGCTCCGCGCGTGACCACCACCATGGCCGGCCCCTCGTTTCCGCCGAGGTCCAGCCACTTTCGCGCCGCATCCAGGACGTCCAGGTCAGGGTAGAGCCAGGCGAGGTCCTCATCCGACGCCTTCACCACGTCCGCGAGGCTCGCGAATTTCTCCGCATGGCGGCGTGCGTAGGCAACGTCGGTGATGATGCTGGGCCGGCAGTTGGGGTCGAAGCTGATGGTGGCCCGCGGGTGGGCGTATTCGACGGCGGCGAGCACGTCCGTGGCCCCGGGCGCCAGCATCGTGGCGATCGAGCCGGTGTGCAGCAGGGTGGTGCCCTGCAGCATAAAGGCCAGCCGGTCAGCGATCCCGGGAAGCTCCCAGGTGAGGTCGAACGTGTAGGTGGCGGCGCCGTCGTCGTCTATCAGGGCGGTGGCCACACTGGTGGGCAGCTCGTCCGGACCCAACGGCAGCATCACGGAGCTGGCACGCAGGTGGGCGGCGACGGAATCGCCGTAGGCATCACGGCCATACCTGCCAATGAACTGCACGGGGTGGTCGAGGCGGGCGAGGCCCACCGCTACGTTCAACGGGCTGCCGCCCACGTGGGCTTCAATTCCTGACGCGCGCTGGACAACGTCGACGAGGCCTTCGCCAATAACAGTGAGCATGGTCATACTCTGCCAGAGAAGTGGGACGGGCAGCAGATCGTTTCAGTGCAGCAGATCCGTTCAGCGCAGCAGCTCCTGAACCAGTTCCCGGCACTTGAGGTATACCGGCGCGGAGGGATCGATCAGCGCGTAGTGGTCCCCGGGCACGTAAATCAACCGGGCCGGCGCGGGCCCGGCCTGGCCCGCCTTCACATACGAGGTGGACATGCTGGGCGGCACGTCCTCGTCCCCGGTTGCGTGGACGGCGTACACGGGAACATCCAGCGGCAGGGCGGCCATTGGGTCTGCGTACCGGTGCCGCCCGGGGAATTCCGACGACGGCCCCTCCAACAGGTTGGCAACGGCACCGCTGCTGAGGTTGAGCCTTTCGGCCTCGGCAAGGTTCAGGACGCCGGACTGGCTTACCACTCCAGTGAGGCGGACGCCGTCAGCATTGGCGCCGACCTCGCGGTGCTCACCCTCGAGACCCAGCCCTCCCAGCCGGTCCCGCCCGGCCGCCCACACGGCGAGGTGCCCGCCCGCGGAATGCCCCAGTGCCACCACCTTGGCAAGGTCCAGAGCATGGGTCTCCGCGATCTCCCCCAGCTTGTCGATTACTGCCAGGACATCGGAGAACGTGTGGGGCCAGCCGCCCCCGTTCCCCGCCCGGCGGTACTCAACGTTCCAGGCCGCCATCCCGTGCGCAGCCAGGTCCTGGGCCAGCGGCTCCCCCAGCTCTGCCCCGTACTTCGACCGCCAGTAGCCCCCGTGGACCACCACAGCCACGCCTCGGTGAGTACCGGCGTCGGCCAGGTCAGGGAGGAACAGCTCACCCCACTGGCTGGAGTCATCGCCGTAGTAATACCTATGCCGCTGCACCATGAGCCGAGCCTACCGCCGGAGGCACCTGGCCGTTGCCGTCCGGGCGGGGCGCTGCCATTCTGGGTGGATCCACCCCTGCAGTACCTGAAAGGACACGAGATGCCGCTCTATCTGTCAAAGTTCAGCTACACGCCGGAGACCTGGGGGCGGCTGATCAACAACCCGGAAGACCGGCGGAAGGCGGCCCAGACCTACATCGAATCGGTGGGCGGAAAGCTTCACGGATTCTGGTACGCCTTCGGCAGCCACGATGGCTACAACCTCTGGGAAGCCCCGGACAACGTTTCCATGGCAGCGGTGGCATTGGCCATCAGCGGGGGCGGCGCCCTGAGCTCGTTCGAAACCACAGTGCTGATGAGCGTCGAGGAAACCATGGAGGCCCTGCAAAAAGCCGGAGAAATCAAGTACCGGCCGCCGGGCAGCTGACGGCAGGGTCAGCATCACCATTGAGCACCCGACGGCGGCGGATCACCTTAGCGCCGGATGTTCCGCCGCTGCGCGCCGCTGCCTGCCGGCTGAACTGAACCACCGGGCCCAGAGACCTGCAGCGGCGCCGGGCAGCCACCGGCACAAGGCCCAGTAGCCAACTCCCACCACCAGGGAACCCACTACGGCCAGGACCGGGTTGATGGGCAAGAGCACCGGATAGACCAGCCAGTGCGTGAGGTAGATGTACAACGACGCCGCGGCAAGCCACCCCGTGGCCTTGCGCAGGACGGCGGGCACGGGCAGCGCCGGCACCCAGACCAGCAGAAGGATGCCCGCGGCCACGGTGACCTCGCGAACGGTGCTGTTGAAGAAGCCGGGCAGGGTCAGCAGGGTAATGGCGGAGACGGTCAGGCGGTGCAGGTGGGTGCGGGCCCGGGCGAGCGCCCAGCCCAGCGCGAAGATCCAGAACACCGGCGGAGGTTTGGGCAGGCCGGGGTCAATGATGTCGTAACGGCTCAGCAGGGCGATGGCCACCAGTCCCAGCGCGAAGGCAAACGGGGCCCGCCTCTCCCAACGGTCAACCCACGGCACGGCCATGAGCGCTGCCATGGCCAGCAGGATGTACACCAGCAGTTCCACGAACCAGAAGTGCCACTGCGTGGTCACCTCCTGCGGCCCCACCATGGCATTGAGCAGGAAGATATTGGCAACCGTGTAGCGGTCCGTGAGCAGGTAGGCCAGTGCGATGAACGCCACCGACGGCACCACGATCCGGGCCGCGCCGCGGAGCTGCCGGCGCAGCCTGGGACGGCGTGCTTCTGCCAGCTGGAACCGGGCGAAGTTGTATCCCGCCACTGCGAAAAGCAGGTGGGCGGTCTGGAACATGAACAGTTCCACATGTGTGGCCACGATGCACACAATGGCGGCGGCGCGGACCACGATCGATGTCTCGAGGAAGGAGACGAACCGACGCCGCTTCGGCTGCCGGCGGCGCTCCAGTTCCTGCACGGGGATGAGGTGCCAGTCCGGCGGCAGCTGCCCCAGGACCTGCTCAAGCCGCACCGAGACCGCCACGTAGGACAGGGAGTCCCCGTCCAAAGAGACGAAGGTGTCATCGTCGGCAACGGAGGAACATTCCAGGGCATCGATGAAGATGCGCCTGATGTCCGTGTCCGCGGCCGGGCCGGCAGGAGCGGGGTCCCCGGCAGCACCGGCGGGCGCGGCTGGCGCGGCAGCGGACGCAGCGGGCTCCGCCGCAGCAAGCAGGAGTACTGCGGGGTAGTCCACCTTGCCGGTAGCCAGGCGCGGAAGGGCTTCCACCGGGTGGATTGCGACGGCGGCGCGGGGCAGACCTATGGTGCCGGCAAGGGTTTTGGCGAGCATTCCGCCGTCGTGGTCGCCTTCGGCGGCGACCACGAGGCCCTCGTCGGAGCCTGCCGCGGCGGCGGTGATCCCCATGTCGGCGAAGATTTTCTCCACCTGCCCGAGGTCAACGCGCAGGCCCACGATCTTGACGAACCGGCTGCGCCGGCCCACCACCTGGTACAGCCCGTTCGGGTGCCGCCGGGCGAGGTCGCCGGTGCGCAGTTCGTGGACTTCCCGGCCGAGTGCCAGGTCCGCCGGCTGCTCGGCGTACCCGAGCATGACGTTGGGGCCGTTGTAGACCAGTTCCCCGTCCGCCAGGTCCTCCACCGGTTCGATGCGGAAGGCGCCTCCCGGCACCGGGACGCCGATGCTTTCCGGATGGTCCGCGGCGAGATCCGGCGGCAGGTAGGCCATCCTGGCCGTCGCCTCGGTTGCCCCGTACATAACGAAGAGGTCCCAGCCGCGGCGCTGCCCGGTTTCCGCCCACGAGCGCACCTTCTCCGGCGCCAGCCGGCCGCCGGCCTGGGTGACGTAGCGCAGGTGGGGCAGGTCCTTTTCCGCAAAGCCCACCCGTTCCAGGAGGTCGAATGTGTAGGGGACGGCTGCGAAGGAGGTGGCCCGGCGTTCCCGGAAGAGGTCCCAGAAGCAGGGGTCCACCACCGAAAGGTCCGTGAGCACCAGCCCGGCTCCGCGGACCAGGTGGCTGTTGATGACTGAGAGGCCGTAGCAGTAATGGAGCGGCAGTGTGGTGGCGGCCCGGTCTTCGGGTCCGATGTGCAGGTACTCCGCTATCGCCTCGGCGTTAGCCTTGAGGTTGGCGTGCGAGAGCCGCACCAGTTTCGGGGAGCCGGTGGAACCCGAAGTGCTCAGCAGCAGCGCCAGCTCGGGATGCAGGTGGTGGCGGGTCCCGCGGCGGCGCTCCTCCAGCAGCGGTACCCCGCCGCCGTCACCGGGCCGAAGGAACACGTCCGGATCGTAGGCGTCCAGCAGGGATGCCAGGGCGTCGGGCTTGTCCGCCGGAGCTAACAGCAGTGGATGCCCCGCCGAGAGCGCCGCCAGATAGCCCACCAGGGAGTCCAGGTCATTGCGTGCGGCCAGAACCACCAGCCGGCGCTCGGTGCCCAGCCGTGCGGCAAGGTGGTCCACCAGGGAAGCAAGCTCCCGGTAGGAAAGGACGCCATTGGGGGTATGGACCGCGGGGCGGTCTCCGTGGCGGGCGAGGTCCGTGAACGCGACGCGGGCGAGCCCGGGCTGCGCTGTCAAAGCGCCACCAGGGTGGGAAGGGTAAGCATGGGGAGTGCCTAACTGAGCTGAAGTGGTACTGAAGGGCGCGGCTCCAGGGAGCTGCCCGGGGGTGGTGAGGTGATGGCGCGGTCACCGAGCAGCAGGGTGGGGGTGGTTCCTGCCGCCACCGTCACGGCTACCGGGGTGCCGATGGGGTGGCGCACGGTGTGCGGTTGCCAGGAGCGCACCGTCCGTCCCGAGGCGAGCGTGACGTAGTGGAGCACGAACGCGCCGTGGTACTCGATGGCGGATACCCGCGCGGGAGAGTCTGCATCCGGCTGCAGGGCCACCTCGTGGGGCCGCAGCACCACATCGACGTCCGCTTCGCTGTTGGCCCAGCCCGGGACGGTGGAAACCACGCCGATCTCGCAGGTCAGCAGGGCGCGGTGCACATGGGCGGGGAGGAAGTCGGCGTCGCCCATGAAGGAGGCAACGAACCGGGTGGCGGGCTGTTCGAACACCTTCTCGGGGGTGTCCGCCTGTTCAATCACGCCGCGGCGCATGACCACCACGCGGGTGCCCACGGACAGCGCCTCCGTCTGGTCGTGGGTGACCAGCACCCCGGTGGTCCCGGCCTCCTTGAGCGTAGCCACGGTGTCGCGGCGGACCTGCGCGCGCAGGGATTCGTCCAGGCTGGAGAAGGGTTCGTCCAGGAGCACGACGGCGGGGCGGGGCGCCAGGGCGCGGGCCAGGGCCACGCGCTGCTGCTCGCCGCCGGAGAGTTCGTGCGGATACCTGCCGGCGTAGTGGCTGAGCCGTACGAGGTCGAGCACTTCCCCGGTCCGCGCCCGGCGCTCAGCGCGGGTCAGGCGGTTTAGGCCGAACTCGACGTTCTGCGCCACGGTCATGTGCGGGAACAGCGCGTAGTCCTGGAAGACCAGCCCCACCCGGCGCTTTTCGGGTTCCACGAAGCGGCGGTTGTCCGCCACCACATCCCCGGCGACCCGGATGATGCCCTGGTCCGGGCGTTCCAGGCCTGCGGCGAGGCGCAACGTTGTGGACTTCCCGCAGCCCGAGGGGCCGATCAGGGTCACCAGTTCGCCGGCCGGGATGGCGAAGTCCAGGCTGTCAGCGCCCAGGGTTGAGCCGTAGTGCTTGCTCACGCCTTCAAACACCAGCGCTGCCTCAGCCCCGCCGGTCCCGCCGGGACGGTGTCCGTGTGCCCTTATGCTCATGCCGGGGCCCTTCCAGAGGTTTCAACACTTCGGGCCTGCCGGACCAGAACCAGGACGGGCAGGATGGCCGCTGCCACGATCACCAGCGCGGGCAGCGAGGCCTTCTCCCAGAAGTTTTCGCGCGCCAGCTCGTAGACCCACACTGACGCCGTCGTAAACCCGAACGGCCGCAGCAGCAGCACGATGGGCAGCTCCTTGACGGCGTCGATGGCCACCAGCATCAGGGCCACCGCGATTCCGGACCTGGCCAGGGGTACGTGCACCCGTGCGAGGATCCGGCGGGGTGCCGCGCCCAGGCTTAGGGCGGAAAAGGTGAGGGTCATGGGAATCTTCGCGAAGCTGGAGTCCACTGCCTGGTAGGCAGGCGCCAGGAACCGGATGACGTAGGCGTACAGGATGCCAAGCACGGATCCGGTGATGAGCAGTCCGGTGCCGCCGGGAACGCCTGCCGTTTCCAGTGCATCGTCCAGGGCAGCAAACGAGATCAGCACGCCGATGCCCACGACGGCGCCGGGCACGGCATATCCGAACGTGGTCAGCTGCGCCGCCCAGGAGACAAACCTGCCCCCACTCAGCCGCACTCCGTGTCCCACGGCCACGGCGATGAGCACGCAGACGGCAGCGGTAACTGCCGCCACCAGGACCGTATTGATGATGTACTCGCCAAAGCGGGGATCCGCGAGGAAGCCCGGATTCCTGGCAGCTCCCCCGGCAGCCCACGCCAGCAGCTGGAACACCGGAATCAGGAAGCCCGTGCTGACGGCCGCGGCACAAAGAGCGGCAGCTCCCCAGCCGCGGCCGCCGTCGAGCCTCCGGGACTGCAGGCCCTGCCCCCGGCCGCCCTGCCGGTGGTACCGTGCCCTGCCGCGGAGGGCCCGCTCTCCCGCCAGCACGGCGACGGCGAACAGCAGCACCAGCACGGCCAGCTGGGTGGCCGCGTGGAAGTTGAAGGTGCCCTTCCAGACCAGGTAGACGCCCACGGAAACGGTCTGGACGTTGAAGTACTGCACCGTGGCGAAGTCGGTCAGGGTTTCCATCATCACCAGGGACATGCCCGCGGCCAGTGACGGCCGGGCCAGTGGCAGCAGGACGCGGCGCAGCGCCCGGGCACGTCCTGCGCCCAGGGTCCGGGCGGCGTCGTAGGTTCCGGCCGTATGCTCAATCAGCGCGGTGCGGGCCAGGAGGTACACGTACGGGTAGAGGGACAGCGACATCACCAGGATCGCTCCCGGCAGCGAACGCACTTCGGGCACCCACACGTCTGCACCGAACGCCGTGCGGAGGGCTGTCTGCACCGGCCCGGACACGTCGAACACGGAGAGGAAGACGAAGCCCAGGATGTAGGCAGGCACGGCCAGGGGAAGAACCAGCAGCCAAACGAAGAGGTTGCGCAGGGGGAAACGGTAGGCGGTCACCAGCCAGGCCAGGCCGCCGCCCACAAGGAGCGAGCCCGCACCCACGCCGAGCATCAGCAGCAAGGTGGTCAGCACCATCCCGGGAAGATCCCGCGGCGGCGCGGTGCTGCCCAGGCTGCCTAGGCCGTCAAGGACCACCGCGAGAACGGGCGTAACAACAACCGCAGCCACCACTGCGACGAGTGCTGCCCAGGCCGGACGGCCGGCACCGGCCGTCCGGCGGGGACGGCGCTTCGGCGTCCCCGCTTCAGCGAGGACAGCCGTTTCGGTCACTTGTATCCGGCCTCGGCGAGCAGGTCGACAGCCTCGGCGTTGAGGTCGCCGTAGGCTTCGGCGTTCAACGGCATCCGCTTGAACTCCCCGAAGCCCGCAATGACCGGCTCCGGCTTGGCGGACGGGTTGACCGGGAACTCGTGGTTGGCGTCAACGAAGGCGTTCTGGCCCTTCGTGGCAAGCCATTCGACGAGCTGCTGCGCCTTTTCTGGGTTGTCGGAGCCCTCCACCACGCCGGCCCCGGAGATGTTGACGTGCGTTCCGGCGCCTTGCTGGCTGGCCCAGTAGAGGTCCACCTTGAAGTCCGGCTTTTCCTCCAGCGTGCGGGCGAGGTAATAGTGATTGTTGATTCCCACCTGGCAGGTTCCTGCGTCGATGGCTTCCAGCAGCAGGACGTCGTTGCTCATGATCTGTACGTCGTTGGCCACCCAGCCCTTGGCGATTTCCAGTGCTTTCTCCCGGCCGTGGAGGCCGATCAGGCTCGCTACCAGGGACTGGGTGTAGGAAGAGGTGGCGTCGCGCATGCACAGCCGGCCCTTCCACTTAGGGTCAGCCAGGCCCGCATAGGTGTCAGCCGCATCAAATTCTGCTGGGTCAACCTTGTCCGGGTTGTAGGTGACGGTCCGTGCGCGCATGGCCAGGCCGTACCAGCGGCCCTCCGCGTCGCGCAGGTCCTCCGGTACTGCTTCCTTCAGGACTGGGGAGTCGACGGCGGCAAGTTCGTCCTGGCGGGCGGCGTTCCACAGATTGCCGGCGTCCACGGTCATAAAGACATCGGCAGGGGTGTCCTCCCCCTCCGCCTTGAGCCGCTCAAGGAGCTCGGCGTCGTCCCCGCTGATGAACTCCACCGTGATGCCGGTCTCGTCCGTGAACTGGCCGAAGGCACCCTCCAGGTCATAGTGGCGTGCCGAGTAAATCTGCAGGTCGGCCGGCTTCCCGCCGACAATCCCGCAGCCGGTCAGGGCGGCGGTAACGGCTGCAAGGCCTGCGGTGGCAGCAATCAAGCGTCGGATTGGCACGTCTGGAGCTCTTCTCACAAGGGCGGCAGTGACCGCAAGCTGAATTTGGCAAGGTAAGGCTATCTTAATTCGGCGTGGCGGCTTGAACTGTGAACCCAAGGTGACACCCGCTGTAGGCTCGGGAGCTAACGGAGGCCAAAGGGGATCACGATGACAAGCACCACCCAGCCCGGACCGGTACCAGCCACAAAGCCTGGATCTCCCTTGGCACCGCCGCATCTTTCGCAGCTTGTGGCCAGCGCACCGGGGCGGCCAACCCAGGCGTCCTTTTCTCCGTTCGACGGCGGGGCCATCGGCGAAGTGCCCGTCTGCACTCCCGGCGACGTCGAGGCCGCCGTTGCCGGCGCCCGGGCAGCCCAGCGCAAGTGGGCCGCCGTTCCCCTCAGGGAGCGCCGCGCCGTCGTCGGGCGCTTCCGCAGGCTGCTCCTCGAGCGCGAAGCGGACATCCTCGACCTCGTGCAGCAGGAGAGCGGCAAGTCGCGGCTCAACGCGTTCGAGGAACTGGCTGATGCCGCCCTCACCGCGGCCTATTACGAGCGCAACGCCGAACGGTACCTGCGCCCCGCCCGCCGCACCGGGGCCGCTCCGGGCCTGACACGGACAATGGAGTACCGGATCCCCAAGGGCGTGGTGGGCGTTATCAGCCCGTGGAATTATCCCCTCACCCTCGCCATTTCGGACGCGGTTCCCGCCCTGCTGGCCGGCAACGGGGTTGTGCTCAAACCCGATTCGCAGACCCCGTTTACGGCGCTGCTTGCCCTGGAACTGCTGCAGGAGGCCGGGCTTCCGCAGGATCTCTTCCGGGTTGTCACCGGGCCGGGACCGGTTCTGGGGTCCGCGATGATTGGCTCCGTCGATTTCCTCATGTTCACTGGTTCCTTTGAAACCGGGAAGACTGTGGCCAGGCAGTGCGCCGAGCGGCTCATCGGTTTTTCCGCTGAACTGGGCGGTAAGAATGCCATGCTGGTCCTCGCCGACGCGGACCTGAAGAAGGCAGCCCGGGGTGCGGCGCAGGGCTGCTTCTCCAATTCCGGCCAGCTGTGCATCAGCATGGAGCGGATCTACGTGCACCGTGCCGTTTTCGAGGAATTCCTGGCTGTCCTCACCCGGCAGGTGGAAGGGATCCGCCTGGGCGCGGGCACCGGCTGGGACATCGACATGGGCTCGCTCACGGGTCAAAAGCAGCTGGAAAGGGTGACCGCCCACGTCCAGGACGCGCTCGCCAAGGGAGCCAGGATCGTGACCGGCGGCCGCGCCCGGCCGGATCTGGGCCCCTTCTTCCACGAACCCACCATCCTCACGGACGTCACGGAGGGCATGCTGGCGGCCCGGGAGGAAACGTTCGGGCCCGTGGTCAGCATCTACCAGGTAGAGCACGACGACGAAGCGGTCGCCCTTGCCAATGACTCCCGCTACGGACTCAACGCCAGCGTCTGGTCCGCCCGGCACGGTGAATCAGTGGCGCGCCGGGTGATGGCCGGGACGGTGAACGTGAACGACGGCTACTCCGCTGCGTGGGCCTCGCACGATGCGGCGATGGGCGGGATGAAGGACTCCGGCGCCGGGCGCCGGCACGGCAGGGAAGGCATCCTGAAGTACACCGAGGCCCAAACAGTGGCCGTGCAGCGGCTGTTCCCGGTTGGCGCTCCTCCAGGGGTGTCCAACGAGCGGTACACGCGGCTGGTGAAGGGTGCGCTCAGGTTGATGGGCCGGTAGCCCGCGCCTGGAAGACACCGGCCGCCGGGCGCCCGGCCGGAGTTGCGGGGCGCCCGGCTGGAGAGCACGACGGCGGGGCCTGGGGGGGGTTTTCAGGCCCGCAGCAGCCGCTCCACGTCAGCGGCCTCCGGATACGCGGCCTGCGTCCCCTTGCGGGTGGTGGCCAGGGCGGCAGCCACCGACGCGAAAGCAGCAGCCTCGGCAAGCCCATCGCCGGCGGCAAGCCGCACTGCAACGGCACCGGTGAAGGCGTCGCCGGCGCCGGTAGTGTCAACAGCACGGACCGTGGTGGGAGCAATCCTGGCCACCCTGCGGTCCTCCGGCGCCAGCGAATCCAGCACCACCGACCCCTGCGCACCGAGCGTAACCAGGACCTGCTGGATGCCGTGTTCGGCAAACCGCAGCCGCACCGTGTCCCAGTCGGCATCCGCCGCGTCAGGGCCCGGCGCAGCGGCACCGTCGCCCAGGAACAGCGCGGCTTCGTGGGCGTTGACCAGCAGGACATCGGTGAGTGCCGTCAGTTCCTCCGGCACCCCGCCGTACGGCGAGAGGTTAAGCAGAACTGTGGCGCCGGCGTCGTGCCCTGCCCGGGCGGCGGCCAGCACAGTGTCCATGCTGACTTCAAGGCACAGGCACACCACGGCTGCCTCCGCCATGGCATCAGAGGCCTCCGCCACGTCCGCCGGCGACAATGTGCCGTTGGCACCGGCCGAGATGATGATGTTGTTCTCGCCACTGGCGTCCACGGCGATAACAGCAACACCGGTAGGTTCCGGGGAAGTCCGCACATGGCCGACGTCGACCCCCGCGCCCGCGGCGGAGGACAGCAGCATGTTGCCGTTCGCATCCTCCCCCACGGCTCCGACGAGGCTCACTTTCCCGCCCAGGCGGCTTGCTGCGACGGCCTGGTTGGCGCTCTTGCCGCCTGGGTTCACGGCGAACCCGTTGCCGTGCACGGTCTCGCCGGGAAGCGGGAGGCGTTCGCAGTAGATGGTCAAGTCCGCGTTCAGGGAGCCGACGACGGCGATTCGGCCCGCGCGCCCAGCTGCGGCGTTCACTCGGCCACCTCAGCCTCAACCGGCTTGGGGATCAGCAGCGAGGCGGCGAACGCGGCCACGGTAAGGGCGAGGCCGACCACCACAACGGTCAGGTAGGACGCCTTGGCATCCCCGAGCGAAGCGGTGGCCACGAGCACGGCGGGCAGGATGAGGAAGCTGAGGCCCGCGCCGAGGTTGAAGGCGCCGGCGTTCATGCCGGGCAGGAAGCCGGGGTTGCCCGCGGGCGAGAGGACAACGCCGAGTCCGTTGAGCATGATGTTGACCGTACCGGCGTACATGATGCCCAGCAAGACGGTGCCGGCAATCATCAGCGGCAGGCTGTTCAGGCCGAGGAACGCGATGACGGCAAGCGCGGCGATGCTGCCCAGGAGGCCGATGCGGAGCACCCTGGTGTAACCCAGCACGGGGGCGAGTTTGCCGCTAAGCGGCCCCACCACCCAGCCCAGCAGGGCATATGGCGTGAGGATAATGAGCGACATTTCCGTGGGTCCGATCCCGAAACCCGGGCTGGCCGCCTGCACGTATGCGGGGACGATGCCGTTGATGACGGCGAAGATACCGGTCATGGTCAGCGTGGTGGTCAGCAGGGGCGCCCAGGTGGAGCGCTGGCGCAGGTGCACCGTTTCCACCATGGGCTGGCTGGTCCGTTTTTCCGTCCGCCAGAACAGGTAGAACGCGACCGCGGACACCAGTACCAGCGAGAGGCTCAGCATCAGGGTGCCCGATGAGAACCCGCCCACCAGCTTGGCTCCCTCGTTGAGGGCGGTGAGCAAAGCACCGACGGCCACCACAATGAAGAACACGCCAAGCCAGTCCATCCGGGTGCCTGCGGCCGGCTTGCTTTCGCCCGCCAGGAAGGTGATCAGGGCGGTGGCTACCAGCGCCAGAACCACCATGAGCCAGAAGATGCTGCGGAAGCCGTAGTGCTCGGCGAAGTACCCGCCCACAAAGGAGTCGACGCCCGCCACGCCGCCGTTGACGGCCGTGATGAGGCCCATCAGGATGCCGTACTTCCGCGGGTTGCTGACCGCGGAGCGCAGCATGATCAAACAGAGCGGCACGGTGGGGCCGCTGACGCCCTGGATGATGCGGCCCACGAAGAGCCAGGTGACGTCAGGGGCGAGGGCCGCGATGACCGAGCCGGCGGCCATCAGCAGCATCATGCCCACGAGCACCTTCTTCCGTCCCACGATGTCGCTCAGACGGGGCAGGAACAGGGAGAACAGGGCGGCTGCGGTGAAGAACCAGGTTTGGGAAAGGCCGATAACAGCCTGGTCCGTGTTGAGCTCCTCGCCCATGGTCACCAGGGCGGGGCTGAGCATCGAAGCATTGAGCTGGAAGGCCACGCAGGCTGCCAGCAGGGCTGTCATCAGGGCGGTGACGTTGCCCCGGCTGGTGTTGGTTTCGGAGACGGTGGCAGTCATTTACTTGATCCCTCCCACTGTGGCGTGGGCACGTTCCTGGTGTTCGACGCCTGCCGTGCTGCCTCCGGCAGCCGGCTCACCGATGTTAACCAGTGCGTCCGTGACGAGGTTCCAGAACCTCTCGTGGTCCAGCTCCACCGCGACGCTCGTGTTGCAGTCCGCCGGTGCGGGGGCGCGGAAGTCGGCCACCGTCATGCCCAGGGTCAGGGTGCCTTGCAGTTCGATGTTTACCGGCACCTTGCGGGTGCTGACGATGGTGGGATCGATGACGTAGGCAACGGCGCACGGATCGTGCACCGGCGGGGCGTCGAAGCCCTGCGCGTCCTTGTAGGTGTGCGCAAAAAAGTCCATCAGTTCGGTGACAAACCGGGCGGGCTTGGTGCCGATGGCGGCGATCCTTTCCACCACATCCGGGGTGGCGAGCGCCTGGTGCGTGAGGTCCAGGCCCACCATGACCACCGGCCACTTCTCGTTAAACACGATGTGGGCGGCCTCGGGGTCGATGATGATGTTGAATTCGGCCACGGCGCTCCAGTTGCCCACGTGGTAGCCGCCGCCCATGAGGACCACTTCCTTTACGCGTTCCACGATGCGCGGTTCCTTGCGGGCAGCCATGGCAATGTTGGTCAGGCCGGCAGTAGGGACCAAAGTGACGGTGCCGGGTTCGTGGGCCATGACGGTGTCGATGATGAGGTCCACCGCGTGGCGCGGGTCCAGCTCAATGGCCGACGGCGGCAGTTCCGGGCCGTCCATGCCGCTGTCCCCGTGGATGTCCGGGGCGGTTTCGATGCTGCGGACCAGGGGACGTCCGCAGCCGGCGGCAAAGGGAACACCGGTGATTCCGGCGATGGTGCCCACGGCCAGCGCGTTGCGGGTGACCTTCTCCAGCGTCTGGTTTCCCACCACAGTGGTAACGGCCAGCAGGTCGATGTCAGGGTTGCCGTGAGCGAGCAGCAACGCCACGGCGTCATCATGCCCGGGGTCGCAGTCGAGAATGATTTTCTTGCGTCCCGGGGATTCCTGGTTCAGGGACTGGGCAGTGGGTTCCACGATGATCTCCACGTCATTGGGGCCCGCGCAGGGCGGGGAGCGAAAGCGTTCAGGAGAGATCATGGCACCGTAAGCAGCGTCACGTCAAACGCTTGACGTAGCTGCAGGTCAAGCGCTTGATGCCAAGAGCCCTCACGGTTCCTTTGATTTCGACGAAACCAGCTTTAACGTTGCGCGGCGCCGTCGCTCCCGGAGTCCGCTTCTTCGGCCGGGCCGTGATGCCCGCTCTTGTGGCGCGCCTCCTGCAGGTGGTGTTCCAGCTTCTCTTCCGCGTCCCGCCGGCGCTGTCCGATGGTCCTCATCTGCTGCGTACTGGGTGCCGCATGCGCATGCTGGTGGGGGCCGAGGTCGCGCGCAGCGCCTCCGCTTGTATCGCTCATACCTGCATCGTCCCACTCGGGCGGCGCTTCAGGAAGAGGGCCGCCGTCCGCCTTCACGGCGCCCATTTCGTAAAACAGGAAGTGCACACAAAATGCACTATGATGCACTAATGGATAAAAGCACATCTGCCCTTGCGGCGGTTATCGGCGGCCGCGTGCGGCAGGAACGGCAGTCACGGGGCTTGACCCTCGACCACCTCGCCGCGGCGGCGGGCGTGAGCCGCCGCATGGTGGTCAACGTTGAGCAGGGTGCCGCCAATCCGAGCGTGGGAACGCTGCTTCGCATCAGTGATGCGCTGGGCATCGGCCTGCCCGCTTTGGTGGATTCTCCGCGTCCCAGGCCCGTGACGGTCACCCGGAGTGGAGACGGCGCGGCCCTGTGGAGTTCGGCCTCGGGTGGCCGGGGTGTGCTGGTGGCCGGGACTGAATCACCGGACGTCGTGGAGCTCTGGGACTGGACCTTTGCGGCTGGGGACCGGCATGGGAGTGAGGCGCACGCGGCAGGCACCAAGGAGCTGCTCCAGGTCCACGAAGGGTCCGTCACGGTAGTGGTGGCCGACGAAAATTTTCTCCTCCAGGCAGGTGACGCCGTCTCCTTCCCGGGAGATGTTGACCATTCCTACGCCAACCCCGGCAGCAAACCCGCACGGTTTTCGCTGGCAGTCTTCGAACCGGGCGTCGGATCGGGACACCGCCAGGAGGAAAACCCCGCAGCCGCACTATCGGGCGAAGGAAACTGAAGATGCCTCAGCGAAGTGTTCCGGTCCCGCCATGGGGGTTGGCCGTCACGGCCATCCTGTCGGTCCAGCTGGGCTCGGCCCTGTCCGTGAATATGATCGAAGCCGTGGGTCCGGCCGGAACTGCCTGGCTGCGCCTCAGCATGGGCGCCCTCATCCTCCTGGCCATCGGCCGCCCGCCGCTGCGTTCCATCCGCCGTCCCGATGTCCTGCCGCTGCTGGGACTCGGGATCACCACGGGCGTGATGACGGTTGGGTTCCTCGCCGCAGTCGAACACATACCGCTCGGCACCGCCGTCGCCATTGAGTTCCTCGGCCCGCTGACGGTGGCCGCCATCCGCAGCCACAACCGGACAGCCCTTGCCTGGCCTGCCCTGGCACTGGCCGGCGTCGTCCTGCTCACCCAGCCCTGGCAGGGCGATTTCAACCCGACGGGGGTGGCATGGGCCGCGCTGGCGGCCTTCGGGTGGGGCTTCTATATCCTGCTCACGCAACGGATCGGCGACCGGTTCACAGGCATCGGCGCGCTCACGCTCACGGTGCCCGTTGCCGCGGTGGCGGCCGCCGTCGTCGGAATTCCGCAGGCCGCTGGCCACCTCACTACCGACATCCTGGTGGCCGCCGCCGGGCTGGCCATCCTGCTGCCGGTATTGCCGTTCGCGCTGGAGATGCTTGCCCTGCGCAGGATGACGCCCACCGCGTTCGGAACACTGATGGCCCTCGAGCCCGCGGTCGGCATCGTCCTTGGGCTGCTCATCCTGCACCAGCAGCCCTCGGCAATCCAGTTTGCCGGCATCCTGCTGGTGGTCCTGGCCGGAGCGGCAGCACAGCGCGGTGGCCGGCGCCGGCCAGGCAAAAAGCAGCCAGCCAGCCCCGCCGATCTCGACTTCGTGGGCTAGCAAATGTTCACCGGCCTGAGCGCTTTTCCCCTCACCCCGCTGGCCAATGACGCGGTGGACGAAACTGCATTTCGTCCGCTTGGTGGAACGCCTCAGCGGGGCGGGCGTCGATTCCATCACCGCCCTCGGGTCCACCGGGTCCTACGCATACCTGGGTGGCCAGGAGCGGAGCCGCGTTGCCCGCCTGGCGGTTGAGCATGCCGGCTCCACCCCCGTGATTATCGGTATCGGAGCGCTCCGGACGTCGCAGGTACTTGCCAATGCGGACAGCGCGCAGCGGGCTGGCGTCTCGGGTCTGCTGCTCGCGCCGATGACCTATCAGCCCCTCACGGACGACGACGTGTTCGAGCTGTTCCGGGCGGTGACGGCGCAGTCGTCGCTGCCCGTCGTCGTCTATGACAATCCGGCCACCACGCACTTTACGTTCACCACCGAGCTTTACGGGCGCATTGCCGAACTTCCCCGCATCGCCTCCATCAAGATTCCCGGCGTACCGGCAGGCCAGGAGCAGGCGCGGGAACGGGTCCAGGAGATCCGCGGGGTTGTCCCGGCCCACGTGACCATCGGGGTATCCGGTGATCCCCGGGCTGCTGCGGGCCTGGCTGCCGGGTGCGATGCCTGGTACTCCGTCATTGGTGGCACGTTGCCCGCTCTCGCTCTGGGAATCACGCGCGCTGCCCGTGAAGGCCGGTTCGCTGACGCCTTTGCGGACTCTGAACGGCTGGCTCCGCTGTGGGAGCTGTACGCCGAGTTTGGCGGCAGCATTCGGGTGGTCGCCGCGATCGCGGAGAACTTGGGGCTGGTAAGCAGGTCCTGCCTGCCGCTGCCCATCCAAGGGCTTACAGAGGAACAGCGCAACCGAGTGGCAGGGGTCGTGGGAGCACTCGCTTCCAGCAACTAGCGCTGCTTCCCGGGCAGAGCATGCCACCGGCGGCTACTACGATCAAAGTATGGAATTTGCCGACCAGCCGCAGCAGCCCGCGCGTTCGCGGCGGGTCACGGCCGCGATGGTTGCAGCCAAGGCAGGCGTCTCGACGGCCACCGTCTCGCTGGTGGCCAACGGCAAGACGGCGGGCCGGGTCTCGGAGGACAACGTTTCCAAGGTCCGGGAGGCCATTGCCGAGCTGGGCTACGTGGTGGACGGGATCGGCAGTTCGCTGGCCAAGGGCGTCAGCTCGATCGTCATCCTGGTGGCGCCCGACATCTCCAACCCGTTTTTCGCCAAGGTGATCGCGGGAGTGCGGGAATCCCTCGGCGCGCAGTACCAGTTGCTGCTGTCCGTTACCGAGGCGGGCGAGTTTCCCCAGGCCGACGACGTCCGGCGGTTGATGTCCCTCCGCCCGGCAGGGCTCCTGGTGGACGCACCCAACGCAGGCTTCCTGGAGGACCTCGGGTCACCTTCGCCGCTGGTCCTGCTCGATGCCCCCGGGCTGGAGGCGTACGCACCGTCGGTGAACCTGGACGTGGCCAGCGGGGCGCGGGAACTGGCGGCACATCTCGCCGAGTCGGGCCACCGGCAGGTGGCATACGTGGACAGTGTCACGGGCACCGAAACGTTTGCCCTCCGCCGGAAGGCCTTCCTGGAGGAGGTGTCCGGCCGCGGTGTCACCGTGGGCGAGGAACGCATTATTGGCACCACCATCGACGTCGGCGCGGCGGCTGCCGCCTTCGCCTCCGCTTGGCCGACGTGGCAGCGCGAGGGGGTAACTGCCGTCGTCTGCGGTACTGACACCCACGCCTACGGCGTGCTGCAGGAGGCGCGGGTGGCCGGGGTGCGCATCCCCGAAGAGCTGGCCGTGGCCGGCTTCGATGACCTGCCCTATTCCGCCACGAGCAATCCCGGGCTTACCACCGTGCACCTGCCCGCCACTTCCCTGGGGTTGAAAGCCGGGGAGCAGCTGCGCCGCCTGATGGAGGGCAAGGCCCTGGAACAGACCGGGGTCACGCTGGAGAGTTCGCTCGTGGTGCGCGGCTCCACAGTGGCGGCCAAGGCCTGACGGTTCGGCCCGCCGTCGTTCTTGCTGTAATTTTCAAGGCATGGCAGGCCGGTCGCTCTCCCGCAGCCAGTCATTGAAGAACGCGGCGAGCTGCTGGCCCGAGGCTTCCTCCATCACTGCCTCGAAGTCTTCGCCGGTAGCTGACGAATCGTCATACCTGGCCAGCCATTCCCTCGCACCTGCAAAAAACGCTGTGTCCCCCACCTTCGCGCGCAAGGCGTGAAGGGCTGCTCCGCCACGGCGGTAAACCTGCTCCGCGAAGAGGTTGTCCCGTCCCGGTTCGGTAATATTAAGCGCCCAGAGGTTTTTCGTATCAAGCTCGGCAACAGTGTCGGTGAATTGCTTTGCCACTGTGGCTTTTCCCTGGTGTTCGGCCCACAACCACTCGATATACGTTGCCCAGCCCTCGTTGAGCCAGATGTCCTGCCAGTCCGCCGGGCTGACGGAGTTCCCGAACCATTGGTGCCCCAACTCGTGGGCCACCGTATTCTCGCTCGCCGCCTGCGAGTAGACCGGCCGCGTTTGGGTTTCCAGGGCATAGCCAACGGAATCGTCATCAACGATCGCGCCGAACGCCTCGAACGGGTACCGTCCAAACAGTTTTTCCAGGAAGGAGATCATCCGGGGCTGCAGGGCGAGTGAAGCGTTGGTCTCCGTGAGCGCTTGGCTCGTCACGCCGGCGTCGACAGCGTTGATGATCGGCAACCCGCGGGGTCCTTCGTCATAGGACAGGGCGTAATCACCCACGCTTGCCGTGGCCAGGTAGCTGGCCATGGGATCGGATGCCTCCCAGGTCCACGTCGTCCACCCCGCCCTGGTTTGCGGTTTAGCCGCGGGCAGGCCGTTGGCCACGGCGGTCTTTCCTTCCGGGACGGTGATGCGGAAGGTGTAGGTGGCCTTGTCCTCCGGGTCGTCATTGACGGGATACCACGTGGACGCTCCTTCGGGTTCATTGGCTACGAGGGCGCCGTCGGCGGTGGTGACCCACCCGTACAGCGCCCCGGTGGCGTCGACGGGCCGACCGGTAACGCCGGCGTAATCGATGGTGATGGTGGCCTTGTGGCCGGCCTTCAGCTTCGGCCGAAGGTTCACGGTCAGCTCCCACACGCGGTTGGCGTCGTCCCGCAGCTGGGACCATTCGGCAGGGACAGCGCCGTCCCCGGCGGTCCCCTGCTTCGCGTGCTTCCCGTCCACCTCTACTGCGCTGACCAAGAGGCCGCGCAGGTCGAAGTTGAGGGCGTTCAGATCCTGTGTGGCACGCAGGGTGATGGTGGCCTCCGCGGTGAGGTTACCTGCGAGCACGGCAGGGTCTGACGGCGGGGTGTACCGGAGATCGAGGTCGTAATGGAGGACGTCGTACCCGCCGTTACCGGCGTTGGGAAAGTAGGGGTCGCCGCTCCCGGGTGCTCCGGCGGCGTATTGCGGCGCATTATTTTGAGGCATCGCTTGCGCGGGAGCGCCAAGGCCGGCAGCAGTGGCTGTAACCAGCACCATGGCGGCCGCTATGGTGCTTGATGTTCTCATCAATATGGTCCTTGTGGTGGTCCTGAAAGGGGCAGAAGCCGGGCGCAGGCCGCTTGAATCTGCCGTGCGGCAAGTAACGTCAGTGCCTTCGCGGCAACGAGACCGGTACCTGCGGCTCCTGACGCCGCTCCCCACAGTTGGGAAGAACTTAGGCCCCGCTGCCGGGCTTGTCAACGCTCAGCTGGAAACTCCCCGCGCCGCCCGGCCGGGGCGGGCGCCGGGAGGCTGCCTCGCGCCGCCGTCGTTCTGTCCCACCCCGGCCGTAAGCTGGAATCATGCCGAGTAACTGGGACAGCCTGGACGCGAGCCTCCGCGAGTCCGTGGAGCACAACGTGGAGATTTACGAGCGCGTCCGGCCTGCCTTGAAACTGGTGACCCGGGATGTCCTGCTGCTGATGCGGGACATGCTGAAGGACAGTGAAGTTACGCCGCTGTTCGTCACCGGGCGCACCAAAACGGTGGAATCGTTCAAGGAGAAGATTTCCCGGATTGAGGAGCCGCTGGAGCCCGGCGGCCCGCCGGTGCTGAAGTTCCCGGACCCGTTCCGGACCCTGAACGACATGGTGGGCATCCGCGTGATCACCAAGTTGCCGGCCGAGAACGCCGCGGTGGCCAACATCATCAAACGCCAGCGGCAGCTGTTCGACTGCCGCGGTGACCGGGAAAAGGACATCGGTTCCATCGAGTCCGGCACTTACGGTTACTCCAGCCGGCACCTGATCCTGCGGACCATCCAGAACGAGGCCGTGAAGGAGTACCAGCAGGTTTTTAATCCGGACGCCCAGCCCAACGGCAGCTACTTCTTCGAATGCCAGATCCGCACGATTTTTGCCCACGCATGGAGCGAGATTGAGCACGACATCCGGTTCAAGGCCGAGGATCCCCGCGCCTGGTCACCGCACTTCGACCGGCAGTTCACGGCCACCGCGGCGATGCTGGAAACGGTGGAAATGGCGTTCGCAGACCTCCACGAACGCTACGAGGAAGTGCGCAGCTTCTGGGACATGGACGGCGAGGGGGCCGCGCCGCTCACGCCCAACCGGATCCGGGACGTCTGGCGCACGCTGCTGCCGCACGTGGACCGCAAGGTGGACGACGACTGGGGCTGGGCCGCCGAGCTCCTCGCCGCGCACGGCCTCAACCAGACCATGCAGCTGGCCGGCCTGCTGAGTGCCAACCGCATCACCGAAGTCCGCAAAGCCCTGGACCACCGCTACTCCCCCGGCCCGGACCGGCTGCTCGATGACCTGCTGCTCTGGCAGTACGGCACCAAGCACATCGACCTCACCGCCGAAGCGCCCGACGCCGTCCCGCACCCGCGGCGCGACAGCCTCCTGCGGCGGCTCAAAGAGATTGAGCGGTACCGGCTGACGAAGAAGTAGGAAGCGGGTTCCCGGGCGGA
Source organism: Arthrobacter sp. K41 (assembly GCF_059089645.1). NCBI lineage: Bacteria > Bacillati > Actinomycetota > Actinomycetes > Micrococcales > Micrococcaceae > Arthrobacter > Arthrobacter sp. K41. The sequence goes on along the minus strand of NZ_JBNHEW010000002.1, from coordinate 160,547 downwards.
ACTCCTTCGCGCGTCAAAGTTCGGCCGCCACCGCCCGCCGCGAGTACCGACCCAGCCAGGAACGGTCACGGGCGGGAGGAACTTGCCGGGACCAGCGGGGAACCGGCGTAGCTTCCTCCATGCTTAGTGGCGATCCTGCCGTGTCTACTTAGGATGGATCGGTGACTAATGAGCCTTCCCTGAATGACATTCAGCCCGCGGAGTTGCGGCCGGATGCTGAGCTACTCGTCGGCCTGTTGGTCTCACCCTCTTTGGCGGCGGCGTTCGGCCCGGACGCCGCCGCCGCAACACGCAATGATCTGATGCAGCAATACCCGGGGGTGCACTGGGAGCTGACGGTGGTTGAGGACAGGTTGGTGGATCCACCCACCGAGACGCTGGATCTGCTGGAGGCGGCCCGGGACCGGGTGCTGGAGGAAGGCTGGGACCTCGCCGTGGTTCTTACCGACCTGCCGCTGAAGGACGGCCGGCGCCCTGTGCTCACCCAGCTGAGCCCACTGCATTCGGTAGGACTGGTAGCCGTCCCCGCCCTGGGGGCAAGACACGTGCGGCAAAGAGCACAGGACACGACGGTGCAGGTGGTCGGGCAGTTGCTGGGCTACGACGCTGAGGACCTTGACGCTCAGCAGAATTTCACCCGGAAGGCCTTCCAGCTGTCCACCGATCTGGAGGAGCGCGCGGACGACAACGTTGTGCAGTTCACCGCTCGGGTACTCAGCGGCAACGTTCGGCTGCTGCTGGGCATGATCCGGGCCAACCGGCCGTGGGCCTTTGTGGTCCGGTTGTCACGGGCACTGGTGGTGGCAGCGGCCACCGGGGTGCTGACACTGGTTGCCTCCGACCTGTGGTTGCTGGCCCTGGCCTACGGACCCCCACGCCTGGGGTTGTTGGCGGTCATGGCGATCACGGCGGTGAGTGCCGCCCTGATTCTGGGAGGCGGATTGTGGGAACGCCCGCGGCGGCGTGCCCAGCGCGAGCAGGTAACCCTGTTCAATTTGGCCACCGCCGCAACCGTGGTCATCGGCGTCCTGGTGTTCTATCTGGCCCTGTTTATCCTGTCCCTGCTCGGGGCGTTCCTGCTCGTCGACGGGACGGTCCTGGCAGGTGTCGCAGGACGCCCGGTAAACGCGCTGGACTATGCAAAGATCAGCTGGCTTACCGCCAGCCTGGCCACCGTGGGTGGAGCACTGGGAGCGGGACTAACGGACGAGGACGTGGTTCGGGCCGCCGCCTACACGCGGTCCAGCACCTGACACTGCCCCAACGCAGGAGTCCCGGGCGCAATACTTCGCCGCGCCCCGGGGCAGCCAGGAGCATTCGCGCAACGGGCACCTTCCCGCAAAGGCGTTATGGGCCCCCACTAATTGCAGGTTTTCCGCCTGTTGGCCGCTCAGAAGCCGAATATTGAAAAGGGCGCCTTCGATGCCTCTGTTCCCCACGATGGCCGCTGCAGGTAATCCTCCAACTCGGGGATGGTGATTCCGGCAGCCCTTGCCAACGCTGAGGGGGTGATGCCGGCGTTTGTGGCTGTTCTTAGTGCGGCGCATAGCTCTTCCTCAGCTGAATCCAGCTCCCACTGCAAGCGTTCGAGCCGTGCTGACGCAAGGGTTGCGTCTCTCAACGAGTCGGTTGAAGCCTCTGCAGTCAGTTCTGGTCCCGTCGCGGCTACCCCTTGTGCATCTGGCTGAGCAGGTTTGGTGGGCGGAAGTTTGGCGGCCGGCGCTCCGTGAAATCCTGCGCGTCGGTGCTTGAGGTGCTCTGCTACGGCGGTCATTTTCATCCCCAGACGTTTTCGGGTTTTACTAGCTTGCCTAGTATTTAGGACGTCGAGCAAATTGTCCAGCTATCCGTGCTTTATTCCGCCTTGGCTACTTCATGCATGGCGTCCCGCATCCGGTTCACAAAGTCGATGACGGTGGTGAGCTCGCCTGGGCCTAAGGAGCCGATGACGTCTGCAAGGGGCCGTCGGGCTTCCTCCAGGGCGCGCGCGTCCTCGTATTCAAACTGTTCCGTGTACTTGAGGAGTACAGCGCGCCGGTCCCTTGGATGCGGTTCTCTGGCTACGACTCCACGTCGGACCAGTCGGTCAACGAGGGTAGTGACAGAGGCTGAGCTGAGCCCGAGACGTACGGCGAGCTCCGTGGGCCGGAGCCCTTCCCCGGCCGAAGAAGCTTCCTCTATGTAGCGAAGGGCAAGGGAATCGGTGGCTCCGCGGTCCATGATGGGCCGGGTTCGCCGCAGCATTGAGGTTTCAGCCGCCCGGTATTCACTGAGGGCATTGAGCAGGTCGGTGAACAGGATCTGTTGCCGCCCGGCAACGGGGTGAGCATCAAGGCCTCCTGTCACAGACATCGAAACCACGTCCACTTCCTAGGTTGCCTACTTACATGCTTGTCAAGCAACCCAGCGTACCGCGATTCGGAATGATCCGCTTAACGGTTGAGCGTCCAGTTCCACGAGCGCTCCTGCAGGAGCCGCGAAGGAGGCCGAAATCGACAGACCCCGACGACTTAGCGAAGGAGAAGGTCGCCGAGCGCCAGCTTTTTCACCAAGCCGGTTTACATTAGGTGAAATAGATCAGCTCTTGGGGGTACAAATAATGGCGTCCGTGGAACCAGGAAAAGCTGAGCTATTTTTGGATGAACACGGCGTTCTTCAGCTGAAGTGGGCCCGCAATACCACTATCCGGTCAAGTGATGCTGAGGCGGCCATGCATATGGTCAATGAGCTTTGCGGACAGACTGAGTGCCCCCTGCTGGTGGACATGGCGACAATCTCTAAAGTCAGCCGCGGAGCCCGAGTTGTCTTCGCCCGCACCTGCCAGGCCTCACAAGTCGCGCTTCTGGGCGCTTCCCCAGTAGATAAAGTCATAGCTAACTTTGTTTTGGCCCTGAACCCGCCGACCCGCCCCAAGCGCTTTTTTACGTCCCGGACAGAAGCCATGGCATGGCTACTGACAGGCACCACAGTCTGATTTGCTTCCGCTCGGGATCCTCGGAAGATTCCGCTTCCAAGCGCGGTGTGGCGCGGTTTTGAAGGCCACCCGGAGGCTTAGGCCAGCTGGCCAGCTGCCGGGTGCAGGAAAGCTAGGCGTCGAAGTGGGTGCGGATTGTTGGATCCGCGGTCAGGGAGGCGACCACTGACGCTGCGACATCACGTAGCTTCGTGTTGCGGCTGTTCGAAGCGATTTTCAGGATCTTCATGGCGGCGTCCTGACTGCAGCGGTTTTGGGCCATGATTGCCCCGGCTGCAAGGTCGATGACAGTGCGCGATTCCATTGCCGTAGCAAGGTTGTTTTTGGCCTCAGCGAGCTGGGTGATGCGTACCGCGAGCCGGAGGGCTTTGGAGGCATGGTAGGCATAGGACTGGACGTTGTCGATGTCCTCGCCGCTGAATCCGTGGGAGCGGGTGGAGTACATGTTAAGGCCTGCTTCCGCTTCCCCCTCAAGGGCCAGCGGCACCGACAGGCTGGACCTGACCTTTTCCGCCAGCGCCGCTGCTGCATAGCCGCCCCACCGGCGTTCCGTCCGGACGTCCGGCACGTGGACCGCGCTCCCTTCGCGTATGGCCGTAAGGCATGGACCATCGCCGGCGCGGTATTGGATTTCATCGAGGCGGCGTGCGGCCCCTTCGCTGCTGGCAACCGTCACGGGCTTCTTTTGGCGCAGCAGGGTGATGCTGCAGAAGGCAACGGCAGGGTCCGAAAGTGTTAGAGCAGTGAAGTTCGCCAGTTCGTCCAGCATTGCCTTGACGTCCTCGGTCCTCAGTACGAGGTCCTGCAAATGATCGACGAGCAGCTCTGGCTGCAAGTGAAGTGGTTCCTGGGCCATGACTTGGCCTCATTCCTACTAATGCCCGTACGGCAGCCTTTGATGCGGGTTCCGAACAGACGTTGCGGCCGCCTGCAGCGCCCGCATATGGAGTCTGGTTTATTAGCTGTTGCCGGTGTGGACGATGCTTTCCTGGTCCTCTTCATGGGCGGGGGCGTCGGCGAGGCCATCCGGGGTCAGGTCCATGTCCTCCAGGGCGGCATGTGTGTCAGCGGTGGTGGCGTTAGTGTCAGTCATGGAAGGCATTCCTTCGCTTCTGCCGGTGCCGTGTGATCAGGCGGGCGGCGTGCATGGAGTCGCGTCACGACTGTTCAAACCATGGCCGGATAGCTGGTGAGGATGTAGTCCGCAGCGGCAGGGCACTTCTTCATGCGCAGGCCTTCTCCCGGGCTGAGCCGTTGGGTCATTGCAGCCCAAAAGACGTGTTCAGGCTGTGGTTTCTGCTGCGACACGCAGCACCAGCTGGTGTAAAGGCCGTAAAGGGAGTCCCCGTCGAGCCTTGCGCCTGACTCGTGGTCTTTGTAGGTGGCTTCTTGAAGGAACTGGTCGAACTGTGAATGCGCCAATGTGGGGCTCTTTTCACTACAGTGCAAGTCTCCGCCGTTCGGCTACAGCGGCCTTAACTCAAATGCCATGCACGGGGCATTAAGCGTACTGACTTACCATCGCGTTTCTGACGCTCGGGCTGGTTACTGCCCCGGTGAAGCAGACGATCCTGGCCAGCACCGGAAGGGATGCTACGCCAAAGCCGCTATGTCCCGGTGGGCGCCGGAGGCCACTTTAGGCGTGCTCGTTGCGCGCTCGTTGGGGGTCTGCGTAATCATCGGTTCTCCCTTGGAGAATGTGAGCAACCTGGACGGCCCCTGCAAACCCTGGTCCCTTTACTGAAACCATGTCGACAACTTCTCTACACTGTAGACTGTATGCGTAGACTAGGTCTTAAGCAAGCTTACGTATCGCCGTGTGGGTGGGCCTGGCGTTATGGAAACAGGACGGATCCAATATGGCCTCTATTAAGAGTCGCGACGACCAAATTCCAAAAGGGCGGGGGCGTCTGAGCAGGGACATTGTGCTGAAAGCTGCTCTGGAGTTGGTGGACTCTGAAGGCCTCGATGCTTTGAGCATGCGCCGCCTTGCCCAGGAACTCGGCTGTGATCCCATGAGCCTGTACCGGCACGCAGCGAACCGGGCGGCCCTGCTGGATGGCGTCACCGAGATAGTGCTGAACGAATTGGCAATTTTTCCCGATGACCCTGACTGGCAGGCACAGCTGCGCCGGATCGCCCATGACCTCCGGCTGTTGGCCCTTCGTCACCCCAACGTCGTCCCCCTGCTGGTCACCCGGCCGTTATCCACTCCCCTGGGCTTACGCCCGCTGGGGACGCTTCGTCCGCTGGAACAAATCCGTGCGCTGTTGATAGACGCTGGATTCGCCCCCGCTGACGCCTTGCACGTCTACCGCGCCTACTACGGATTCCTTTATGGTCACATCCTCAACGAACTCCAGGAATTCATCGTGGACCCGGATGAAAACGAGGCCATCCTGCGATTGGGCCTGCACCGCTTGCCGGCCAAAAAGTTCCCCCACCTCAGGGCACTGGGGCCAGTCCTGGCAGACTACGACGGCGACGCCGAACTCGATCAAGGCCTCACTATCCTTCTCAACGGATTGAATGCCCAACTAAGGCATCTCCCCCACCGGGGATCTCCGGACCCGGATGGGGCCGACTCCTAGAGGTAGTTGTCACTCCTGACCAGCTGCAGCCATGAGCTTCTTGCGGTGATGCATTGGCTGCGCGGATTTCGTCGTAACGCTTACGGGGCGTTAGAAGCCGTCATTGCTTCAACGACGGTCTTGGCGGTCGCGTACCCGTCGGCAATCACCTTGTCCGGATCCGCTGCTCGCAGCATCATTCCCAGCACGCCGGTCAGGATCAGAGCCACTCGTTCAGCGAGGGCTTGTGCCGCACCGGTACCGACAACGGGTATGGCGAGTTCGTGAAGACGCGTGGTGAGTAGTTCCGTGTCACTGCGCAAAGCCTCATCGAGTAGCTGACTCGGGTGGGGCGTTTCTGCCGCCACACTGAGGAACGCGCACCACCGGGCCGTTGCAGGCCCGGACCGGTACCGGGCCAGGGCAGGGAAAACAGCAAGTAGCTTCTCCTTGGCCGTTGAGGCAGCACAGACTTCCCGCTGCCAGTCCTGGTCCCAGCGCGTCAGGCGACGTCGCAATGCCTCGACGATAAGCCCTTCCTTGTTCCCGAAATGGGAGTACAGGGTGGCGGGCGCAACGTTGGCCTGTTTGAGGATCACGTCGACGGGTGTCGCTGCGACGCCTTGGGTAAAAGCAAGATCTTCAGCAGCGTCGAGCAACCTTTCCCGCGCGCTGGGTTGTGCGGCCATGCTTTCATCCTATAACGTTCGTTTCAATGAAACGCGCGTTACAGACCCGTCGGTCGACAGCCCCTCGAATGTTCGCGATAAGTGCCGTTGCGCTGGTTGCGACAACCTATGGCCTGGCCCGATTCGGATACGGTCTCTTCCTTCCTTCCTTCTCTTCGTCCTTCGCGCTGACCCCGACCATCGCAGGTCTCCTCTCATCCGGCGCGTCGCTCACATACTGCGCTTCAGCCGGTTTTGGATTCCGGTACGCGCCCCGTCGGCCCCGCTTCGTAACCGTCCTCGCCGGCTCGACCGCAACCCTTGGAAGCGCGGGCATCGCGGCCGCTCAGGACACGATCTTCTTCATTTTCGCTGTGCTACTGGCCGGGATGGGGGCTGGCTTTGCATCACCTGCGCTGGTGGAACTCGTGCAACGCAACACGGCAACGGCCAAGCGAAACCAACTTCAGTCGATCGTGAATTCGGGCACCGGTTTCGGTGTCGTCGCCGCCGGCGGTATGGCCTTAGTGCTGGGCCCCTCGTGGCGGGCAGCCTGGATCCTCATAGCCGTCATGACTTTCATCGCCATGGTCGGCGTCCTTCGCTCGGACGCTTCTGACACCGAAGGGCTTAGTAAGACTGCGAATCACAATGAAGGGTCTGGTAGCGGAGCATCCAGCGTTCGAGACCTAGGTTGGCCAATCGCTGCGGCTTTCGTCCTCGGGCTTGGAAGCGCCGCCCTCTGGGTATATGGACCCTCACTCCTCGAGGACGACGGCGGGATGACAGTCGCAACATCCGCGATCGCGTGGATGGCCTTGGGGGCCGGTAGCTCAACCGCGCTCCTCCTGGCGCCCTGGCTCGCCCAGCACTCCGTCAGGACCACTTGGTATATAACCGTAGGTGCGACGTCGGCCGCCACAGTGGGATTCGCCCTGGTACCCTCCAGCCCGGCGCTCAGCCTCGCTGCAGCAGGACTTTTCGGCCTCGCCTATACAGCAGCAACCTCAGTGCTCATCATCTGGGCCTCCCTTACAGCGGCGAACAGCGCTGCAGGAACGTCAATCCTTTTCATCAGCCTCGTTCTGGGCCAGGCCCTTGGATCAACAGTTATCGGTGCCCTAATTCAAGAAACCAGCCTGGTCTTTGCCTTCATCACTGCCGGAGCCCTATGCCTCCTCAGTGCTCTCGGAGCTATAACACAGCGGACAATTCCCGGACGTCGGCAGCAAGGAAAGACTCTTGAGCGCAGGATTAGGTGAACCGGTGGTGTCCGCTGGCTTGGGTGAAAGCTCCCGTGGCCATCCGGGCACCCGGACCGCTTCCATGAGTCAACGCGAAGGGTTGATATGGCCGGGATCGGGGCGTAGAGTCCACGACGTCGGAAGGGCAAGGAGCCGATCATGGGGCAACTGGTGGTCCAAGAGTTCGTCAGCGCCGACGGATTCGCGGGCGATGCCAACAACAATTTCACGTTCTATGAGTACTTGTCCGGCGGCACTGCCGAATTTGACCGCAGCCAACTGAAGTGGCTGGAGACGGTCGACACGATGGTCCTGGGGGCAAAGACCTACCGCGAATTCGTGGAGTACTGGCCAACGCCGGCCTCAGCACATGAACTCATTACGCCGGCGCTCAACGCGCTCCGGCGTATCGTATTCTCCAATCACCTTAGGAACGCCCCGTGGGGAGACATGCCGGAAGCACGAATTGAATGCGGCGACGCCGTAGCGGCAATCAGGAGAATCAAGGCCGAAGCGAAAGCCGACGTCGTCATTTGGGGCAGCCTGACCCTCGCCGGAACGATCCTGGCGGCGGGCGAAGTAGACCAGGTGAGACTGATCGTGTTGCCGGTAGCGATTGGTGCGGGACGGGGCGTGTTTCCTTTCGAGCAACGTCCACAAGTGTTGTCCCTGCAGAGTGCAACAACATATGACCAAGGGCTGATCGAGCTTGTCTATGGAGTCCCCGGGAAGGGTTCCGGGATTCACGCCGCGGATGCGTTGCCCGAGGCATCCGGGTTCGACGAAAACTCCGGCAGCTGAAGGTTCGTAGCTGAACGCAGAGGGGCCCTGCATGCCAGAGACCTACTTAAGCGTCGATGACTATATCGCCGCGCAACCCGCTGAAACACGTCAGGTCCTGCAGGAAATCCGCAGACAGGTACACGAAGCCATACCCCACGCCGAGGAGAAGATCAGCTACGGCCTCCCCACCATCACCCTCCAGGGGCACTACGTCGTGTACTTCGCCGGCTGGAAACAACACGCTTCGGTTTACCCTGTGCCCCGCGGCGACGAGCTTCTGAGGGCAGAAATGGCTCCCTACCTGGCGGGAAAAGGCACACTGAAGTTTCCGCTGGCTAAACCCGTTCCCTACAACCTCATCGGGAAAGTCGCCGCCCAGCTTGCCGCAGAAAGACATGGCGGGGCATGACCGCCGGTGTTTCTGTGACCGCTATGGGCGCCTGGTGTCTGTACAACTAATACTTGTCCGCGGGAAACTGACGCAATGCGGAAACTGGCCTTCGCCATGAACCTGAGTGTGGATGGCTACATCGCAGCGCCGGGGGGTGACATCGGCTGGAGCGCACCGAGTGACGAGCTGTTCCAGTGGTGGTCCGATCGGGTGGGGACAACGGCGCTTGCCCTGTACGGGCGCAGATTGTGGGAGACGATGAGCTCCCACTGGCCCACCGCGGACCTACAGCCTGACGCCACACCTGCACAGATCCAATACGCCCGCCGCTGGCGGGACATGCCAAAGGTAGTATTCTCCTCGACGTCCACCACAGTCGACTGGAACACCCGCCTGGCCACGGGCGACGCCATTTCAGAGATCACCAGGCTCAAGGACGAGACCGGCGGCTTCATGGACATCGGCGGTGCCACCCTCGCCGCGGCCGCCATGCGGGCGGGGCTGATCGACGAGTACTCGATCGTCACCCATCCGGTCCTGGTGGGCGGCGGCACCCCGTTCTTCACAGCTCTGGACAGCTGGGTGAACCTCCGCCTGGTGGAGACCCGGACTTTTCCCGGCGGAGTGGTCTTGACCAGCTACGAGACCAGGCGCTGAGGCACGACGGCGAATCACCTGGACGCAGACCAGCGCCAACTGTGCACGGCTATGACGCCGAACGGCACGCCCCTGCAGTGATGGGCGGCGTCAGTTGCCCTTCCGATCAGTGTGCCGGCCGGTGAGCTTGTCCAGGAGCCGGTCCACCATGCCGACGCCGGGCCCCACGGTCTTGTGGAACAGCTCGGAGTGCGGCGCGCTGGGGTGCGGCCGGGTCGGCGCCAGCTTTTTGGCTTTCTGGACCTTCTCGCCGATGTCGACCAGTTTTTCGCGCGGGATGTGCAGGCGGAGCTTCGGGAACTGTTCGGACTCTTCGTCGTTGGCGTGATGGGTCAGCTGCTGCTCCAGCTCCTGCACCAGGTCCATGAAGGCTTGGCCGGATGACTCGGCTTTCTCCAGCTTCTTCATCAGCTTGACGATTTCGTCGTGTTCCTTCTTGTCGTGTTCGACTTCCTCCGGCCCGTTGGGCACGTGGTCCCTGATCGCAGGATAGACGTACATCTCCTCCGCGACAGCGTGCCGCATGATTTCCGCGATCAGGGTATCGGCCAGGTCCCTGCGCTCGTCCCCATTTGAGGAGCTTTTGATCTGCCCGATCAGTGCAACCATGTCCTGGTGGTCACTGGTCAGGATGTCCACGACGTCCACATTGGGTCCGGCGGAATTGGAATCACTCATGAGCTGGGCCTCCTCCTGGATCGCTTCCCGTAAGCGACGTAAGAGGGTCAAGTTACCACGCGGCAGCAACCCGATCCATAGGTGGAATCCACCGCCTATGGACAGAAAATAGGGAAGAGTGCGGTCGCGGAAAAAGGACAAGAGGGGCATCCGGAGCGACCACGGCGGTCGCTCCGGATGCCCCTCTAAGGGCCGGCACTCAGCACCGGCCGCGGAAAGTCCTGGTCAGTGGGCGCCCAGGAGGTGTTCGATGGCGAGTTGGTTGAGGCGGACGAACGCGAAGGAGCGTTCGGCTGCGGTGTCGGCGTTGAAGTCCTCGAAGGCGGTGGTGTCGGCCAGCAGGTCGGTGGCGGTTTCGCCGGCGGCGAGGGTGGGTTCGCCGAGTTCGAACACGCCCGAGGCGGTGAGTGCTTCCTGGACCTGGGGATCGGCGCGGAACGCGAGGGCGCGTTCTTTCAGGAGCAGGTACATGTTCATGTTGGCTTTGGCTGATTCCCAGACGCCGTCGTAGCCATCGGTGCGGGAAGGCTTGTAGTCGAAGTGGCGCGGGCCTTCGTAGCGGGGCCCGCCGCCCGGGAAGCCGTTCTCGAGCAGGTCAACGGTGAAGAACGCGCTGGTGAGGTCACCGTGGCCGAAGACGAGGTCCTGGTCGTACTTGATCCCGCGCTGGCCGTTGAGGTCGATGTGGAACAGCTTGCCCGCCCAGAGGGCCTGGGCGATGCCGTGGGTGAAGTTCAGCCCGGCCATCTGCTCGTGCCCGGTTTCGGGGTTCAGGCCCACGATGTCGCCGTGTTCGAGCTCGGCGATGAACGCCAGGCCGTGGCCGACGGTGGGCAGGAAGATATCGCCGCGGGGTTCGTTGGGCTTGGGCTCCAGGGCGATGCGCAGGTTGTAGTCCTTGTCCTTGATGTAGGCCGCGGCGGTGTCCACACCCTCGCGCATCCGGTCCAGGGCCGCGGCGAGGTCCTTGGACCCGTCGTATTCGCTGCCTTCACGCCCGCCCCACATCACGAACGTTTCGGCGCCGAACTCCGCGGCCGAATCGATGTTCCGCAAGACCTTGGACAGGGCAAAGCGGCGGATGGAACGGTCATTGGAGGTGAACCCGCCGTCCTTGAACACCGGGTGGCTGAACAGGTTCGTGGTCACCATCGGGACCTTCAAACCGGTCTCGGCCAGCGCCGCCTTGAAGTTCTTCAGGATCAGCTCCCGCTCCGAGGCCGTGGCCTCAAAGGGAACCAGGTCATTGTCGTGGAACGTGATGCCATACGCGCCCAGCTCAGCGAGCCGGTGCACCGCCTCTACCGGATCCAGCGCCGCACGGGTAGCCACACCAAACGGGTCAGCGCCGGTCCAGCCCACAGTCCACAGACCAAAAGTGAACTTATCAGCAGGGGTAGGGGAAAGAGTCATGATGCGTCCTTGCACTTGGGAGGAGTCAGGCCGGAGCGGCCAATTAGTTTATGCAATAAACTATATTGCGGCCGGCTCGCTGGCGTCAAGAGTGCCAGCGACCCGGCCGCCAGGGGGATCAGCCGCGGCGGGCCGGCCGGTCGAAACGCCAGCCCTCGGACTTCGACTCCGGGATGATCTGGTCTACGGCTTCCACCGTCTGGCTCCTGTCGCCGCCGCCGTCGTGCAGGAGCACCACCCCCCCTGGCCGTATGCCCTCCCTGATCCGGCGGACCAGCTCGGCGGTTCCCGGCGGATCCCAGTCGCCCACAACAGTGGCCCAGCCGAGCGGCTGCATGCCCATGTCCGCAGCCACCTGCGGAGTCCCGCCCCAGCTCCCATAGGGCGCGCGGAAGTAGTTGATCTTTGCCCCGGGAACGGCCTCGCGGATAACCGCGCTGGTCGCTTCGAGGTCTGCCCTGATGGCGTCGGCACTCCATGTGCCCATGTTGTCGTGGTGCATCGTGTGGTTGCAGAGCAGATGGCCTGCCTCGGCGATCTGGCGGACGATCTCCGGGTGCTGCTTTACGTGGTCCCCCCACAGGCAGAAGGTCGCCTTGACGTGGTGCTTCTCAAGCACCGCCAGCAATTTGGGGGTGTTGACGGGGTCGGGGCCGTCGTCGAATGTGAGGCTTAAGTACCTGCCTTCATGCCGCGTGGAATCGACGATTGCGGGAGTTGCCTGGTCCGCCTGGGCAGGAACAGCGCCGGCAAGGCCGGCGGGAATGGCGGCGACGATTGCCAGCGCGGTTGCAGCGAGGGGCAACGCCGCTTGGCGCAGAATTTTTGAGCGGTGCAAGGGGAAACTCATGGCTACCTCATTGGAGTCGCAGAAAGTTCCGGTAAGTTCCGGAACGCGCTCAGAGTAAGCTCACCCCAGGAACGGCGTCAAGGGTGCAGGCAGCAGACGGGAACCGCTGTCAGGCCTGGCGGGGCGCTCCCGTGCTCTCCCTGAGCACCAGTCTGGTGGAGAGCTCAACACGGGGGCTTTCGACGCCTTCGCCCTGCAGCATCCGGAGCACCGTGCGGGCGGCAAGTTTGCCCATCTCCGCCAGGGGCTGCCGTACGGTGGTCAGCGGAGGAGAGGCCCAGCGGGCTTCGGGAAGGTCGTCGAAGCCGACGACGCTGATGTCCTCCGGGACCCGCAGCCCCTTTTTGCGCACTGCTTCATACACTCCAAGGGCCATTTGGTCACTGGCGGCAAAGACTGCCGACGGCGGATCGGCCAGCTCGAGCAACCTGACACCGGCACGGAACCCGGACTGGTAGTCAAAGTCGCCCTCAACCACCAGGGCAGGATCGAAGGGTATGGCGGCAGCATCGAGCCCCGCGCGGTACCCGTCGAGCCGCGCCCTGCTGCACCACAGGCCGGGTGTGCCGGCAACAAATCCGATGCGCCGGTGGCCGATTCCGGTGAGATGCTCGGTTGCTCCCACCGCCCCGGTCCAGTTCGTGGCGCCAATGGTGGGGACGTCAAGGTCCGGCACGCCTGCGGGGTCAACCACCACGGCGGGAACGTGAAGCCGCTGCAGTTCGGCCCGCAGGAAGGTATCAAGGTCCGTAGTGACGAGGATGGCGCCGTCACTCGCCCGGGCGCTGACATTGTCCAGCCACTGCCGCGTGGAGGTTGGACTTGTCTTGCGGTGGATAGCGGAAACCACGGTGGAGGCGCCGGCTTCATTTGCGGCTTCCTCCACCCCGCGGATGATTTCCACGGCCCAGGGACTGTCCAGATCATTAAAAACCAGGTCAATGAGGCCGGACCGCACCTCCGGGCGGTTCCCCCGCCGCTGGTAACCGTGGTCCCGCAGCAGGGTTTCCACCCGCTCACGCGTCCGCGCGGAAACATCGCCGCGCCCGTTAAGTACACGGGAGACGGTGGGCACTGAAACGCCCGCTTCGGCTGCAATGGCCGAAATTGTTACAGCCGGGCGCTGGGTCTCGGGCACGCATTCCTCCTGGTTTCGCTGCAAGTATAGGCCTTTGCGCCATCGCGCCAGCCAAGACTTTTCCGTAAACCCTTGACGCGCTCTTTGAAACACTCCTAATCTACAACCACTGCTTTCCGGAAGTTTCCGGAAAGTGTCCGGTCGGAATTCGAGTGCCGATCGATCGTACTCAAAGGAGAGCTCTCAATGAAGGTTGCAAAACTGGTCGCTGCCGCTGTCATGGCGTCAGCGTTTGTCCTCCCAACGGCACTGCCTGCAGTTGCCGGCGGGAATGACAAGCCGCAGCCCCCCGGCCTTGCCAAGCAGGACACCCTGCGCTGGGCCGCACCGAAGGATGTCCGGATCGGCACTGCAGTTGCCGGCGGAGGCCACCACGAAACGATGCCGTATGCCAACCCGTTCACCTCGGACCAGCAGTACCGAGAGGTCCTGGCTTCGGAGTTCAGCTCCCTCTCGCCGGAGAACCAGGCCAAGTGGGAGTTTATCCACCCCCAGCGCGATCAGTACCGCTTTGCCGAGATGGACGCCATCGTGGAGTTCGCCCAGCAGAACGGCCAAGTGGTCCGCGGCCACACGCTGTTCTGGCACAGCCAGAACCCGGCCTGGCTGGAGCAGGGCAATTTCAGCAAGGACGAGCTCCGCTCGATTCTGAAGGACCATATCACCACGGTTGTTGGGCGGTACGCCGGCAAGATCCAGCAGTGGGATGTCGCCAATGAAATCTTCAATGAGAACGGCACCCTCCGCACCACCGACAACATCTGGATCCGCGAACTTGGTCCCGAGATCATCGCCGACGCCTTCCGTTGGGCCCATGAAGCCGACCCGAAGGCCAAGCTCTTCTTCAACGACTACGGTGTGGAAAGCATCAATGCCAAGAGCACGGCCTACGTCCAGCTGATCCCGAAGCTCCAGGCCAAGGGCGTCAAGGTGGATGGCTTCGCGGTCCAGGGCCACCTCAGCACACAGTACGGCTTCCCCGGCGACATGCAGGCTAACCTTCAGCGCTTCGATGACCTGGGCCTCGAGACCGCCGTCACCGAGATCGACGTCCGTATGAACATCGCCGCCGGGACCAAGCCGACGGCCGAGCAGTTGGCAAAGCAGTCCAGCTACTACCAGCGCGCGCTCGAAGCCTGCCTGAGTGTTGAGGACTGCAAGTCCTTCACCATCTGGGGCTTCAATGACAAGTACTCGTGGGTCCCGGTCTTCTTTAGCGGCCAGGGTGAAGCTACGGTGATGTGGGAGGACTACACCCGTAAGCCTTCCTACTACGCTCTGCAGTCCACACTGCTCAAGGCAAGCCCGGGCGGAGAACAGCGCCTGGACCGCCACCCCGCCTACCAGCAGTAGCGCGGCGGCAGAACTCCTGACAAAACGGCCCGGAACCATGTGGTTCCGGGCCGTTTTGTGTTGCCGCTAACCCGCCACGGCGTGGATCCGGAACGCGAGGGAGTGTGACTGGCCTGGCTCAAGAACAACAAGGTCCTGCCCCGAATTCAATGCGTCGGGCGGGCAGGTCATAGGCTCAACGGCCAGCCCCTTCCGGCCCCGCAGCTCTCCGGAGTAGAGCTGCAGCCAGGGCGTGTTGGCTCCGGTGGCTTCCACCACTGACGACAGCTGCAGGGCGGGGTTGCGCAGGGTTACGTCCCACGTCCCCTCAGGGAGGGCGGTGAAAGCGTGATCGAGCGACTGGGAGGCCAGCATCCGGAGCTCGGAGAAATCGAACTCGGTCCCCGGGGTTTCCAGAAGCCCGGTCGGCTGCAGCCTTTCGTTCGTCAGGAGCACCTTGCCGGCCAGGAACCTCAGTTCACACTTTGAAACGTCCTCGCCTCCCACGGTGATGTAGGGGTGGGAGCCGCAGCCGTACGGTGCCGGTGCTGTCCCGCAGTTGGCGGCGCGGAGCTCCACATGGAGCCCGGTGTCTGCGTCCAGGGCATAGCGGGCGGTGAGTGCGAGCTGGAATGGGTAGCCGGGTTCGCCGTGCAGCAGGTGCGTGAGGACCACTTCATTATGTGAGCGCTGCTCCAGCTGCCATGCGTTCCACAGCGCCAGCCCGTGCAACGCGCTGCCGGTAGCCGCCTCGTTCACCGGCAGCTCATAGCGCTGCCCGTCGAAGCTGTAGGCGCCGCCGGCCACGCGGTTGGGCCACGGCATGAGCACCTTTCCGGCATAGGCCGGCGATAGGGTGTCGGCAGGGAAGGGCAGCACGATGTCGTTGCCCTGGTAGGAAAGGCTGATGAGCCCGGCTCCCACGGTTGCGACAGTCGCCCTGTAGTCACCCGCCTCCAGGATTATTAACTCTCCGTTGGGAGTGGCGCTGGGTGACATTGCGTTCCTTTCCGGAAGGTGCTGCCGAGGTTCAGTCGGGGCAGGTTGCGGTGCTTTGGCGGACAACAAGGGATGTTGCAAGGTCCAGGCGCAGGTTGTTGGGCCGCTCGCCTTCGCGGAGGCGCAGGACCATCCGGGCCGCCTCTTCAGCCATTTCTATCAGGGGCTGGTGCACGGTGGTCAGCGCAGGGCTGGACCAGCGCGCCACCTGAAGGTCGTCGTAGCCCACGATGGACAGCTGGGCCGGGACGGAAATTCCCAACTGGCGGGCCGCGTCCAGCACGCCGAGGGCCTGCAGGTCACTGCCGGCGAATATGGCGGTGGGCCGCTGTTCCATCTGCAACAGCTCTCGGGCATGGTGCCGGCCGCCGTCGACATGGAAGTCACCGTAGCGGATGAGGGTACGGTCAATGGGAATGCCTGCGGTGTTCAGGGCCGAGTTGTAGCCGTCGATCCGGGCCAGGGAGCACATCATGTCCTCGGGGCCGGAAATGGCGGCAATGCGGGTATGGCCAAGTTCAATGAGGTGCCGTGTGGCCATCATGCCCCCGGCCCAGTTTGCCGAACCAACGGAAGGAACGTCCGGGGCAGGGTCACCAGCGGGGTCGATGATCACAAACGGAATGGAGCGGGCATCCAGCTGCTGCCGGTACTCCTGCGGCAGATCCGAAAAGACGAGGACAACCCCGGCCGGCCGGCGGGCCATCACGCCTTCAATCCAGTCCGCGCCAGGCGCATGCCTGGTGCCGCTCTCAGTGAGGATAACGCTCATCCCGTTCGCCTTTGCGACGTTTTCGACGCCGCGGATGATTTCCAGCGCCCAGGCGCTTTCCAGCTCATGGAAGACCAACTCCAGCAGGGCGGACTTTGACGCAGTCGTTTTACGACGCTTATAGCCGTGCTCCTCGAGGAGCTCCTCAACTTTCGAACGTGTTTTACGAGAAACGTCCGTTCGGCCGTTGAGAACCTTCGAAATTGTGGACAGCGAAACACCCGCCTCCTCGGCCAGTTGGGCGAGGGTAACGCGCGCGTCGGAAGATACAGGGCTGGACATGAGGACCAGCATAGCGGGAGTGTGGCCCTTTTGGCCTCATGAAACTTTCGCGCCTTGCGCCATGGATGTAACGCAACTTACACTTGCAGGCATCACATAACTTTCGATGAAAGCATCGAAACTTTCGAGAGGCGTTCGAAGATGAACAAGCATGGATGGGTCGCACGCAGCCTTGCAGGCAGTGCGGCTCTTGCCCTGGGCCTGACAATGGCCGGCTGCTCCGGAGGGTCCGGCGCGTCGAGCCGGCCCGAGAACGAGATCCACGTCGCCATGTACGGCGATGCAGGCAACGTAGTGGAACAGAAAATGATCGACGCCTTTAACGCTACCTCTGAGGTGAAGGTTGTCCTCGACAAAATCCCCGGCGCCGAGTACCAGTCGAAGCTGCAGACCATTATGGACACGCCAACCGCACCCGATATCTTCTTCAACTGGGGTGGCGGCAGCATCAAGAGTTTCGTTGATGCCGACCTGGTGCTCCCCCTTGACGATTTCATCAAGGAGGACGCACAGCTGAAGGACGCTTTCCTGCCGTCCGTGTTCCAAACCGCTGTCATTGAAGGCAAGTCCTACGGCGTGCCGATGCGCGGCACGCAGCCGGTCATGCTCTTCAACAACTCGAAAGTCCTCGCGGACGCCGGGATCAGCAACCCCCCGGCCACCTGGGAAGAGCTGCTGGAGGATGTAAAGATCCTCAAGGACAAGGGCATCACCCCCATCGCCCTGGGTGCCGGCGACCGGTGGCCCACCCTGATGTGGTTCGAGTACCTCTACGACCGTGTGGCGGGTGAAGGCCTTTTCCAGAAGGCACTGGAAGGGGACACCAGCGTCTGGGAATCGGAAGAAAGCCGCAAAGCCCTCGGCATGCTCCGGGAGCTCGTTGATGCCGGAGCGTTCGGCACCAACTTCGACTCAGTGAAGTTCACCGACGGCGGGTCCCCCGCACTGCTGGCGAGCGGCAAGGCCGGCTTCGAACTGATGGGGTCATGGGAGTACTCCACCCAGCAGAGCAACGACGCCAAGTTCGCCGCGGAGGTCCTCGGTTACAGCGAGTTCCCGAAGATCGAAGGTGGAAAGGGCGACGAGAACAACCTGGTGGGCAACACCAACAACTTCTACTCGATCCACAAGAACACGCGCTACCCGGAAGCTGCCCGCGATTTCCTGAAGCTCATGTACTCCGATCAGTTCGTGCAGGAGCAGGTTGCCATCGGTAACCTCCCCACCACCACCAACACGGAGAAATTCCTCGACAAGGCAGCGGATCCCGAATACGCCAAGTACCAGTTCAGCCTGGTCAAGGAAGCCCCGTCGTTCCAGCTTTCGTGGGACCAGGCATACCCGCCGGAAGCAACAGTCACCATCCTCACCGCCGTCTCACAGTTCTTCAGTGGACAGATTGACGAAGACGGCTTTATCAAGGCAATGCAGAGCCTCTAGGAAATCATGACCACGACGCTTGCAAACCGCAGGCGCCCGACAGGCGCGGGCGGCCCCGAAGAGGGCCGCCCGGCGCGACGGGGCGGCTCTTCCTCGAGCCGCCCCGGCTTTGTCTGGGCCCTTCCTGCCACTATCTTCTTCGCACTTTTCGCGCTGGTACCGCTTATCGCGGTGGCGGTGCTGTCCTTCACCACCTGGAAGGGCCTCGGCGATCCCAAATTCGTAGGGCTCAAGAACTGGGAAGCCCTCTTCCAGGACCCCGTCATGCTCCAGAGCCTCTGGCTGAGCCTGGTGTTCATTGTGCTTGGCATTGTGACCCAAACTCCGCTGAGCATTTTGCTGGGCGTCTGGGCGGCCGGCAACCAGAGAAACCGCGCCATCCTGAGCGCCATCTACTTCGTTCCGCTGCTGTTGTCCTCGGCTGCAATCTCAGTCCTGTGGCGTGCCCTGCTTGACCCTAACTTCGGCATTCCGGGGCAGATGTCCTGGCTGTTCGGAGACGGAAACGTCCTGGGTACCCAGACGGGTGCCATCGCAGTGCTGATCTTCGTGGGCATGTGGCAGTTCACGCCGTTCCACACACTTATCTACCAAGGCGCAGCCAAGCAGATCCCGCCGGTGCTGTACCAGGCCGCGTCCATCGACGGCGCCGGCACAGTCAGGCAGTTCTTCAGCATCACCCTGCCCCAACTGAAAAACAGCATCATCACGTCCGTGATCCTGATGGTGGTGGGTGGCCTGACCACCTTCGAAACAGTCCTTATCCTGACCAATGGCGGACCGGGCACCAGTACCACCATCACCGCTTTCCACATGTACCAGGAAGCGTTCCGCCGGTTCGATTTCGGTGCCGGCAGCGCCATCGCACTCGTACTGGTCATCATCTCCACGGCGATTTCCTTCGCCGTGGTCCGTGTCTCCGGATACGACAAGATGCGCAGTTCCCTGGAGGGGCTCTAAATGAAAACGCGTCCGAATTACCTCGCCGGCATCGGTGCCTTCATCTGGCTGGCCATCGTTGCTGTGCCGCTGTACGTGATGCTCTCCGCGACTTTCCAGACCCGTGCCGAGTTTGGCGACAACGGACCGCTGTCCTTTCCTACCAGCTTCACGCTGCAGAACTACGTTGATGCCATCTCCAGTGGATTCGGCCGGTACTTCTTCAATACCGTCATCGTTACGGTCGGCGTCGTTGGCCTGGTCCTGCTTCTGGTGCCCCCGCTGAGCTATGCAATCGTCCGGAGCCAGAGCCGTGCCGCCTCGGTCATCTTCCGCATGTTCCTGCTGGGCCTGGCGATCCCCGCCCAGGCTGTGATCGTTCCGGTGTTCTACCTGATCAACACCGTGGGCCTTTATGACAACCTGCTCGGTGTCATTCTTCCGACGGCGGCCTTCGCCCTTCCGATCTGCACCATCATCCTCAGCGGAACCATGCGGGACATCACTCCCGAGCTTTACGAGGCCATGGCCATGGACGGGGCCACCCCCGCCCGTTCCTTCCTTCGCCTGGTACTGCCGCTGTCCAAGGGTGGATTGTCCACCATCGCGGTGTTCTCGGCACTCCAGGCATGGAACGGATTCCTTTTCCCGCTGATCCTGACGCAGTCCGAATCCACCCGGGTGGTCACCCTCGGCCTGTTCAACTTCCAGACGCAGTTCGGCATCAACATCCCAGGACTCCTGGCGGCCGTAACCCTTTCCATGGTGCCGGTACTGCTCGCCTACCTCTTCGCGCGCCGCGCGCTTGTCCAGGGCCTCATGGGCGCTGGCGGAAAGTAATCATGACAGAAACCAAAACGCACAGCGCGCCGTGGCGCGACACCGCCGCCAGCCCGCAGGAGCGCGCGGACAGCCTCATCGCCGCCATGACGCTCAAGGAAAAGACGGCCCAGCTCTACGGAGTCTGGGTGGGCGCTTCCAGCGAAGGCGGTGAAGTGGCGCCGCACCAGAATGAAATGAACCCGCCCGTTGACCTGGACGAGATCCTGCCCAGCGGCCTGGGCCAACTGACGCGGCCCTTTGGCACTGCACCGGTGGATCCGGCACTGGGTGCGCTGTCCCTTCAGCGGACCCAGCAGCGCATTGCTGCCGCCAACCGCTTCGGGATCCCGGCGCTGGTCCATGAAGAGTGCTTGGCCGGCTTTGCCACCTGGCAGGCAACCGCGTACCCGGTGCCCCTGGCCTGGGGCGCCACCTTCAACGCCGGGCTCATCCGCACCATGGGCGCCGCGATCGGCGCAGACATGCGTTCACTTGGCGTGCACCAGGGCCTCGCCCCCGTCCTGGACGTGGTCCGCGACGCGCGCTGGGGCAGGGTGGAAGAAACCATCGGTGAAGACCCCTACCTGATCGGAACGCTGGCCACCGCCTACATCCAGGGTGTGGAAAGCAGTGGGGTTGTGGCCACCCTCAAGCACTTCGTGGGCTACTCGGCATCAAAGGCGGGCCGGAACCTCGCCCCCGTCTCCGTAGGGGCCCGTGAGATGGCAGACGTCCTGCTGCCACCCTTCGAAATGGCCGTCCGTGAATCCGGCGTCCGCTCCGTGATGCACGCCTACACGGACCTTGACGGGGTCCCCACCGCTGCTGACTCCTCGCTGCTCACCGATCTCCTGAGGGACACCTGGGGATTCGATGGCACTGTGGTGGCGGACTACTTCGGTGTCGCCTTCCTGAAGAACCTGCACGGGATAGCCGGGACGTTTGGGGAAGCGGCAGCAGCCGCCCTGGCCGCGGGCGTCGACGTCGAACTTCCCACCGTGCACGCCTTCGGTGAGCACCTCATCGCCGAGGTTGACGCCGGCCGTGTCCCCGTCAGCCTCATTGACCGGGCCCTGCACCGGGTGCTGGTGCAGAAGATTGAGCTGGGCCTGCTCGATGAGGACTGGTCCCCCGTTCCCCCTGCGCTGCAGGAGGCGGATCTGCAGAATCCTGCCGGGCTCGAAGGAAGCATCACCCTGGACACCGAGGCCAACCGGAAGCTTGCAGCCCGGATAGCCGAACAGTCGATCGTCCTGGCCAGCAACAACGGGATCCTGCCGCTGGGCAACCCGGGCCGCATCGCCGTTATCGGACCCAATGCGGACAACACCCAGGCGTTCCTTGGCTGCTACTCGTTCCCGGCACACGTCGGCGGCCAGCATCCGGACGTCCCGGTCGGCATCGAACTGCCCACCGTGGCGCAGGCCCTCGGGGCCGAATTCCCGGACAGCGCCATCACGGTAACAGAGGGCTGCTCCGTGGACGGAACGTCCACAGAGGGATTTGACGACGCCGTTGCTGCCGCCACCGGCGCCGACGTTGTCATCGCCATTCTGGGCGACCGCGCCGGTCTGTTCGGCCGGGGAACCAGCGGTGAGGGCTGCGACGTGGAGTCCCTCGTGCTCCCTGGCGTCCAGCAGCAACTACTGGACCGCCTGATCGAAACGGGTGTGCCCGTAGTGCTGGTGCTCCTCACCGGCCGGCCGTACGCCGTTGGCTCCGCCGTCGAGGATGCTGCGGCGATCGTGCAGGCGTTCTTCCCCGGTGAAGAAGGCGGTCCGGCTGTTGCCAGGATCCTCAGCGGCAGCGTCAACCCCAGCGGGCGGCTGCCGGTGAGCATTCCCGCCCGGCCGGGCGCCCAGCCGTCAACGTACCTGGCAGCCCCGCTTGCGCAGGCCAGCGGTGTCTCCAACATCGATCCTTCCGCGGCCTTCCCCTTCGGGCACGGCCTGAGCTACACCACCTTTGAATGGACCGGGCTGGAGCTCGAGGGCCCCTCAACCGTGGCAGTGGACGGCGTCGCCGAAGCAAGCATTTCTGTCACCAACACAGGTGACAGGGCCGGCGTCGAACTCGTCCAGCTGTACCTGCACGACCCCGTGGCCTCCGTGGTCCGCCCTGTGCAGAAACTGGTGGGTTACGCCCGGGTGCCGCTGGAGCCGGGCGCTTCGGCCCGGGTTTCCTTCACGGTCCCCGCCGACGTCGCGTCATTCACAGGACGCGATGGCCGCCGGATCGTAGAGGCCGGCGACCTTGAACTTCGCTTCGGAGCATCAAGCGGAGACATCCGTCTGCACGCCAGTATCGCGCTGAGCGGTGAAACGCGCGTTGTTGACCACACCCGCAGCCTGCACTGCGGCGTGACGGTGACACCGAACAAGTAATTGGACAGGCAGGCGGCCGTGCCCCTTGGCACGGCCGCCTGCCTTTACGCTGAAAGGAATCCCATGGGAACGCCGCATCGCCTAAGCATCCTTGCCACCACGACATCCGAGGCTGATGAGAAGCTCGATGCCTCCATCCACCAGCTCCGTGCCCTGGCCCAGGAAAACCCTGTCCAGGGCATCCTGGTGACGAAACACGGCGCCGGCCGCTTCACCGTGGAACTGAACGATCAGGTCCCTTACGGGGAGACGTGGGAATCCGTCCAGTTTCCGGTCGAGGCCGGCGCCCCCCGCTCCAGCTGGGACAGGTAGTTGAACAAAGCTGTGATCCCGAAGGTCCACGGCTCCATGTCCTCGGTCCTGTCCGTCCGGTTGATGAGAGAGCCGAGCAGAGGGCTGCTGATGGTGACGACGTCCCCGGGCTGGTGCGTGAAGCCGAGCCCCTCGGCATGCCGGTCCTGAGTCGGAGCGAACAGCGTTCCTGTGAAGAGAGCGAAGCCGTCGGGATACTGGTGGTGCCGGCCGTACGCGGCGTCCACGAGCTCCTCGAAGGGCCGGCTGATCCGGGCCAGGCTGTTCCGACCCTCCAGCCGGTAGCCGTCTGCCCCTTCCACGGTAAGGGTGATCTCCTCGATCCGCAGGGCGTCTAGGGTGAAGTCCTGGTGGAACAGCCGGATGAACGGGCCAATGGCACAGGATGCGTTGTTGTCCTTCGCCAGGCCGAGCAGGAGTGCGCTGCGGCCTTCGACATCCCGAAGGTTCACGTCGTTTCCCAGCGTGGCACCCCGGACCCGTCCTGCAGAGTCGGCGATCAGGACAAGTTCAGGCTCAGGGTTGTTCCACGAGGAGAAGCCGGGGATCCCGACTCCGGAACCAAAGCCTACGGAGGAGAGCACCGGAGCTTTGGTGAACACCTCAGGGTCCGGGCCAAGCCCAACCTCAAGGTACTGCGACCACATACCCTGGGCTGACAGGACACTCTTGACTTGCCGGGCATGTTCCGATCCCGGGCGCAACGCGTTCAGGCTGCCACCCATAGCGCCGGCAACCGTTGCGCGGACCTCCGCCGCCCGGTACACATCACCGGCGCACCGCTCCTCGATCACCCGCTCAATCATGCTCTCCACAAAAGTGACACCGCAGGCCTTAATCACCTGAAGGTCTATCGGGGACAGCAGGTGGGGCCGGTTACGGTCCCCCGCGCGTGACGCTTCCACCAGTTCGGCAAGGTCCCAGCCGGGATTGCCAGTTCGGTGCAGCACCAATTCCAAGGGGTCTTTGTGGTCCATAAGCCCAGCAACAGTCCGGACCTCTGGGGTCAGATCGGACACCATCCCATCCCGGACAGAGACCACCCTTGGGCCTTGGGAGACCGGATCCCAGACCCGGCCGACGAGGATCGCGCCTGCCGAGTCGGCCGGAAGGATTTGCGGTAACGGGGTTTTTGTCATTCCTGGTCCTCATCTTCAGTGGTTGCTTTCCAGCCTGCACAGAGCTGCCGTCGAAACCTCCACGGATTGTGGCCAAGGAGCGCCGGGGGGGCGCCAAGGCGGCCCCGGACCTCCCTTCGCTCAGATTGCGGGCACCGTGTCCAGGTTGAAGTAGGAGCGGGCATCCGGCGGTCGAATGTCTGCCACTGCGTCGTGAAAAATGCGCATCGGATGCGGCGTGTAGGGGTGCTCGGCGATCGCGTCGTAGTCGAGTTCGATGCCCAGCCCCACGCCGTCGGGAATGAGGATGTCGCCGTCCTCGGTCAACTGGAGGCGCTCGTTGGAGATCTCGCTCCGCCACGGCACGTCCGAGGCCATGATTTCCAGGTACCGGAAGTTGGGCAGCATCGCTCCGAGCTGGAGCGTTGCCGCGGTACTGAGGGGTCCGCTCGGGTTGTGTGGGGCGAATGGGATGTAGTGTGCCGCGGCGAGCGTGGAGATGAACGACAGTTCCAGCAGGCCGCCGGCGTGCGTGACGTCCGGCTGGATGTAGTCAACGGCGTTCCGTGCCAGGACCGGGACGAAGGTGTTACGCCCGAACCAGCGCTCCCCCGCTGCGATCGGTACCGGCGATTTGGAGCGCACCTCGATGAGGGCATCGATTCCGTCCGGCGGGCAGGGTTCTTCGAAGAACACGGGCTGGAACTGCTCGATTTCACGGGCCACCCGGATGGCTGTGGGGACATCGAAGCGGCCGTGTCCTTCGATGAACAGCTCGATATCGTCGCCTACTGCTTCGCGGACGGCAGCGACGGGCTCGAGCATGCGCCGCAGGTCCCTCGGCTCAAGTGTGAGGTCGGCTGCTTCAAACGGGTCCCATTTGAGCCCGCGGAAGCCCTGGGCGACTGTCCGGACGGCGGCGTCCGCGAAGTCCTCGGGTGTATTGGCGCCCGAGAACCAGCCATTTGCGTAGGCGCGGACTCTGTCGCGGACCTGGCCGCCGAGCATGCGGTGGACCGGGACGCCGAGAGCCCGCGCCGAAACGTCCCACATGGCCATTTCCAGGGCACTGAGCGCGGTCGTGGTCACGGGCCCGCCCCGCCAGTAGGCGTCGCGGTTAAGTTCGTAGATGTTCCGGGCGATCCGTGTGGGATCCTTGCCGCGAACAGCGCCGGCAAGGATTTCGACGGCGCCGCGGACCGCGTGCTCCTGGCCTTCGAGGGTTGCCTCAGCGACGCCGGTGATGCCGGCATCCGTGCTGAGCCGGACGAAAATGAGGTTTGTCCGGTAGAAATCGACGACGACGGTGTCCAGGTTGGTGATTTTCATCGCTGCGGCTTCATTTCTCTTCAGCGACTGCGGGGGGAGCCGTGGAGTCGCGGACAATGAGGTGGGTAGCAAGTTCCACCCGATGGGAATCGGGGAATTCGCCATCGGCCTGGCGCAGGACTGACCGCAGCGCCGCGCGCCCCATTTCCTCCAGGGGCTGGGCCACGGAACTGAGCGAGGGGACGGATTCGGCGCCCTGCTTGGTTCCGTCAAAGCCGATCAGGCTGATGTCCTCCGGAATCCTGACGCCATGGCGGCCCGCTTCGCTGAGCACTCCCAATGCGATGGTGTCGCTCCCGGCAAAAATCGCCGTGGGAAGCGGGTCGAGCTTGAGCAGCTCCTGGAACCCGGCAATACCGCTCTCCCGCCGGAACCTGCCTCCTGAAACGATGAACCGGGGTTCCACCGCGACGCCGCGGGCCATCAGGGCCGCCATGTACCCATGGAGCCGCGCCTGGTTGCACTCCGCGTTCTCGATTCCGCCGATGTACGCGATCCGGCGGTGCCCCAGGTCCAGCAGGTGTTCGGTGGCGGCCTTACCGCCGGCCCAGTTCGTGGCCCCTACGCTGACCACATCCGCGGACGGCGGGTTGAGTGGATCGATGACGACGACGGGGATTTTTCGGCGCCGGAAGGCCTGCAGCTGTGCTTCGCTGAACGCGGAAGTCACCACGATCATCCCCGCCCGCCCCTCGTCCAGCATGCGCTGTGCGCGCCGCTCGGGGCTGGGAAGGCTGGAGGGTCCAGGGCCAGTGACGCTGACCAGGATCTCCACGTCGGCAGCGGCAGCGAACTGAAGTATTCCGTTGAGGACCTCGATCATGTAGGCGGAATCGAGTACATCGATCACCACTTCGACAACAGTCCCGGCCTCCGCAGCGGAGCGCCGCAGCTGGGGCGACTGGTATCCGGACTGCTCCAGCACTGCGAGGATCCGGGCCCGGGTTTCCGGGGCAACATCTTCACGGCCGTTCACCACTTTGGACACTGTGGGAGCCGAGACGCCGGCCTGCCGCGCCACGGAGGCGAGCGTGGGCTTGGTCCGCGGAGGCGTTTTCGTTGTCATGGCGATCGCAATCTTTCGAATGTTTCGGAAATCTCATTCTGTCGGCACCCCCATCCAACGTCAAGGAAAGGTTTTGAAGCGCGAAGGTTGACAAAAAATTGTGCAAGGTACCTCTTGACCGCACAGGATTAAGCCGCTTTAGTTTAGAAAGTGATCTAAACCACAAGTTCGAAACATTTCGAAACGTGGAGCGGAGCAGTGGCTCCGATACTTGCAAAGAAGCAAATTTCCAGATGGAGAAGCAATGAAGCAGCCCCAGACCTCCCGCCGTTCTTTCCTCGCCCTTGCTGCCCTGACCCCCTTCGCGGCCATGACGGCCACTGCCTGCGGGACGTCGGGACCAGGTACCTCCAGCGGAGGCGGGGGCGCCAGCATGTGGTACCTGTCGGGTGAACCGAACCAGACCACCATGCAGAAAGCTGTCGACGCCTTCGGTTCGGCGAACCCGGACAACAAGATCGCAGTCACGTATTTCCAGAACGACGCCTACAAAACAAAGATCAAAACCGCCATCGGCGCCGGCCAGGCACCCACCATCATCTACGGCTGGGGCGGCGGCACCTTGAAGACGTATGCAGAGGCAAACCAGGTGGAGGATCTGACCAGCTGGTTTGAAGAGAATCCGGAACTGAAGGACAAGTTCTTCCCGTCGGTATTCGGTGCAGCCACGGTCAATGACAAGATCTATGCCCTGCCCAACCAGTACGTCGCCCCGATTGTCCTGTTTTACAACAAGGAACTGTTCGAGAAGGCAGGCGCCCAGCCGCCGAAGACCTGGGACGACGTTATGTCGCTGGTGAAGACGTTCAACGACATGGGCGTGGCACCCTTCGCCCTCGGTGGACAGTCCCGCTGGACCTCCATGATGTGGCTGGAATACCTGCTCGACCGGATCGGCGGATCCGAGGTGTTCACGGCCATCTTCGAAGGCAAACCCAATGCGTGGATGGACCCGGCAGTCATCGAGACCGGCACAAAGATCCAGGAGCTCGTCTCCGCAGAGGGCTTCATCAAGGGTTTCTCCTCCATTGCCGCGGACTCCAACGCGGACCAGGCGCTCCTGTTCACGGGCAAGGCAGCCATGATGCTGCATGGTTCCTGGACTTACGGCGCCATGAAGAAGGGCGGCCAGAACTTCGTCCAGGACGGCAAACTCGGCTTCATCCAGTTCCCCACCGTTGCCGGCGGCAAGGGCGACCCCAAGAACGGCGTGGGAAACCCCGCCCAGTACATGTCGATCTCCTCAAAAGCCACGGACCAGGAAAAGGAGACCGCTAAGAAGTTCTTCAAGGACGGCATCCTGACCGAAACGGTGATTGACACCTATATCAATTCCGGGTCGGTTCCCATCGTCAACGGCATCGAGGACAAGCTCGACGCCTCTCCTGACAAGGACTTCCTGAACTTCGTCTACGACCTGGCCAAGAACGCCCCGAACTTCCAGCAGTCCTGGGACCAGGCGCTGAGCCCCACCGCCGCCGAAGCACTGTTGAACAACATCGACCAGCTGTTCCTGAAGTCGATCACGCCGCAGCAGTTCGCCGAGAACATGAATGCCACCCTCGGAAAATGAGTAACGCCGTCTCCACCGCTCCCAAGACTGCCGCCCGCGGCAAGGTCGAAGGCGGGCAAAGCGGGCAGCGGAATGCCGCACTCGCGTGGCTGACTCTGCCGGCTCTGGTCTTCTTCCTCGTCTTCGCTGTTGTGCCCCTGGCGGGTGTCCTCATCCTCAGCTTCTCCAGCTGGGACGGCATCGGCGCCATCGGGGCAGCGGGCACTGACAACTGGTTCTCCGTGCTCGCCGACCCGGGCCTGTACAACGCTCTGGGACTGACCTTCCTGATCATGATCGCCTCCTGGCTCGTCCAGACTCCGATCAGCCTCCTCCTCGGAGTCTTCACGGCGGGAAGCCAGCGCTACCGGGCCGCCCTCGCGGTGCTGTACTTCCTGCCTCTGCTGCTCTCCTCGGCAGCAGTCGCCATCGCCTTCAAGGCCCTGCTGGACCCCAACTTCGGGCTGGCCACCGGGCTGGGACTGCCTTTCCTTGCCCAGGACTGGCTCGGTGTACCGCATCTGGCCCTCGGTTTGGTCATCTTCGTCATTGCCTGGCAGTTCGTGCCGTTCCATACGCTCATTTACCAGGGCGGCGTTCGCCAGATCCCCAAATCGCTCTATGAAGCGGCAGAGATCGACGGAGCAGGAACCATCAAGCAGTTCTTCCACATCACGCTCCCCCAGCTGAAGTACACCATCATCACGTCCTCCACCCTGATGGTGGTTGGATCGCTGACGTACTTCGACCTGATCTTCGTCCTGACCGGCGGCGGTCCGGGAAACTCCACCCGGATCCTGGCCCTTGACATGTATCTGCGGGGGTTCCGGGCCAACCTGATGGGTCCGGCAAGCGTGATCGCCGTCATTCTCGTACTCATCGGCCTTGCTCTTGCCTTGCTCCTCCAGCGCCTTGGAGGCAAGGACAAGCAGGGCAGCCAATTGGAAGGTATGTAGGGTGAGCACCGTCCTGAAAAGCAGCACGGAGGAAACTCCCGCCGGCTCCCCGGCCAACCCCGCCCCCGCCAAGCGCGGCTTCGGTTCCCGGATGAGGCGGCTGAACATCCCCGCAGGCCTGGGCGGCTGGATCTGGCTCGCCGTTATCATCATTCCGGTCTACTACGTGGTCATTACCAGCCTGAAGACGCAGGAAGGCTACTTCGGCCAGAATCCGCTGGCGCTTCCCACCTCACCCACGCTGGAAAACTATCAACTGGTCCTTGAGGCCGACTTCACGAAGTACTTCATGAACAGCACTATCGTCACCCTCGGTGCTGTCATCCCCACGGTACTGGTTTCCTTCATGGCCGCATTCGCCATTGTCCGGGGCCAGGGCAGGTTCCTCAAGCTGGTCAACGGCATGTTCCTGATGGGGCTGGCGATCCCGCTCCAGGCGACGATCATCCCGATCTACCTGATGATCATCCGCCTCAACCTGTATGACAGCCTGCTGGCGCTCATGCTGCCGTCCATTGCCTTTGCCATCCCGCTGACCGTACTGATCCTGTCCAACTTCATCCGGGACGTTCCAAACGAGTTGTTTGAGTCGATGCGGCTGGACGGCTGCAGCGAGTGGCAAACAATGTGGCGGCTTGCCTTGCCGCTGACCCGCCCCGCGATCGTGACCGTTGCCATCTATAACGGCCTGCACGTCTGGAACGGGTTCCTGCTTCCGCTGGTCCTCACCCAGAGCCCCGGCCTGCGCGTACTGCCCCTGGCTCTGTGGACCTTCCAGGGCGAATACAGCGTCAACATCCCTGCCGTTCTCGCCTCGGTGGTGCTCAGCACCCTGCCGATCCTCGTGCTCTACGTCATCGGCCGACGCCAGTTGCTTGCCGGCCTCACCGCGGGCTTCAGCAAGTAACGCCAGGATCTCCACGAAAGGAAACTCGCATGACCACCGCAAAACCCCTGCGGGTCGGCATGGTCGGCTACGCATTTATGGGCGCCGCCCACTCCCACGCCTGGCGCACCGCACCACGGTTCTTCGACCTGCCGCTGCAACCCCTGCTCACCGCCGTCGCCGGGCGGAACGCCGACGGCGTGCAGGCCGCAGCAGCCAAATTTGGCTGGGATTCGACAGAGACCGACTGGCGCCGGCTGATTGAGCGCGACGACATCGACCTGATCGACATTTGCACCCCCGGCGACACCCACGCCGACATCGCGATCGCCGCCCTTGAGGCCGGAAAGCATGTGCTGTGCGAAAAACCCCTCGCGAACTCCGTGGAGGAAGCGGAACGGATGACCCTCGCCGCGGATACCGCCGCCAAGCAGGGCGTCTTCTCGATGTGCGGCTTCAGTTACCGCCGGACTCCGGCCCTCGCCCTGGCCAAGCGGTTCGTGGAACAGGGCAGGCTGGGCAACCTCCGGCACGTCCGGGCACAGTATCTGCAGGACTGGCTCTCCGACGAGAACGCCCCCATGACCTGGCGGCTGGACAAGGACAAGTCCGGGTCCGGCTCCCTTGGCGACATCGGGGCGCACAGCATCGACGCCGCCCAGTGGGTCACCGGGCAGAGCATCACCGGCGTCTCCGCACTGCTCGAAACCTTTGTCCCGGAACGCCCGCTGGCCGGTGACATGATCGGCCTCGGTGGACACGGTGACCTCAGCAGCGACGCACCCCGCGGTACGGTCACAGTTGACGACGCGGCGATCTTCAGCGCAAAGTTCGACGGCGGCGGTACCTCCAGCGGCGCCGTCGGAGTCTTCGAGGCCACCCGCTACGCGCTGGGCCGGAAAAACGCCATGCGCCTGGAAATCAACGGCACCAAAGGCTCCCTCGCCTTCGACTTCGAAGACATGAACGTCCTGTCCTTCTACGACGCAGCCGAGTCCCCCGACGCCGGCTTCCGCCGGATCTTTGTCACCGAGCCGGAGCACCCTTACGTCGGCAACTGGTGGCCAACCGGCCACGGCCTTGGCTACGAGCACGGCTTCACGCACCAGGTAGTGGACCTCGTGACCGCGATCGGCGAAGGCCGCCAGCCCGAACCATCCTTCGCGGACGCACTGCAGGTCCAGCGGGTACTGGCCGCCGTGGAGTCCAGTGCCTCGAACTCCAGCCAATGGCAAAAGGTCTAGGAACATGCGGACAGGACAAGGAACCCCAATGACACGACCCATCACCCTCTTTACCGGCCAGTGGGCTGACCTTCCCTTTGAGGAGGTGGCCCGGCTCGCCGGAGAGTGGGGCTTCGACGGGCTGGAGATCGCCTGCTGGGGCGACCACCTGGACCCGCGCCGCGCCGCGGAGGACGATAACTACCTCCAGGGCCGGCTGGACATCCTGGAAAAGAACCACCTCCAGGTCTTCGCGATCGCCAACCACCTCACCGGGCAGGCTGTGTGCGATGACCCCATCGACGAACGCCACCAGGGCATCCTGTCAGCGGAAATCTGGGGCGACGGTGAAGCAGAAGGAGTGCGCCGCCGGGCCGCCGAATCGATGAAGGACACCGCGCGGGCTGCGGCCCGCCTCGGGGTGAAGACCGTGACAGGTTTTACCGGCTCTTCCATCTGGAAGGCGGTCGCCATGTTCCCGCCCGCCCCCGAGTCAATGATCGACGCCGGCTACCAGGACTTCGCCGACCGCTGGAACCCGATTCTGGACGTCTTTGAGCAGGAAGGCGTCCGTTTCGCCCTGGAGGTCCACCCATCCGAAATCGCCTACGACTACTGGACTGCCAAGCGCACCCTGGAGGCCATCGGGCACCGAAAGAGTTTCGGCCTGAACTTCGACCCGTCCCACTTCATTTGGCAGGACCTGGACCCGGTGATGTTCCTGCAGGACTTCGCGGAGCACATCCTCCACGTCCACGTAAAGGAATCCGTCCGGCAGCTTGACGGCCGCAACGGACGCCTGGGTTCCCACCTTGCCTGGGCAGATCCCCGCCGCGGCTGGGACTTCGTCACCGCAGGACACGGCGACGTGCAGTGGAACCGGATCTTCCGGACCCTGAACGCCATCGGCTACAGCGGCCCCATCAGCATCGAGTGGGAGGACGCCGGAATGGACCGCCTCATTGGCGCACCGCAGGCTCTGGCGATGGTGCAGGAACTTGCCCGGATCGCCCCGCCCGCAGCCGCCTTCGATGCGGCCTTCGCCAACCACTGACCCAGATTTTCCGGCCCCTACCGGCCGGCAGCCAAACAAAAGGAAAGCTCACATGACAGAACGCAAGAACGCCCTGGTGGTCCGCGGCGGCTGGGACGGGCACCAACCGTACGAGGCCACCGAACTCTTCATCCCCTACCTCAAGGACAACGGCTACGACGTCCGCGTGGAGGAGTCCCCCAAGGTGTACGCCGACGCCGAATACATGGCAGGGGTGGACCTGATCATGCAGTGCATGACCATGACCACCATTGAAAAGGACGAATTCGCCGGGCTGCGCACCGCAGTTGAAAACGGTACCGGCCTGGCGGGCTGGCACGGGGGCATCGCCGATTCCTATCGGAACAACTCTGACTACCTGCACCTGATCGGGGGCCAGTTCGCCTGCCACCCGGGCAAGCACCCGGACGAGTGCACCGGCGAACAGTCGGATAACTACGTGCCTTACACGGTGAACATGCTGCCTGCCGCGGCCGGGCATCCCATCACCAAGGGCCTCTCCGACTTTGACCTCGTGACCGAGCAGTACTGGGTGCTTTCTGACGACTACATCGACGTGCTGGCCACCACCACCCAGAAGGTCCGCGAGTGGGACCCGTGGAACCGCGAAGTCACCTCTCCCGCCATTTGGACCCGTCAGTGGGGCAAAGGCCGCATCTTCGTTGCGACCCCCGGCCACCGGGTGGAAATCCTCCAGGACGGGAGCGTCCGCACCATCATTGAAAGGGGCCTGCTGTGGGCAAGCCGTTGAAAGTAGGCATCGTTGGCTGCGGAGCCATCATTGCGCAGTACCTCACCAATTTCCGCAAGCTCAATGACATCGAACTGGTGGCCGTGGCGGACCTCGATCCGGCGCGTGCCCAGGCCGTCGCCGAGCAGTACGAGGGCGTCCGCGCCGTCAGTGTAGAAGAGCTCCTCACCGCCGACGACGTCGAACTGGTCCTGAACCTCACTATCCCGGCCGCACACGCCGAAGTGGCGCTTAAGGCAATCGCCGCGGGCAAAAGCGTCTACGGCGAGAAGCCCCTTGCCGCCACAACTGCCGAGGCACGCCAGGTGCTGGAGGCAGCACGGGAGGCAGGAGTCGCCGTCGGCTGCGCGCCCGACACTGTCCTGGGCACCGGCATTCAAACCGCCCGCAAAGCCATTGACGACGGACTGATCGGGGCACCAATTTCCGCCTCCGCCACCATGGTGACGCCCGGACACGAGCGCTGGCACCCGAATCCGGACTTCTACTACCAGCCCGGCGGGGGCCCGCTCCTGGACATGGGCCCTTACTACGTCACCGCACTCGTTACCCTGCTGGGCCCGGTGGTCTCGGTCATCGGCGCCGCAAGCCACACCCGCAGCGAACGCACCATCGGCTCCGGACCCCGGCAGGGCGAGAAGGTCCCCGTAGACATCGATTCCCACGTCACCGGCGTCCTGACCCACTCCTCCGGCGCGCTCTCCACCCTCTTCATGAGCTTCGACGCCGTCAAGTCCAAGTCCCCCAACATCGAGATCCACGGCGAACGCGGGTCACTGGTGGTGCCGGACCCCAACCACTTCGACGGCGAGGTCCAGCTGTTCTCCCTGGGTGCGGACGACTGGGAGACCCTTCCCGTGTCGGCCGGTTATGTCGACGCCGGCCGCGGTTTCGGCATCGCCGACCTTGCCTCCACCGCTCCGGGCGCCGAGCCGCGCCCGGGCGGCACTCTGGCCTACCACGCGCTTGAGGTCATGGAATCAGTCCTCGAATCGGCACGCACAGGCGCTGCGGTGGCAATCAGCAGCACAGCAGAGCGGCCGGAGAGCGTGGAGCTGACCGTCCTGACCGGCAACCTGGACGAGCTCCAGGCCCAGGAAGCCGCGTCCTAGGCGCCGCTGCATAAGGCGTTTCCCTCTTCAGACATCGGAGCATCTATGGCCTACACAGCCGCCAATTGGCCCATCGCTGCGGCGATGCTGCCATTCCCGGGCACCACCGGCCAAGGAACACACATCAATGACGCCGATCCGTCCGCCTGGGCCGAGGCACTTACCGAGGTCAGGGACGCCGGTTTCGCGAACGCGGACCTGACGGACAGCTGGGTCCGTCCCGGTGACCTCAGCAAGTACCGCCTCGCCGAATTCAAGCAGACCGCGGAGGACGTTGGAATTGGCCTTCCGGCCATCTCCGCCATTCGCCGCAGCGTAATAGATGAAGCCAACTGGGAAGCCAACCTGGCCTACAGCCACCGCACCATTGACGCGGCTGCAGAGCTCGGCTGCGAGGTCGTCTCCGTCGGCCTGCACCAGGCCATCACGCCCGAGCAGCAAAAACAGCTGTGGTTCTGGACTGTCGAGGGCCACAAGGACCCGGCGGCTGACAAGGAAACGTGGGGCAACGCCGTGGCCCGCCTGCGTGAACTCGGCACGCATGCCGCAGAGGTGGGGGTCCTGCTCTCGCTCGAAATGTACGAGGACACCTACCTCGGCACCGCCGACTCCTCGGTGAGGCTGGTCCAGGACATCGGACTGTCGAACGTGGGACTCAACCCGGATCTCGGGAACCTGATCCGGCTCCACCGGCCAGTCGAGGACTGGCGTGAGCTCGTAGCCAGGACCCTGCCCTTCTCCAACTACTGGCACATGAAGAACTACTACCGCGACGAGGACGTGGCCCGGGATATGTATGCCACTATGCCGGCTCCGATGCAAAGCGGCCTCATCAATTACCGGGAGGCGTTCAAAGTGGCCCTGTCAGTGGGCTTCCAGGGCATTCTCTGCACCGAGCACTACGGCGGAGACGGCCTGAGCGTTGCAGCCGGCAACCAGGATTACCTTCGCCGGCACGTCCTTCCCAAGAGGGAGGGCTACGCGCTCGGCGAGAGCCAGGTTGCACAGGGGCGGCAACAGCCGACGGCGGATCTCGCCAGGGTGTAACGGCGCCAACGGCGTCAGGCAACAGGGCGCGCCCGCTGAGGGCACGACTTTTCCAGCAGCAAGGATGCATTGAGGAAACCATGACCCAGATTTTCGACAACCCGGCCGACTTCGTGGACGAGGCGCTGGACGGCTTTGTGGCCGTCAACCGCGCCCACGTTGCCCGGGTGGACGGCGGGGTGGTCCGCTCCACCGAGTTGCCTGCGGGCCAGGTGGCGGTGGTGGTGGGTGGCGGCTCCGGCCACTATCCCGCCTTCGCCGGCCTGGTGGGTCCGGGCCTGGCTGCCGGTGCCGTCTGCGGCAACATCTTCACCTCGCCGTCCGCCGGGCAGGTGTACCGGGTGGCCAAGGCCGCGAGCGCCGGCGGCGGGGTCCTGCTGAGCTACGGCAACTACGCCGGGGACGTAATCCATTTCGGCGAGGCACAGCAGCGGCTCAACGCCGAAGGCATTCAGACCCGCACTGTCCTGGCCACGGACGACATCGCGAGCGCTCCCCTCGATGAAATCGATAAGCGCCGCGGGATTGCCGGCGACCTGACGGTCTTCAAGGTCGCCGGCGCAGCGGCCGAAGCGGGACTGGAACTGGACGACGTCGAACGGCTGGCTGTCCTCGCCAACTACCGGACCCGCACCCTCGGTGTGGCCTTCGACGGCTGCACCCTTCCCGGCGCCGCCGAGCCGCTGTTCCACGTCCCAGCCGGCCAGATGTCCCTGGGCCTGGGCATCCACGGCGAGCCGGGAATTTCCGAGCATCCTCTGCCCACGGCGTCCGAACTCGCCGATCTGCTCGTCTCCCGCCTGCTGAAGGACAAGCCCGATGATGCCGGGGACCGGGTGGCGGTAATCCTCAACGGCCTGGGGAGGGTGAAGTATGAAGAACTGTTCCTGCTGTTCGGCAAGGTGGAGAAGCTCCTCACCGCAGCTGGCCTGACCATCGTGGAACCGGAATGCGGTGAGCTGGTCACCAGCCTGGACATGTCCGGGCTGTCCCTCACGCTGCTGTGGCTGGACACCGAACTGGAACGCTACTGGTGCGCCCCGGCGGATACTCCCGGATACCGCAAAGGCAGCATGGCCGGGCCTGAACGCCGGGCACGGCGGGCCCTGGATCCGGCAGAACCCGAGGGCGCGCCGCCTGCTGAAGCGGAAGAAACGACGGCGGCAGCGGCTGACCTGGGCCGGCTGGCAGCCGCGGTCCTCGCCCAGGTGCGGGGCGCCGTCGTCCATCACGAAACCGAACTGGGCAGGCTGGACGCCATAGCCGGCGACGGCGACCACGGCATCGGCATGCGGCGCGGCGCGGAAGCGGCAGCGGCAGCCGCCCGGGACGCCACGGCTGCCGACGCTTCCGTGCAGCGGGTGCTGGCCGCAGCCGGGGAAGCCTGGAGCGAACGCGCAGGCGGAACGTCCGGGGCACTCTGGGGATCCGCGCTGCAGGCAGCCGGGCGGGCGCTCGGCAACAAACACGCATACAACGGTGGGGACGCGGCGGCCGCCGTGACCGCCTTCGTGGACGCCGTCACCAGCCTGGGCAAGGCTGATATGGGCGACAAAACAATGGTGGATGCGTTGCTTCCCTTCCGGGACGCCTTCGTGGCGGCAGTGGACGACGGGGCAACGGCGACCGGGGCCATGGCCTCCGCCGTGACCGCCGCCCGCCAAGCAGCCGATGCCACCGCATCCCTGCGCCCGCGGAAGGGGAGGGCTCGGCCGCTGGCCGAAAAGAGCCTGGGCCACCCGGATCCCGGAGCGGTGTCCTTTGCCCTCATCGCGACGCGGGTTTCTGATTACTTCGATTCCTCAGGGCCCCTGCCCTATCCCAGGGTGGCTGCATTGGTGGCCGGAAATGGAGCACAGTCATGACCACGGTTACCGGAGCAGGATGGCGCATCGTCATCGGAAACGACGAGGCCGGCGTCGAATACAAGGAAGCGCTCAAGGCGCTGCTCGAAGCTGACAGCCGCGTTGTATCCGTTGTGGATGTCGGTGTTGGTGCCGGCGACACTACCGCCTACCCGCACGTCGCCGTCGACGCCGCCCGCAAAGTGGCCGAGGGCCAGGCCGACCGGGCCCTGCTGATCTGCGGCACGGGACTGGGCGTGGCCATCGCAGCCAACAAGGTCCCCGGCATCCGTGCAGTCACAGCCCACGACGCCTACTCCGTGGAGCGCTCGGTGCTGAGCAACAACGCGCAGGTCCTCGCCTTGGGCCAGCGCGTCATCGGCCTGGAACTGGCCAAGAAACTGGTGGGCGACTGGCTCGGCTACCGCTTTGACGAAAACTCAGCGTCCGCCGCGAAGGTGGACGTCATCTGCTCCTACGAGCCCGACTACACGAAGGCAGCCTCATCATGACCGGACCAGCAAGCACCTCCAACCCTGTTGACGCCAACGGCGGCAGGAAAATTGCCGTCGTCGGCTCCGGCTACATGGGCGGCGGGATCGCCCAGGTCCTCGCCCTGGGCGGAGCGCGCGTGGCTCTCGCCGACGTGTCCGCGGAGGTAGCCGAAAGCAACTATGACCGCCTCCTCGTGGAGTCCGACCAGTTCGTGGCCGACGGCCTGTTTCCCGCCGGCTCCACGGAAATCCTGAAGCAGAACCTCTGGGCCGCCAAGGACATCGAGGAAGCTGTGGCGGACGCGGACTTCATCGAGGAGGCCGTTCCCGAGGTCATCACCATCAAGCACCAGACGCTGGCCCGCATCAGCGCCGCCGCCCGGCCGGGCGCCATCATCGGCTCCAACACCTCCACCATCTCCATTGCAGAATTGTCCGGGCCGGTCTCCAACCCTGAACGGTTCCTCGGTGTCCACTTCTCCAACCCCTCGCCGTTCATCCCCGGCGTGGAAATCATTCCCCACGCCGGCACATCGGCCGCCACCGTGGGCACTGTCCGCGAACTGGTCCACGCGGCAGGCAAACAAACCGCCGTGGTGAAGGACGTCACCGGGTTCGTGCTCAACCGCCTGCAGTACGCGCTCTTCCACGAAGCCGCGCAGCTTGTTGAGCAGGGAATCGTGACGGCGGACGACGTGGACACCCTGGTCCGCACCACCTTTGGCTTCCGGCTGCCGTTTTTCGGGCCGTTCGCCATTGCGGACATGGCCGGGCTGGACGTGTACAACTTCTGCTACACGTCCCTGCAAAAGGATTTCCCCGAAAGGTTCGCCACCCCGAAGATCCTCAGCGACCTGGTGGATGCCGGAAAGCTCGGCACCAAGACGGGCGCCGGCTTCCTCAACGTTCCGGCCGACCGCACGCCCGAGCTGATCGCCTACCGCAACAAGGCCTACGTGGCCATGCAGAAACTCCTCGATGAGCTCGGCCGCGCGCCGATCAGCTAAGGACGCTTCCACCGATGCTTCCGGAGGCGGGATACCCGCCTCTGGACAGCTTCCCCGCCAAGTAGCACCATCGGAAAGGTGACCTCCAGCCCCGTCTCCGATGCGCGCCTGCGCGAGTTGAAGGACCTTCGCCGGGTCAAGGACCGGATCGACCGGGACTACGCGCAGCCGCTGGACGTCGAGTCCCTGGCCCGGGGCGTCCACATGTCCGCCGGGCACCTCAGCCGCAGGTTCCGGCTCGCCTACCAGGAATCGCCCTACAGCTACCTCATGACCCGGCGCATTGAAAGGGCCATGGCGCTGCTCCGCCGCGGCGACCTTTCCGTCACGGAGGTGTGCTTCGCCGTCGGCTGCTCCTCCCTGGGGACGTTCAGCACCCGCTTCACCGAGCTGGCGGGCATGCCGCCCAGCACCTACAAACAGGAGGCAGCGGTGTCGACGGCGGGCATTCCCGCCTGTGTGGCCAAACAGGTGACAAGACCGGTCAGGAATCGAGAAGCACCGGTTCCGGAACCGCAACTAGCATGACTGCCATGGACATCAGCATCAGCTCAAGTTTCCTCCCGCACACCGATCCTGACGCCTCCCTGGCGTTCTACCGCGACGCCCTTGGCTTCGAGGTCCGCAACGATGTTGGCCGCGGCACCATGCGCTGGATCACCGTAGGTCCCGCGGGACAGCCGGACGTCTCCATCGTCCTGTACCCGCCGGCTGTGGATCCCGGAATCACCGACGACGAACGCCGCGTCATCGCCGAGATGATGGCCAAGGGCACCTACGCCACCGTCATCCTCTCCGCCCCGGACGTCGACGCCGCCTTCGCCCACGTGGAATCGTCGGGGGCCGACGTCGTCCAGGAACCGGTGGACCAGCCGTACGGTATCCGCGACTGCGCCTTCCGGGACCCGGCAGGCAACACCGTCCGGATTAACCAGCAGCCCTGAACTGGGAGGATGTAAGCCAGCGACGCCCGGGAGGCTGCGAGCGTGGTCCCCCCGGGCAAGGAAGCCCAACAGATGGAGACCCGATGAGCACGGACACCAGCACCGCCACGAGCACCGGCCCCCGGGCCAACGGGCTGCACCCTGCCGACACTCACGACCTCATCCGCGTGCAGGGTGCTCGGGAAAACAACCTCAAGGACGTCAGCGTTGAGCTGCCGAAGCGCCGGCTCACCGTGTTTACGGGCGTGTCAGGCTCGGGCAAGAGCTCGCTGGTGTTCGCCACCATCGCCGCAGAGTCACAGCGGATGATCAACGAGACCTACAGCGCGTTCGTCCAGGGGTTCATGCCCTCGCTGGCCCGTCCCGAGGTGGACTTCCTGGAAGGGCTTACGACGGCGATCATCGTGGACCAGGAGCGCATGGGAGCCAACCCGCGCTCCACCGTGGGCACCGCCACCGACGCGAACGCCATGCTCCGCATCCTCTTCAGCCGCCTGGGCTCGCCCTACGTCGGCCCGCCCACGGCGTACTCCTTCAACGTTCCCACCCGCAAGGCCAGCGGCGTCATGTCCACGGAAAAGGGCGGGCGGGTGGAGAAGGCCGTTGTCCAGCAGGCCGTCTACCTAGGCGGGATGTGCCCGCGGTGCGAGGGCATGGGTGCCGTCAGCGACATCGACCGGACAGCGCTGTACGACGACGGCAAGTCCCTTGGCGAGGGTGCGCTGCTTGTACCGGGCTACTCCATGGACGGCTGGTACGGGCGGCTGTTCGAGGGCATGGGGCTGCCCATGGACAAGCCAATTTCGAAGTTCACCGCGAAGCAATTGGACACGATGCTGTACGCGGAGCCAACCAAGATCAAGGTGGAGGGCGTCAACCTGACCTTCGAGGGGATCATCCCGAAAATCCAGAAATCCATGCTGTCCAAGGACCCCGAGGCGATGCAGCCGCACGTGCGCAGGTTCGTGGAGCGGGCTGTGACCTTCCAGACCTGCCCCGAATGCGCAGGCACCC
The DNA here is from genome assembly GCF_059089645.1 of Arthrobacter sp. K41. NCBI lineage: Bacteria > Bacillati > Actinomycetota > Actinomycetes > Micrococcales > Micrococcaceae > Arthrobacter > Arthrobacter sp. K41. The sequence goes on along the minus strand of NZ_JBNHEW010000002.1, from coordinate 120,502 downwards.
GGTTGACCCGGCAGGCCCTGTCCTCCCGGATCAACGGCAAGAACATCGCGGAGCTGTGCCAGATGCAGATCAGCGACCTCGCCGGGTGGGTACGGGACCTCAAGGACCCGTCCGTTGCTCCCCTGCTCAAGGGCCTCCAGCACCTGCTGGACTCGTTCTCGGACATCGGCCTCGGCTACCTCAGCCTCGACCGGCCCGCCGGCACCCTCTCCGGCGGCGAGGCCCAGCGCACCAAGATGATCCGCCACCTCGGGTCCTCCCTCACCGACGTCACCTACGTCTTTGACGAACCGACCATTGGGCTGCACCCGCACGACATCGAGCGGATGAACCAGTTGCTGCTGCAGCTGCGGGACAAGGGCAACACCGTTCTCGTGGTGGAGCACAAGCCGGAAACCATCGCCATTGCCGACCACGTCGTTGACCTCGGTCCCGGGGCGGGCAGCGCGGGTGGCACGGTCTGCTACGAAGGCAGCGTCGAAGGCCTTCGCGCCAGTGACACCATCACCGGACGCCACCTCGGCGACCGTGCAGCTCTGAAGGACTCGGTCAGGAAGGCCTCCGGCGCGCTGGAGGTCCGGGGCGCGGCCACGCACAACCTGCAGGGGGTCGACGTCGACATTCCCTTGGGTGTCCTCACGGTGGTCACCGGGGTGGCCGGCTCGGGCAAGAGCTCCCTGATCCACGGCTCGGTGGCCCAGCGCGACGGTGTGGTGGTGATCGACCAGGGCGCCATCCGTGGATCCCGCCGCAGCAACCCCGCCACCTACACCGGCCTGCTGGAGCCCATCCGCAAGGCATTCGCCAAGGCCAACGGCGTCAAGCCGGCGCTGTTCAGCTCGAACTCCGAGGGCGCCTGCCCCACCTGCAACGGTGCCGGCGTCATCTTCACGGAACTGGGCGTGATGGCCACCGTGGAGTCCCCGTGCGAGGACTGCGAGGGCCGCCGCTTCCAGGCGTCAGTGCTGGAATACACCCTTGGCGGCAAGAACATCGCCGACGTGCTGGCAATGTCCGTCACGGAGGCGGCCGCCTTCTTCGCCGACGGCGATGCCAGGACACCGGCTGCCCGGACTGTCCTGGACCGGCTTGAGGACGTGGGTTTGGGCTACCTGAGCCTGGGCCAGCCACTGACCACGCTTTCGGGCGGCGAGCGCCAACGCCTCAAGCTCGCCACCCAGATGGCCGAGAAGGGCGACGTGTACGTCCTCGATGAGCCCACCACCGGCCTGCACCTGGCGGACGTGGAGAACCTGCTGGGCCTGCTGGACCGGCTGGTGGACTCGGGCAAGTCAGTGATCGTCATCGAGCACCACCAGGCGGTGATGGCGCACGCCGACTGGGTCATCGACCTGGGTCCGGGAGCAGGGCACGACGGCGGGCGGATCGTTTTCGAGGGCACACCGGCTGATCTTGTGGCCGGCGCCTCAACCCTCACCGGCAAGCACCTTGGTGCCTACGTCAGTGCCTGAGCCTGCCTGCCCTACGGTGGGGGTATGAGCGACAGCTACCGCTACGACGTCGAGATCCTGCACCTGCTCGTATCCCCGGCGCACGCCTACTTTGGCCGGGCACGGGACGGTGCTGCTGATGTGCCCACTTCCGATGCCGAAACGGCGGAAGTGGTGGCGGGCAAGGGCATTGCGGGCGACCGCTTCTTCGGCAAAGCCGCCCACATGGACGCTGCGGTGACCCTGTTCGCCGTCGAGGCTTTAGAGGCGATGGCTGCGGAACTGGGTGCCGGACCGTTTGATCCGTTGGCGACCCGGCGGAATGTCATCCTTCGGGGAGCACACCTGGCTCCGCTGCTGGGCCAGGACTTCGTGCTGGAATCCGGCGGCTCGCGGGTGGAGTTCCACGGCGGGCGCCCCGCACACCCATGTGCGTGGATGAACGAGGTGCTCGCCCCGGGAGGCCACGCCGCGATGCGGGGCAGGGGCGGAATCCGCTGCCGGGCAGTCTCCGGCGGCATCCTTCACCGCGGCCCGGCAGTGCTGGTCAGTCCCGTTGCACTGGATCCCGCGCAGGCGGGCGTGCCAACCCTGCTAAGGCCGGGCAGGCTGCCGTAAGCGGAGGTACGGTGACATGAATGGCTTCTCAGGGCAACAAGCCGGTTGTGGGTTACGCCTTTTGCGTGCGCCTATATCCGGCCTGCGGCAAGGTCTGCTGCGTCGGCTGCGGGATCGGCGCCGGCACGTTCCGGTGCCGATACCGACGGCGCCGGCTCTTCGACGGCCGCCTGCAACGAGCGCCGAACCGCAACTCCTGCTGCAAGGATGCCCAGCAGCGCGCCTGCCCACCACCATTTCCGTGGGGCCGGGCGCGGGGCTTCCACCCGATCCAGGGTCCCTGCCGCGGCGGCTTTCGGTGCAACACGCTTCAATTGCTCCTGGACCCGTGGAGATAGTGTTTCCACACCACCGGCAACCTCGTCGGCAAGCCGGCGCAGGACCGCCTGTAGCCGTGGGGAGGCGGTTTCTTTTCCGGTATCCAGTCCGGCCACCGCTCTTTGCAGCGCGGCCTGTACGCCAGGTGTTGCCCATTCCTTACCCCGGGCAAAATGTGCCGTGAGGTTTTCGGAAAAACGGTGGACCTGCTCGGTTTCGGTGGTGGATCCTGCCGTGCGCATGGTGCCTCCTTGGTGTGATGGTGCTCATAGCCTACGGCGGGCAGCACCTCAGCAATAGGCCGCACTTTGCCGTCTGTCTACGGTTACGATCAACGAACAGGTTTTCCGGGAGGTCGACATGCGCGGAACCAGCAACGAAGACATCAAAAAGGCGTTCAATAAGAACGCCGGCATCTATGACCGCTGGATGGGCCTCTTTGAGCGCCATGTCGCCGTCGGCGCCCGCGACTGGGCCGTGTCGATGGCACGCGGGGCTGTGACGGAGATAGGTGTGGGTTCGGGGCTCAACCTGCCGCTGTACGGCCCGGACGTGGAACACGTGACCGGGATAGAACTTTCCGAGGAGATGCTCGCCATCGCCCGCAGGCGGGTAGCCGAACAACGGATCGAAAGCGTCGAGTTGCGTTACGGCGACGCACAGGCTTTGGACCTGCCGACCCAAAGCGCCGACACGGTAGTCTCCACGTTCACGTTCTGCACCATCCCGGACCCGGCGGCGGCCAGCCGCGAGGCCTACCGCGTCCTCCGGCCCGGCGGGGTATTCGTCCTGGCTGAACACGGGCGCTCCACGCACCCGGCGGCGCGGGCTGTCATGCGCGCACTTGAACCACTGTGCGTCCGCCTCAGCGCAGACCACATCACCCGCGATCCTGTGCCATACCTGACCGGCGCGGGCTTCAGCATTACCGAAGTGCACCGGGAAGGCCCGGGGGGCATCATTTTTCGGATACTTGCCCGCAAGCACGGCTCTGACGGAAACCAGTGAGAGTTTCTGGTGGCGGCCGAGGCCAGCGCGGATGACTTCGGTGCAGGCCGTTCCGCGGCGTTCCCCGGCAGCAGATCACGGCCGTTGCGGGCGGGCCAGATGAAGGTACTGTGGGCGCATGGAGATGCGCCTTGAAGTTGTGCAGGTACCTGTGTCCGATGTGGACAGGTCGAAGTCCTTTTACACGGAGAGGCTCGGGTTCGTGCTTGACCATGATGTTGAGCACATCCCGGGAATGAGGGTCGTGCAGCTGACACCGCCGGGCTCTGCCGCTTCAATCGTCATCGGAACGGGGATGACCTCCATGGCGCCCGGAAGCCTGGAAGGCCTGCAGCTCGTGGTCCCAGATATGGGCGTCGCGCGCGCTGAGCTCCTCCGGCGCGGCGCTGAGGTCAGTGACGTCCAGGATCTGGGAGGCGTGGAGTTTGCCTTCTTTGCGGACCCGGATGGCAACCGCTGGGTTCTGCAGGGTGCTACGCCGTCCAGTGTGAGGCAGTCACATCAGGATGGGCAGCCCGCGTAGCTCCGGGGCCGGCAGTGGCGCGGATCTTCATCACGGGCTCAGCGGACGGGCTGGGACGGGCTGCGGCGCAGAATGAGCTACCTCAGCAGCGGCATGCCTCACGGCGGCCGTCCCCAGCTGGGCAACAACGGGCGCGTGTCCTACTCCGACAGCAAGCTCTTCGTCACTGCCCTTGCAGCCGTGGCTACTGGTTTCACCAGCAGCGGCATAAGACGCACCCTGCCGTTTCGGACCAGCGGTTCCAGGACGAGCTCCTGAACCGCCTGGCTACCCTTACCGGCGAGCACCTGGCCCGACTCCCCCGAAGGTGCCGGCCGGCGGAAACCCCTCCCAACCAGGCGGCGCTTCAGGAATGCCTGGATCGGCGGCATCATCCTGTCAGTCCCTGCACCTAGACTTTCTGGCATGGACAACAACCAGGAAACACTTGGCAGCCCCACTCCTGAGCCGGATGCCGGCCTCAACCGGGATCCCGAAGACTGGGTAACGGGCGACGAGCCCATGACGGCAGCGCAGCGCAGCTACCTTGACACCCTTGCCCGGGAAGCAGGAGAAGAGCTCCCGGCAGACCTCAGCAAGGCGGAGGCTTCAAAGCACATCGACCGGCTGCAGCAGCGCAGCGGCAGGGTTTCAGGAAACGACTCCGGCAACACCGAAGGCTGAAGCGCCGCCACGGGCAGTGAGCGGCGCTGAACCGAAACAGGGGTAGGTGCGTTACCAGGCCTGGTGCTCGCGTGTCAGCCCGAAGGGCACGGTTTCACTCAGATCCACGGTGAACTTGTCCATGCTGTGCCGCGTGACCAGGATGCCGTGGCGCTTTTCCGCGAGCGCATGGGCCTTTGCGGCGGTGACGGCGGCATCGATAGCGCTGTCCATGCTGTGGCGGTCGGCGACGGTCAACGTCAAGGGAAAGTTAGCAGCGGTCATGGTAAAGCCTCGAGAATTTCAGTTCAGGTGGTGGGTAGGCGGCCTTAATTTTCCGATTGGAAAGCCCGCCGGACATCTTAGTGCCTGGATCATGGTCCCCCAACACTGAACCGCCAGCAACTTGAGAAACCTACTGGGAAGTAGCCGCAGGTCAGCGGGGAGGGCCGCCGCCGCAGCTGACCATAATTACGGGGCCTGATCCGCAACACTTAGAGTTAAGCCCAAGCGAAAGCCGTTTCCAGGCGCTGCAATGCGCTTGCACGCCCGCCCCGGCATAACCCCGCACCACACCGCAACGACACTTCGTATGCCACGACCCGACAAGGATCCCGCCATTTCCACGGACGCTATTTTCGGCAATCTCACCCGGATCCGCAACGTCATTCTTCCCGCCGCCGCCCGGACCCGCCTGAACAGCGGGCGTGGACTGCTGGCCGGGTTCATCGTGGTGCACCTGGTCTTCCTCATCTTCGCCGCCTCGCTCTCAATGCGCGGTGACGCGTTCAGCGACACGTTCATTTACCGTGAGTGGGCCGTGGCCGGCTTCGACGAAGCCATCCTCGCGGGCCGCGTCAGTCCCTGGGTCTACCCAATCCTCGCGCTGGTCCCCATCGCGCTTGCCGGCCTAGCCGGTCCCGCGCCCTTCTTCTTCCTGTGGGTCCTGATGACCACCCTGCTTAACGCCTGGGCCCTCCTGAAGCTCACCGAACGGGGCCGCAACCGCGCCGCCATCCCCGCCGCCTGGTGGTGGCTGGTCTTCACCTTCCTGATGGGCTGGCTCGGGTTCGCGCGGGTGGACGGCCTCACCGCCCCGCTGGTCCTCGTAGCCCTTGCGTACGGAGTGGGCCGGCCGTTCATCGCCTCCGTCCTCCTGGCCATCGGCACCTGGGTGAAGGTCTGGCCCGCCGCCGTCATGCTGGCCCTGTTCGCGGTGGTGAAAAACCGGATGCTGGTGGTACTCGCCGGAATCGTGACGTCGGCGGGCGTGGTTGCGCTGGCCGCTGCGGTGGGCAGCCTCCCGAAACTCCTGAACTTCCTCACCCAGCAGGGCGACCGCGGCATGCAGCTCGAAGCCACCTTCACCACCCCCTGGCTTTGGCTGTCCGTCCTGAACATCGGCGATTCCCGGATGTACATGAACACGGAGATCAACTCGATGCAGGTGGACGGCCCCGGCACGGCCGTGATGTCCGTGCTGATGCAGCCCCTCCTGATCCTGGCTGCCCTGCTCGTGGCCGGCCTGACGTTCTGGGCACTGCACAACGGAAAAATCAGCGGCGGCGTGGACCGCACCGAGCTGCTCCTGGCAGGCGCCCTGACCCTGGCAACCGCGTTTGTGGTGTTCAACAAGGTGGGCTCACCACAGTTCATGGTGTGGCTGGCCCCGGCCGTCGCCGTCGGACTGGCCCACAGCTGGCGTGAGTGGCGGGTCCCGGCCGCCATGCTGATCGTGATCGCAGTGGCCACGTACTTCGTCTATCCGCTGTTCTACGACGCCCTCAGCCACAACAATCCCTGGATGGCGCTGGTGCTGACCATCCGCAACGTCCTCCTGGTGGTCCTGTTCCTGTGGAGTGTCCGCCGGCTCTACCTGCTGGGCAGGAAGACGGCCGCACCCGCTCCCGCGCTGAAGGAGTCCTAAGATTTCCACGAGCTTCTTCGACCGGCTGGTCAGCATCCGCACCAAAGTCCTACCGGCGAAGGTGGTGGATTGGTTCGCGCGCCCTTCCAGCGTGTGGTGGGGCTTCGCCGTCGTGCATCTCTACTTCCTGGGCTGGATGGCCTCCTTCTTCCTGCACGGCGATACCTTCAGCGATACCGAGCAGTACCGCCAATGGGCGATGGACGGCTACAACCCCCAGGACCTCGAGGGGAAAATCAGTCCGTGGGTCTATCCCGTGCTCGCCCAACTTCCCATCTTCCTTGCGAACATTGCCGGCCCAGGCCTGTACCTGCTGGTCTGGTTCCTGATCATCACTGCCCTCAACGCCGTCGGCCTGCTCTTCCTCACCCGGGGTCCGCGGAAAGCCAGCGGCGTCGCCCCTGCCTGGTGGTGGCTGTTTTTCACAGTATTCATGGGCTACCTCAGTTTCGCCCGGGTTGAAGGCATCACCGCTCCCATCGTGCTGATCGCGCTGCTGTATGCGGCGCAGCGGCCGGTGGTGGCGGGGGTCCTCCTCAGCATCGCCACCTGGATCAAGGTGTGGCCGGCCGCCGTGCTGGCCCCGATCGTGATCGCCAGCCAGAAGCGCATCCAGGTGGTCCTGTCCGGCGTTGCCGTGACGGCGGTTGTCGCGCTGGGAACGTGGCTGTCCGGCGGGCTGCCGCACATCATGGACTTCCTCACCAACCAGGGCGAGCGCGGCATGCAGCTCGAGGCAACCTTCTCCACGCCGTGGGTGTGGCTGAGCGTCTTCAACATCGCGGGCTCCAAGATGGCGGACAACACGGCCATCAACTCCACCGAGGTGTACGGTCCGGGAGCCAGCGTGGCGGCGTTCCTGATGCAGCCGCTGCTGATCCTGGCCGCGGTGGGCGCTGCAGCCCTGCTGGTGCGCGCGCTGAACCGCGGCGCGGAGCGGGAGGAACTATTCCTCGAGGGTGCCCTGATGATGACCACCGCCTTTATCGTGTTCAACAAGGTGGGTTCGCCGCAGTTCATCATCTGGCTGGCCCCGGTGATCATCGCCGGCCTCACGCACGACTGGAACCGGTGGAAGGTCCCGGCAGCACTGCTGATGGGGATCGCCATCACCACGTTCGTGATCTATCCGCTGTTCTACACGCCGCTGATCCATGCCCATCCGGTAATGGCGGCGATCCTCACCACCCGCAATGTGCTCCTGGTGGTGCTGCTCTGGTGGTCCGTGAAGCGGACGGCAGAACTGGGCCGGAAAGCCCCTGCTGCGGTACCGGCCGGCGCCTAGTCCGACAACTGCCTCAGCGGCTGCCCAGCTGCTGGCGGCCGGGTTCTTCCGCGCGAAGGCGGCGGGCTTTCCGCCGGGCGAGCACCCAGTTCCAACCCTGCTTAGCCAGGTCCACAGGCTTGCCTTCAAAGAGCAGCTTCCGTGTATGCACATCGAGGAATAAAAGGTAGAACGTAAACGCCAGTGCGGTCACGAACGCCAGGGAGGACGCATCGATGGGCAGCTCCACAAAGGACCATACCGAGAGCTGATCCTGCGCCCCGAACACCACAAAGAACGTCACGCCCACGTACAGTGACCGGATCTGCCAGTCGTCCCGGATGCCGGTGACGGCCAGGAACGGCAGGAACCACAGGATGTACCAGGGCTGGATGATGGGCGAGAGCATCACGACGGCGGTGAACGCCAGCGCCATCCGGCGCACCGCGCGGGAGTAATCGCCGCGGAACATCAGCAGCAGGACCAGTCCGATGGCGGCATATTTCATGCCGGCCCGAAGCCAGGTGGCGAGCGTCCCGCCCGGGAGTCCCAGCGCGTTGGCAAGCATCTCCACCTGCTGGCCCAGGAAGCCGGACGGCGAATAGCCTGTGTAACCGGGCGTGGGGTCCATGATGGCCCAGGTCCAGCCGATGCGGAGGTTGTACGGGATGCCGCTGAGGGCCAGCGTGGCGAAACTGATGCCCGCCGTCGCACCCCAGATCAGGAACCTGCGTGGCCAGGACGCCGAGGGGCCCGCCCACATGACACCGATGAACGGCAGCAGGAGCACGGTGATGGGTTTGATGCCGATGGACGCGGTGACCAGGAGGATCCCGAGGATGTAACGGCGGGTAGCGGCGAAATAGACGCCGGCGACGGCGAGCCCCACCATGAGGGCGTCATTGTGGGCGCTGGCGATGAAGCTGATCAGGAACAGGGGGTTGGCCACGGAGACCCAAAGCGCCCGTGCTCCGTTGATGCCGTGCAGCTCGGCCAGTTTTGGCACGTAGATGACGCAGAGCAGCACCCCGGCCCCGGCCAGGAGGCGGAAGAGCAGCACGGAGATGTCGGGCTGGGCCCCGGTTACGCCTACCACTGCCCGCGCCAGCCACAGAAAGTATGGGCCGTACGGGGTCCTGTTCTCCGCCCAGGCAGGGTCTGCGCCCAGGGAGAACCAGTTGCTGAGGGTGGAGATGCCCACCTCGTAGGGGTTCTGGCCCTCCTGGACCAGACGGCCCTGGCCGGTGTACGCATAGACGTCGCGGGAAAAGACCGGCACGCAGAAAAGCAGCGGCAGGGACCAGGCGGAGATCGCGATGACAACGGACCGAAGTGAGGATTTTCCCCAATCAGCCAGCCGCTGCCCCAAGCGCAGCCATGAACGCATCAGCACCATGGCGCCCACTGTCAGCAGCACCGTGGAAATGGCAACACCCCAGCCTTCGGTGCGGAGGGCGATGACCACTGGCTGGCGGATCATGGGCGAGCCATTGGCGATCCAGCCGGTGCCGATGGAGCCGACGAACATCATGAGGGCACCGACGAACCCCTCAACGATTGCTACATAGGCGCGGCGTTTTGCGGGTTCGGCGGCAGCGGCTACCTGCCGGCCAAGCCGGCTTTCCGACGTTCCAAGGTGTGCACCGCCTGCCGTCATGATTGTTGGTCCCCTACTTCGTTACGGCGCTGGTTGCACCAGCGAAAAGCCGCCCTGCAACCCGGCTATTTTACCAGCAGGCCTTCCTGCCACTCCCGGATGACGGACCACCGGAAGGCACGGTTTCGCAACAGGCGCCGGTGTGGATTCACGTGGGGCTGCGGGTAATGTTGGAGAATCCGCCCGCGGCAGTTCGCCCGCACCCGGCCGGCCTTTTACTCCGGCGCAAGGAAGCGCCCTTCTTCCTGACCACGCACTTTCCTGCGAAGGCGCGCACCTTCCTGCTGCCGCCCCTTCGACGCCCGATTGGAGCCGGACCATGGCTGTTTCCACCGCCGAAAACAAGGCGCCGTCACCCCTGCAACTGCAGTCCGTGCGGGCCACCCTGCGTTCCCCACGCAGGCTGAAGACGGAAGCCCTGGCCGGGCTGGTGGTGGCACTGGCCCTCATTCCCGAGGCCATCGCCTTCTCCGTCATAGCGGGCGTGGATCCGCGGATTGGCCTCTTTGCCTCGTTCACCATGGCGGTGACCATCTCCTTCGTGGGCGGCCGGCCCGCCATGATCTCCGCCGCCACGGGGGCCGTTGCGCTGGTCATTGCTCCCCTGATGCGCAGCCACGGGCTGGACCACCTGATTGCGGCCGTCATCCTTGCCGGCGTCTTCCAGATCCTCCTGGCCCTGGCCGGTGTCACCCGCCTGATGCGGTTCATCCCGCGGTCCGTCATGGTGGGCTTCGTCAACGCCCTGGCCATCCTGGTTTTTATGGCCCAGCTCCCGGAACTGATCGGCGTTCCCTGGCTGGTCTACCCCCTCGTGGTTGCCGGTCTGGTGATAGTGGTGGGACTGCCGAGGATTACGACGGCGGTGCCCTCGCCTCTGGTTGCCATCGTGGTCCTCACCGTGGTTGCCGTCCTGGCAGGACTGGACGTGCCCACCGTCAATGACAAGGGCCAGTTGCCGGAGAGCCTGCCGAACTTCTTCCTTCCCAATGTTCCCCTGACCTGGGAGACCTTTGAGGTCCTGGCCCCGTTTTCGCTCTCCATGGCGCTGGTGGGCCTGCTCGAATCCCTGATGACCGCCAAGCTGGTGGACGACATCACTGACACCCGTTCCAATAAAACCCGGGAATCATGGGGGCAGGGCGTTGCCAACATCGTCACCGGCTTTCTCGGCGGCATGGGTGGCTGCGCGGTGATCGGCCAGACCATGATCAACGTCAAGGGATCCGGGGCGCGCAGCCGCGTCTCCACCTTCCTGGCCGGCGTCTTCCTGCTGCTCCTCGTGGTGGTGCTCGGTGACGTGGTTGGCCTCATCCCCATGGCAGCGCTCGTCGCCGTCATGATTTTCGTCTCCGCCATCACCTTCGAATGGCACTCCATTGCCCCCCGGACGCTGCGGCGGATGCCCAAGTCTGAAACCGCCGTCATGCTGATCACGGTGGGCGTAGTGGTGGCGACGCACAACCTGGCCATCGGCGTCGGCGTCGGAGTACTGGCGGCGATGGCCATGTTTGCCCGGCGGGTGGCCCACTTCGTCACCGTTGAGAGGACGGTCCTCGAGGTCAATGGTAAAAACGTTGCCACGTACACCGTGGACGGCGAGCTGTTTTTTGCCTCGTCCAACGATCTGTACATGCAGTTCGAGTACGCCCTGGACGCCGAGCCCGGGATCAGCCGCGTGGTGGTGGACCTGCACGCCTCGCACCTGTGGGACGCCTCCACCATCGCCGTGCTGGACGCCGTGACGGAGAAGTACCGCCGGCACGGCCGCGAGGTGGAGCTGCTGGGCCTGAACTCGGCCAGCGTCCAGATGCGGGAACGGCTGGCCGGAAAGCTCACCGCCGGCAGCTGAAACCCTGCAGCCGGCCGGCAGTGCTAAAGCATCCGGTCGCTGCGGGCCACACGGTTCCGGCCCAACGACTTCGCTGTGTACAAAGCAGCGTCCGCCGCGGCGATGAGGCTGTCCACATCGGTTGTGCCGGTGTCGTACGTGGAGATCCCGTAACTGACTGTCGGCATTTCCATTGCCTCCCCCGCCGGCGCTGCCGCCAGCCGCCTGCTGATTTCTTCAGCGATCATCTCTGCCCGCTCAACACTGGTACCGGGCAAAAGCAGGACAAATTCCTCCCCGCCGTACCGTCCTACTAAATCGGTGGAGCGGACGGTACCGGTGCAGGCCTCGGCGAAGGCCTGCAGGGCGCGGTCCCCTGCTGCGTGGCCGTAGGTATCATTCACGGATTTGAAGTGGTCCAGGTCGGCCAGGATCAGGGCGCCGGAGCCACGGGTGATGGCCCGGTCCGCCAACTGCTCCGCCGCCAGTTCAAGGAACGCCTTGCGGTTGAGCAGACCGGTGAGGTCGTCCCGGGAAGCCACCACCCGGAGGGCCCTGGTCTGCTGTTCGCTGCTGAGCGCGGCCATGCTGAATGAGACCACTACCAAGAGCACCATTGTCACCATAGTGGTGACGGCAGACCCGAAAACGGTGACGAACGTGGGTCCGTCCTGGCCCTCCAGCAGGAAGGCAACCCAGCGCAGGAAGTAGAAGACCGACATGCCGCCGGCAGCCACGGCCATCGGAATCCGCACGCGCGAATAACCCGGCTCCAGCCGCCAGAGCTCGTGGGAGGCCAAGCCGATGGTCAGGGTCATGGCTCCCAGGAACACCGGCCCGCCGGACCACGTGTTGGTGGCCGGGCTGTCCAGGGCCGAGGCGACCAGGGTGACCAGCGGTATGCCTGTGAAGGCCCACTTCGGCGGCGGTATGGTCCGCAAGGAACGTGCACCTGCCCAGACCGCAACGCCGCCGTGAACGAGCAGCACGTTGCCCAGCGGGTTTGCCCATACCTGATGCGGGGTACGGTCCAGCAGGAAGCACGCGGAGCCGGCGAGGAAGAATATCAGCGCCAGGCACCACCATCCGCTGTACGGCGAGCGTGTGATCCGGTAGGCGGAAAAGTAGAAAAGGAGGACCAGAACCAAGGCCATCAGGCCAAACGCGATTCTTAGAGTCGCGGTATCCAGAACCATGTAACCGTCGTCCCCCCGATGCCGAAGTCATGCCGATCCCCAGTATTGCACCGGTCAGGGTGCCTGTCAGGGTAACGGCATCGGCATGTGCAGGGCCTACAGTTGCCAGACAGCCCGCAGGACAACCCCGAAAGGCACACCACATGCTCCTTCTTTTTGGTTTCAAGACAATGCTTAAGGCCCTCCCCGGCAAGGCGGCCACCTGCCAGTACTGCCGCTCGTTCGTGCACCACCACCTTGAGGAGCGTGCCACCAAGTTCACGCTGTTCTTTATTCCGGTGTTCACCACGTCGCGGTCCTACCAGATCACGTGCACAAACTGCGGCTATGTTTCGAAGATCTCCGCGCGGGAAAAGCGGGCGCTGGAGCTGCAGCGCTGACCAACCGGGACGCCGGGCCGCAGGCGGCCGGGCACTGGTTTCCAGAGTTCCCGGTGCCAGCGGAATGTCCCAAAGCTCTGGTGGAAGCCGCCGCCTGCAATTACAGTAGGACCGGATCCGCACCCCGAAACGGGAGGTGCCGGACAGAGCCGGAAGCCATGGGGCCGCAAACCTCGGACCTGAACCGGCGCCATGCGGGAAGGGAGGTGTTTTTGATGACTGTCACAGCCGTGCGCCCATTGCGCTCCGCGACCATCATCCAAACGCTTCCCCTGTACCGCACCGGCCCCGCCTGACCTCGGCGGAGCGCGCAACACCCAGGCCTGGACCGGCAGTGGGCAGGGGCTTTCCCCGAGGTACCACAGTGAACATATCTTCAGGCACCGCCCTGGACAGCACCTGCACCCCAGTCAACGGCCCGCTCCTCTACGGCTACACCCCCGCCGTCGCCCGGCACTTTCAAAACCATCCCCTCCCGGACGCAACTGAAGCGGGCCGGGTGGTCCGCGTGGACCGCAACCTGCTGCTCGTGGCGGCCGGCACGGACCTGCTGCACCTGCCCTATCCGTTGACGGGGGAAACGGCAGTCACGGGTGACTGGGTCTGGATCGGACCCAACCGCGCCGGTGAACGCCAGATCCTGGGCGTCCTTCCACGCCGTTCGGAGCTCAGCCGCAAGCGGGCTTTCGAGGACTCCTCGGCGGCGCAGGTCCTGGCCGCGAACATGGACATGGTGGGGGTGGTGGTGCCGGTGGACCGGCCGCTCACGCACAACCGCCTGGAGCGCACCCTCGTCGCGGCGTGGGACTCAGGTGCCACTCCCCTGGTCATCATCACCAAGGCGGACCTCGCCCAGGTGGCGGACGACGTCGTCGGCAAAGTCATTTTGCAGGCGGCGGGCGTGGACGTGGTCACCACGTCGGCCGGGAACGGTGACGGCATCGACGCGGTGCTGGCGCACATTCCGGCAGGCGGCACCATCGTCCTGCTTGGCCCCTCCGGCGCCGGAAAATCCACGCTCATCAACGCCATGGTGGGCCGCGACGTCCAACACACCGGTGAGGTGCGCTCCGGCGACTTCAAGGGGAAGCACACCACCACGGCGCGGGAACTCGTGCCGCTGCCGAACGGAAGGGTCCTGATGGACACTCCAGGGGTGCGGGGCTTCGGATTGTTCGACGCCGAGGACGGCATTGGCGAGATGTTCGGCGACGTGGAAGTACTGGCGGGCCAGTGCAGGTTTGCGGACTGCGCCCACCAAAGCGAGCCCGGCTGCGCGGTGCAGCAAGCCCTTGCCGACGGCGGGCTGGATGAACGCCGCTGGCACAACTACCTGAAGCTGCAGCGCGAGCTGGCCGCCCTGGCCCGCCGCAGCGACGCCGCCGCCCAGCGCGCCCATCAGCGGGAGTGGCATCAAAAGGTGGTGACGGCGGGCAAGTCCCAACGGTGGGCGGAACGTGAGACGGCCGAGCGGAAGGACAGGTCGGGACGCAAACGCCGCTGAACAGCCGGCCGGTAAGGTGCCGTCCGCCGGGCAGTTACAGCTCCGGGGCATGCTCCCCGGGCAGCGCGCCCTCGTCTTCCGGGTGCCGCTTCAGGTTCAGCAGCGCCAGCGCCAGGCCGCCCCATACCGTGAGGATGGCGATGATCATCATTGTGATGGCGATGGGAGTCATCGTGACGTCTCCTCCTTCTCCTCGGCCACCATGGATTGGTACTCCGGGTCGTGGTGCGCTTTCGAACTCCGGCTCCAGGGAATGAAGGTCAGGACCAGCGCCAAGACCACCAGTCCACCGGCCATGCCCCAGCCGAACAAGCCCACGAACCACTCGGGATAACCCTCATAGGTGGCCGATATCTTGCTGATGAATTCGTTTGACACCATGTAGATCAACGCGAGCGGCACCACACCGGCCACCAGTCCCATCCACGTCCGGCGCATCTTGATGGTTGATACAGTGTTGAGGTGGGCTGACAGCAGCGGCAACTTTCGCAGGAACCATGCCAGTACCACCACGGTCACCAACGCGCCGAGTGTGATGCCGAAGCTGTTGACGAACGCATCGGAGGTGTCGAGGAGGTACAGGCCCGTTGCGGTGGGGAAAAGCGCCAGGGAAACGGCAGCTACGAGGCCGCTGACAACCACTGAAGCTTTGACCCGCCCCCACCCGAGCTTGTCCTGAACCGCTGCGACAATAACCTCCAGCACCGAAATGAGCGACGTAACTCCCGCGAACACCAAAGATCCGAAGAACAGCACGCCCATGGCAGCGCCGAAAGGAGCCTGGGAAACAATGGTTGGAAAGGCGACAAATGCCAGGCCGATGCCTTGGGTCACGACGTCGTTGACCCCCGCCCCGGCGGCCTGGGCCATGAACCCCAGGGCGGCGAACACGCCGATGCCTGCCAGAATCTCGAATCCCGAATTTGCGAAGGCAACCACCATGCCCGAACCCGTAAGGTCCGTCCTGCGCTTCAGGTAGGAGGAATAGGTGACCATGATGCCGTAGCCCACCGAAAGTGAAAAGAAGATGTGGCCGTACGCCGCAGCCCAGACGGACGGATCGGCCAGGGCAGACCAGTCCGGGGTGAAGAATGCGTTTAGTCCTTGTGCGGCGCCCGGGAGAAACAGTGATTGGACCACAAGCAGTACAAACATCACCACCAACAGCGGGAGCAGGATCGAGTTCGCACGTGAGATGCCCTTACGGATTCCGGCCACCATGATGATGATGACTGCCATCCAGATCAGCAGCAGCGGGAAGAACACGGACGGCACGTAGCTGAACCCGACTCCCGGCGCGTCGGCTACCTGAAGGAAGCTTCCGAAAAAGTAACCCTCGGCGTCGTCGCCCCATGCCTCCGTAAAGGAAAAAAAGGTGTACATCAGGGACCACGCGATGATCACCGCGTAATACGCCGCGATGACAAAGCACACCAGAACCTGCCACCATCCCAGCGGCTCGGCAACGCGGTGGAGCCGGCGATAGGCAAGGGGTGCTGAGCCGCGGAACTTATGGCCCACGGCATAGTCGAGGAACAGCAACGGGATGCCTGCGGTCAGCAAGGCCACAAGGTACGGGATGAGGAAGGCGCCGCCGCCGTTGTCGTAGGCAATATACGGAAACCGCCAAATGTTGCCTAGTCCCACTGCTGATCCGATGGCAGAGAGGATAAAGAGTCTCCGGGTTGAAAAGGTCTCGCGCTTCGCTGGTTCGGCGGAGGTTTCTGGCCGGTTCATGGAAAGCTCTCTCTCACGTGGAGGTGGATGTCCGGTTCAGTGGGCTATGCGGGGACTTTACTGCGGATGTCTCCCTCCGGGAAGCCCCTGCGCAAGTCCCGCCCGGAAGGGGGGAAACGGCGGCGGGACCTTGGTCCTGCCCGGGGAGTAGGGTTCCGTCATGGACATCATCCTGGTACCCGGTTTCTGGTTGGACGCCTCATCCTGGGAGGAGGTAACGCCGATCCTGGACGCTGCCGGCCACCGGACGCATCCGCTCACCCTTCCCGGCCTCGAATCCGTGGAAGCCAACCGGGCCGGGGTGGGGTTGCAGGACCATATCGACGCCGTGGTGTCCGCCATCGATGCCCTGGAGGGCAAGGTTGTCCTCGTGGGGCATTCCGGCGGCGGTGCCATCATCCACGGTGCCCTTGATGCGCGGCCGGACAAGGTGGCGCGCGCCATCTACGTGGACAGCGGCCCGCTTGGCGAAGGGGGCGTTATCAACGACGAACTGCCTGCCGACGGCGACGACGTGCCACTTCCGCCGTGGGACAGCTTCGAGGAGGCGGACCTCGTGGACCTTGATGACGGGCTGCGCGACGCCTTCCGTGCCCGTGCCATCCCCCAGCCCAAAGGCGTCGCCTGCGACCAGCAGCACCTGGGCGACGAGCGCCGGTACGGCGTTCCCGCCACTGTGATCGCCTGCGAGTTTCCTTCCTCAATGCTGCAGGAATGGATCGACGCGGGGCACCCCTTCGTTGCTGAACTGGCCCGGATGCGGGACGTTGAGTATGTGGACCTCCCCACCGGACATTGGCCCCAGTTCACAAAACCGGCGGAACTGGGCCGTGCCATCCTGGCGGCGGTGGAGCGGACCCGGTAACGACGCCGTCGTTATTGTCGCCCCGCCGCTGTACACTCGAAGCATCGAACATATATTCGAATAAGGGTGTGTTGTGGGCGTTATTGTCGGTCCCCGCGTGATAGATGCGGGCCTTTCTTTGCAGCTGGCATGGGTGTCCCCGGTGCCCGTGGCGGCGGGCTATCCCTCGCCCGCCCAGGATTACTTTGACGGCCGGATAGACCTGAACGAGCACCTGATCAAGGACATCACCAGCACCTTCGTGGTCCGGGTCACCGGCGACTCCATGGAGCGCGCAGGCATCAGCGACGGCGACGAACTCATCGTCAACAGGGCCCTTGAGCCCAAAGACGGCTGCGTGGTGATCGCCGTCCTTGACGGGGAACTGACGGTCAAGCGGCTCCGCGTCACGGCAACGGGCGTGGTGCTGCAGGCCGAGAACCCTAAATACCCGGACATCAAGGTTTCCGCGCTGAGTGAGCTGACCATCTGGGGCGTCGCAACCCGATGCCTGCACCATGTCTGAGGGGCATCAATGACCAGGCCAGCCATCATGCGGCAGATGCCGGAGATTGCGCACGTGGACGTGAACTGCTTTTACGCCAGCGCCGAGCGCGCCTTTGATCCCTCCCTCGAGGGAAAACCGCTGATCGTACTCTCCAACAATGACGGCTGCGCCGTCACCCGCTCCCCTGAAGCCAAGGCCCTCGGCATCGCGACCGGCGAGCCCTGGTTCAAGCTCGCCCCGCATGCGAAGGAATGGGGCCTGATTGCGAAGTCCAGCAATTACGAGCTCTATGGCGACATCAGCGCACGCGTCATGGAACTGCTGGGCCGGTACTCCGCCTGGCTGGAGGTTTACAGCATCGACGAAGCCTTCCTGGGGGTCAAAGGAACCCCGGAATACCTGCTGGAGCTTGGCCGGACCGTAAAGGCTGCCGTTGCCCGGAATATCGGTGTCCCCGTCTGTGTAGGCATCGCCCGCACCAAAACGCTGGCTAAGCTGGCTAACCAGTGGGCCAAGCACAACCCCGCGTTCGGCGGCGTCTGCCGTTGGGATTCAGTGCCCGCGGAGCAGCAGGAGGCACTGATGGCGAGGCTCTCCGTGGTGGAGATCTGGGGTGTGGCGGCGCGGATCACCAGGCGCCTGAACACCATGGGCATCCATTCCATCCTGGACCTCAAGCGCGCCGATCCCGTCCTGATCCGCGATCGTTTCTCGGTGGTGATGATGCGTACAGTGCTGGAACTGCAGGGGACACCGTGCATCCCCATGGAAGAAGCACGGGTGGGCCGTGACCAGCTGATTTTCTCCCGCTCGTTCTCAACTCCCATTACCAAAGCCCAGGATCTGCGGCAGGTGCTCAGCATCTACGCCCAGATGGCCAGCGGCCGGCTTGCCAAACACGGTCTGCAGGCGAAGATACTCACCGCGTTCGCCGGAACGTCCCAGTTCAATCCACAGGGTACGTCCTTTCCCTCGGTGTGCGTTCCGCTTCCCATGCCGACGGCCGATCCCGTCATCCTCACGAAGGCTGCCCACGCACTGCTGCCCGCCGTCATCGACGGCACCAAGTACGCGCGCGCCGGAATCATGGTCACGGACCTGCGGCCAAGCGGCAACCAAAAACCGCTCGAACCCTTCGAGAACCCGCACGAGGAAAGGCACATCGGGCCACTACTGGAGGACATCACCCGCCGGTACGGCCGGGGCTCCATCGGGCTGGGCCACGCCGGAATCCGCGGCGGCCCAGATTGGGCCATGAAGAGGGGCATGCGCTCCCCCAGGTACACCACCCACTGGGACGAGCTCCCACTCGTTAAGGCTGCCTAGCGGCGCATACGCCTTCGGTTGATGCTGATGCCTGGTGCGCGCCACCCGGGAACCACCCCGGGTGGCGCATAAACCCTAAGCTTCGTCCTCTGCGCTGACCGGATCCTCGATCAACAGGGCGGTGCCCTGGTACGCACCAAGTTCGATGAAGAAACTGTGCAGGTCATCCACCTGGCCCACCGTCTCCTCGGTGAAGAGGTCCTGCACCTGGGCGCCGGCCTCCAGGTGGGTGGAGTGGACGCTGCCGGTGATGCTTTCGCCGGAGAAGTTCAGGACGGTCACCTGAATCTGCCCGGATGCCAGGCGGTGCACCATCACCAGCAGACCGCGGTGTGAAACGTCCGGAACATCCAGGAGCAGGCTGGTGGCAATCCCCCACTCCTCACGCACTTTGAGGATCTTTTGGAGCCGCCGGGCGAAGGACTGGTCGTCCTTAAGCTGCTCCGGAAGCGGGCCGTACAGGCTGCGGGCCCGCGGCATTCCCGACGCCGAGACGGTGGCTTCGGCGTTGGTGCCCATCAGGTCGTGCGCACCCCGGTTGATCCACCGAGTATCGCCTTGGGCCGTAAGTTCTGCGACCTGCGCCCGGTCAAGCGTAGTCATGCCCACCATGTCCCAGCCGGAGAGCGCGAAGACCCCAGGCTGGAGCGCGTTATACATGGCCAGGAGCAGGTGGGCTTCCCGCACCGTCTCAATCTGCTCGTCGGTAAGCGCGGAAATGTCCTTGATGCCCAGGGCCGCTGTGATGACGCTGACGGTTGTGCAGGCGATGCCGTTGGTGGTGAACACGGCGTTGTACGGGCCGTTCTCCCCCGTGAGCGCGTTCCGCAGCGTCTCCTGGACATGTTCGGTCAGCTCCGTGCCGGTCAACTCGGAACCACCCAGCTCAAAGACGTCATCCTTGTGCCGGGTAGCAAAGTGCACCAGCTCGTAGGTCAGTTCGTCGTGGTTCTGCAGCGCGTGCACCAAAGACGCCTGGTCCACGCCGATCTCCATCGCCAGCTTCAGGGTCAGGCGCAGGAATTCGGTGTCCTGCGTGACCAGGGCGTAGTGGTAACCGGGCCGGGTGATGAAGTCGTAGGACAGATCCGGGCCGGTTTCCGAGGTCGCCTTGATGTCGTCGATGGTGAGGTTCAGCTCCTGGAACGTGAACCCTCCCACCTTGCGCACCATGCTGCCGATGAGCTGGTTGGCTGCCTCGGAGAGCGGGTGTCCTTCAGACCAGCCGGGCTGTTCCTCGGCGCTCTTCTCCACGCCAAGGAAGCCGTTGGCATCCAGCCGCAGCGCACCGGTGCCCAGGTCCAGCAGCGAGTGCAGCGCGTCGCCCACCACCAGGCGCATGCCGGAGAACGTTGGATCCAGCCAGTTGATGGAGGGCTGCCCCGCCTTGAAGTAGTGCAGGTATACCCACCGGCGCTTCTGCCCGGTGGTATCCACGATGGCCCGGGTGGCGCTCCAGTTGGTTTCCTTCACGCCGGGCTCGTAGAAGATGACACGCTGCAGCTTCCCGATGATGTACCCGGCCTTCTGCAGGGCCTGCTCAGCGTCAGGGCTGATGTTCACCGAGTCCTCGCCGGGCGGAACGTCCGGCAGCAGGTGCCAGTCCGATTCGGGAATGTCGATCATGTGGTAAATCCCGGGATAGTCCCGGTAGTTCATCTCGGCGAGGCGGAAGTCTGCGCCCTTGCCGGTGTGTCCCGGAACGATGTCATCGATGATGGTGCCGTCATGTTCGCCGGCCACCTCGCACATCCGGCGGAACTCGTCCTCCGAGCCGAACAGCGGGTCGATGGCCATGCTGATGCGGTCGAAGTGGCCGTCTACGCTGGGCGTCTCTGCCCACCCCTGCAGCCCGCCGGCCTTTTTCACCGGCCCGGTGTGGATGGCGCGGATGCCGATCTCACGGAAGGTCTTCCACAGTTCCGGGTCGCCGAGCGCCCCCAGGAAGGATTGTCCCGGCGTCGTCATGAAGGACAGCGGATAGGCTGTGAACCAGACCGAGGCGCGTTCGACGGCGGACCGGGGGTTGGGGTGCGCGAAGGAGTGCTGCCACATGCTCGCCTGCCCTGACAGCTGCCGCGCCATGACGTTGGCGTCGCCAAGCATGGCCTGGTTCCGCAGCCACTCCACATACGTCTTGTTGAGACCGTCGAGTTCCAGCGACGGCGCATTGGCAAAGTACTGCCGGCGGCGGGCCACAGGCCGCAGCGCCTTGGGACGTGCAGGGTAGAACTTCTCATCGAAGGTGATTTCCGGCGCCTCGTGGGCCTCCATGAGCTCTGCAGCTTCGGCCGCCTCCAATTCAGTCACACCGCCGGCCTCCTCCGCTGGCTCCACTGCATCCCCCTCAGAGACACTGGCGGTAGCTTTTCCCAGTTCAGACACTGAGTTCCTCCCTCAACTCGACTTCATTCCACTCTGCCATGATTCAACCCCCGGCCGAACGGCGGCGGGCGATGAATTTCGGTGAGCGGCGGCTTAGGGAGTCCGTACCCGGGAAGGCCCATGGACATGCACCGGACGCAACGGAACCGTCAAACGTGTTGCACGGGCCTGCGCACAGCCGGCGGCGAGCGTCTTGACTTGCCGGTTGTGAGCGCTGACAGTTGAGGAGGCCGTCACCCATCCCCACCGGAAGTTGATTTAGTTGAAGAACTGGGCAGGAAACCTCGAATACTCCTCCGCCGCCGTTGAACGGCCGGAGTCTGTGGCGGAGCTGGCACGTATTGTGCAGCGGGCGGGCCGGGTCAAGGCTTTGGGATCACGCCACTCCTTCAACCGCGTGGGCGACACTGACGGCGTGCACGTGCTGCTTGATGCCCTGCCCCGTGACATCAGGCTGAATCCCGGGAACAACACCGTGAAGGTCAGTGGAGGCGTCAGCTACGGCACCCTGTGCCGCACCCTTGAGCAGTCGGGGTTCGCCATTCACAACCTGGCATCACTGCCTCATATCTCCGTGGCAGGTGCCGTGCAGACGGGAACCCACGGCTCGGGAGTAAACAATCCGTCGCTGGCCGAAGCGGTGCAGTCCCTGGATCTGGTCCGGCCCTCGGGCGAATCGGTCACGCTTTCGCGCGGGGACGGCGACGAGTTCCTGGCCAGTGTGGTGGGACTGGGCGCGTTGGGAATTGTTACCGGGCTCGAATTGGCCGTGCAACCCAGTTTTTGCATGCGCCAGCGGGTCCTGGAGAACCTGCCGTGGAACCGGGCGCTGGCGGACTTCCCGGAACTCATGTCCAGCGCGTACAGCGTGAGCCTTTTTACGGACTACGCCGGTGACACGATCAGCCAGGTGTGGCTCAAGGCGCTGGACTCGCAGCCCGCGTTGGAAGAACTGTACGGCGCCACTGCCGCCCGGCGGGCCAGGCACCCGCTGCCTGACATGTCAGCCGAGAACTGCACCATCCAGCTTGATGAGCCGGGGCAGTGGCTGGACCGGTTGCCGCACTTCCGGCACGAGTTCACCCCGAGCAAGGGCGAGGAACTCCAGAGCGAATTCATCCTGCCGCTGAAGCACGCGCCGGCAGCCCTGCATGCGGTCCGCACCCTTGCGGACCGGCTCGCACCGCTGCTGTTTGTCTCGGAAGTCCGAACCGGAGCCGCGGACGAATTCTGGTTGAGCCCCTTCTACCAGCAGCAAAGCGTTGCCCTGCACTTCACCTGGAAGCCCCTGCAGGCCGAGGTGGAAGCTGTCCTCCCGGAACTCGAGAACCTGCTCAAGCCCTTTGGCGCCCGTCCGCACTGGGGCAAGCTCTTCTCCCCCGACGGCCACGACTGGGAGACGCTGTACCCCCGCTTCGCCGACTTCCGCACGATCGCCGCCGGGCATGATCCCGAGGGCAAGTTCCGCAACGGCCTGCTCGATTCGATCCTCAGCGTCCCGGCTGCTAGCGCCCGCTGACAAAGGGTCCGACGGCGGGCGTCCACCCGCCGTCGGACCCTTTGGTTAATTACCGGTCCTGCCAGCCCGCAGGCAGCGGCCCGTCCAGGAACGTGGTGACTACGTCCAGTACCAAAGCCGTCCTGGAGAGCCCGAAAAAATGTGTCGTACCGGGAAAAACCGCCAGCTGGGACGCCGGCACGCCCTCAAAGTCGCCGTTCACATCTCCCCCGCGCAGCTGCAGGAACCGCACAGCGTGCTCGAGCTTAACCATGTCGCAATCACCAACCGTGATCAGGGTCGGAGCGGTGATGCCGCGGATCTCGTCGTCACTCCATCCGCTGGCGCCGGCATCGTAGCCACCGAGCTTGTCCAACAGCCCCTGCAGGTGCTCGCGGTCCGGATGGGGAGAAACGGCCAGGTAGCGTTGTTCCATCGGGGTGCCGGCGATCATGTCGACCGTCATCGAGGACACTTCTCCGGCGTTTTCCCCCCTGTCGCCCTCGGGCCGGAAGGACACGGACGATGCGATAAGTTTGCGGACGCGTTCCGGGTGGTTAACCGCCAGGTGCAGCGCCACCGCTCCCCCGACGCTGAAGCCGAAGACGTCCACCTGCGGGACGTCCAGGTAATCCAGGAGTCCGAGGACATCGGAGGCCAGGTCGCGGGTGTTCAGTGGACGGTCGATGTCGTTGGTCCGGCCGTGACCCTGAAAGTCCGTGGCGATAACCCTGCGGCCTTCGGATAAGCCCGGCAGCAACGCACCGAATTGCTGCTCGATGTCGAACAGCCCGCCGTGCAGGAGCAGCAGCGGCGTGCCGCCGGCCCCGTGCAGCTCGTAGTACAACTGCAGTCCGTTGACCGGGGCAAACCCTGTATCGGGCGCTGCCGTCACTTGCTCAGACATCTGGTCCTCCGTCCGTTGTCGGGCCATCCCAGCCTCAGGTTTCCACCCGGCGGAACCGGATGCGGGCACCGATGGGGACCTGCCCCGCGAGATCCAGCTGGTGGTCCACCACCACGCCAATGACGGGGTATCCCCCGCTGACAGGGTGATCGGCAAGGAACAGGACCGGCATGCCCTCCGGCGGAACCTGGAGGGCGCCGGACACGGTACCTTCGCTGGGCAGCTCTCCCTCCCGGCTCCGTTGAAGCGCATTGCCCGCCAGCCGCATCCCCACCCTGTTGGACCGCGGAGTGACCTCCCACTCCTGGCTATAGAACGATTCCACCTCGGCGGCGTCGAACCAGTCCTCCCGCGGCCCGGGCACCACATCGAGCACGGTCACACCCTGACCCGGGAAATCGGGTTGCAGCTCCGGACTGCTGACGGCCTGGGACACGGTGGCGTTGCCGGCAGGGACGACGTCTCCCGCCCTCAGCGGCGCGGGACCGAGGCCGGACAATGTGTCGGTGGAACGGCTACCAAGGACTTGCTCCACCTCGATGCCGCCACGGACGGCAAGGTAGCTTCGGAATCCCCGTTCCGGTGGGCCGATCACCAGTTCTTCACCGTCAAGCAACGCAAAAGGTTCCGCGACGGTTATATTCCTTTGCACGTACGAATTCTCTTCCTGGGAGTTCTCATTGGCCCGGCGCCCAGTGACAGAGATTTGCCCGGGCGCTCCTGTAACAGCCATGATCAGGTCGCCGACAGCCTGCACCGCCAACCCCCCCGCCACGGTTTCCACCACCGCGGCCGACGGCAGGTTACCCACCAAGCGGTTGGCGCGGCGCAAGGAGGAACGGTCCAGGGCGCCGGCAGCACCAACCCCCAAGCCGGCACGCCCGGGGCGGCCGAGGTCCTGGACAAGGCTTTGCAGCCCCGGTGACAGAATCCGCAGCCCTGAGGTCGTGGCCTTCCCGGCAGCGTCCCCGCCCCAGGCAGCAGCGGTGGGGGCAGCAGCCCAAGCCGCCACCTCAATCAGGTCCCGGACGGGCCGGAACTGGACCCGGTCCCCCGGAGCGGCAAGCGCGGGCTGTTCCCGGCCCAGGTCCCACATGCGGGCAGATGTTCGGCCGATCAGCTGCCAGCCGCCGGGTGACTGCCGCGGATACACCGCGGAATAGATTCCGGCCAGCGCCACCGAGCCCGCCGGGACAGCCGTCCGGGGCGAGGGTTGCCGCGGGACCTCAAGCACCTGGTTTTCGCCCACCATGTACCCGAAACCGGGAGCGAAACCACCAAAGGCCACTGTCCATACCTGTCCGCTGTGCGCGGCAACAACCCCGTCCGGTCCCAGCCCGGTCAGCGTGCCCACCTCGGCGAGGTCTTCACCGTCGTACACAGTATCGATGTCCACCAGCCTGCCCTCCGCCCGGGCCTCCACCGCCAGATCCAAGGCCAGCAGGAGCGCCGGCATAGCCCGGGCCATGCATGCAGATTCCGCCGTCACCAGCACTGTTTCGGCGGCTGCCAGGACATCCACCTGGCCTGGCAGCGGCTGCTTCAGCAGTAATGCCTGCAGGGCCAGCACCGCCGGAAGTCCGGAAAGCTCGGCGAGTACCGCGGCCGTGCCCACGGCCCGCACGGACAGCACCTTCAGTCCCGTGGACTGGGCGGGGAAAGCCGGTGGACCGGAAGCAGACGGCGATGGCTCCATAGGAACCTCATAGTACGCGGAACGCCGGCGATGGCGATTGCTAGGCTGGAGGCATGATCCGCCGCCTTGCCGCCCTGTCCGCCGTCCCCTTCTTGCTGCTGCTTGCCGGCTGCGGTGCCGTAGAGGAAGCCGCCGGCAATGCTGCCAGCGACGCCGCCTCAAAGGTGGCTACGGCTGCCGCCGACGAGGTAAACCGGCAGGTTTGCGCGGTGATCCAGGACGGTGTTGTCAGCGTGGAGGACAAGAGGGTGCTCGGCGGCCTGGTGTCAGCTGCCCGTACGGCCGGTGTCCCGGCAGAAATTACGACGCCGCTGGGCCAGATTGCGGAGGCCGGGGACCAGGTGCCGGCGGAGTCCGTCCAGGCCCTGAAGGATGCCTGCGCAGCCTAACCGCGGATCCCTCCACACCCCCTTTTAGCCGCCGCGTCCTGGTGCTACGGTGAATTGACGAACTAGTAAGCCTGTGATACTAATCACGTGCGAAGGAGATCGTCATGGCTGAACAAGCTGACCCGCACCCCAACATCCTTAAACCCGCTGCAGCTCCGCGCTTCACCCGTAAAGGGGAGGCGGCACGATGACCGGCAGCATGAAGGAGTACGCGGACCTGTACAGGATGGCAGGCCCCTGGTGCACTGCATACGTGGACGCGGGAACCGGCACCGTTGACACCCTCGAGGCGGCCGACGTCCGGCCCGGCAACACCAGGGCCGCGCTGGAAGCTGCGGGTGCAACCGAAGCGGACCTCGACGCCATTGCGCAGGCCCTGCAGCCCCTTATCAAGCACCGGCCCGAGGAATTTCCCCATGTAGTGGCCGAAGTGAGCCGCGAACACGGGGAGATCCGGCTGCACTACGCCGGTGCCGGCGCTCCTGCCAGCACCCAGGAGGTGCAGGGCGAAAGCGAACACGTCAGCAAGTTCCAGGGCGGGGGCTGGGCCCACCTCCGCTTCCAGCACCACACCGAGGATGTCTGGCGCCGCAATGCCGACCAGGTGGCTGAAGAGATCGACCGGGTGGTGGGCAGCAGCGGTGCCCGGCTGATAGTCCTCGCAGGAGATATCCACGCCCGCAGGCTGGTGCAGGAGCAACTTTTCAAGGCGAGCCAGGCCCTGGTGTCAATGGTGGATTCGCACACGCATACAGCGGGTGCCGACCAAACCCTCCTCGAGGACCAGGTCAACCAGCGGGTGGCAGAACAGTGGGCCGCCGAACAGCAGGACATCATGGAGCGGCTGGCCATGCAGGAGGGCCAGGCGAATCCTGAGTCCGCCACCGGAATCGGCGCAGTGGTGCACGCACTGCAGCAGGCACAGGTGGACGTGTTGATTCTGGACGACGCCGCCCTCTCGGAACGGACCTTGCTGGCACTTGACGCAGAGCCGTGGATTGCCACTGCCGAGGAAGAATCGCTGAACGCCAATGTCCTGGGCAGCGTCCCCGCACCGGCAGCCCTGCTCCGGGCCGCTGCGCTCACCGACGCCCGGATTCTGCTGGTCCCCGGCCCCGTCCTGCCGGACGGCGTGAACGTGGCCGCCCTGCTCCGGTGGCCCACCGGCCCAACGGTGCCGTCATCCTGAACGCAAATAACGCAAGCGCGAGGAAGGTGAATCATGGCAACTTCTAATGAAAACCAGGACCCTGTCCCCGGTGGTGTCATCATCCCTCAAGAGGACGCACTGCCGAACCCCACCCGGACGGGCCACGGCAAGATGCCGGAAGACATAGACGACGACGTATACGAAGCAGCAGCGGACCAGGAGCGCGTTGCGGCCGGTCTTGCCGACTACGCACCCAGGGATGTCCCGCCGGCTACCGATCCGCTGCCGCCCGAAGCATCAGCTGCCGCAGACCTTGCCCAGCGGGGGCTGTTGGACAACAACGATGCCACTGGGAACCAGGAGAACAACAAATAGAGAAGAGCGAGGAGGGCGGGGCCGAACAGCTCCGCCCTCCTCGTTGCTGTCACTGACGCGGCTGGTCCAGGCCGCGCACGCCGGCGGCCCGTCCGCCGTGGGGGCGGCGCATGTTCCTGTGCTCGGGGGCAACGAAGGGAACCACTTCCGGATCCCGGCCAGCCGGCAGCGCGCGGATAAATTTCGACAGCTCCTCCTGCAGGACCGCCCAGGAGATATCCGGATCATCCGGGTAGGCATCAATCTCCGCCTGTCGCGCCGCCTCAAGTGCTGCCTTGCCGGCCTGGGTGAGTTCGACCTTAAATTGCCTGCGGTCCGCCGCATGGCGGTTCCTGCTGATATGCCCGGACGCCTCCAGCCGGGTGAGCACCCGGCCCAGGGTTTGGCTCTGCACCCGGACCACTTCTGCCAGCTGCTCCTGGTTCAGTGGCCCGGCGGCCAGCCCTTCCAGCGCTATGACAGCCGCCCGGGTCAAACCTAGGGGCGCCAGAGCATCATCCTGACGCCGCTGAACCAGACGCGCCGCCAGCGTGATAAGGCGGTAGCTGTTCCGGGCATCCGGATCAAGATTGCTGGTCATCGGCCGCGGCCTTCCTGTAGGTGGCGAAGTGCGGGTGCCATCACCCCTTCATGCGTCGCTACCTACCTACAATAAGCATGCTTAGCATCCGGTTCGCAAGTAGGCTTACTATCGCCTCCATCAGGAAGGCCATATGCCGGGCCCAAAAACACACCCCTTGCAAACCAAATGGAAAGTGTGCTTAGTATCTAAGTAGTAACCCTGCTTACTAACGACAGCCAGCATCGCTGGTTCTTGATCGCAAGCTGAGCCTTTCTGAAAGAGAGCATGATGACAGAGAACCAATGGCCCCAGACCCCCAACCCTGCTGTTTCCGATCCGTACGGCGCATCAGAGGTTGGCGCTGAAGACACCTTCGCCACCACAGGCACTCAGGATTCCGGCACCAGCTCCAAGAAGCAGGCCGCCAAGGAAGAGGCGTCGAATGTGGCCGGCCAGGCAGCATCGGCGGCGCAGGGTGTGGCGCAGACCGCGAAGGAAGAAGTGGCCAACGTCGCTTCCGAGGCGAAGTCCAGTGCGCAGGATCTGCTGTCGCAGGCCAAGTCCGGGCTTTCCAGCCAGGCCGGCACCCAGCAGCAGAAGGCTGCCGAGGGGATCCGCACCATTTCCAGCCAGCTGCAGAGCATGGCTGATGCCCCGGATCAGCCGGGCATTGCCAGTGACCTGATCCGCCAGGCCGCGGACCGTACCTCCTCTATTGCTTCCTGGGTTGAGAACAAGGATGCGGCCTCGCTGTTGAGCGAGGTCCAGACCTTCGCCCGCAACAAGCCCGGCACTTTCCTGCTGCTGGCCGCAGGCGCCGGCATCCTCGCAGGCCGCCTCACCCGTGGGCTCACCGCCGGAGCTGCCGGTTCGCAGAGCGGGTCCGCGCAGTCCCTCCCGGCCCAACGGCCGGTCGGGGTTCCGCAGGCAGCGCCGCTCCGGCAGGAGACTGTGTTCGCCGCAGGAACCAGCACAGACCTCTACGACGAGCCCGTTGTAGGTGCCGGAGCGCCGGTCTCTACAGCCTCCCTGCCCTCGGGCACCGCAGAGGACACGCCCCTTCGGTTCGAGGATGACCCCTACCAGACGAGGGAAGGACGCCACCTGTGAGTAGCCAAATTCCGGAGCCTGCTCCGAGTGAGGCGCATGTGAAGGCGGACAACGCGTCCCTGGGTGAGTTGCTCGGTGATGTCACCCGGGACCTGTCCACCCTGATGCGCCAGGAAGTCGCCCTCGCCAAGGCCGAGCTGAAGCAGTCCGCCACGAAGGCAGGCAAGGGCGGCGGGATGCTCGCCGGCGCCGGCGTGGCCGGGCACTTCGTCCTGGTGTTCCTGTCCCTGGGGCTGATGTTCGCCCTGGGCGCGCTGATGCCGCTGGGCTGGGCCGCTGTGATCGTCGCCGTGATCTGGGGCATCATCGCCGCGGTCCTGGCCTCGATCGGCCGCAAGGAACTCAAACAGATCCAGGGCCTGCCCCAGACGGGCGAAACACTTTCTGAAATTCCCCCAACCCTAAAACCAGGTGAGGTAAACCGATGAGCGATAACCCGGATGCAATCCGTCAGGAAATCGAAGAAACCCGTGCGCGCCTCGGCACCAACGTCGACGCGGTCGCGGACAAGGTCACCCCGGCCAACGTTGTCCAGCGCCAGACCGACAAAGTCAAAGACACCGTGAAGGACGCAGTCAGCGGGGCTAAGGAGAAAATCATGGGAGCAGCAGACACCGCCACCTCCACCGTCCAGGACAAGGTCACCTCGGCCACCTCCACCGTCCAGGACAAGGTCTCCTCCGGGACCGGGCACACCGGGAACGCCCTGCACAGCACCGGCGATACCCTCCACGGGGCCAAGGACAACGTCAGCGCCAAACTCTCCGACGCCGGAACCGCGATCTCCCACGCACCGGCACAGGTCAAAGCCCAGGCCCAGGGCAACCCGCTGGCCGCCGGGCTGATCGCGTTCGGCGCCGGGATGCTCATCTCCTCCCTGATCCCGGCCAGCCAGAAAGAACGCGAAGCGGCCCAGCAGCTCAAAACCGCTGCCGAACCCCTGGCCGGAAAGGTCACCGACGCCGCCAAAGACGTCGTCCAGGACCTGAAGGAACCCGCCCAGGAAGCCATCCAAAGCGTCAAGGCCACCGCCACTGACGCCGCCCAAAACGTCAAAAACGAAGGCCAAAGCGCCGTCACCGACGTCAAAGACCGCGCCACCGACGCCAAAACCAACGTCCAAAACACCTAAGAACGTTTAGGTACCAGAAAGGCCGGCTCCGTATGGAGCCGGCCTTTCTGCGTCTCCTGGGCAGGTGCTAACGTTTGCCCTTCTTCCGGGAACCTTTGCCCCGGCCCTTGTCCGGGTTGGGCGCGTAGCGCTGGGCCACCTTCGGAGCTTTCTTGGTACCGCTGCCACGCCGGTCCGGCTTCGGCTCCTTCTTCGCCTTAACAGGTTGGGCGGAGGGCTGCCGGGAACTCTGGGCAGTACGCCCGCGGACAATTCCAATAAATTCCTCGATGACCTCATCCGTGGAATCAACAGGCCAGGCAACAGCTATCCCGGTGGCGGGTGCGCCCGTAAGCCGCCTCGCTACAGTGTCCTTGACGTTGAAATGCCGGGCCACTGACATGGGTAGACTTACCAGGCCGGCGCCGGTGGCCACCACCTGCAGCGCAGCCTCCGGGCCACCCAGCGCGGCAACATCGAGGAATGCCTCCTGGTCCAGGTCCTCCAATGCCACTTCCTCGAACACCGAAATCTCGTGTCCCTTGGGCGCAACCACCACAGGTTGCTCCTCATACAGCGGAATCACGTTCAGGCCTTCGCGCTCCACCGGGAGGCGGACGAAGCTGAGGTCCGCTGAACCGTCACGCAGCACCTCAACCTGCGCGCCGTCGTCGGACATAAATGCCTGCAAGGGAACGTCCTGCACCCGTTCTTCCCACCGGCGGATCCACTTGCCGGGGGTCACTCCCGCAACGTAGGCGATGCGGAGCACGCGGGGGGCGTCCGGTTCAGCCGGGTGGGCAGAGCCTGCAGGACCGGCGTCTGTCTGGGGAGTGTTGTCGGTGGGCACGTCTTCACAGTACCGTCCGCCCGGATACCCTTGAAGCATGACCTCTGCAAACTCCCAGTCCATGAAGCCGGCCACCGTTGCCAAGAAACTTGGCATCTACCTGCCCGCAACACCGCAGGAGTTCCAGGATTCAACCATCACCCGCGCCGAGTTCGCCGAGCTTCAGGCCAACCCGCCGGAGTGGCTGGCCGAGCTGCGCCGCAATGGCCCGCACCCCCGGCCCGTGGTGGCCCAGAAGCTGAACGTGTCCATCAGCGGCCTGGCCCGCAGCGGCGTGGAGGAAGCGTTGACGACGGCGGAAATCACCTCGCTGCTCCAGGCTCCCCCCGCGTGGCTGGTCAGCGAGCGCGCCACACACGCAGCAGTCCGGGCCGAAGCACAGCGCGTGAAGGAAGAATCCGCGAAGAAGGACGCCAAGCGGGCCCGCGCCCAGGCCGAGTAATTCAGCGGAAACTCAGTCCTGGTGCAGCTGGATGAAGTTGCCGCAGCCGTCGTCGAACACTGCGCTGATTCCGGAGGGGTCTTCGGCCGGTCCGCTCTTGAAGCTGACTCCCGACTTCACCAGCCGCTCGTACTCCGCCTGAACGTCCGGGACGCCAAAAACAATTGCAGGCAGGCCGGCTTTGTGCAGCCCGTTCGTGTAGTCCGCGGCTATCGGGTTGTCGCTGGGTTCCAGGAGCAGGCCCACTGATCCTGCGTCCGCGCCGGGGTCCTTGATGATGAACAGGTTGTACTCGGGCATGGCCATCAGCGTCTCAAAGCCGAGAGTCTCCGTATAGAAGGCATGGGCGGCCGCAGGGTCCTGGACGTGGATGCTGCACATTTTGAGTCTCATGGTCCCAAGGTACGGCCCGGCGGGCAGGCCGGATAGCCCCTTTGCTTCCCCTGCTTGGGACTTCCGTGGCCATTGACCGTGGCGTGGCGAGGCGCTGGAATGGAAGGACCAGCCCGGCGTTTCCCGCCGGGCCTGTGGACGTGGAGGTGCAACGTGGCGGCGGTCGCAGAATCCCTGTTCCAAGGGGCGTGGATCCTTCTGTTATGCGGATCTGTGCTGGTCACGAGTGTCGCGGCCACCGTTTTCCTGGTACGACGGCGGGCTTTGGCCGCGCCGGAGGCAGAACCTGGGCGTTCGGACCAGTTGTTTTGGGACCTCTTCCTCGGCTCGGCTGTTGCCCTGCCCGCGCTGCTCATTCCCGCCCTCACGTCCGCCTGGGCGGGACTCTTCCTCGCCGGCGCGGCCGTGGCCGCCGGCGCCGCCGCCTACCGGGGAAGCCCAAGGCTGGCGGCCTGGCTGTCCGTTCGCCGGCAGCGCCGGGAGTACCTGCCCCTGCACACAGCCGCGCAGGCTGAACACGGCGTGCTGCTGGAACGCTGGCGCCGGTACGAGCTGGATCCTGCGTACTGTATTGACTACCCCGGGATGACCGATGTTCGGCTGCCGGAGACGGCCGCCGTCATTAAAGCCATGCGGGAGGCGGAGCAGCTCCGGGCCGCGGGACAGCAGGGGTACCCTCCCGCCGTCGAACGCCTTGGCCGTGCCCTCGCGGAGGCTGAACGCGCGGCAGGAATCCCGGCAGCCGGCCCCTAAGTTATCCTCCGGCGCGTTAACTGCTGTGTCGCGGCCGCTGGAGTCCGGCGGCGGAGCCCCGTAGCATCCGAGGATGGAGCCTGGAGAAACAGAAGACCGCGACCGGTTCGGCAGGCGGCTGGAGGACCGGGGAGCCTGGCGGCAGGCCACCACCCTCGCGGCCGCGGGCGAACTGACCGCGCGCTGGCTCGAAGGGCGCAGTGAATTTCAGCCAGCCACCTTCACGGCCAGCTTCGACGCCGAGACCGCGACGATCGCCGTCGCGCTTGCGGAACTGAACCGGAACGGCCTGTTCACCAAGGAATCGCAACCTGGACTCCGTTCCGCCGGCCCTGCCCAGCGCCAGTACGTGACGGGTTTCTGCAGTGCGGAGGTGGCCGCCCAACTTCTGGCCCTCTCCACCCGGTCAGAACTCGTCACCGTGGTCCACTCCCCCGGCGAGTCCAGCAACGCCGCCATCCCCGTGACGGTGGATGGCGGCGAGGTGGTGACAGTCCTTGGGTCCAGCGAGAACCCCGTCACGGAGGAACAGATTCAGGACTGGGCCGACGAAACCAACGAAACCCTGGCGCTGCTGCTGGCCGATTCCTGGTACGTCGAGATCCTGGACCCGTTCTGGGGCCGGGATGACGTGCTGCTGCCCGCCGTCCTCGGCGCCCTGAACGGCTCGTAGCTACAGTTCGACGGTGCCGCTTTCGCCCACGCTCATCCGGCTGTGGGTGACCTTGGACTTGACCCACTGCAAGACCGTCGCGGCTGTGCCGCCCGGGCTGGTCCAGTACTCGGCGGAGTCGGAATCGATGCGCAGCAGGCATACCTCAGGGGTGTCGGGACCGTCCGGGAACCATGCTTCAACCGCCTGGTTCCACAGCTCGCGGATCTTTTCCCGGTCCGTAACCACCTCGGCGGTCCCTGCCACCGACACCCATTCGGTGTTTTTTCCGAAGGAGACGTTCACACGCGGGTCAGCCCGGACGTGGGCAACTTGTGAAGTGCCAAGGCCCGTGAAGAACCACATGTCGCCGTCGTCCTTGACATCCTGGACGGCCAGCGGGCGGCTGACGAGCGCGCCTTCTTCGTTGACGGTGGTCAGCATTCCGATGTGGGAATCGTTAATGATGTCCGTGACCTTGCTGATGCTCTCGGCGTCAGTCATATTTCACCTCGTTCGTCTGCGTGCGGGGACGCTCCCCAATGCAATCCAGCCTAATAGTAAGCATGCTTAGAATCCACCCCGCCGGACTTTTCCTGCGTCCCACAGCGCTTAGGCGGGCACACCTACCCTGGCTGCTTCGAGGATGCGGAAAGCCGTGTGTCGGCCCATCCGAATGGCACCGTCGACGTGCTGGTAGCCTTCGGCGGCCAGGTCGGAGGAGGACCAGTAGATAGGACCCACCGGGGCATGCTGGTCTTTGCCGTAGCGGTGGAGTCCGCCGAGGTCGTAGCTGGCGGCGTAGGCTCCGCGGGTCCACTCCTCCGAGCCCCAGTCCGACTCGTAGTAGACCACAGGTTCCAGGGCTTCTGCACCGAGGAACCCGGCGATTGACTTCAGGACGGCGCTCTTGCGTTCCTCGGCGCCGAGCTCGAAGACAGCGTCGGCCTTTTCGTCCGAAATGAAGCCCACCAGGGTGCCGCGGGTGTCGCCGTAGTTGGTGTTGTCGTAGACCTCCTGGACAAGGGACCCGGCGCCGAAGCAGGTGCCGGACAGCCCGGAGTTCCGCCAGAACGGGCGGCTGTAGACCGCGTGGACCTTGATGACCAGGCCAAGTGACTGGTGCTGGTGCATCTGGTGCTGGCGGCGCGGCAGCGGCGGGTTGAACGACACACGCGAATAGAGGTTGGGCGGCACGGCCATAATCACAAAGCGGGCGTTGACGGTGGCCCTATCGGAGATGACGCTGACGCGGTGCCCGCCGTCGGCGTCAGGTTCCCAGTTGATGGTGCGCACCGGGGAGTTGAGGACGACGTCGTCAGCCAGTTCCTGCCCGAGCAGCAGGGAGATCTGCTGCATGCCGCCCACTACCCGGCGGTCGAGGATGAAGTCCTCGTCCGTGAGGTGGGTAAAGGAACCGGCGGAGGCGGCCATTAGCACTGCCTGCAGGGCGGAGAACGCGTGGGCGGGCTTGGTGAGCATGCCGCCGGCGATGAACAGGCCGATGTTGTTGCAGGCTTCTTCGTTGGCGGAGTGCTGCCGGAGCCAGTGATGGAAGGAGATGGTGTCCAGTTCCCGTGCCTTGGGGTGGGCCCAGGGTTCGGTGGGGCCGATTTCTGCGGCAAGTCCGTCCAGCAGTGCGGTGAGCTTGTCCATTTCGGCTTGAGTCTCCGCGTCCACCGGGAATGAGTCGCCGGAGTAACGGACGGGGACGCCGTCGTTGCCGATATACATCGAATCGCCTTGGCGGTACCTCGGGTAGGTCTTCAGGCCCAGTTCCTGGAGGAGGTCCAGGAGAACGGTCTGGTCCGGGGAAACCCACTGGCCGCCAAGCTCCAGCATGGCGCCGTCCACGGTGTCGGTCCAGGTCCGGCCGCCGACGCGGCCCCTTGCTTCGAGGACGGCGACGGTCAGTCCCGCCCTTTTTAGTTCCCGGGCTGCGGTGAGTCCGGAAGGCCCGGCTCCGACGACAACGACGTCGCGGTTCAGGTTCAGCATGATGTCCTCTCTGCGCTCCCTTCCGTATCGGGAGCTAATAAATGAACGGCATTCATTTACTAGAACTATAGCTTCTGGGGGCCGGGACCGGAAGTGTCGGGTGGAATAATGCTGGAGACCACCAGAGAAAGGCCAAGAATGCCGGCAGTACCAGCCGTACAGGGACGCGCCGCCGGAAAAGCCGGCGCAAAAAGGCGTGCGGGGCGGCCCTCGGCAGCGCTGCTGGATAAGGCGGGCATCACCGCGGCCGCACTGGAGCTGATCAACCGTAAGGGCTATGACGGACTGACCATGGCGGGCCTGGCCAAGGAACTCGATGTGGCGCCGTCGGCCCTCTACAACCATGTAGCCTCGAAACGGGACGTCCTGCTCTTGGTGGAGGACCACCTCACCTCCCTGGTGGACGTTTCCGATTTTGGCGCCGCGCCGTGGGAGGACGCCGTCCGGCGCTGGGCATGGAGCTACCGCAATGTCTTCGCTGAACACACCCCATTGATTCCGGTAATCGCCGTCCTTCCGGTGACAGACGCGCCGCAGACACTGGCAATGTACGAGACCGTGAGCAAAGGCTTCCTCGACGCCGGGTTCCCCGAGTCCCGGATCGTCTCGTCCATCGTGGCGCTTGAGTCCTTCATCTTCGGTTCCGCGTATGACGTCACGGCGCCGGAGGACATCTTTGACTCGGGGTCGATGGCGGAGTCAACTCCGAACTTCACAGCGGCGGTGCGGAGTGCTTCCGGGGGCCCACGTTCGGCGGACGTGGCGTTCGAACTGGGACTGGAAGCGCTGATCTCCGGACTGGGCGCGCTGCGGGGGTGATTCGAATGGATACGCCCTCTCCCGGTAATTTCCAAGGTTGAGGGCTATCACTGGCAGCGTCCAGGCGCAACGGCGAAGCTGTCCACGTTTATCAGTCAGGCTACTTTTGGTCACCATTGACTTCTGCTAATGACTCCTCTAAATTCGCTGATTACAGCATCTGTATATATGGCATAAATGCAGAAGCTCCGTCTTAGATGGGGTTGAACAGTGAATGAGCTGAACAGCAATACCTGCATGATTCTTGGCGGCGACGGATATCTGGGCTGGACGCTTGGACTGGCCATGGCGAGCCGTACCGGCCGGCACGTTGTCTTGGTGGATAACCTCATAAAACGCCGTTGGGAAAAAGAAGCGGGGGCCAAGGTCCTAGTGCCCCTCAAAAGCCCCCAGGCCCGGATCGCCGAGTATGAGCGGATTTTCGATAAACGGAACCTGTCGTTTGAGAAGGTCGAACTTCTGGATTCCGACGCTGTAGAGAACGTGATTGCCAAGTATCGGCCGGCCGTTGTCATCAACGCGGCCCAACAGCCCTCCGCGCCCTTCTCCATGAGTAGCGCCAAGAATGCCGCCGCTACATTTTCGAACAATATAGTCGGCCACCTCAACGTGATTTGGGCAATAGCGCACGTCAGTAAAGCCACCAAGTACATTAAACTGGGTTCCGGCGGTTGCTACATGGCAACTGACACCGACTATGTCCCCCTTGGTAAGCAGGACTTTACCTTTGAGCATGAGGGCAAGCAGCACAAGGTCCTGCAGGGCTTCATTCCGATGCAGGCAACGGACTTCTACCACCAGTCAAAAATTGCCGACCTGTTGATTGATGACCTCTGCTCCCAGATGTGGGACCTGAAGGTCATCACCGTCCAGCAAGCGACAATTTTTGGGGCGACGATTCCGGAAAATCACCCGAAGGAGTCCAGTGGCCTGGCGGCCCGGTTCAACTACGATGCCGTTTTCGGCACTGTCTTCAACCGATTCGTCTGCCAGATGGCCATAGGCCACCCTCTCACGGTCTATGGCGACGGCAGCCAGAAAACCGGTCTGATCAGCCTGGCTGATACAACCGAGAAGTTCCTCGAATTGGCCGATCTCGACGTTAGTCCCGGCGAGCACACTATTGTGCATAATTACACGCACCGCCTCAGCATTGAGGAAATTGCGCGAAAGCTTGCAGATATCGATCCATTAACCAAGATCGATTACTTGGTTAACCCCCGTCAGGAGCCCGCCGGCAAGCGTAAAACCCAGGTGGAATTGCATGAGGTCATTAAGGCCGCTCAAACCAACAAGGAAGCGCGGCTGCAGGCGGAAATGACAAACATGCTCGAGTTCACGCGCCGCTACAAGGACAACATCGATAGGTCCATCATTCTGCCTGAGGTTCAGTGGTCGGCAACGGAGACAAATACCCACTAGCCGGAGTCGCGTTCAGAGGGCGTTTCAGGTGTACCTGGCGGGCGGAATTGGTTTTATTGCGGCTTCTCCAGCCCTAACGGCAACCGTTGAGGAATTCACGGGTACTCCGGGCAAGGACTCCGACGTCCTCGAGCGTCGACTCATGGATGAATGACAACCGGGCCACGTCCTGAACGGCTTTGACGTAGATGCCGCGATTCATCAGGAACTTGAATAAGGAGTCCGGATCAGGGGTGGGTATCGAGACAATGTTGCTCTGGCGCGTGCCATGGTCGATGAAATCAATCATGTTCTCGTGAAGAATAGCTTTGATCCCCATAAGAATCTCAAGGTTTTTCTGCTCGATGCAGTCCATGCCAACGGTATTGATCTCCCGGAGCGCCGCGTGGAGCGCCGCTAATCCCGTGATGTTCTGCGTACCGTCCTGAAAGCGGGCCGCCGTATTTTTCAGCACATACGAATCCTCATCGAAATGCTCGGTGCTGCGGATGCCCACCTTGCCGTCCCGCAGGGCGGGCATGAGGCTCCTGTTGACGTACATGAAGCCGATGCCCATGCCGGCGCGCAGATACTTTTGGCCGCCGCACACCACTATGTCCACTGGCGTCGTGGCTAAATCCAACGTACGCGCACCGATGTGCTGGACAGCGTCGATGACCAGGAAGATGCCCATTTCACGGCACACTCCTGACAGCAACGTCAGGTCCGGCATAAACCCGTCGTACCGTTGGGCCGAGGACATGCTTATGGCCTTGGTCTGCGGGCCGATGCTTTCGAGCAACCGCAGAAAGGCCCCTTCACTGTCGCAGCCGGTTATGACCTTGACCGTGACGCCGTCTTGCCGCTTGCGCAGCCAGGGAAGAAGGTTGGCAGGATATTCGTTTCCGAGCACCAACACCTCGTCCCCCCGCATCAGGGGGAGCGCCTCGCTCGCCATAATGATGCCCTCGCTCGTATTTTTCAAATACGTGATTTCATCGGGCACGCAGTTGAGTAGGCGGGCAGCTTCAGTAGCCACGTCGTCTGCCAGTGAGTCGTAACGGTAAAGCACCTCCGGCGGCCCGTACTGGTAAAAATCGGCCATGCAAGTGCGCGCGGCTTCGTAAGCGGTCCGGCTCATCGGCGCGACGGTCGCATAATTGAAGATGATTTTTTCGGACAGGGGCGTCATCTCGCTGCGGACCGGGACCTGGAGCGCGTCCACCTCTACTACCGGCGGCGTGATGGCGTGGGCTGTAGTGTACGGCATGACTGCCTCCCGGACTGGCACTTTGGCGAAAATGCGATAAGTGGCGCCAAACTACCAATTCCTCACGGGCACCGTCACGAGTAGTGGGTACTCGAAAACTTGCCACTGCAGGACGCAGTTTTACGTGCTACTCGAAACCAATGCGGGCTGCAAAACAGCGGCAGCATCCACGAACGGTGTCCTGGGTCGCCCTGCCTGCCCCAACTTTCCATAAGGTATCCCCCGACCGCTGGTGTTGATGAATTTCTGCACCCCCGGATCAGGCATTCGACAAGGTTTTTGCAACCTGGGATTCCAGCGTTTCTCCAACTCGGGTTCATAAGAGTGGTTGTTACCTCGCAGGCGTCCGATCTGCGGCTGAACTATTTCGGGGCCTGAGCGCTCCGCTTAGGAAAGGGACTCGAATGAGCTTTCTAAGGCACGTTTCTCCCGGTACGCCTGGTAACTCGTCCTCACGCAGACGTATCACGGGCTTGCTTGCAGGAACCACCACGCTGGCACTGGTGGGAGTTGGTACGTCCGCTGTAATGGCGGCGAACCCTCCCGTTGGCCCCGGCAACATTGAAATTTTTACCAAGCGCGACATGGTCGCCATAGAGGGATACGCTGCCCAGGCGGGACAGGACGCAACCATCCGCGTAACCCGGGGCGGAACCCTCATCGGGGTCGCACGCGGCGTGGTCGATGCCACGGGCTTCCTTGAGGTCAATCACCCGGGAGGTTCCTGCTGGGATGTGGTCACCCCCAACATCACCGGAGGTGACGAGGTCACCGTGGAGTTTGAGGACGGCAGCAGCGACGGAGCGCTGGCAGGCACGGCCGTTATCACCTCAGTTGATGCTGTCGACGGCACGCACACTCCGGACACCGCCGGTGACGTCGAGGGCAAAATTGTGGTCAAGGGCAAATACGGCGCAGACGTCGACATCGCCCGCATGGCCGTGGAAATCGTCAACCCTGACATGAGGGACATGGGCATTGGCGAGCGGGCAATTGGCTGGCCGGACGATGGGGTACCTGCCGGCTACAGGGTCGAAGGTAACGCGGCGAACGGCGAGTTCACCGTGACGTATGGGTTCTTCTCGGCAGCCGAGCGGGACGAAGCTCTTGCCGGTGACCCGTCCGTGGCCAGCTGGCAGGCAGAACCGGTTGGTGTTGAAGCCCAGCTAGGCCTGACCATCTCCGAGTTCAAGGAAATTGACGGCCCGGGCTTCGGCGGATGCCCCGCGGGGCCCTCCGGGCAGGCACCCAACCAGCCAACTGAGGCGTTCGCCAGCACGGCAGGAAAGAACAGCGTCACCGCCACCTGGTCACCCGCCACTGTTCCCGCGGACGCTCCGGCCATCACCGGCTACGAGGTAATCGCCGAGGACACGGTTCTGGGCCAGGAAGTAAGCATCAAGGTCGGAGCCGAAGCAACAAGCGCAACCATCCGCGGCCTGGTGGACGGCCAGGCGTACCCGGTCAAAGTAGTTGCATTGAACGGACAGGCAAGCATCCCTGCGGGGGCCGGCACGGTTACCGTGACGTCCGCTGAGCTGCCTCCCCAGGCCACCGCACCCACAGCTCCGGGCAGCGTGGCCGTAAAAGACGGTTCCCTGCTTGGTTCAGCGGATGTCACCTGGACTGCGGCCGCTGCCAACGGTGCGGCTGTAACCGGGTACACCGTTGAGGCGCTGTCCGGAGGTGTGGCAGTCGCTGCGGCTGAGGCAGGAAGCGGCGCCACTTCAGCCAGGCTCGAAGGGCTGACCCCTGGAGCGGAGTACAGCTTCATCGTCACTGCTAACAGCAGTGCGGGTAAAA
This sequence comes from Arthrobacter sp. K41, assembly GCF_059089645.1. Taxonomy (NCBI): domain Bacteria; kingdom Bacillati; phylum Actinomycetota; class Actinomycetes; order Micrococcales; family Micrococcaceae; genus Arthrobacter; species Arthrobacter sp. K41. Next base: position 80,204 of record NZ_JBNHEW010000002.1, on the reverse strand, counting down.
CCACAGCCGAACCGGTGGTCTTCTCCGTCAAGGCAGGGGCACTGACTGCCCCGGCCGCCCCGAACGTCGTGCGGGTGACCACGGGCAACGGCAGCGCGACTGTGGAATGGCAGGGTGCAGCCGCAGGCAATACGCCGGTGACCGGTTACGTCCTGACGGCCACTCCGGCTGGAGGAACACCGGTTGAGGTAAAGACAGACGCGGCAGCGCGCAGCGCAGTGCTGAACGGGCTGGCCAATGGCACCACGTACACCCTCAAGCTGGTCGCTGCCAGCGCAGCAGGCGATAGCGCTCCGGCAACCTTCGGGACCGGCGCTTCGGCCACCGTCACTCCCGCGGACCAGCTCACTGCCACGGCTGAGTTCCGCGCTGACAAGCGGGAATGGCGCGTTGCCGGAAGCGCCAGCATCACCACCGGCAATACGATCACGGCCACCAACGCCAGCGGTGTGGTGATCGGCACTGCAACGGTCGCCGCGGACGGCACCTGGACCATCCGCGGCCGTAACTCGAACGCGGGATTTACGTCGACCGTCAAGGTGACGTCTTCCGCGGGCGGATCCGTCACGGGATCCGCCAGTTCAAGGTAGGCGACTCCGCCAAGTAGGACCGCATTGTTAAACTGCTCCCCGAAAGCCGGACTGAAATTCAGTTCAGGCTTACGGGGAGCAGTTCCATGTTAGAAGGCCGCCCGGCCGGCTCGCCAAAATCAGCGAATCCCGGCCGAACCTGGCTGCCGCAGCGTCTGCCGGCGGCTCTGTTACGAGCGGGTGTGGAGGTAGTGCAGGATCGCACGGGCTGTTTCCTCCGGCGCGCTGACATGCGGACAGTGCCCGGTGGCCTGAAGTTGCACTAGGGTGCTGTGTTCCAGGTTCTGGTGCAGGTAAGCGCCCACTTCCGGCGGGGCAAGCCGATCATTGGAGCACTGCAGAATCAGGGAGCGGGTGTGTAAATTTTTCAGTTCAGGGCGGGTGTCGGAAAAGAACGTTACTCCGGCGAAGTGCCGTGCGATGGCCGGATTCGTCCGGCAGAAGCTCACGCGCAGGTCCTCCGCAAATTCCGGTTCCTTCGGGTTGCCCATAACCAGGGGCGCCAAGGCAGCTGCCCAGGCGAAATAGTTGCTGTCCAGAGATGCCAGCAGGCCCTCGATGTCTTCCCGCGAAAACCCGCCGATGTAGCCGTCGTATGGGTCATCCGTGTGACGGGGTGAAGGAGCAAGGAGGACCAGATGGGAGAAACGGTTGGGTTCCTGCACCGCGGCGATGACGGCGATCATCGTACTGACACTGTGGCCCACCAGGATGACGTCCTCAAGGTCAAGCGCGGCGCAAATCTCCAGCAGGTCCGACGCGTACCCATTCAGGGAACCGTACTTCTCCCAGTCGTAGGCGCTGATGTCGGAGTGTCCTGCACCAACATGATCAAAAAGCACCAGCCGGTAATCATCAACGAAATAGGGCAGCAGCTTCCGCCACATGGCCTGGTCACAGCCGAAACCGTGGGCAAACATCATCACAGGCCCATCATCCCGGCCGAGTATGGTGACATTGTTTCGGCCGATTACCGCAGCAGCTGCTTCGATCACGTTCTCCCTGACCCTCGCGTACGGTGGCGTCCTGTTCCAGACTATCGACGGGAAATCGAGAATCCTAGGGCTCCTTCCACTATGACCTCTAAGGTGGGTCGATTCAGACCGTTGCGTCCGGCATGGATTCTGCGACTCCTGCAGCAGGAACCATGATGGGGATCAGGATGTTGTTGCTCGCCTTGGGCGATCTACTTCTGCGACCCACATTCACCTTGTCAGGCGGCAGCAACGAAAACACCAATGGCTTCCTGCGCATGTACTTCCCGAGAAGCACCGACCTGTCCTTCCACGGACCCGAAATCTTCGGGAATGTCGCCGCAACGCGACCGCCGGCCACTCAAACGACACGGACACGGCTACCGAACGCCCACAGAAGTCCTCGCCGAGCTAATCTCGACCCCAACAAAACAAACCGGTGTCGCAGACACCACCCGAATCCGCTCACCCTTCGAGACGCGAAGCAAGATTAGATCCTCACTGGCCCAGCCGTAGGGCGTAACCATCGTGGATGTGAAAAAGCCGGCGACCCCCGACTGGATCGTGAACCCAGATGACGTCGCCGTCCGATGTACGGGCATCGACTTTGCCAACGTACTCTGTGCGTCCATTACCAACTACCTGCACAGTGTCTCCGACCTGTACAGCGTCCCAACCGGAGCCTTTTTTGGAACTCATCTTCGAAGTCACAATTCTCCTACGTAATTTCTGGCTCAGGAATAAGCGCTGCATCGATCTAATCGGAACGAGGATGGCGGTTCAACGGATAAACCCACTTGTCCAAGACCTTGAAGCTGTGCATCTGTACAGCCCACAGGGGTAAGTGATCGGGATTAAGTTCCAACCTGCGCGCCGAGAAGTGGGTGGCTGCACTTAGAGAGCACGAAGTGCTTAGCGGACGTAGCTGGCGTCCATAGCAGGCCTTCAGCAGCGCTTATGCACCAGGAGACCAGCATCACCAAGTCTTACGCTCAGCTGAGGATTCCATCACTATTCATAAGGACTTCGCGTGCCCCGGTTGCAATCCTCTCTACAGCAAAGGTCCCGTACTTCGCGTGTGTTAGCTTGATCACCGTTCTTTCCGGCCCGCGGTCGGAAAGCCTAAATCGACCGCAGCTACCTTTTCGGAGGCACCATGGGACCTAGCTCCCACACGCAAACCAATGAACTCATCATTGCTCCCGGCACCCCTGAAACCTTCCTGCGCTCCGGTTCAAGGCCGCTACTAAGCTCGGGACTCACTGCACAGGCAGCCACCGGGAATGTTTCGGCTATCCTGATCGACCCCGCAGCCACAGATGCCTGCACCGGTCGGGCCGTGGGCTGCGCCTGGAACCCGAGCACGTTCGCACCACTTCCCGCTGGTGGTGTTGCATGACGCCAATGAGCGGAACATCCACAGAAATCAGATCCCATGAAGTGACACAACACGGATTGCCCGTTGCGACAGGGGCCGCTGGAAGCTCCGGTGAAGCAGCGAACGAACTAAAGCGCGGGCTGAGCAGCCGTCACCTGCAGATGATAGCGATAGGCGGCGCAATTGGAACCGGACTGTTCGTAGCCTCGGGTGGCACCATTTCCCAGGCGGGTCCTGGCGGAGCGTTGGCCGCCTACGCGCTGGTCGGGTTGATGGTTTTCCTGTTGATGCAGTCACTGGGCGAGATGTCGGCCAAAATTCCGGTCGCTGGATCCTTCCAGTCCTTTGCCACCCGTTTTGTCTCACCCTCCTTTGGGTTCGCGATCGGTTGGAACTACTGGTTCAACTGGGCCATTACAGTGGCTGCCGAGCTGGTCGCAGCCGGAATCATCATGGACTTCTGGTTCCCCGGGGTCCCTGGATGGGTGTGGGCCGGGATCTTCCTGCTTGTATTGACCGGGCTCAATGCCCTCTCCGCGAAGTCGTTTGGCGAGTCAGAGTTCTGGCTCTCACTTATCAAGGTCACTGCAGTGGTGCTCTTCCTGATCGCCGGCGTGCTAATGATCTTCGGCATCCTCGGAGATAATTCCCCGGGACTGAGCAACTGGGAAAACCGCGATGACGTGTTCCACGGGGGTTGGCTCTCGATCATCTCGGTCTTCATGATTGCCGGATTCTCCTTCCAAGGCACCGAGCTCGTGGGTGTGGCTGCAGGCGAAGCCAAGGACCCACGCCGCGAAGTGCCGAAGGCTATCCGCACTGTCTTTTGGCGCATCATGCTCTTCTACATCGGCGCCATCTTCATCATCGGATGCCTGATCCCATTCAACGATCCCAGCCTGCTGGCCTCCGGCGAGGCCGACATCGCAGGATCACCATTTACCCTGGTCTTCTCCCGGGCAGGGATTGCCTTCGCTGCGGCCTTGATGAACGCGGTGATACTCACCGCCATCCTCTCCGCAGGCAACTCCGGACTCTATGCCTCCACCCGGATGCTGTACGCCATGGCCCACGACGGCATGGCCCCCAGGATCTTCGGCCGCACCAATGCCCGTGGCGTGCCAATCCCGGCGTTGCTGGCTACCGCATGCGTGGGACTTCTCGGGTTCCTCTCCGCAATCATCGGTCAGGGCGCGGCCTACTCCTGGCTACTCAACATGTCAGGCCTGTGCGGTTTCATCGTGTGGGCGGGAATCGCCATCTCCCACTACCGCTTCAGGCGCGGCTTCCTGGCCCAGGGAAACAAAGTCAGCGACCTGCCGTACAAAGCATCCCTATTTCCCATCGGGCCACTGTTGGCATTCACCCTGTTGATCCTGGTCATTGCAGGACAAAACTACGAAGCAGTGCTCGCCGGAAGGGGCATGGAGGTGCTTTCCTCTTACATCGGGGTGCCAGTCTTCATCGTCCTATGGCTAACTCACCGCTACATCACCAAATCCAGAGTAGTGCAACTGCTCCACATGGATTTGACGGCACCCGAGGACCTCGAGGTCGAAGCTACCGCCGGCACACGATGACGACGCTGCCGCGGGTACCTCACTACTCCAAGGCGCCAACACAATAAGGCACATTGCAGAGACAGATACTCCCAACCGGCCCGGACACTGCCTGACAGCGTCCGGGCCGGTTCTTCACATGACTAGCGCGAACGGGATGGGCCAGCAACAATACCGCAGCTGAAGAGCCGCGAGCCGTGCAGGCCTAAGAATGGCCAGGCCGCTCATCTGCCAGAAACTACCGGGATTCCCCGCAGTGACTTCTGCATCCGCGCTTCCACGCCGATAATGGATATTCCGTCAACCTGCCTCGGGCGGACAGCCCCGGACCTGCTGATCACGTGGCCGGAGCTGGCGGCGAACACTGACCTGTCCATAGCTGGGGTCAATTCGGGTTATCCACGGCTGGAAGCAGGAGCCGTTGGGGTAGCTCCCTGGCAGCAGTAGCGGTGGATAACCTATGAAAATTGTCCCCGGCTGTGGGCGGGCGCACCGGACTTCTCGGCAAACCGTGGGTTAATTCCGGTTGCCCGGAGGACCAGGCAAGGAAGCGTATGTCAGTTTTGGGTGTGCCCAATTCTGACGCAGCGAAACGGGTGCAAGGTGGCAGCAGTGTCAATAGCGACTGCGCCGCTGGCGGAGAACGTTGATACTGCCAGCAGGACCACCCGCACTTTAGCTGACTTCCGCTCTGCTAAAAAAGTTTCCTAACAGGCCAAGCTCCGCGTCTGCTTCACGGGCTGTCGAAACTGACCCTGCGTGTTCCTCGATGGCCTCTGGTCGTAACTGTTAGAGCTGCTGGCGGGTTAGAGCCAGTATGCTTGCGGCTGTGGCGGCGGCGCCGCCATGTTGGACGATGTGGGGTTTGCCCGGTATTTCCAGGAAGCGCCCGTCGGGGGCGGTAGCTGTCAGTTTTTCGCACCAGAGCCTTGGCGCTACGGGATCACGTGATCCGCGGATGACCAGGGTGGGTTGGTTTGCCAGGGCCAGTCGGGCGTTGAGGTCGTAGGTCATCATGACGGGGAGTTCGGTGAGGTACCAGCGCGGGCCGGAGCGGGCGTAGTCGGTGAAGACTGTGGCGTTGCCGGCGGGGCTTTCGAGCAGCGAGTCAAGACCCAGGGACAGGCTTTGCTGGAAGACTGTTCGCCGGGTTGGTTCCACCACAGGTCCCAGGAGCACGAGGTGCGAGACCAGATCGGGGCGTTGAACTGCCAGTTCGGTCGCGATCTGGGTACCCATCGAGTGCCCGATCACCACCACGCGGGAGGCGCCCATTTTTTCCAGTGTCGCCGCGGTGTGGGCTGCGTAGTCGGCAATCGAAAGCTGCCGGGCCGGTGTCGGTGTTCCGCCGAAGCCGGGCAGGTCGATGGCATGGGCTTTCCCGTGCCTGGCCAGAAGGGCCTGGAGCCGCCGGTAGTAGCGGTGGGACATGCCGATGCCGTGCAGCAGCACAAAGACGTGGCCCGTGGAATCCAGCGGGCCAGCCAGGGTGTGCACGTGGGAGGTCAAGGAGCTGGTGGTGACAATCCTGGGCGTGAGGCGCGGGCCCTTCCCGGGCATGAGCAGACGGTAACGCGTTGTTTCAGTGTCTGGTTGTTGGTCGATTGCGGCGTGCACCGGGTGTCCTATTCCTAAAGGGGTGGTTCAATCGGTTCTTTAGCCCAAGGTGGCGAGGGCAGCCGGGGCCGATTCGATGATGACCCGTGTGTGCGCTTCAACGGATTTCACTTCTCCGTCGATTTGATACGGGATGGGTTTAAGGGTGGTGAAGGCGTAGCTGCTGACGCTGGGCTGGTCTCCCAGGCCTTGGGTGGCAGCGCGCAGTGCCGTCAGCAGGATCCGGAACTTTGACCTGTGGGGGAAGATCACGACTTCGAATTTGCCGTCCGATATCTGGTCATCGGCTTCACTGAGAGTGGCGTACTTCGCCATCTCGGCGATGTTGGCGAAGACAAGGCTGTCGAACTTCCGGCGCTTGCCCTCCGTCGGGCGGATTTCGAACGGCTTGAACTTGGAAAAGGTGCGCATGACGGAGAACATTTCCTTCAACGCGCCCTTGCTGCCCTTTTCCAGATCGATCGCCATGACCGGGGTGAGGCCGAAGCCGATGTAGGAGTGGGCGTACTCAGCGGGCGCGTCTGCTGTTGCGCCCTTGCTGATACGCAGGAGGTCAATATTTCGCACCGCACCTGCGGCGATGGCGTGCTCCAGGGGCTGCGTAGCAATGATGCGGCTGTGGTCGTTGGCGTTGCCCGCAGCCAAGACGGCGCATACCGCGTGCGGGTTGCCGGCTTGCATCACGCCGTTGACAACTTCGTTATAGCCCCCGTCCCCGCTGACCGAAACGACCAGCACGTCCCGGCCGGCGCGGGCAGCGGCCCTTGCCAACTCGACGGCGTGGCCGGCATGAGCTGTGGGTTGAAGTTTGATGTCCGCAGCATAGGGGAGAAGCTCTCCGAGCTCTATCCGCAGTTGCTCGGCGAGTGCAGGTGCGTCGCCGGTGCTGTTGGGGTTGAAAATGATTACGATCGATTCGAAGGTCCGTGCAGGGGTCATGATGCGCTCCGCGGTTATTATGCGCTGTTGGTTGATGAGTGGCGCCCCCCGCGCCTGGTCCAGTCCTGATTTGGCTTCGGCTGTGTGGTGCCTAGCTGTTTCCGGTGTGGACGAGGCTGTCGGGATCCTGCTGTAGGGCGGGTGCGTCGGCGAGGCCGCGTGGGGTGAGGTCGAGGTCCTCGACGGCGGCGGGGGTATCTGGCCCGTCAGCGGGAGTGGCTTCGGGTGCAGTGGCGTCCGGGACGCTGTCCCGGTAGCTGGCATAGATCCCGGGGGATGTATCGTCGTCTCGTTTGGTCAGCATGGGGTTAGACGACAGCCCGGTAGCTGTTCAGGATGTAGTCCGCTGCCGCTGGGCCCGTCATGCGCAGGCACTGCCCGGGACTGACTCGGTGCTTCATCGCGGCCCAGAAGGTGTGCTCCGGCCGGGGGGAGTGGCGGGAGACGTGGCACCAGCTGGTGTATAGGCCGTAGAAGGAGTCTCCGTCAAGAGTGGATGTGGAATCCTGGTCGCGGTAGGTGGCTTCCTGGAGGAACTGGTCGAACTGTGAATGCGCCATGAACGGCTCTTTTCAAACACGGTGCAAAATTTTCCGCCGTTCGGCTACAGCGGCCTCAAACCCGGTGCCCTTGCACGGGACACCAAGCGGTATTGCCCAAAGTATCGGGTCCTTCACCCCAGGCAGGCCAAACAAAAAAGGTAAGACAGGACAGTCCTGGCGCAACACCGTTGTGGTGCCGCGCCAGGATCAGTCAGTTCCCGGCCCGGGGGCCGGAAGAGCGCCTGTTTAGGCGTGGTTGTTGCTGACCCGATTGCCGGCCTTCGCCAGGCCGCGGGCCACCATCAGGCCGACCGTGAGGAAGGTGATGTACTGCATTGCGTCATTGGCATTGAACACGTCAACACCGTTTTCGCTGGCGTCGTCCCCAACAACTGTGGCCGTGATAATAGTGGCTATGACCGCCGCAACGTAGACAGCGAACTCAAGGGTCCGGGTCGAAATCTTGATGTCGTTAGCGTTGCGGACAGTGCTGGAGTGCTCGTTCTGGGTGTGCGTAGTCAATGGTTCTCCTGAGACGGTGATGTGAGCGGCCGTGGCGGCCATGCAAACCGTGATCCCTTTACTGAAACCATGTCGACAACTTCTCTACAATGTAGACTTTACATGTAGACTGCTTAATAAGCAAGCTTAGGTATCGTCCCGACGGGTGGACCTGACTCCACAAACAGGACGGATACGACATGGCCTCCCCCAAAGAATCGAATAATCCGGCAGGTGTCCGCAAAGTGCGCCTGAGCAGGGAACTCGTGCTCTCCACGGCGCTGACGCTTGTGGACAAAGATGGCCTGGAAGCATTGTCGATGCGTCGCTTGGGCCAGGAGCTGCAATGCGATCCCATGAGCCTTTACCGCTACGCGGCCAACCGGGCAGCCCTGCTGGACGGGGTCTCCGAAATGGTTTTTGACGAACTGGCCATCTTTCCCGATGACCCGGACTGGCAGGCCCAGTTGCGCAAGATCGCCCATGATCTCCGGCTCCTGGCCCTGCGGCACCCCAACGTGGTGCCGTTGCTGGTCACCCGGCCCCTTTCCACACCCCTTGGCCTGCGGCCCTTGGGGACGTTGCGGCCACTGGAGCAGATTCTGGCGCTGCTGATAGAGGCCGGCTTCACCCCGGCAACAGCCCTTCACGTCTACCGCGCCTACTACGGGTTCCTCTACGGGCACATCCTGAACGAACTGCAGGAATACATCGTGGATCCGGACGAAAGCGAAGCCATCCTCCGCCTTGGCCTGCACCGCCTGCCGGCCAAAGACTTTCCCCACCTCCGCGCACTGGGCCCGGTCCTGGCCGAGTACGACGGCGCCGCAGAACTCGACCAAGGACTCAGCGTCCTGCTCTCCGGACTCAGCAACCAGCTGACCACCCACCATTCCTGAGCCAAGGCGGTACCAGGTTCAGGGTGTCCCGCATTATCCGGCCCGGCCGGTCCAAGGTTCTGGTAACAGTGTGCGGCCACATTTCCCCAAAGAACCAGAGGTGAGGGAATGGCCTCAAGTGACCAAGTCTTGGGCAGGCGCATCGTGGGATAAGTCCTCAATTGCCCAGGCAAGAATCCTCAGCTCGAACGGGTCTCGTTCCGTGGGGCCGCGCAGGTAGGCATCGAACTCGAAGATGTCTGCAGATCCACCGTGGGCCCAGTACTTTAACCACAGATCCTTCACTCAGCCCGGGTCCTTTTGCCAATGTTCGTGCCACGCCTCGTGGATCTTCCGTCGGATACCTCCTTCACCATTGGGTTGCCGCTCACGGCGCTCCTACACTGTGCGCGTCAACCTTGGCACGACACACCTAGCTAGCCAGAGCTGTCCAGAGTGAGTGCCCCCAATCTGCGATCAGAACGCATGAGAAAGCCGCTTCCCCGCCCTTTCACAGGCACTCCCCCGGCGTTTTACAAACGCCTGTGAGGATTGGGGTGGCTGGTCTGGGATTGGCTGGCAGAGTAAGTGCAGGCCGTTCCACCCTGGCGGTCGTGACTCACTAAACGCTTGGCCCCGGCTCTTTCTGGGTGTCCTGTTATCGACATGTCCGTCTGCTGGGTGGGGCGGCCGGCACCTGCCCGGCCCACCTCGGTGACTTGATCAGAAGATTGTCCGCTCCGCACGGGGCGTGGCTCGTCACAGTGGACGGCATTCGATCCAGAAACCATCGCATACGTAGCCAAGCGGAAGGCAGAAGCTCTAACCAAGAAGGAGATCCGTCGGTGCGTGAAACGCTACCTCGCCCGACGGATCTACCGCACGCTCAATGCCAACTGCCATAAGCCATCGCTACGTTGACAACCATAGAAGAGTCGATAACGCCTATTTTGTAAAGCTACGATCCGAGCGCAGCCTCGAGCTTCGCTCGTTTATGCTAAGGCTTTTAGCATGAGGGTTACCACAAAACGACACGATCGCCGGGCTGCCTGCGGAGTTAGAAATCTAGGCTTTCCGATTTCGTCGGTAATTACCCCGGCTGGGCGGGTTGAGGAGGAGTCTGAAGCCGTGCCGGTCCAGCGGTGAGGCCGTCGCTGAGAGCAGTACGACGGCGGTACCGGCCTCCCGGTCCAGCCCTACCCATGAGCGGAAACCCCCGGTAGCGCCGTTGTGCCAAGTGACCGTCCGACCTTTGACGTCAAGGCTGATCCAAGCGATGCCTATTCGTGCGGCAGGGCCGGCAAATTGTACCACCGGGTCCAGAGCTGCGCTCCCTGGCGCGTTCCCCTGCAGAAGTGCCAGGGCTAAGATGCCCATGTCCTGAATGCTGGCGCGCCAGCCTCCAGCCGGAGCCAGGGCTTCTCCAGTCCATGGCTCCATGGTGCGTCCGGCCCGGCTCTTGCCCGGCAGTGCCGTCTGCCGGAGTTCGTCAGGGAAAGAAGGCGCATACAGTGAATGCAGCCCCAGGGGCCCGGCGATCCGCTGGGTCATGAGGTCCCGGTACGTTGTTCGGGCTCCAGCGGCGATGGCGTGGCCGAGTAGTTCGAAGCCGAGATTTGAGTAGCGGGGCTTGGGGGACAGTAACCGCGTTTGCCGGGCCTGGGCTAGCAGTTCCTCAAGCGTCTCGCCGTACGGGTTGGTCCCGCGGCGCCATAGGGCTACCGACTGACGGAAGGTGGCCTGGGATGAGGGCAGACGCGGTAATCCGGAAGCGTGCCGGGTTATGGATTCCAGCGAAACCATGGCCGGTTCGGAGCCCTCAAGGGGCAGCAGGTCGCCTAGAGTGGTTCCGCCGTCGAGCTCCCCACGTTGGAGGGCATCGGCATAGAGGAGCCCGGTGATGCCCTTCGAGACCGACCCGATTTCGTAGTCCGCTTCCAGCGGGGCGCCTACGCTTGCCGTTGCCAGCACACCGTCCTGCACTAAAGCAACAGCAGACGCGCCCGTCCGCGGCCAGGATTTGGAGCGCCTCAGACTCCACCCCAAAGCCTCCCGGGCTGCCTCGTCGCCATAAAAACGAGCATCGTGTCGATTGTTCAGCGCCTCGCTTTTACGGTCCCCACCCATGTTGACCAGTATGACAGGCCAGGTCGGTCGCCTCTGCAGCTTCAGGACTCGGCGCTGCAGCAGTGTCCCTGGCGCAGGTAGGTATTGCCGCAACGCAGAATGCCAGCACCAGAACAGGCCGCCAGAGCCTCACCTTGTTCCATGCCATCAACTATGCCGGCAGCATCAAAATTGTCCTGCTCGCCGTCTTCGTTATCACAGCCACACTTCAGCCTTCAACTCCACCCGCCCAACTGCACAATAGCTCCGGGTTCTCGCGCTCCTGCGGGGGACAGCCCCTTTCCAAGCACTCCCCCGCCCGTTTTAAAGAGCCGATAACCGATGTTAAGTAAAGCTGTTGTTCAAGGCAACCAACAGTTGACTTTTACATCCGCGATTAACGCTCTTTAAGCAGACCCGTCCTCGGGCTGCTTAACTTCTTTTCCTTGACGATAGGCACCACGAAGACGTCAACGTCTCGCGTAGCCAGGGCACGGTCCTGCCGTCCAAGATTCACTTGAGTGGCGACAGGCCTGAAGAGGATTGCTCCGTGGATCAGCTGCTCGCGCTGGCTCGGGCGAAGCTTCTACGGGTACGACTTTTGCGCTGGCTGGGCAGTTGTGACTTCGAATCGGGCAGAAATCCCTCGAACTGACGGCAGGAGACAGCCCTTTACAGGCACTCCCCCGGCGTTTTTCAAACGCCGATAATTATGTTATGTCAAGTAACACGGCTGATGTAAGAATACTAATACTTAGAAGAGGCTGACCTTCTCGGTACCAGCATCCGAAGAGATGGCATAGTCAGCACCACGCCGCCGCTTGCCGTCTTCGTCACTGCCGGCCGTCCTGGCCGTTGTCGTCGTGATCGTCATTATCACCGACGACGACGACGTCGGCGGGCGCAGCCGCTGAGGCTCGGGGTGCTTAAATCGGATCTTTTCTACGACAGATATTGCTAACTGTCGTAGAAAGGATCCATGCAGCGAAGCCGGGCGGCACCGAAGACTTTGGCCAGAGCGAAGGACAGGTTCCAGGCAGCCGCCGGGCGACCATGTCCTGGTCGAACATCAGAGCGGATCCTGTCGGGACGAGTCGGGCCGGTCGGGACGTTCCTGTCCCAGCTCCAGGAGATTGATGTCCACTACGCCGGAAGTGCCCGGCTTCGGGGAGCCGCGCAGCTTGCGCAGCTGCTTCGCGCGGTATTCGTCTCGGGCCAGTATGAATGCGTAGAAGGTGAAGCCCCCGGTCAGAGCCGTGAGGAACAGCGCACCCCAGAACGGACCTTCGCCCTGTCCCAGCGGGGCCAGCAAGATCAGCACCGAAAGGGCAGTCAAGAATGCGGCAACAACTGCGAGAATTCCCATGCCCCACCAGGTGCTGATCTGAACCTGGCCACGTCCGGGAGTAAACCCGATCTCATCTGCGGGGTAGCTGTGCAGCTCGCCGATGCTGGTCTTGCGTAGAGCGCGCTTCTCTCCGGCTGCTACGGCACTCTTGTGCTCGGCGTACACGGCATCGTTTCGCCGCTCACGCTCACGGTCGTAAACCATAGTGGGTCCTATCTATAAAACGGATCTGGGCAAGCAGGGCAGCGTCGTCCAGTCCCTTGTTTCGGAAAATCCCGATCCTCAGCATGTTCCTAGGCTGCCGTGAGGACGTGGACGAATGATTACCTGCGTTTCCTCGGTGCCGTCGTAGCGGAAATTGTAGTTCACATCCAAGCTCGTGTCCGTGCCCGAGGGCTAGTACAGCTAGTGGTCACTGCTTGAACCTGGATCCATTTGAATGTCGCTGATCTAACCTTCCGCGGCTTCGGCGTCGATGCCGTAGCGCTGCACGCCGTCCCGGATGCGCTGAAGTCAGACCTCGTGCGGAAGGCGGCCTTCTGCACGGTCCCGGAGCTCATATCCAGTCGTGCGGTCTTGCTCGCTCGGATCTGCTCCGCGCCGGCGGCGTCGAAGGTGGAGAAAGCGCCAGACGACAGCGTCTTAGTCTCCGTTCCGGCTGAGGAGCAGGGCCAAGGCCAGCAACCCCGCAGCTCATCCGCGGCTGTACTGTTTCTGGCGCCGGCGTTCCGGCGCTGCCATGATGTTCATTCGATCCCCGTCGGGCGGTGCCCTGTGTTTTGTGCTGGATGGTTTTAGAGCCGGAGCGTGACGCCCTCGGCAGTGCAGGTGCCTGCACTGGCGAAGACGGCGTCCCGGACGGCGTCCTTGGATACCTGCTCAGGCTGGCCCCCGTTTTCGGCCGCCGCCGAGTGATTCATAGCCAGAACGCTCAGCGCCGCGAACAGACCGTTCAGATCTCCTGGGACGGTGGTTTTTGCGTCCTGCGCCTTCAGGTAGATGTCCTCATAGGCGTTCGGATCGGCGCCGGGAAGGGCTTTGTACTCTGCGTAGAGCGCGTTGTAGGTCTCGCAGGCCTCTTTTGCGCTGCCTGCCGCAACTGCTGTTGATGATTCTGACGGTGATGCCTGCGTGGTGATGGCTGTCTCCGCAGGTATGGAGCTGGGGCCGTTGGGTTCTATAGCAGTTGAGCTGCATGCCGTCAGGCCCGCGACTGCTGCGATGGCCGCTGCGGCGAGGATTCTCTTCACGTTGGGGCTCCTGAAGTATCTCGTAAGGGGGTTTTTGGCTCAGCCCAGCGGGAAGATCCCGATGAACCAGAACGCGGCAGGGGTATGTCTTCAAAATCCCCACGATCAAGGTGCAAGTCAGCCCTCAACGCCGAGAAGCCCCTTCCGGCATTTCCTTACGGAGCCTCACGGAATACGGGAAGTACTCCAGGGGCATCTGGATACGCGGATCCGGGTGCTTCAGAAACCATTCGTAGGCGCGGTCATCGTCGGCCTCCCACCACGGCTTCGGGAGGCCCTTGAGTTTTCGGGCCTTGCGCCCCCGCCATTCTTCCGTGATGTTGAAGTATCCCTGGACGACTGCAAGGCCAAGGAGAAGCCCGAAGAACACCATGACCAGCCCCATGATCGGCATCTTGAAGATCGCGAGGATCCCGAGGAGCAGGCAGAACAGCGAGACCGGCGCCACCAGAACCGTCAAGAGAAGGCTGGAGTAGAAGGAACGGATCAAGTTATGGTCGCCGCCGCCCGAACTGGCACCGAGACCCCATTCTTCCTTGGTGTAAGCATGAACAGTTTTACCGCCCGCAGCATACCCGTAGTAGTACGGGCGGTTGATGAACCGCTGGTACTTCTCGTCGTTCTTCTTCTCCCCCATGGCATCAACTTTATCGGGTGGCATGGTCCCGCCAGCTGCTGAACCGCAGAGGCATCATCAAGTTGAAAGTAACTATGCTTCCCACTAGTTTGAGTCAGCTTCTCTAGCCAGCGCCCGGTTCACGGCGGTTATGTCTAGGAAGGCGCGGGGTCAAAAGGCGCATCGGAACCGCTTGTGTCGGCCACCCAGGCTGCGTGCCCGGCGCCGTCAGAATGCGACGGTTGGCAAGATGTCCATGATCTCTTCGTAGCCTGTGAATCCTCTGGAGTCTTGCTACGGTCTGTCGTTGCTGCCGGCCTCCTGCCGACAGTTCACCTTTTTATCCTAAGCACGCCGCGCTGCAGGACGGCGATTAGTTACCGGTCACCCCGGCTTGATTGTCCCTCCTGCGCCAAAAGCTGAACGGTCACGAAACATTCAATCTGACGCCTCTGTCAACAAGCGTTGACGCGCTCCATCCCGTCAACGCTTGTTGACGGGATGGAGGTGGATCGCATGAAATAATTGGTTGCGTCCATGGACGGCAAAGGTCCGGCTGAAGCGTTGCAGGCCGTTGCTGAGCTGCAGAAGGAAGTCGGGCGCAATGAAGCTTCCCTGGTGAGGAGGGCCCGGCAGGCGGGGCTTTCCTGGGAAGCCATAGCACTGTGTCTGGGCGTGAGCAAGCAGGCTGTCCATCGTAAGTACCGGAAAGCGATAAGCGCTGCCCCGCAGTTCCCTAGCCAATTCTAGTATCAGATGGCCTGCCCCTTGCCTAGGTTCAATTCTCGACGTCTGACCAGCGCTGTGGCAGCGGCGCTGTTGGTCTTTGGCTGGTCAAGACAGCGACCTCCTGTCAGGGTCAGCTTCGTGGCGCAGGTTTATCCTTTCCTGTTAGGTGGGGGTTCGTGCAGGCCGAAGGTTGAGCCTTGATCGTCCTTGCAGAGTTTGAACCGCCCGTATTCGGCGGCGTTCGTGTCGCCGAGGTCGGTGTCGTCAACGGGTCCGCCGAGGTCACGGACCCGCGCCAGGGCGGCGTCCAGATCGTCCACCTTGAAGAACAGGTAGGGGGAGGCGTCGGAGTCACCTCCGTGGATGCCTCCTGGAATCCCGGCGGTGCTGATCGAGTAGCCGTCTTCTCCCGGTCCGGGCACCAGTTCCCAGTCAAAGAGTGTCCCGTAGAAGCGCCTGCCACGGGCGGCGTCCTGAACGCCAATCTCGAAGAACACTGGTTCACCGGACATCGGTCGTTACCTCTCCTGTTGCATGGTGCACCACACCCTAACCCGTTGCCACCGCACCATCAATGGGGCGGCAGAACACTGCCGCCCCCCAAAGGGTGAGCACGCAGTGTGGAGTTGGCCCGAGTAGCGTTGCCGCGGCGACGGCCTCACCGGACGCCTCGACCGGTGCCGCCGGCGTCGAGTAGCCGTAGGATGCGGGCAGGCATCTTGGGTATTTCACTGCTATCGAGGGAGCTGTCCGTGGCCGGATCAGCGTCTGATCTGCACTACCTCGGGCACGCCCGCAGGATGGAGGGCGGGCAATGACGGCGACCGAATCCGGCCCGCGGGAGGCCCTTGCTCAGCGGGTCCGTGAGCTTCTGGCCGGGTATCGAAATGTGCGTGAGGTGCGTATGTTCGGTGGGTTGTCCTTCATGGTGGAAGACCGGATGACGCTCTCCGCCGGCCGTCACGGTGACCTGCTCGTGCGCACCAATCCCGCCGAGTATGACGAGCTGCTCCGGCGTCGCGGGACGCCAGCGTACATGGGCAAGGACCGTCCGATGGGTCCCGGGTGGATCAGTGTCCCCCAGGACCAGATCCGCGGGCCTGCCGCCCTGGCGTACTGGGTGAAGGTCGAAATCGACGCACGCAGTGCGCCCGGCTGAGGGATGGACCCGGGTCAGTGCGCCTTTGACAGGGTCTCCGCCAGTGAGCGTTCCAGCAGCTCGCGCAGCACGCTGCGGTCCACGCCGGTCAAGCGCGTAAGGTAGAGGCAGGCTTGGCTGGCGCGGTGCGGGCCGAGCCGTTCCATCAGGTCGGGCCAGCGCTTTGAGAAATCGTTAGCCAGGTAGACCGTATGTTTTGCAGGTCCCGGCGCGAACGCGAGCACCGGAGCGCGGCCGCGGTGGCCGCTTTCGTAGCGGTACTCATACTCGCCAAGGCCAATAATCCGGCCTGCCCACACCACAGGCTGCTCGCCGCTAATCCCGGCCAGGAGTGCGAGCAGTTCCTCTGCCTCGGCCCGGCGGGGACCCGTGGCCCGGTCAAGTACTTCCTCAACCGGCTGACCGGACGGTGACATTGCCGGCGGCTTCGCTGCCATAGATCCCCCTCGCTTAGGTACTGAGACTGCCTAGGGCCACAGTAATGCCCGGGGCGGTTTCGGTGGCAACCCGCATATCAGCGTGCAACGCTATCGGCCCGCCGAGGGCTGTGGCCTCTCATTCATGGTCGTACCGCCCCGTCATCGCTCGTGTTTTCGGTCCAGGTTTCAGCAAGTCGGGAATTCAGGGCAATACGTCTTGGACATGGTTTCGCTGATCCTGTGTCAGCTTCAGAATTGTTCTTATGAGCAACTCGGCGGGTGTCCGGTGGGCTTGGCCGCTCTTCCTGGTTCTTGCCTACGGCATCACCTGGGCGGTACAAATTCCCGCGTACCTCCACCTGGTCCCGCGAAGCATATCTCCCACGAACGAGGCGAACTTCCTCCTGCTCGGCACCGGCGGAACTGACCCGGGCGTCCTCCTGGCAGTGGTCTTGTTGTGCTTCTCGTTTGGCCCGTCCATGGCGGGCGTTATCGTCATTGCGCTGGTGGACGGGCGTCCAGGGCTGCGGAGTCTTTTCTCCCGCCTGCTCAGGGCACGGGTTCCGGGAAAGTGGATCTTGTTCGTGTTCCTGTTCCCCATCGTTCTTAGCCTGGCCGCAGTGGCCCTGGGCTGGGTGACAGGCGGCATGGCATCGTTGGAGTACAGCTTCCTGGTCCCTGTGATGCTTGCAGTTCCCTTCCTGTTGTTCCTCATCGTCTGCACCGGGCTGGCCGAAGAACTCGGATGGCGCGGCTTCGCACTGCCCTATCTGCAAAGGACGCGGACAGCCGAACGGGCCAGCTGGATCCTTGGTGTGGCCTGGGGATCATGGCATCTGCCCTCGGTGGTGCTGCTGCCGCTGATGACAGATGCGGCGGGGTTACTGCAGGCGGCATTCTCGCTGGTCGGCCTGACCGTCGGCGTTGTCGGGTACACCATCGTGCTGACGCGGCTGTACAACAACACCGGCAGCCTGTTCTGGATCGTCATCCTCCACGGCTACGCCAACCTGTGGCAGTCCTACCTCGTGCTGTCCTCCGGCAGCTTTACCGCGCAGGTCATATACGGCGTCCTGCCCTGGCTCCTGGCGATCTGGCTACTGAAAAAGTACGACGTCCAAACACTCACCCACCGCACACCGCCCCAGGCGGCACTACGGCGGGCCGGTCCGGCATAACCCCACTGGAGTCTCGTTCACAGAAAACAGCGCCCAACGGCCTGAGGCCATTACACGGTCCGATATGTCTCCTCTGGGTCTAATTTAAGGCCGGGTTAGGCAATGCCGTCGTTGGGATTCTGCCAGCCTTCACGCTTTTTCAGCAGCTCGATGTCTTCTTCCTCCAGTTGCCCCGGGTCGATGTCGGCGGTGCAGTATTTGCATTTGATGGCGTCGATGGCCACGAATTCTTTGCAGTAGGGGCATTCCTGTTGGCCCTGGGCGCGGAAGTTGCCCATGCCAAAGCGTTTGAGGAGTTTGACGATCCCGAACAGCACCAGAGCCAGCAGCAGGAACCGGATCAGCACGGTGATGAAGCTGCCGTATCTTATTTCGGCGTCGTTCGCCGTGAAGCTCATCTGGCTGAAGTCCGGCGCGCCGAAGATCGCAGCGACGAACTGCAGCAGGATGTCGTTGGCGAGGCTGTCCACGAGTGCGGCGAAGGCCGTGCCGATGATGAAGCCCAGGGCAAGATCAAACATGTTGCCGCCCATGGCAAAGGCTTTGAATTCTTTCCACGAATTCGACATGGCACGATGCTAAACCCGATAGCCGCGGAATCCGAGTGTTCGCCGCCTCCGGGCGCTGGGCCGATGGCTACAACTGCAGCTAAACCGATGAGGAAACTACTACCCATGCAGTCACTCTAAGGGCACGTACCGGTGATCCCCCGAAGCCCCGCAAGCGAATCAAGCCGATCATTCGGCGGTCTAAGGCCGCTTGCGTTTCTGCCGCACAAAACTGGGTCGTGAAGGAGCAGATAGTAACGTCGAAAAGCCACCGTCGGTTCACTGCGGAACGGTCGGAGAAAAGGCGACGCGGTCAAGAGCTATCCACGTTGGCATGCCCCGGGTGACACCTCAGTCATTTCTAAGTCTCCTTGGGAAAGCGTGAAATACCCCGCCACGCCAGGCGGTAAACAAGCTCGCTGGCCGCGTCCATGCCAAGGGCAGCGCTGCCTTGTTCAGCGTTGTCCTCTACCCAATAACGTGCGCTTGATTGAGCCAGACCCATCAAAGCCCTACCCAGCAGTTCCGCTTCGACAAGCGGCAATTGAGCGTCCTCGCTGATGATTTGGGCAATTGCGCCGGCGAATCCACTTCTGAATGCCTCCCGCCTCACGCGGACGTCAGGATCATTACTCAGGCCGGATTCGAAGGCGAGGCGATAAGCACCATCGTCACGGGCAATGTAGCCAAAATAAGCCCGGATAGCATCATGCACCCGTTCTTTATTGAGCTTCGTGGAACGGACGGACTCCTGCAATACATCGCCGAGTGCCTTGAGGCTAATGTCCAGCAGCTCGAGGTACAGCCCACGCTTGGATGGGAAGTACTCGTACAGAACCGGCTTGCTCACATAGGCCGCTTGGGCAATATCGTCCATGTTGGCACCCTGGTAACCACTGGCTACAAAAACTTCCTGGGCTGCCTGCAGAAGCTGCAGTCGCCGCTCATCGCGTGCCACTGTATTCGGTGTCTGCTCAGCCGCTTGCGGGACTGTCTCACGCTTCACCCGTCTCTGGTCAACCACCAGGTACCCGCCTTCCTCCTGGACGCTCCACTGTACCCGCAGCGACTCGAGACCCGTCCCGCCTTGGAAACCGGGAGATGGAGTACGAGCGGGGCTCTCTGGAGTAGCGCGTCAACTGAGTACACCCCAATCGGACAATTGATCGGTTAGGGTCTTGACTTCTTTGCAGGACGGTTCTAGAACTCAACCTCACAGACGGAAGTTTGGAGGCACCGATGACTGGACAGCGGATCGGGTACGTGCGCGTGAGCACTTTGGACCAGAACGAGAAACGTCAGCTTGAGGGCCATGTTTTGGACCGGGTCTTCACGGACAAGGCCTCAGGGAGGGACACGGCCAGGCCACAGCTCACGGAACTGCTACGGTTCGCCCGCGACGGGGACACTGTGGTTGTGCACAGCATGGACCGGCTTGCGCGAAACCTCGATGACTTGCGTGTTCTCGTCCAGGCCCTGACACGCAAGGGCGTGCGGGTGGAGTTCGTCAAGGAAAGCTTGGTCTTCACGGGAGAGGACTCCCCCATGGCCAACCTCATGCTCTCCGTCATGGGGGCCTTCGCCGAATTTGAGCGTTCCCTTATCCGGGAACGCCAAAAGGAAGGGATCGCCCTGGCCAAGCAGCGCGGCGTTTACAAAGGCCGGAAAAAGACCCTAACGCCGGAACGGGCGGCTGAACTGGTCCAGCGTGCCGGCAGCGGTGTACCGAAAGCCTTACTCGCCCGTGACTACGGAATCAGCCGCGAAACCGTCTACCAGTATCTGCGCCACGCCAAACTGGAATGAGCGCCGCCCCCTGTAACCTCCAGTACACAGACAGAGTGGTCAGCCCTTTGAATCGACAAGAGTGTAGACTCACAAGCGCTCACAAGACTCACAAGGACTCACAGAAGTTGTTTTGGATGAGGAATCCTTTCCGCCCCACGGCAGGCGCCACTCCCCCGGAACTCATAGGACGCGAGGGCACCCTCGACGAGTTCGAGTACGGCCTGCAGCTCGGTTCCGGGGCACCTGGATTGCTGACCATCATCACCGGCGCCAGAGGCATCGGCAAGACCGCCCTGCTGAGCGCAGCTCAGGACAAAGCGCGGGAGCAAGGATGGATCGTGATTTCCGAAACCGCCACGGCCGGCTTCGTTGGGAGGATCGGCGAGACCATGCGGCTTCACGTGGAGGAACTCGGCTCCGGCCCCAGCGGCCGCAGGATTACCGCCCTCGGCGTGGCAGGCTTCACCGTGACCACGCAGCTGCCGCCCGAGCGCCAGGTCGATTGGCGACGGCTGGGCGGCCAGCTCCTGAACCTACTCGCCGAGAAAAGGACCGGGCTGCTCTTTACCGTCGATGAGATCCACGCGGCCGACCGCGCAGAGCTGTCCCAGCTTGCCGCGGACGTCCAGCATTTCATCCGGGACGGCCTTCCGATAGGTCTCATCTTCGCCGGACTTCCAGCAGCGGTCTCGGACCTGCTCAACGAGGGAGTCGCGACCTTCCTGCGCCGGGCAGCGCTTCAGGCAAGCCATGTGGCGGTCTTGCTAGTGGCCTTGTCCAAGTCCGGCCTGCTCCATCATTTCTATCAGGCAAGGGTACTTGGCATAACGGCTATCGGCCGACAGGCGGCAGTGGCAGCAACAACCCCGGGGCTTTCATCGCTAAGGGAGGCAGTGGCGGAGGAGTGGCGTCCGGTTCATTTTGGGACCGCCCTTGGTCTTACACGTGCGGAGCGGCGGCGGCGAGCCCGTGGGTTGCCAGTTCCCAGCAGTTTCTAAGGTTGCAGGGGTCATAATGAACTGAAGCTTCGGTCAACCGCTATTTGACCGGAGCTTCGCCAAATTCTGGCGCAGGTGTTGTGAATCCTGAAGCACCAGTTACGTCCTGAGTATTTATTGGTCTGCGGAGGGCGAAGTGTTGGCCGCACGCCTCATGCGCTCCAACATTCCTTGTGTCTGTTTCGAGGAACAACCGCGTAACCGCGTACGTTACAGTCTCGTCCGAAATGAGCACGAGAGAGACAGAGAAGGAAGAAGCACCTACGTGGCAGCCGACTATGACGAAGTCCGTTCAGACGTCAAGGAATCCCAGAAGCGTTCCCTGGAGGACTTGCAGTCCGCGAACGCCCCAGATGCCCGCAGCGTCGTCACCGAGCTGGACGAGGCCGATGCCCTCGACGAAGGGCTGACACCTGGTGGTGAAATCATCTCCGACGAGCTCGTCGTGCAGGTGATTCCACAGGCCGCGGACGAGTTCACCTGCTATTCCTGTTTCCTCGTTCGGCACCGGTCGCAGCTGGCGCGGGAAAACAATGACCATTCCTACTGCATCGAATGCGAAGGTTGACGTAAATCACTCAGGACGCCCGGGGGACCCAGCGGCTGCTCACGCAAAACGCCCGGCTGGAACTTCCAGCCGGGCGTCTTGCGTAATTTACTACCTAGCACCTAAGGGACAGGTGACACCCGCGACCCCGAGAAAGCGCTTTGGTCGCGGGGGCTGCGGCCCTTCTTTTCTGTGACTAGCGGCAGCGCCATCCGAGCATGCCTTGGTTAGCCCATGGGCGATAGTTGGCGGTGAATGCTACGCAGTTTCCGCGGTTGACCCATCCCTTCGCGATCAGGATATGGCCGGCCAGTCCGGCGGCGATGGGGACAGTGAGCGGCCCAGCGTTGAATTTGGGCACTCGTCCCTTGCTCAGGGCTACTGTTTCGTTCCAGTCGAGGTACACCGTGCATTGCCCGTTGCCGCAGTAGGACGATGCGGCCTGGGAAGGCGCAGCGGTCGCAAGACCAACGCCGGCCATCAGGCCCAAGGTGACCAAGAGAGCTGCCACCTTGCGGACAAAGGACTTGACCATGCTCTTTCCGCGTGCGGGTCCACCTGGCTGCTGAGTATGTGTCGTTTCCATGGTTGCCTCCATTTTCGGTCCTGACTCGATCTCCCGAGTGAATGAAGCCTACATCAGTCACTTCACTGCTGTGAATAGATTTTCACTGCAAACTAGAAAATCAGGTTGTCTTGCATAACCTACTGTTGAAGCATAAACTGATTCAACTACCTCTACGAGCTTGCGAGATTTATGGACTTCCTGCGTGTGCTGCCCCCGCCTCCTGCTGCTTCAGGTGGGCGAAGAACGGAAGTCACTGCGATAAAGCTGGCGCGGCATGTGGCAGTTCTTTTCGGCGTGGATGTGCCTGATAATCCCACTGGAGCGGTTTGGGTTTGTGATTTCAACAAGGTCGCGGTCGGGGACATTGGACGGGGTGGACCTAAAGACACCCGGAGAGACGCTGGACATCTGCCAAAAAGAGGTTGGTATCTTGTGGGCCGATCTCTGGTGGCCGGCCCTTCCGGTAAAGAAGGGGATGCTGCCACAGTTTCAGCTACTCCTGTGGAAAAACTTGACGAAATCCCCGCTGCTACCCTCAACCGATTCGCACCCGACACGAAAGCCGCAGCTATCCTGGCTGGCGCAGACACGCTTTTTACGCAGGTTGAGGACACCTTTCGGGAAACCATAAGGGTTCTGGGCACTCTTGACGACGGCACGTCTTTGGCTGACTTCATGCGCGTTGGCGTATGGGCGTCCCTCATAGCAGAGGTGTATCGGGAACAACCAGCATTATTTACTGCTGCCGTCCAAGCGCGATTGACGCAACGGGCTGCCTTGTCCACGTGGATGCCTCGACTTCATGAGGACGAGGCAGCGGGCAGCGCTGGGTCCGAATTTGGGCAGTCCGATGAAGGCAAATGGGAACCCCTAAGTCTTTGCATACTCGACCGAGTCGTACGGGAGTACGTCCGCCCTTCTATCGGTTCGACAAGCATTTCCGGTGAGGACCTTCAAGACCCCAACCGCGAGTATCTGGTTGATGGTTTGGTGGACCGCTGGTGCCGGCACCTGACTCAGTCACCAGACCGCGGTCTTGCCTGGGTTGTCCAAAAAGGGCAGAACCGAGCCGTTGAAGTTCATCAATCCGCCCAAATACCACTTGGGCGATTCATAGCGGAGGTTCTACTCCTTTCGCCGATGATCGTTCCTTTCGGCACTACGACAAGCCCCCGAAGTTGGCAACCATTCGATCCCCGAGAAGCATCTCACAGGCTGAGGGTACGCCCTCGCATCCCTTCGCTAGCTGAACTAAGCCCGATGCCGGAAAGATCCAAACTAGCCGTTGTGCACTCGCTCATCTGCCTGCATCGAGTGCTCCGCACAAATTCAAAGTTCAACCACAAAGAGATGCTGAAAGAAGTAAGCGCTGACCAAGAGCGCGTCGCCGCGATCTCCACCGCTCTATGGGGCAAAGAGGCACCCATGAGCGTGACCGCAAGACTTCTATGGATACGCGGAAGGGTTTCGGCCGGGCGGGAAGCGGACCCAGACTTCGCCGATGAACACTGGCCTCAACTGCTTCAGGACCTCCACCTATGTCGCCAGCTAAGAGAGCAGGGGAAAATCTCTGTTGGCGAGTGGGTTGATCTGTTCAGCACCACATCGCCGGACGTCAACGGTCGAATCCGCGACCTTAACGCCCGCGGTCAAACGAAGGAAGCAAAAAGCCTTCGAGAAAGCCTCCTGGACGGCTGGCGGGAACTCTTCAACCTCCTTGAGATAGACCTGAAGCGAGAAATCGAAAAGACCTCCACAGCGGGGACCCCCGACCCGGCACTCCTCCGGCTCGCCCCTTTGCTTCACAATTACACCGGCGTAGCAGTCCGGTCCGATGACCAACAACAAAGACTTGAAGCTGTCCGGTTTGGATCACTTGTCCTCCTTCCTCTTCGCCGCCTCATCGCCCAAGACCGGGGCAATGACACAGCAGCGCGTCAGACCATGCAAGTAATTTCCGGCGCCGCCGGGCGCTTGGTCATGGAAACACATGATGACTCTGTGCGGCGCGAAATGCTTCGACTTTCAAACGATCTCCTAGGCGACCTCCTGAACACCACACTTGTCACGGAGCTTCTCAATGGTGACAGGCCACCAGTTAAAGCAGCCGATCTCAACGCCCTGAACGCTATAGCCGAAACGGCGTTGAACCTACTGGAAGCCGACCCCACAACAGCCTCCGTTGACTACCAACTTCTTGGAAAAATCATCAATCTAGCTGAAGACGCCTTAAGCGCTGTAGCCGATGGACAAGACCCAAACCAAAAAAATGCAAGCGAACGGGCACGAAAAGTCGGCCTCAACAGAGAACGATGGTTGCGATTAGGAGAGGCCGAACGGCCATGACCCAACGCATCCTCACAGCGCTTGAAAGCATTGCCAAAAACTTCTCCACCAGCACATGGACGCAACCCCACAATGCGCCATCTCACCGGGAAGCCCTCGCCAAGGCCATTCAGGAAGGACGCCCCGAATACCCGCACGCCTTCCACTACCCAGAAATTGACATAGCTGGCTACCTCAGCGCACTCGACGACGTCTCCGACATGGCACGTACAGATTTGTCCGGAGACCTCCTTATCGGCGTCGAAGAGCACCTGCACCAGTGCCGGGCAAGGGCAGTCTCCCTGGCATCCGGCGACGACGACGAATACCGGCACGCTGCAGTTTCCCTCGATGGCCTCCCGCATCCCGACTTAGTAAGGGAAGCGATGTCAATATTGGAGCAACCCGTTCATTCGGCAGGTACAAACCAAGCGTCTGTAACGGCCGAAGCCCTTGCCGGCCGCTTCAAAAAGGCCCTGTCAAAGTACAGCCTGAATGAATGGACTGTGGAAACCAGCACGCATATGTCAGCCAGGGCGAGCGTAAACGGTCCCCTAAAACGCCTACGGATCCGCTCTAATACTTCCTTCACTCCAGATGACGCCAACAGGCTCCTCGTGCACGAGGTTGGGGGCCACGTCCTCCGCTGGGAAAATGCCAGGCAGCAAGTGGAACCACTAGCCGCCCTAACCATGGGCTCAACAGTAGCCACCGAAGAAGGCCTCGCATTGTGGGGAGAATCAACCGCAGGTTACCTCAACCCCACAACACTCCGTACATACGCAGCACGGGTAATCGCTGTCAATCAAGCACGAGAAAAAGGAGTTCTCGCAATAGCAGCGAACCTCCAAGAAAGCATCGGCAGGGAAGCAGCCGTAGAAACAGCTCTAAGAGTCAAACGCGGCCTGAAAAACCCAAATGCTCAAGGCGGCCTGACCAAGGACTGGGGATACCTAGGTGGACTGAACTTGATCAGAAGTCTTTCCCGGACCAACAAAGCAGGGCTGGAAGTCATGCAGGCCGTGAAATGGTCGGTGGACTACTTGCCTCTAGCGATGAGCCTCTGTGAGAACAACAGACTTAGAGGCCCTGCATTGCGCTTGGACTTAGAACGACTCGGAGTGCCGATCGACTGATGACTCCTTCGTATTCACACCACGACGGCACAATGTGAGTTCATAGTCGCTGGTAGAGGGGTAACCGCTCAGTACTAGTCGCGCCGTTCTCAGCCCGTTCTGATTGGGCAACAAGAGTGTTAGGTGTATTCTGAACATAACAAATTACTTGACGCTTAAAGCAAGCAACTTTACATAAGATAAATTATCGGCGTTCCAAAATGGGCGGGGGAGTGCCTGCAAAAGGGCGGATTTTCTGGGCGTTTCTCCCGTAAATCCGGAAGCCAACACTGCTCAATTTACTTGCGATTTGCGGCGGGGCTTTCCAGGAAGGAAAGCTCAAGGTGCATCGGAAGTTCCTACGTCGCCGAACCTGCGTCTTGACGTGCGTCCTTGGTGGGGCGGCTGGGCTTTCTCAGTCTGGGCTTGCCGTGCCAAATGAGCTAACCCACGTGAAATTCCTGTTCCTTGGCTTCGCCGTTCTCCGCCCACCGAATTCGGAGGATGTCAGGGGAACTACCACCCATGGTGTACATGACGTTCAAGCGCCGGGTTTGTCCCCCATGGATTATGGTCGGGGTTCCGTCGTGGGCTAGGTGCATGCTGGTTTGTTCGCCGACAGGCTCAAAGACGACCTCTTGCGCATCCTGATCACCCTCATTCGTTATATCGATCCAATGCCTCGTTGTATAACGCGGTTTGCCGTTCTTGTCGTAGTCGCGAACTTCCCGTTCCTGCTGCGGTTGCACAGAAAAGCGCACGCCTTGCGTTGCGGGTTTGGTAACCGGAACGCCAAGTGAGAGTTTCGCAATGTCATACTCGATTGTTTTCCATACCTCATGTTCGAGCTGACTGGGGTTGTTGAATTCGCCCAGGAGTCCTCGTTGGCTGATCTCAGCCGAAAGGCGCGTAATCCTTCGAGCTGTTTGATATCCACGTCACTGGGCAGCGGCGCCGTCGAGAAGTAAAGGTGAACCGGCTTGCCCTGCTCAATGGCTCGTTCAATCTCTTCCACGGTTCCGGACACGGCCTCAGGAGTCGGTGAACCGAGTCGGCCGCCGAAGAGGGCGAAAACGATGTCAGATTCATCAACGCCTTGCGCATTAATCAGCGACTGCGGATGTGCTCCCAGGACGGGAACTGATGAGGTCTCCCAACGCCAAGGTTGCAGGATCGTTTGCTTGGACTCCGCGTTGGCCCCGTTCCACCCATGAATTGCCGATTCGACCGCATTGCGTGCCTCAATCGTGTCCGACGGTGAAGCGATCATGACCCGAAGAACGTTTGCTGTATAGACCATGCCCTCAACGCTAACTGAAAGCACCGACACTCTTAGGCGGGGTTGCTGCTGGCGAAACGGTGTACTCAGGACCGGCGAATGCCCGATGGGATGCGCCCACCATGCGGCGCCATGGGCCCTTTGCGTGTTCGTTTGTTCGGTTTAGTGTCGTAGCAAGGCCGGCAGGGTGGACGTCATCTTCTGCTGGTATCGCGAGGCATTGGGAGGCCTCCAATACAGTGCGTCGCCCGCAAAGGAATCAACTCCCCCAGCTTGACAGAATCTCCATTATCGGCGTTTGAAATTGGCGGGGAAGTGGGCCGAAACAGGCCCTAACCTGCCGATGAGCACATTAGAAACGTCCAGGAACGCAACACTCTGCGCGTGCGGCCGTATTCTCGCAGAGCTATATGGTGTCTTTGCCCGTCGGTGATCCCTTCTCGGGGCGTGCGTTTCGCATCTAGCGGAACGACAGCGCGAGGCCAAGCATGGCTAAGGCGAGTATGGGGAACAGCCAGTTGGTCACGTGAACGAATGCCCTCGCGCCTGTTCCGGCGTTGTCCGTTGGCCCGGAAAGCGGATTGGTGATGTCGTAGTCGTCCTTGGAGTGGGATGACCGGATGGTGTTCATGATTGATAGAGCCACCATGACGAGGGCGCTGGCGATGAGCCATGGCAGGGGGTCGATCGCTAGCCATGCTTCGGCCCGGTCTGTGGGGGTCATGACGGCTGAGAGGAGGCCTGACAGCACGCAGATAGCAGTGATTACGATACAGACCCAGATGCGTCGGATGACGGCTTCGAGGTAGAGCGGCAGCAGGGCTATGAGTATGACTGGGGTAGCGAGGAGGGCCAGCTGGGCAGGTGAAACCAGCAGTAGTTCTGACCGCGTCCAAGGCACGACTGTTTGGTTGAAGAGCAGGAAGGCCAGGAGTCCGAGCAGGGATGGCCAGAGTGCTATTCGTATCCAGTCGTTCTTCGGCGCGGATGGGAGTTCAAGGGCGGCAGCGTAGTCTCGGGCTGACCCGAAGGCTTCTTCGGCCTGTTGTCCGGTATCGCTGAGCAGCTCCCTGGCGCTTGCTATGGTGTCGCCGATGGCGCTCCCGTGCACTTGGCGCAGACGAAGCTCCATGACGAGTTGGTCGAACCATTTCTTATCGCTGGTCTGCTGCATCATGCGGGGATCTCCTTTGTGAGGCGCTCGGGGTTGAGGTAATGGGTGCTGATGTCGGCGAAACGGAGCCAGTCAGTGCTCATGCGGGTTAGTTCGGCGCGGCCCTGATCGGTGAGTGTGAAGTATTTGCGGCCGGGACCGCCGTCACCGGCCCGCCATTCCGTAGTTACCAGACCGGCAGTCTCGTATCGGTTGAGGAGCGGGTATAGGGTCCCGCCCTTGATGGTGCCGAATCCATGGTGCTCGAGTTCGCTAATAATCGCGTATCCATAAGAGGGACCGGTGGCTAGTGCTTGGAGGGCAAGGAAGCCCAGCGTGGCCCGCAGCCAATCGCTCGGCCAGTCCTGGCTCCTTGCGGCTTGTGGGTCAGAGCTCGATACATCCATGACTAGATTGTCTCTCTAAGTAGTTAGTCTGTAAAGATCGCTATTTCCTGGTTGGTTGTGTGGTCCATTGCCCTCAGGCGGCAGCGACGCGCGCATTAAACAGACGCAGGGCCCTTAAATACGAGGCGGGCAATCGTCGCATCGGCCGTTTTCTGTTTGAGGACGCTCAGGTAGGCTCAACGGCATCGAACCAGGGGGCCGAGCGATGAAGCAGCCTGAACTAAGGCCGATGACGGAGGACGACCGCGTCTCAGGAAAGATCGGGGCCTGGATGGGTCTCGTTGTCACGGTGCTGGTGATGATCCCATCGCTGTAACGACTCGCGAACGAGCCATTTCATTGGGGAGATGCGGGAATGCTGGTAGCGGGCCTCGGCCTGATCGTCTTCCATATGGTCAGATTGACCCGATTGAAGCGGTTGCCTTAGCACCGGAGGGTCAGCAGTGCACTGGAAGAGATCGCATCCGTCACCAACTCCTACTTCCCCAGCGGAGGATACGGCTACCGCTACCTCGGCAAAGGCCACCGCGGCTTCATCAGCGGCGGACCCCAAATCGACATCAAGCTAAAAGACGGCAGGGAGTTCACCGTCAGCGTCCGGTCAGCACCTGATTTTTGCACTGCAGTAGAGGAAGCGAAAAACCCGTTTTAGACACCGCTCGGCCCTCGGGCCAAACCTCCCTTGCGGACGCCGGAGTCCCGCAGTCCATGGACTCACCCATCGATCCTGGTGGCACTCGGGGCATGGCCATGGGCCGGGCCTGCCCGTCAAAGCAGCGACCCAACAACTCTGCGCCAACAGGAAAGTACTTGACGGAATGGAAAGTACTTGCTTTGATGGTCCTGTCTGTACAGCTAACCAGGAGACCCCATGAGCAATCACCTCACGCCCGAGCAAGCCCGCGAGCAGCTGGCCGCTATCAAAGGACGGACGGTCGAAACCTCCCGGGACCGTGCGGCGCACGCCGGGGCAACAGCGGTATTTGGCGCGATCACGGCCTTCTACATGGCCAGCCAGAACATCCTTGCCGGCCCGGTCAGCCACACCGTGAAGACTGCGGTGTTTGCAGCCTTGTGGCTGCTCACGGTCTGGTGGATCGAACGGGTGGCACGGACCGTGCCGCGCCGGGCCAAGGTCTGGTCGCGCAGCGGGATCATGGGTTCCTTCGTGCTGACACTGACCCTGGTGCTCCCGTGGCTGAACCACTCCGCCCAGAACGCACCCAACACCTGGCCGATGGTGCTGACGGGTGCAACCGCAGCTGCCGCTCCCGCCCTGGTTGCCGCAGCTGTTATCCGCTGGGGGTCCAAGTGACTACCCCCAGGGGCCAGCACGCCCGACACCGGCTGGATGAACACATCCACGCCCCGGTGCGCCTGAGCATCGTCGCCGCACTGGCCCAGGTCGACGAGGCCGAATTCGCCCTGGTGCGCGACACTATCGAAGTCTCTGACTCGATGCTCTCCAAGCAGGCCTCCCAGCTGGAGGCCGTGGGCTACGTGAAGATCCGCAAGGGTCACGTCGGCAAACGCCCCCGGACCTGGCTCTCACTCACAGCCGCAGGGCGCACCGCCTACACCCACCACCTAGCGGCTCTGCGCGCCATCGCCGAAGACCTCTAGGTTCCTCCCGCCCCCTTGAGCAGTTCGGACAGGAACCTACCCTGGATGCGACGCCGGGCACTGTCATGACGCCCGCTCTCCTGTCTCGGGCCGGTCTACCCCTCGGCTTCTGGTGGGACGGGTCCGCGTGTGGAGGTCGCCACAATCAGCCACCAGGCAGGTTGCGGGCTGCAACTCCCCCAGCGGTGCGGTGAATGAAGTGTGGCCGTCAGAAGCAGGGCCGGGATCGCTTCTTCAGGGCACGGAGATCTTGCAGCCCTCCCAGCCCGCGACCCCAACAGCCAGTCCTGGGGCTACTTGAACTTGGCAATTGGCCGCGTCTTTTGGCCGACCTCGGATTCCTCGTTTCGCGGACCGGCGGTGTTTACCGGTTCGCCGGGGATCTGTTCGCGGTCGTCCTTGTGCTGATTGCCGCGGGTCTTGAGTAGACTCGCGATTGTCGCTATGGCGATGGTGGCGGCGATAAAGAGCAGCGAGAGCCAGATGGGGATCTCTGGCACCCAGAGGAGCGGTTTCCCGCCGTTGATGAAGGGGAGCTCATTGACGTGCAGAGCGTGGAAGACGAGCTTCACGCCGATGAAGGCGAGGATAACGGCCAGCCCCTGCGCGAGGTAGACCAGGCGCTCGAGCAGTCCGCCGATGAGGAAGAACAACTGCCGCAGACCCATCAGCGCGAACGCGTTGGCGGTGAAGACGGTGTAGGCCTCGTTGGTCAGGCCGTAGATTGCAGGGATCGAGTCGACGGCGAAGATAAGGTCTACGAAGCCGATCGCAATGATGGTGAGCAGCATCGGCGTGACAAAACGCTTCCCGCCCTGCACGACGGTGAGCTTGTCGTGGTGATACTCGTTAGTGACGGGCAGGACCCGGCGGACAAGATTCATGAACTTGCCGCTCGCCGGGTTGGACTCGTGATTGCTGAACGCTTGCCGGTAGGCCAAGACGAGGAGCAGGGCACCGAAGATGTAGAAGACCCAGGAGAAGTTTTCGATCAGGGCCGCACCGATGGCAATAAACCCGCCCCGCAGGATCAGGGCGATGATGATCCCGATCATCAGCACCTTCTGCTGGAACTTCTTCGGTACGGCGAATCCGGCCATCACGATGAGGAACACGAACAGGTTGTCGATCGACAGTGCCTTCTCCGTGAGGTAGCCGGCGAAGTACTCGCCGCCGAATGTCCATCCGGACACCGTGCCGATGCCCACTCCGAACAGCAGAGCGAGTCCGATGTAGAACGCTGACCAGCGGGCGGACTCTGCGATGGAGGGTTCGTGGGGTGTACGCAGGTGGGCGAAGAACTCGTAGACGAAGAACAGGATCGTCACGGCGATTGTGATGAGCCAGATCAGAGGTGTGACCTGCATGTGGTTGCTCCCAAGGGGTAGGCGTTGGACAGATACGCCAAGGTCTCCTCCGCCCGGATGACACCGGAACCAAACGGCCCGAGATGCTTCAGTGCATCCGTATTGACGGGCCGATCACAGACGGGAGTACTCCCCTTGATAAGAAGATCATAACCGACCTCCACCGTCGTCCAAACCGCCAGATCATGCCGTCGTTGGCACCCAGCGTCACCCAGATCTCGCCAAGAGCGAGGCCTGAAATGGTGGGAACTGAAAGGCTGTTGGCCTTCCGCTGTGGGCTTATCGGAGAGGGCCTGTTCAGGTTGGGCCGATAGGATGAGTGCATTATGGATGACCCTCCTTCACATATGCCCTGGCCCCTCCACCTTCTGACCGGTTCGCCGGCCATCACGGGAGAGGGGCGCCCGAATGTATGAATGGATCATGCTCGGCATCGGCCTCGTTCTCACGGTCGGTACCGGTTTCTTTGTTGCCTCCGAGTTCGCGCTGGTCAATCTGGACCGCAACGATCTTGAAGCCCGCCAAGCCCGCGGGGAAAAGCGCCTCACCTCCACCATCAAGGCGCTGAAGATTACGTCGACGCACCTGTCCGGTGCCCAGCTGGGAATTACCCTCACAACTCTGCTTACCGGTTACACGTTTGAGCCGGCGATCAGCTCCATGCTGCGCGGCCCACTGCTCTCGGTGGGAATCCCCGAAGGCGTTGTTCCCGGCGTCGGCGCAGTGGCCGGCATCTTCATCGCCACCATTTTCTCCATGGTGATCGGTGAGCTGGTGCCCAAGAACTTCGCCCTGGCCCTGCCGCTGGCCACGGCCAAAGTCGTGGTTCCGTTCCAGACCTTGTTCACCACTGTGTTCAAGCCCGTGATCCTGCTGTTCAACAACACCGCCAACCGGATCATCCGCTCTTTCGGGATTGAGCCCAAGGAAGAGCTTTCCGGTGCCCGAAGCGCCGAGGAGCTCAGCTCCCTGGTCCGGCGCTCAGCGATGGAAGGCGTCCTGGACGCCGACCACGCCGTCCTGTTGCACCGGACATTGCGGTTTTCGGAGCACTCCGCCGCGGACGTCATGACACCCCGTGTGCGGATGACAGCCGTAAACGCCGACGACACGGCCGAAGAGATCGTCGCCCTCGCCACGACCACCGGCTACTCCCGTTTTCCCGTCATCGGGGAAGACCGCGACGACGTGCTGGGCGTCCTGCACGTCAAGCAGGCCTTCGCCGTCGCCCTGGAAGAACGGGCCCGGATCACTGCTTCGGAACTGATGATCGAACCGCTGCGCGTGCCCGAATCCATGGGCGTGGACACGCTGTTGGTCCTGCTGCGCAAGCAGGGCCTGCAGGTAGCCATCGTCTCGGACGAACACGGCGGAACCGCCGGCATCGTCACTCTTGAAGACCTCGTGGAAGAGATCGTCGGCGAGCTTGAGGACGAACACGACCGTGCCCGCACCGGTGTCGTCAGGACCGGGCGGTCCATCACCTTTGATGCCTCGCTGCGGCCGGATGAGCTGCTGGACCGGACCGGCATTGCAGTGCCGGACGGCGAGGAGTATGACACCTTGGCCGGTTTCGTTACCGACCAGCTGGACCGCATCCCGGAACTGGGCGATGAAGTGGAGATCGACGGCGGCACCCTCCGTGTGGAGCGGGTTCTGGGAACCCATGTGGAGCGGATCCGGTTCACCCCGGACACCTCCCAGGAAGCACCACGGAGTGCCCACGACCGCATCATCGATGACCTCACGCAGGAGCTGACCCATGAGTGAATATCTCCCCGGCATCATCTGGCTGGTTGTGCTCCTGGTGGTCAATGCCTTCTTCGTCGGCGCCGAATTCGCCGTGATCTCGGCCCGCCGCTCCCAAATCGAACCCCAGGCGGAGGCCGGCAGCAAGGCCGCGAAGACAACCTTGTGGGCGATGGAGCATGCCACGTTGATGCTGGCCACCAGCCAGCTGGGCATTACCGTGTGTTCCCTGGTGATCCTGAACGTCTCCGAACCGGCCATCCACCACCTGCTGGAAATCCCCCTGGGCCTGACGTCCCTGTCCTACGAAGCGATCAGCATCATTGCCTTCGTCATCGCACTGCTGCTGGTGACCTTCCTGCACGTGGTCCTTGGCGAGATGGTCCCCAAGAACATCTCCTTCTCGGTTCCCACCCGCGCTGCCCTGATCCTGGCCCCGCCGCTGGTAATGGTCGCGCGGATCTTCAAACCCGTCATCTGGACCCTGAACGGGATCGCGAACTCCATCCTGCGGCTGTTCAAGGTGGAACCAAAGGATGAGGCCACCAGCGCCTACACCCTGGATGAGGTCGCGAACATCGTCGAGCAGTCCACCCGCGACGGCATGCTCACTGACACCAGCGGAACCCTGACCGCCGCCTTCGAGTTCACCGCCAAAACAGTGGCAGATGTCGAGGTACCGATCGCCGAGATGGTGCTCCTGCCCGAAACCGCGACACCGGCTGACATCCAGCATGCGGTGGCCGAGCACGGGTACTCCCGTTACATCCTTACTAATGACGACGGTGTCCCGTCCGGTTACCTGCACCTCAAGGACGTTATGGACCTGATCACGGCTGAGAAATTCAGCCAGCCCGTCCCGGCCAAGCGGATCCGCCGCCTCGCTTCCGCCTTCAGCGGCGCCGAGCTCGAGGACGCCCTCGCCACCATGCGCCGCACTGGTGCCCACGTGGCACGGGTCTTCGATGCCCAGGGCACCACCACAGGCGTGCTCTTCCTGGAAGACATCATCGAAGAACTCGTCGGCGAAGTCCAGGACGCCACCAGCGCCTGAAAACCATCTCTTCCCACTGAGAGGGCGCAGCTCCAGCACGGAGTGGCGCCCTCTCTTATCGGCTAGTTCAGTCCTTCTTGACGCGTCCTTGACCTTTTACCGCCTACTTCAAATCACCCTTAGCCTGGTCGCACTGGCCTTAAGTGACGATCTCGTGGAAAGGTCGGGACCCTTTTACGGCTCGATGAGCCCGGTGCGGATGGCGAACCTTGTGAGGTCCAGCCGGTCTCGTAAGCCCAGTTTTTGCAGGACGTTGGCCCGGTGTCGATCGACGGTCTTTACGCTAATGGTGAGGATGTCGGCGATCTCTTTGGTTGAGTTTCCCTCTGCGATGAGTTTCGTAATTTGCTCTTCGCGGGACGTGAGGATGCTGTCCGGCATTCGGTCGCCGCGGCGGTCGCGCTCAAGGTAGTCGCGGATGAGTGCTGTGATCGCGCCTGGGTAGAGGAATGACTCCCCGTGCATCGCCGCGCGGCAGGCCTCGATAAGGTCTCGGTCAGCGACTGACTTGAGGACATACCCCGAGGCCCCCGCACGCAGCGCCTCGAAGAAGTACTGCTCGTTGTCGTACATCGACAGGATGAGGATCCGCACGTCGGGTGCGCTCCGGGATATCTGACGCGCCGCCTGGATACCGGTCATCTGCGGCATGGCAATGTCGAGGACCGCGAGGTCCACTCCACCGGCGGTCGCGGCGGCGACGGCCTCGGTGCCGTCGGCGGCCTCAGCCACAACGGTGAGGTCGGGTTCGGCGTCAAGGATCAGTCGAAGGCCGCGCCGGACCAGGGCGTGGTCGTCGGCGAGCAGGATCCGCGTGGGTTCGGCCATCGTTTCAGCTCCTTGGTTCGACGCCGGGAACGACGAGGCGAACATCAGTCCCCCCGCCCGGTCCTGTCGTGATCGTCAGCTCGGCCCCAATGAGGAGGGCGCGTTCGCGCATCCCGCGGATGCCGGCACCCTCGCGAAGGTTACCGCCCTTCCCGTCGTCGAGAATCCTTAAGGTTAGCCCCTTAGTCGTGGAGGTGAGTGCGACATGGACTCGTGTCGCGTGTGCGTGCCGGGCGACGTTGGTGAGTGCTTCCTGTGCGATGCGGTAGAGCACGAGTTCGACTTCCCCCCTGAGTTCGGGAAGGTCGTCATCGACCTCCCAGGTCACAGGGATCCCGCTCGAGCGGGAGAACTCGGTGCCCAGGGAGGTCAGCGCGCTTCGCAGGCCGAGGTCGGCGAGCACGCCCGGGCGCAGGCGCTGCGCCACCTGGCGCACTTCCTCGAGGCTTGAGCGGACCGCGTCCTGGGCGACGAGGGTCTCTTCGCGCAGATCCTCGGGAGCCCGGTCGACGACCCGTCTAAGGCTGAGGAGTGCAACGGTCAGGCTTTGGCCGATCTGGTCGTGCAGTTCCCGGGAGATCCGCTGGCGTTCTCCCTCCTGGGCAGCTAGCGCGAGGGCGCTGCTGGCGCTGTTCTCCGTTTCCAACCGGTCGAGCATCTCATTGAAGGTGAGGATGAGATGTTTGAGGTCGCCGTTGCCGGCCTCGGTGGCCCGGTCGCCACCGCGCCGCAGCAGGCCAACCCGGCGCATCACGGTCGTCAACGCGTCCAACGGCGCCAGGCTGGCCCGCACCAGGGCGGCGTTCGCAGCGAGGATGAGAGCCAGTCCGACCAGCAGGACCGGCACCTCGGTGAGCAGGACGGGAGACGACACCGTCGCCGGCGAAAGCGCCAACACGAGCGTGCCGACCGCAAAGAGCAAACCGTTGATGATGAACAGCCGCCAGAACAGCAACTGTGCCGGTCCCTTCGGAGGCAGTGCGGCGGTCGCGCCCGCAGCCCTGGTTTCGAGCGGAGTCCGCATGCCACAAGCCTTACCCGGCGCGCGTCCTTTGTCCATGAGGGCTGGCACCCACGAGCCGCGGAGCCCCGGGCGCCGGCATACCGAAAATGGGTGTCAGCCCCGATGGCACCTCCCGGACCGGGAACGGAAGACTGGATCTATTCAAGGAATCGAGGGAACGGAGTGCCCAATGCAGACCATCCACTCCACCGTGCCCGGAGCAGGCGTCCTGCACGACTGCCAGACCTGCGACGGCCAGCAATTCCGCATCCTCCTCGCCCGTCCTGGCCGATGCGAGCTCTTCGTCTACGACCCGGCGGAGCCGGACCGGGCCGTGGCCAGGATCGTGCTCGAGGAGGACAAGGCTGATCAGGTTGCCGAGCTCCTCCACAGCCAGCCGATCACCGACCGCATCGCCGAACTCGAACGCCGGGTCGACCAGCTCGCAGGGGCCGCGATGACGATCGTAGACCCGCGCGTGCCATCGATCTTCACCCGAGCCTCGGTTGGTAGATGCGACTCGGCTGGACCGGCAGACTGAACAACCAGGTCCTCACAGGATCATTCGGGGGAAGGACCCGATGGAGCACCTCAGCCGATTCGCCCGCGAATTCCTTAAGGCCCTCACGAACCTTCTGCCCATCGTTATCGTCGTTGTCCTGTTCCAACTGCTGGCGTTCCGGTCCATGCCCGATGATCCACTGGAGTTGGCGGCCGGGCTCCTGATCGTGGCTGTGGGCATTGCCCTGTTCCTTTATGGCCTGGATCTGAGCATCTTCCCTATCGGCAAAAACCTTGCAAACCAATTCGTCCGGAGCGGGGCCCTGGGCTTGTTTCTGCCCTTTGGGTTTGCTATTGGCTTCGCTGCCTCCGTCGCGGAGCCGGCGGTTATCGCTGTCGCGGAGCAGGCCCAATTAGTCAGTGATGGTCGGATCAATGCGCTGGTGCTGCGCTTCGTCATCGCCGTGTCGGTGGGGCTGGTCCTGGTCCTGGGCATCCTGCGTGTCCTGCGGGGCTGGGCGGTGTACAAACTGCTGATCGCCGGCTACGCGATGGCGCTGGGACTGACGTACATCGCCCCGCCGGAGATTATTGGCCTTGCTTACGATTCGGGTGGGGTCACCACCAACATTGTCAGTGTCCCGCTGATCGCTGCGATCGGTCTCGGACTGGCCAATTCCATCAGGGGACGCAGCCTGCTCGCCGACGGCTTTGGCCTGGTCGCGCTGTGCGTGATGGTGCCCATGATCGGGGTCCAGCTCTACGGCATCTGGGTCTACACCTTCGGCGCGGCCGGGCCGGCGCTGCCTGTCACCGAGACCGGGGAGGGGCCAACGGACTGGGTCGTTGGCATGATCCTGGGCCTGGCCTCAATGGTCCGGGAGGTCCTGCCCATTGTCGGTGTGGTTCTCTTCTTCCAATGGGTCGCCCTTCGGCGCAGGCTGCCCCACCCCTTACGGGTCGTGACCGGCTTCATCATGGTCTTGGTGGGACTGTATGCCTTCGTGGTGGGACTCAAACTCGGGCTGTTCCCGCTCGGCACCCTGATGGCCGAGCAGCTGATCGAGCAGGAAGTCCCGGCCCTGATCCTGCTGTTCGCGCTGCTCATCGGTTTTGCGGTCACCATGGCCGAACCTGCCCTCGTGGCCATTGGAGAACAGGCACAGGACGCATCTCCGGGCAGGATCAGCGCGTTCGCCGTCCGGGTCATTGTCGCCGTGGGTGTGGCCCTCGGGATCGGCTTCGGCGTCTACCGCATCCTGGTGGGCGGGCCGTTCCACTACTTCATCATGGCCGCCTACGCCGTCGCTATCGTGCTCGTGTTTTTCGCCCCGAAGTACATCATCGCGCTGGCATTCGACCTCGGCGGGGTGACGACGTCGGAGGTCACCGTGCCGCTGGTAACCGCCCTCGGGATCGGCCTTGCCGCCGCCGTGGACGGACGGGATGTGCTGATCGACGGGTTTGGCCTGATCGCGTACGCCTCCATCTTCCCTGTCATCTCTGTCCTCGCGTATGCCATGGTGATGGAGAGATTTCCCCGCCTAAGGAGGGAACCGGCATGAAATTCACGGCAGTCATCGTGATCGCCCCGGACGAGCTTGAAGACAAGGTGATTGAACACGCCCAGCGGGCCGGTGCCACGGGTGTGACCATCCTGCCGGGCAAGGGCATCGGGGGTAAGGCCCGGAAGACGTTTTTCGGGCTTACCTTCGAAGGAACACAGTCGGTGCTGCTGATGGTCGTGGGGACACACCTGAGCGCGCCGATCCTGAAGGAACTGCACGCGGTATTGGTCCAGGGAATGGAATCGCGCGGCCTGGCCTTCGCCATCCCGATCGAACACCTGACCGGAATCGACATGCGCCAGGTCGTCAGATTCGAGGAGCACCTGCGCCGGGACGAAACCTGACCTGTTTCACGAGGACCCCTGCTATGAGGAGGAACAATGCTTACCGTCAAAGACGTCATGGTGCCCCAGGTCGTCACCATCTCCCCATACAGCACGCTGCGGGAGGCCCTGTCCATGATGAAGGAACGCCAGGTGAAAAGCCTCGTGGTGGAACGGCAGCACGCCCACGACGCCTACGGCATGCTCAGCTACCGCGAACTCCTCGACACCGTCGTTGCCCAGGAAGGGGATGTGGACCTCCTGAACGTCTACGACGCCGCCACAATCCCCGCCATCACCGTCAACGAAGACCTGTCCGTCCGACAGGCAGCTGCCCTGATGAGCCGCTACCACCTCAGCCGGCTCATCGTCGTGGAAAGCAACCAGCTCGTCGGGCTGCTGGCCATGAATGACATCCTCGCCCGGCTCATGGAGGAACTGACCTGACCTCACCCCACCACGGTCAGCTTGGCCAGCCTAATCAGGTTGACGGAATATCCGTTATTGGCTGAAAACCACGGGTGTAAAAGTGGTTGGAGCAGGCGGGTCTGTGCCCATGGGTCCACGTTTGCGGCCACAAAAGTATGGGAAAAGCTGGCGGACAAAGTCCGTGCCCGATGTCGTTCGGCGCCTTACCTGCTAATTCTTGCGCCTCCAGACGTCTGGCCGGCAGTCCGCATCGCAACACCCGAATGCATGGGAGCGGCAGCTACTGACCTACGGTGTCCTCCTGAGGAGGAAAGCTCACCGAGCACCATAGTTTTGTTGCTCAGGAGTTTCCCGGTCAGGGTTCGAGGGGGCTTGACGCACACACAACAGCGCCCCACTAAAGGCGGACAACGGTCCGTTTGCGAACTTCATCGATAGGCTGTCGATATCATCTCTCGATGCATTAGGGGGGTTGACGCGCACGAAACAACGGGACATACTTGGCGGACAAAAGTCCGCTCTGCGTATTTTATCGTTGTGATGCTGATATCGCCTCCCGATGCATCAGCGCCCGTTACAAGGGAGTAATGAACATGCCTGCCTCTACGCAAATTCCTTTACTTACCGGGGCCGCCTGCGCCGCGGTGCT
The DNA here is from genome assembly GCF_059089645.1 of Arthrobacter sp. K41. Lineage (NCBI taxonomy): Bacteria > Bacillati > Actinomycetota > Actinomycetes > Micrococcales > Micrococcaceae > Arthrobacter > Arthrobacter sp. K41. Next base: position 40,599 of record NZ_JBNHEW010000002.1, on the reverse strand, counting down.
CGTCCTCTCATCCTGTGCATCGGCACCCGCTGAAGAGAAGCTGTCTTCTGAAGGATCCACGCCCGGTGACGGATTCACGACGTGCGCTGACGTCGACCTGTCGACGCCGCCCGAGTCGCCCGCCACTCTGCGGCTTGGCGGAGCCATCGGCGCCGAGGTATACGCGGGATGGTTCATGATGACTGAGAGCCCTGATGAACTGCGACCCCATGCGGGAGTCTGGTATGAGCTCGAGAACCAGCCGTTCGCGGACCCTGCTCAGCGCGTCTCAGCACTTCAGGCCGGCCAAGTGGACGGTGTCACCAGCACTATGCCACAGGTCATCACGCTGGCCGAGAGCGGGATTGACGTCAAGGTGGTGGCGTCGATGGGGCTCACTAAGCATGACACTCCGGCAGATCCGCGGTATATCGTGCCCGCTGGCAGCGATATAAAGGGCTTCGACGACCTCGAGGGTAAGACGGTGGCTTCCATCGGGCTTGGCACCGCAGCAGAGCTCCTCGCGCGAATGGCTATCGAGAGCGCTGGAGCTGACCCGGACTCCGTCGAGTTCGTGAACGTGCCTCCCGCCCAGCACATCTCCTCAGTGCAATCCGGTACGGTCGACATGGCGATCGGCGTTCAGCCCTTCCTCAAAGGCGCACTCTCAGAGGGCTCCGTTCGCGACCTCGGCGGCCAAGGCATCGGGCTTTTTGAGTTGGAGGGGATCAAAATGATCGAGCCGGTCAATCTCGTCTTCTCGCAGGCATATCTGGAAAGCGAACCTGAGGCTGTCTGCGCGTACCTTGCCGATTTCAGCAAATCGCTGAAGTGGCTCCGCGAAGATCTCACCGAGGCCCGGCAGGTCTTCAGCGAGAAGGAATACATTGCTCTCCCTTACAACATCTACAAGGACTCCCCCGCTTACGACTGGCCCGAGGGTGACGCGCTTCCGCCGGTAGATTACTACAAGGCATTGGCCCCGTACGCGGAGAAGTACGGCTTTATCCAGGACGGTTCTGCCGAAGCGGTGGACAAGCTGATTTGGACGGGCCTCGGCCCGATTGAGGAGTGACGGTGTCGGCGAGGACCGATCGCGGTGAAAAGTCGACGATCCCAGAATCACGGAGGGCAGCATTGACCCTCGACGGGGTCGGCAAGACTTATAGCGATGCCAAGCGGAACCGCACAGTCGAGGCTCTCTCGAATGTCTCTTTAGATGTGCACGAGGGCGAGTTCCTTTCCATCCTCGGGCCGAGTGGCTGCGGCAAGAGCACGCTCTTGCATATAGCTGGCGGCTTCGAGAGTGCAACGGTGGGCACGGTTCTCGTCGATGGTATGCCTGTGACAAAACCTGGCCGTGACCGCGGCATGGTGTTCCAGACCGCGACGCTGTTTCCATGGAAGTCAGTAGCGGCGAATGTTGCATGGCCACTTCGGACCGCTGGGGTCGGTCGAGTCGAAGCGTCCGAACGGGCGGCGCAGCTTCTTGATCTCGTTGGTTTGAAGGACTTTGGTGACGCGTATCCGGCCGAGCTCTCCGGGGGGATGCGCCAACGCGCGGCGATCGCGAGGACGTTGTCCATGGAACCGCGGATCCTCCTAATGGACGAGCCTTTCGGCGCACTAGACGCACTGACGCGTGAACTCATGCAGGAAGAACTCGTGCGGATCACTCAGGCCGCCAACCTCACAGTGGTGTTCGTGACGCATGACATTTCAGAGGCCATCTTTCTGGGTGACCGTGTGGCGGTCATGAGCCGCCGACCCGGCCGCGTCGTCACAGTGGACAATATACCGTTCGGGCGGCCTCGGGGCGCGGACGTCAAGGCGTCACCGGAGCTCGCGTCGTTTCACGCTCAGTACTGGGACATGCTCAAGACGGAGCAGCGTGATGCAGCCGCAGGCCGCTGAGGGAGCTCCCGGGCGCCTCCCCGTGGTGGTGGCACCGCGGGGAGGCCGGATTTGGCAACGCGCCTTGCACGACAAGTGGCCGATCACGGCCGCCTTCGTGCTGCTCGTTCTCATCCTCTGGGAGGTGTCCTCCCGTTTATCCACGGCGCCTGACTATCTCGTCGGTCCCGCGGAGATTTTTGCAACTATGGCTGCGGACGCTCCTAGACTTCTCGGGTTGAGCTTCGCGACTCTGTCCCGGGTGCTCGCTGGCTTCCTGATCGGTGCATTGTTCGGGGCGCTGGTCGGGATGGTGAACGGAACGATCCGAGGGCCCAGAGATGTGACGGACCCCGTCATCACGGTTACCTATCCCATCCCTAAGGTCGCTCTCTTCCCCGCGATTGCGGTCATCCTTGGCTACACAGATGTCTCACGCGTGCTGATCATTGCCCTCGCGGCCTTCTACCCAGCGTACTTCAGCGGATACGCTGGCAGCCAGGGCGTAGACCGTAATCTCCTTAACCTGGCCCGCAATGCCGGCCTGTCACGGGCCCGTACGTTCACCACCGTGATCGTGAGGGCATCCCTGCCGTCAGTATTCACTGGGTTGCGCATTAGCCTCGCCGTGTCATTTGTGCTCGTTTATGTAGCCGAGGCACTTGGCGGTAGCGGACAAGGTTTAGGTTTCAGGGTGGTATTCGTGGCTCAGACCGACCAGTACGTCCTGCTGTTCGCGGCGATCGGATGCTTCGCGATCCTCGGCGTCCTAGGGGACCGGATTTTGCTGTGGATCGGTAGGACGCTTACACGAGGTCAGGAGCTGGAGGTGCTGGGCGATGCGCGGTGATGCGACCCGATTGGCCAGACAAAAATTTGTTCGCGGCCTGGCCGGAGCAATCGGCCTCATCGCCATCTGGTGGGTGGTCTCCGAGATGTTTATTGGCGGAGGCGGTGGGCGCGTGCCTAGCCCCCTCGTCGTTGGCGAGCGGGCTGTCGATCTCCTATCGTCGGCTCGCTTCTGGGAGGCCACGGCGACCACGTTCCTGCGCGGCGCCTTTGGTCTGCTCCTCGCCCTGGCCGGCAGCATCCTCCTCGCCTTCCTGTTGGTGGGAAGCCGGATCGCGAACGCAGCTCTGGAGCCAGTCATCAGTTTGCTCTACCCGGTGCCGCGCATCGCACTGTTCCCGATCGCAGTCATCGCGCTGGGCATCGGGGCCGTCTCGCAGATTACCCTGGTCGCAGTGGAGTGCATCTTCCCGCTCACTGTGGCTATCTACTCCGGCCTTCGATCAGTTGACCGCAACACCGTCTGGCTTGCTAGGAACGCGTCAATCGGTATGCTTCGAACTGCTGCACTCATGTTCCGGATGGCGTTGCCGGCTGTGTTCACGGGGCTTAGGATCGCCGTACCGCTGATGCTCACGCTCACGGTCGCGACTCAGATGTTCACCGGCAGTGCCGACGGGCTCGGCTTCATGATTGTGCAGAGCTCCGCGCGATTCCAGACGGCGAACATCTTCGCCATCGCCGTACTAATCGGACTTTTCGGCTATCTCTTGGACCGTGTCGTCGTAAGGCTTGACCGATACTTCTCCAGGCATCGGCAGGCGGTCGTCATCTGATCTCTAGGTCTGCGCAGCACCGAACTCTAAGATTACCGGTGCTGCGCAGGCAATGACTTTGAGTATGCCTTGACTTCGGTCGGACTCCGGCTTCGAGTCGCAGTATCGTGACAGTTGTGCTGCTCCTGCCCTAATCATGGATGACCCTTCACGGCCGTTTACGTGCTGACGCGCGCCAGCCGTCGCGAAAGGAAAAGCGGTGCGTAATCCCAAGCAACAAACCACTGCAGGCTGGTCACATTTTCGGCTCCAGCGGCCAAGTTTGCTAGTAAAACAATCTAGTTGCTGGCCTTGCCCAGTGTCGTGCGAGACCGGCGAGCTCTATAGATGACATTTTTCCTTAGAATGGGGCTAAAAATGGCAGCGATTGAATCAACAAAAGAAGGCACTGAAACCTTTGATCTCTTAGTAGTTGGAGGAGGTATGGGAGGTTTGACGGCCGCGGTCGCGGCTGCTCAATCCGGCGTTTCTCGAATATTGCTAATCGAAAAGCTTGAGCAAACAGGCGGATCAATGGCGCTGAGCGCTGGAAATTTCGGCACTTTCCCTACCGTGGAAGCCGCAGAGAAATACACCCCGGAGTCAAACCGGGATCTTCAGCAAATCGTTATTGAGGACCTACCTTCTCGCATCCGATGGTTGCGATCGCTCGGAATACGAATTACTTGGACGGGAATCATTTTCGACAGCTACATCAGTTGGAAGACGACTGCCGGTGAGTTGCACGGCGGCCTGTTCAATGCCGCTAAGTCTCTTGGCGTTACCATCCGAACGAGCACGTCACTCGCAGATCTCGAAAGTTCAGATGGAGGCTGGGCTGCAACCCTAGATTTTGAAAATGGCCGGAAGACAATTTCCGTAACTGCAGTGATACTGGCCGGCGGAGGTTTCCAAGGCAACGTCGATTTGGTTCGTCGATATTTAGGGCGTGAAACCCATAATGCCTACCGCCGGGCAAATCTCGGAAGCAATGGGGACACGTTGAGGGCAGCATTGGCTGTCGGAGCCACTACCAGCACGGGGATGAACACGTTCTACGGCCACGCCATGCCGTCGGCCCCTGCTCGTTTCGGCCCCAATAATTACCCCGCGATGACCCAGTACTACGGCAGCCGTGGGGTTGCGATTGATCTTGAAGGCGAAAGGTTTGTTGATGAGTCTGAGGGGATTTTCGAGGAGAACGTCAACTGGGCGCTGGCGGGCCGCCCTAATGCTTCAGGCTTCTATATCTTCGACAGCCGCGTTGACTCCGGCGGGGACCAGGAACTGGCGGGCGAGATCGCCAAACGCGCCGAGAGCGCCGGAGGAATCGTCCTCCGCGCCGATTCGATGACAGCACTCGCAAGTCAGCTTGCGCAGCACGGGGTGCCCGAAGAACGAGTGGCCAACACGCTTGACCGGTTTGCCCGTGCTTTGAGGAATGGCAGAGGCCATGACCTTGTCCCTCCTCGTCGCCGTCGGCTGGAACCATTGGTCCCCCCGTACACCGCTGTCGCCGTGACAGCTGGCATTACTATGACGACGGGAGGACTGGCGACGAACTCCGAGATGGCTCTGTTAGACGAACTGGGCAACCGAATCACCGGCCTATTCGCGGCGGGAGCAGATGTCGGAGCAATCAGTGGTCACGGGTACCTTGGCGGTCTCCCGTCTGCCCTAACAACCGGCTTTAAAGCAGCCTCCTCAGCAGCAGCACAAATTGCGGCTACGAGAAAGACAAAGCCGCTCGGCGGCTAAACGAAGAGTCCGCGCAAAACTCATTCCAGCCCAGGCAGGGCTACAGCTTCAGACGGCTTGTGGTCTCCCGGGGACATCTTTGTGGGCCGACGGCGGACGGTCTGGTGATATCTACCACGCCAGACCCGAGCGGGGCAGGGAACTCGTTAACGAGGTGATCGCCTCATTCCCGTCCTGCCCGATCCCGGAGGTCTCGAGACGCTCAAACAATGGAAGGCAGCGATCTTGGCCTACTTCGATACCTTTGGCGCGTCGAACGGACCCTCAGAAGCGATCAGTGGCGTCATCGAAACCACCCGCAGAATCGCCCGCGGCTTCCGCAACTTCACCAACTATCGACTCAGGTGCCTAATGGCCGCTGGCGGCCACCGCCCCTACCGGATCAAAAAGACAAACCATGCCTAAATGCGAAGAGCCCGTTATCCCAGCACACCCCTGTCCGCCAACGGACTGCCTGATGCCGAGTCCGGAGCAGACGTCGTTTGAGCTGTGAGGAGGTGTACTGGGTGCCACGGTCGGCGTGGAACACGACCCCGGCCGGGCCGCCTCCACGCGGGATGTAGGCCATCCGCAGCGCCCGCTCCACCAGGCTGGTGGTTTGGGTCGAGTCCATTGCCCATCCGATCACGCGCCGGGAACAGGCGTCCCTGCCAGCACACAAGTACACCCACCCTTCGATCCAAACCGCATGCAGGGGCGCCGGTGTCCCACTTTTTTTCCACCAGATCCGGGATCGAATGCACCCGCACCTCACCGGCGGTACCGGCCGGAACCGCCGCGGCGAGATTCCTTCCAGGCCCTGCCGGCGCATGGACGCGGCCAGAGTCTTCCGGTCAACACCCGTCCCGGTCCTGGCCAGCGCGGCCTGAAGCCTGGTGCCCCATAAATCCCGGTGGTGGACGTCTCAGACTCAAGCACAAAGAACCCCATCACCCCGTGCCTGACCCGCCAAGGAGTTCGGGTTGAGTTCGTCAAAGATGAGCTTGGTCTGGTCTTTGCAGGCGCAGCCACGCCCCCTTTGCTGTCTCCGGGCCTGCGAACGTGCGCTCCCCCGTGACCGATATTTCGCTATTAGAAGCTGGTCAGCGCAGGCGTTCTGCATAAAGATTCAGCACTACGTGCATGCGCTAAAGGTGCTGCTGACCTTGTAATTGAGACCTATATCTTCGCATCGAACCCAGATCTCATAAAGTTCAGCACGCTCATAAAGCTTTCGCTCCCCCGTATCATCCTGCACCCAAACGATCGAACCATCAGCCGTGACATCATCTACATGACCGCAGGCTATGGTCACCTCATTCCTTACAATTACCACGGGCGCGCCACTAATGGAGGCCCAGTCCGTGACAATACGGCGTGTTTTGTTTCGAGAATTCATTTTACCTATTCATTCAATATTAACTGTTGAGGAAATGGCTCAGATTGCGGCTGCAGCATGGAGCAAGAGGACGCGACGGCGCACCCGTGCCGGGAATCGATGTGAACGCCTGACGTCCACTGGTCAGGCATTGCGGCGTACCGGCCTGAGTGGAAGTAGCAATGTGGGGCTGCTGTCATGTCCTGGATGCAGCCGTTACTCATACCGACTGCATCCGACCGAAGTCTCAGCCAAAGGTAAGACGCGAAGGCCCTGGTAGACAAGCGTCTTTTCGGTGACCCCAACTCCCAGCCGCAGAGGGGTTGACTCTGCACGAGCATTGTGGATTAATTGCTCTAGAGCAAACGCTCTATGACGTAAATCACGACTACAACGGAGTATTCATGAGCGAGATGCTTGTCGGACGCCACGTGATCGTAGGCGCCAGCGCCGCCGGCACCGCTGCAGCGCTTGCCCTGCGCGCCGAGGGCTACGAAGGCGAAATCGTTTTGCTTGAGAGCGAGGACCGTCTTCCCTACGAGCGGCCGCCACTGTCTAAGCGGGATGCTGGAGGAAATCTGCACGTCCCGATATTCAGCGAAGATGCTTACGAAGCCAATGACATCGATCTCCGCCTTGATACCACGGTGGTCCGGTTAGACAGGGTACGACGCTGTGTCGTTTTGGACGATGGCACAGACCTCGCGGCCGATTCAGTCTTGCTGGCAACTGGTGCAAGCGCGCGAGAGATGTCAGTTCCCGGAGTGCAACTTGACGGGGTACTGACGCTCCGGACCCTCCAGGATGCAGAACGCCTGCATGATCGCTTGGCCGGGGGCGGTCCCCTTGTCGTGGTGGGCGGCGGATTCATCGGTCTGGAACTTGCAGCTGTCGCGCGGACCGCTGGCCTGGATGTGACCGTCATCGAAGCAACCGACCAACCGTTACGCGGCTCTCTTGGCGGAGTGCTGGCGAGTTATATCTGCGGACGCCACGAGCGTGAGGGAGTCAGGTTCCTCACTAACAGACAGGTCGTCGAGATTATCGGGGATCAGGAAGTGCAGGGGGTCCGTCTCGCCGATGGCACAGTCTTGCAGGCGGCCACCGTACTGATTGGCGTGGGGGCTCGGCCGAACGCTGGCCTCGCAATGGCGGCAGGACTCGGATCTGAAGCCGGCGTGCCGGTCGACTCCCGGTGCCGCACAGCGGATTCCTGGGTCTTGGCTGCCGGCGATGTTGCGCTCCCTCCTGGCCCTTGGGGCGGGGTGGAACACATCCAGCATTGGACCAGGGCGGTTGACCACGGGACTACGGCGGGAGCAGTCATGGCTGGTGCAGATGTCGCCCATCAAGACGTTCCATACTTCTGGTCGGAACAGTATGGCGATCTGCTGCAGGTTTACGGACGCCCATCCACCGCAGACCAAACCGTTAGCAGGCCCCCGACGGGCGAGAGAACTTCGCCGATCGTCTTTTGGTTACGGCAGGGAAGGCTCGTGGGAGCTGGAGGTGTCAACGTGGCCAAGGAGCTGCGCCCCATTCGTGCAGTACTTGGGCAGCACCCGAGAATCGACGCGGACCAACTCGCCGATCCGACGGAGCCGCTCCGCGCTTTGGTGACTGCGAAAGAACCACAAACCGTTTCAGCAGCCGGGAGCGCTTTACGCGAATCCGCAGGCGCCTCGCATTGAGCTGGAGTTGGAACCATGACTTGGACAACTGTTTGTAGCACGGCCGATGTTGCCGAAGACGGCGACTCCTTCCGCGTCGACAGCACTCCACGAATAACCGTCTTCAACAGTGCGGGCGAACTGTTTGCCACGGCTGATACATGCAGCCACGCGGCATTCTCACTCGCCGACGGCTACGTGGAAGCTGCGACAGTTGAGTGCCCCGTGCACCTGGCAACCTTCTGCCTTCGCACAGGCGCGGCGTTGAAAATGCCTGCAAAAGATCCTATTGCCACTTATCCCGTCAAGGCTGACGGCGACGCCGTCGTCGTCGATCTGCCCGAATAACCAATGTCTGGCAGCTTGCTTTTGCAAGGCGTTGATACCGGCATTACCTAGTGAGATCACACCCAACCGCACGCAGAAAACTTTCTCGTCGGAATCACCTATCCCTATACCTGGAGGTTGAAATGAGCACTGTAACAGCACTTGGCTACGTCGGCATCAGAGTCGCCGATATTGACGCCTGGACCAAAATGAGCACCGAAGTTCTCGGTCTGCAGACGGTTCCCAACCCGGACGGCAGCGTGAACCTTCGCTGCGACGAGCGCGGCTACCGGGCTCAACTGATCCCCGACAGCCGCGAGGGACTGGCTTACTTGGGTCTCGAGGTCCGGGATCCTGCGGCCCTGGCCGAGCTGGTGCGCAAATTGGAGGCCGCCGGCCGCAGTGTGAAGACCGGCGATACTCAACTCGCGCGCCAGCGCCAAGTTACCGACATAGCCGTCGTGGAGGATCCCGACGGCAACCGGGTGGAGCTGTACACCGGCGGAAGCTACGCGGACCTTCCATTCGTGTCACCAACAGGAGCCCGCTTTGTTACCCAGGGGCTGGGGTACGGGCACGCCTTTATCAGCACCACCGATTTGGAGGCGTCGCGAGCCTTCTACGTAGATGAACTAGGTTTCCGTATCAGCGACCGCATCCCCGCAGGCCCCTCTAGCGACGCGCTCTTCCTCAGGTGCAACCCGCGGCACCACAGCATCGGTCTGGCTTACATACCCAACATGCCGTCCACCCTGCTGCACATCATGTTCGAGGTCGACGACATCGATACGGTCGGCTTCGCCTACGACAAGTGCCGGGCCGGAGCCGCCCCGATCGTAAATACCCTTGGCCGCCACTCAAATGACCGCATGCTCTCTTTTTACCTCAGGAACCCCTCAGGATTTGATATCGAGTTCGGTACGGACGGCATGAAAATCGACGAAACTTCGTGGAACGCCGGCGAAAACCGGTACGCCGTCGAAAGCTTCTGGGGCCACAAGCGCACACCGGACAACGTACGCGGCCCAGAAGAAGGCTGGCAGTACTAATGTTCGGAGATTTTATTCTCGAGGCCGTCCCTACTGAGCGGCCACATTCGGAATGGGGCACGATTGCTGCCGAACTGGCCGGAGCGGAAGTTCACTACGTCCAGGGCCAGCGGTGGAAGCACCGAGTCATCCATGCCGGCGAAGCAGGTCCGCCTCTGCTGATGTATCACGGCATCGGCGGGCACGCGGAAACGTTTGCCCGGAATGTCCGGGCGCTGTCCAAGGACTTTCGTGTTTACTCGGTTGACGCCCTGTTCCACGGCTTTACCGGCAAAGAAGCCTTCGACCTTGCCACCATGTACGACCTCCTGGCCGAGGGCTTTGTGGACCTCGTGGACGCACTCGGCTTTGCAACCGTGCATTACCTGGGTGAATCCATGGGCGCCCAGGCCGGAGCCACGATCGCCCTTCGATACCCCGAACGTGTCGACCGCATGGTGCTCAACGCGGGCTTCTACTTGAACAAGCCACTGCAGGAGAGCTTCCTGCCGGGGCGCCGCTCGGCCGCGAACTTGGGGGAGCTCTCCCGGAACGCCGTTGTGGATCCGACCCCCGCCAATATCAGGGCACGCCTTGAGTGGCTCGTCGCAGATCCGAAGACGATCACTGATGACTTGGTGTCGGTACGCCGACGAATATATAGCGAGCCGGAGGTCAACGCCTCCCTTCACCGGATTTTCAACATCGAAGCGGGCACTTTCGGAACGCACCTATATGACCTGGGATACTCCCACGCCGACCTTGAGGGTTGGAAACCGCAAACCCTGGTTCTCTGGGGCGAACACAACCCGGGGCATGGACCCGATTTCGGCAAATACTGGGCGCATGTCATCGGAGCCCAGTTTTACACCGTCGCTGATGCTGGCCACTGGCCCCAGTGGGAAAAGCCGGACGAGTACAACGCCGTACTAACCCAATACCTCAACTCCTAATCGCAGCTGGAGCACAGAATGACAACTCACGACCACGCCTTCGTTGACGAAGCACGTACCACCATCGACCGGTCGGTGTTCTCCGACACGGAGACGCATCGAAAGGAGCTGGCCCGGATCTTCAGCCGCTCCTGGCTGTTCCTGGCACACGAGGGACAGTTCCGGAAGCCGGGTGATTTTTTCACTACCTACATGGGCGCCGACTCGGTCATCGTCAGTCGTCAGCGGGACGGGGCTTACCGGGTTTTGCTCAACTCGTGCCGGCACCGTGGGATGCGGGTCTGCCGCTTTGACCGCGGGAACGCCAATGTCTTCACGTGTCCGTACCACGGCTGGAGCTACGGCACTGACGGCTCTCTCGTTTCTGTTCCTGAAGCCGAGGCGGCTTACGACGGGGCGCTTGACCAGTCGTCATGGGGACTTAAAACGGCGCCTCGGGTTGAGACCTACAAGGGTCTAATCTTCGCAACTTGGGACCCTGACGCGCCCACCCTCCTGGAGTATCTGGGCGATTTCACGTTTTATCTTGACCTCATGCTGGATCCCGACGGGCAAGGGAGCGATGTTATCGGTGGCGTCCACAAGTGGAAAATGCGGGGTAACTGGAAGTTGGCGGCGGAACAGTTCGCCGGCGATATGTACCATGCTTCCTCCACTCACCTGTCCGCGATCATCGTGGAAGCCCAGTCCGGAAAGGGCCGCGGCATCATGCCTCCATCCACGGGGCTTCAGGTCGCTCTGCCGGGTGGACACGGACTGGGCGGCTTCGACGGCTACGACATCTGGGGAGCGAGCGGTTTGGATGACGAAACGGTCAACTACATGAACGAACTCCAGAATCGCGCTGAAGAACACCTGGGTAAGGAACGTGCCCGCGATGTCGCCCTCATTCACGGAACGATCTTTCCCAACGTTTCCCTGCTGTGGTCACGTTGGAATATTCGAGTCTGGCACCCTAAAGGTCCGGACGGGATGGAAGTGTATTCGTGGCAAATTCTCCCTAAGAGCGCCCCTGAGAGTGTGCGTCGGTCGCTTCTTCTCGATTACCAGCGCCACTTCAGCGCATCCGGCACTTGGGAACAGGATGACGCCGAGCAGTGGAACTATTCGACTAACAGCAGCGACGGCTTTGTCACGAGCAACCTGCCGCTGAATTACCAGATGGGCAGTGACAGGCAGCCCAACGATCGATTCCCCACCTTCCCGGGTGCCATCGACGAAATCTACAGCGAAATCGGACAACGCAACTTTTACGACCGCTGGGAGCAGCTGATGGCTGAGCCCAATCCCGAAGAAACCAAACTGAATGAACCAGCCGTAACCGCCAACACTGACGAAGAAGAAGTAGGAGTGCTGTCATGACGCTGACCAACCTCGCACCAGGTTCCCTGCCTACGGGGAAACATGACTACAAAGTCAACCCCGAGGGGATCGCTGAACTGCTTCTCCACCACGAGCTCAGCCAGCTTCTCTATGCTGAAGCACGCCTCCTCGCTGAAAACCGGTGGCAGGAGTGGCTCGATCTGATGGCCGATGACATGCATTACTACATGCCGATCCGGGAGAATCTACACCCCCGGCTTCCGGACACGGTCGAGGATCCCCTTCACCTGGCTCTATTTGACGATGACAAAGAGTTCCTGACCCAGCGGGTACAAAAATTCGGGACCGGGGTGGCCTGGTCGGAAGACCCGCGTTCACGCACGACCCACTTAGTCACCAATATCCAAGTCGAGAACGTCGAGGAGGGAATCGACGGACAGCTTGAGTACACCGTTGCCTCGGGTTTCCTTATCAACCGAAACCGGCTGGAGGACGAAGTGGACACCTACACCGGGACTAAAATCGACCGGATCCGACGGACCCCTGATGGGTTGCGGTATTTCGGACGCCGGGTGTCTCTCGATGAGTCAGTCGTGCTGGCCAAAAATCTCAGCATCTTCTTCTAGGGGGCCACTTCAATGCAGTGGTTGGACTCACAGGTTGTGGCGCTCACAGGTGGAGGTGCCGGACTCGGTCGTTCGTTGGTTGACGTTTTTGTTGCAGAGGGCGCCCGCGTCGTAGTACTCGAGCGCTCCCGGGAACGCTGCGACCTTCTGAAATCCGCTTTTGACCCAACAAAGCTCAGGGTCGTAAATGGTGATGCAACCAGTCCTGATGACAACGCCAGACTCGTCTCCACTGCAGTGGAGGAGTTCGGCAGGTTGGACACCTTCATCGCCAACACCGGGCTCTGGGATTTCATGACGCCGATCGACAGCGTGTCCCCGGAGCAGCTCTCTAATGCGTTCGACGAGATTTATGCGCTTAATGTCAAGGCCCCGCTCCTCGGGGCTCAGGCAGCCATTCCGGCGCTGCGAGCGAGCGGAGGTGCTTTCCTGGTTACTCTGTCAAACGCCTCGCTGTTCCCCGGAGGGGGCGGATCCTTGTATGTCTCCTCCAAACACGCGGCCGCGGGGATGGTGAAGCAACTGGCCTACGAGTTGGCTCCCGATATACGGGTTAATGGTGTTGCACCTGGAGGCATGTCGACGGACCTTCGGGGGCCAGCCTCTCTGGGCCTGCAGAACAAAGCCCTGAATTCGCTGCCGATAGATCAGATCCTGGAGTCAGGTACGCCGCTGCACCGCTCGCCTCATCCATCCGAATACGCAGGCGCCTTCGTGCTCCTGGCTTCACGCCAATACGGACGCACAGCTACCGGGACGATCCTCGATGTGAGCAACGGCATGGGCATTATTGGGTCTGTCGTTGAGCAACGCCCCAGCTAGCCATTTAAGGGCGCGTAGAGAAGGAGTCACGTGATACACCGCCCCAGCATTGGACAAGGAGATATCCTGTGACAATGGTAGTAATCGCCGAGTCGTCACAGGAGCGCATCCTTGAGGCAGCAGAACAACTATTCGCCGCCCAGGGTTATTCGGCCACATCCATAGCCGAGATACGCGATCAGTCCGGCCTGCCCAATGGATCGATCTATTACCACTTCGGCAGCAAGCTGGGCATTCTTTCGGCGATACTTCAGCGCGGAGTCAAACGACTGGTCGACGACGTCGGCGCCACTGCCGACTTGACTGTTGATTGCTTCATGGTGCGGGCAGCGGATGTGATCCTCGCCCAGCTGCCCTTCTACAAAATCTCTCTTTTCCTGATCCTTGAGGACATCACAGATGTTGCCCAAAAGGATGTCCTGGCAGAGGTGCGGCACAGAATCGAGGACTATATCTCGTTTTTCCTCAACGAAAAGGCCCTGGAAGCTGGCGTTCCGGATGGGAGCGCCCTCGTGCCGGCGCTCGTGAGTCAGACCATCGCGGTGACGCGTGGCGGACTGGTAAGGGAGGACTTCATAGTCGATGAGTTTCGGGAGTTGATGCGTGGTCACGCCAGGCTCGTTGACTTGGCCTTGCGCGAGGCGGGCGGTCACGCGGGGCGACTGTAGCGCACGGCTTGTAGACGGAACTGATGGTGATGCAAAGGTTTACCTGCTGCCGGCCCTGTGAAGAGCCTGTCAGGGCTGTTGGATCATCATTTCTCGTGGAGCACACTGTACTGGGGCAACTGCCGGCTTAGAACGAGTGCTGCGGTCCGCACGGCGGGGGCTGCCCTTGGGATATCAAGTTCGCCGACTTTTCCTGACAGGGACAATGCCGCAACGACGGCACCGCCGCCGTCAAGAACAGGGCTGGCGACACATGAACTGTCCCGGGCAGATTCGTTCTCCTCGTAGGCGAGCCCGGTTTTTGCGCTGGCCGTCAGTTGCTGCCGCAACGTGTACTCATCAACTACTGTGGCTGGCCCAACCCGGGTAAGGCCGCGCGCAAGCACCGCTTCCAAGGCGTTTGGTGGAGAAGCGGCAAGCATGCACTTGCCGACAGCTGTGACATGAGCCGGAAGCCGTCCTCCCACCCTTGAGGGCAGGCAGGGCGTGCCTCTGCCGCGCAGAATCTCGATGTACACCACTTCGTGTCCGTCCAAAACGGCAAGGTGGACGGTCTGTCCGGTGGCATTGCGTAGATCCGCCATGATGGCCATCGCCCGACGACGCAGCTCCTTTGGGGTGGCGGCAAGCTGACCCAGTTCAAAAAGGGCTATGCCCAGGCGCAGGGCTGCACCGTGACGCTCCAGGTACTGGAGCCGCACCAGTTCGGCCGTTAACCGCGACACGGTTGATTTGGCCAAACCAGTCCTTCTGGCGAGCTCGGTAACGCCAAGAGTTCGGTCCTCGATTCGAAAGGCCCGCAGGATCAAACTCACCCGCTCCAGCACCGACACAGAACTGTTCCATTCAGCGGTCCGCATCCTTGCAGTTTGCCGGAGACGATCAGCACAATCAAGCCACGCCCAAGCTTTGAAGCTCAGGCAAAGGAAACAGGAGACAAAGTGAAAAGCCCAACCACGAAAGGCCTTGTCCAGCAGGCAGCAGAAGAGTTGCTTGAAGCAGGTCGAACCCTCGTCCCCGTGGCCCCCCTCAGGCACAGGTTTGAGGGACTGAACGTCCAGCACGCCTACGACATACAAGCCGCTCAGATGCACTATCACTTAGATGCCGGACGGGTTCTCGCCGGGCGCAAGGTAGGCCTGACTTCCCTTGCCATGCAAAAGCAGCTCGGCGTTGACTCCCCCGACTTCGGCTTCTTTTTCGAGGATATGGTGCACTACGAGGATGCCCGGATCCCTGCTGCTAGATTTATAGCACCCAAGGTTGAACCGGAATTCGGTTTCGTCCTGAAGGAGACACTGGTAGGGCCGGGCGTAACCCTCGGCGAGGCCGCTGCCGCCATAGGGCAGATCTACCCCGCAATTGAAATTATTGACTCACGGATCGCCGACTGGGACATCAAGCTCGTAGACACCATAGCCGACAACGCCTCCTGCGGAGCTATTGCAGTCGGACGCACGCCCCTGGAGGTGGAAGCGACTAATCTGGCGGCGGTCTCCTGCGCATTGGTTATCGACGGCCATGAGATCGCGTCAGGGACTGGCGCGGACGTCATGGGCGACCCGGTAGCGCCGCTGGCATGGTTAGCAAATGTCCTCGGCGAACAAGGCGTAGCGCTCAAAGCCGGGCAGCTCATCCTGCCAGGTTCTTTCACAAAGGCCGCGCCCGTCATCGCAAATTCGACGGTAACTGCTGACTTTGGAGAATTAGGCTCCCTGACCATCAGCTTCATCTAACCAAGGAACTCAAATGAGCAAGAAAACAGCTGCGATCGTCGGCTCAGGCAATATTGGCACGGATCTGATGTTCAAGATTATGCGTCGAAGCAAGAACGTCGAGGTGAAGTACATGATTGGCGTAGACCCAGCCTCCGACGGGCTGGCACGGGCTGCCCGACTCGGAGTGACAACCTCCGCCGCAGGGGTCGATTGGCTCTTGGCCCAGGAAGAGCTGCCGGACTTCGTTTTCGAGTGCACCTCCGCGAAGGCCCACGAAACAAATGCACCCAAGTACAAGGAAGCCGGGATTCACGCGATCGACCTAACGCCGGCGGCCGTCGGACCCTACCTGTGCCCGGTGGTGAACCTTGATTCCTTGCAGGATGTGATGAACGTCAACATGATTACCTGCGCGGGCCAGGCCACCACCCCGATCGTCGCCGCGATCTCCTCGGTGGTGCCCGTGGAGTACGCCGAGATCGTGGCGTCCATCGCCTCCAAGTCTGCGGGACCGGGAACCCGGGCCAACGTTGACGAGTTCACCGAAACTACGGCCAAGGCCCTGGAAGAGGTGGGCGGGGCAAAGCGGGGAAAGGCCATTATCATCATCAACCCCGTGGAGCCGCCGATGATTATGCGCAACACCATCTACGCCGCGATCCCCGCCCGGGCCGCCTCACGCGGGGACCTGCAGCACAAGATCCGTGCCGCGATTGACGAGGCAGTCGCCAGGATCCAGGACTACGTCCCCGGCTACTCGCTGCGCGTCGAGCCCCAGTTCGACGCCGCCCGCGAAGACTGGAACGGAAATGGCCGAGTTGGCGTATGGGTCCAGGTCAAAGGCGCAGCAGACTACCTCCCCGAATACGCGGGCAATCTGGACATCATCACCGCCGCCGCCACCCGGACAGCTGACCTGCTCGCCGAGCGCATGGACGCCGCCGCCCTTTCGACCCCAGTAGGAGCATAACAATGACCGAGACACCGAAGCTGAGCGTCCGGCTGACTGACACCACGTTGCGAGATGGCTCCCATGCCATGAGCCACAAATTCACCGAAGCACACGTCCGCTCCGTGGTACGCGCCCTTGACGATGCCAAAGTTCAGGTCATTGAAGTTACTCATGGGGACGGTCTCGGTGGCTCGTCCTTCAACTACGGCTTCTCTCTTACCCCGGAACTGGACCTGGTCCGCGCTGCCGTCGATGAAGCGACGACCGCAAAAATCGCTGTGCTCATGCTCCCGGGCCTGGGAACCATCCACGACCTGAACCAGGCCCACGACGCCGGGGCTTCCGTGGCCCGCATCGCCACACACAGTACCGAAGCCGACGTCTCCATCCAGCACTTCCAGCACGCCCGCAAACTCGGCATGGAAACCGTCGGCTTCCTCATGCTCTCCCACCGGACCACCGCAGAGAACCTGGCGAAGCAGGCCCGGATCATGGCCGACGCCGGATGCCAGTGCGTCTATGTCGTGGATTCCGCAGGCGCCCTGATCCTGGATGATGTCTCGGACCGGGTCTCCGCCCTCGTCGCCGAACTTGGAAACGACGCCCAGGTTGGGTTCCACGGCCACCAGAACCTCAGCTTCGGCGTCGCCAACTCGGTCTATGCTGCCCGCGCCGGCGCCAAACAGATCGACGGGACCCTCCTGGCCCTCGGTGCAGGCGCAGGCAACTCCCCCACAGAAGTTCTTACCGCCGCCTTTGAACGCTTAGGAATTCACACAGGCGTGGACATCCATGGCGTCATGGCAGCCGCGGAGGACGTAGTCAAACCGATTATCACCCGGATGCCCATCATGGACCGGGCCTCCATCATGCAGGGCTACGCGGGCGTCTATTCCTCCTTCCTGATCCACGCAGAACGAGCCGCAGAACGCTATGGCGTCCCGGCCTGGCGGATCCTTGAAGAGATTGGCAGGGCCGGCTACGTCGGCGGCCAGGAAGACATGATTGTCGACGTCGCCGTGCAGCTCGCCTCCGGTTCTCGCGTGGCCTAACCGCGCCCGCGGAAGCGTAAAACGCACCAGCAACGGCTTCCACCCCCCAGTATCAGCCTGTTGGGCAGTCCGACCGGTGGCGGGGCAGCAAGCCCCGCGAATGCCACGAAGGACAATCTTGCCTGCCTTCGCCGTATGGAGGCGAAAAACTGTTGAGTAGGAGCTACCTCTTGCCGGCCGTCTCAACCTCGCCGTGGATGCCGGCAGGCAGAGATGAATCGTAGTCATCGTGCTCTCCTATCCCGGATCCGGCGGCAGCACGGGACGAAACCGCATACCGTGGGGAACTCGGTGTAGGCGGCTGCGACCTGCGTTGCAACCGCCTACACCAACGGGCCGTCCAGCAGTAAAGTTCTGAATTGAAACTACCGTGCGGCGAGGGAGAACGAAGTTACTGAAGAGAGTGCAAACGGCCCGGACCGGCAACTTGCAGCCCTTGCTGGAATCGACTTGAACCTGCTGGTACCACTCCTCGCGTTGCTGGAGGAGGCCAGCGTAACCCGGGCTTCCCAGCGAGTAGGGCTTTCCCAGCCCGCCATGAGCCACGTTCTGCGCCGGGCAAGATCGGTGTTGAACGACGATTTGCTGATTAGAAGTGGAACCGGCATGCTGCTCAGCCCCCGGGCTGAGCGACTCCTGCGGCCCCTGCGCGACGTACTGCGGGGTGTGGGTGATGTTGTGGGCCTTCCGACGTTCCGGCCGGAATCCGATTCCCGGACTGTCAGCATCTCGGCGTCGTCCACCACCGCTTACATCGTCGGGCGACCTCTGCTGCGCCATCTCGCATCCGCGGCTCCCCACGTGACGCTGCGGATGTCAGTCACTCCTGCGCTGTTCAGTGAGTCGCTTTTCAGCCAAGACAACATCGATTTAGCGCTCCTCGCCGACAGCCTAACCACCACTCACCCACGGAAACGTTTGTACACGGACGAGTGGGTGGTTGTACTGGCCAAAGTCGGTCCACGGGACGTCCTGGATCGTGAAGGAGGGGGCAAGGTCATCAGTCCGGAGGCCCTCACCTCACGGCCGCATATTGTTTTCGACTCAAAGCTTCGGACAAGTCCATATGCGCACATGGACCGGTTATCCATGTCCCGCCGTGTGGTCGCGCGCGTCAGCGACTTTCTCCTGATTCCTCATCTGATCTCTGGTTCAGACGCTCTGGCAATCGTTCAACGCAGGGTGGCTGAGCGGCTGTGCACGCCCTTGGGTCTAAGCCTCCTGGGGCTACCGTTCGAAAACCCCTCCCTGGGTATAGACATGGTCTGGAATCCCAGGCTCGCGAACGATCCTATGGTCGGCTGGTTGCAGGGAGAGATCGAACGGATTGCTAAAGGTCTCGACGCCCCGGATCGCAGCCACTAAATTCGCGTGATAAATAAGGGAAATTCATAATATTCATTTGACGCATAGTGCAGCCTAGGCTGGAATTGATTCGGGAGGAGCGGGAGCGCCCACCCGATCAACAGCAGCGACGCCAATGGAGGCACACATGGACGATGCAGTCGTCATGAAGCTCAGGTCGGCCTCACCGCCGGCAATGTTCTTGACAGAGCTGGCCGCGTGTTTGTCCCTCCCGGTGGCTGAAGTTGAAGAAGCCTGCGAACGCCTCAACGGCGTGCATACCCTCACCATCGGATTTACCTCGCCCGACCGGCACTTGGACGGGGACTTCCGTGTCGTCGCCCTGCTCGCAGAGCCCGGGCACCTTGGCGGGCGATCTTCCGCGATCCGCGCAGCCGATACTACGTGGAATGCCTGGCTTCGCGAGTTCCAGTCTGCCCACCGGTGCGGCTGAGCTCCTGCTCCCGGCCAGAATCCCTGCACTCAACATATTAAGGAGAAGCTCGTGAGCACACGAGTTGCCGTTGACATCGGCGGAACATTCACCGATGTCGTCGGATTTGATGAAGCCACGCGCAGCATCGTCGTCGGCAAGACACTAAGTACCCCCCGTGACCTGATTGAAGGTATCGCCACGGGGCTCGACGCCTCTGGAGTCGCCTTCAGTGACCTGGAGTCCATCGTTCATGGAAGCACAGTCGTGATCAATGCCCTGATCGAGCGGAAAGGGGCGAAAACCGCGTTGATCACCACCCGTGGCTTTCGGGACATCTACGAGATCGGCCGGATCAACCGCCCCGATGCATTCAACCTCGACTTCGAACAGCACCGGCCACTGCTTCCACGAGAAGCCGTCTTCGAAGTAACTGAGCGCCTTCGGTCTGACGGCGCCGTCCGCACAGCCTTTGCAGAGCAGGAAGCCCGCGACGTGGCCCGGGAGATCGCTGCTTCCGGATTCGAAGCCGTGGCAGTGACCTTCCTCCACGGCTACCGAAATCCTGAGCATGAAGTACTCATGGGCCGCATTCTCAAGGACGAAGCTCCCGACGTTTACGTAACGCTGTCGCATGAGCTCAGCCGGGAATACCGGGAGTTTGAACGCACATCAACTGCGGTCGCCAACGCCTTTGTCGGTCCGGTCGTCAGCGAATACCTTGGCCGCTTGGAGCATCGTATTGAAAGCGCCGGGGCAACGGGTTCGCTGGCGATCATGCAGTCCAACGGTGGCCTGTCGGACGCTGGCACCATTCGCCGGCAAGCGGTTCAGATGATGGAATCCGGCCCCGCAGGCGGTGTAGTGGGAACCATTGAGCTGTGCCGGCAGATCGGCTATCAGGATGCAATCGCATTCGACATGGGCGGCACCACTGCTAAGGCATCAGTCATTCGTGACCTTACCTTCCCGAACGCTGCCGAGTATTTCGTCGGCGGATACGTCCGCGGCCTGCCAATCCGGATCCCCTGCCTCGATATCGTCGAGGTTGGCACCGGAGGTGGAAGCATTGCCTGGGTGGATGCCGCTGGCGGCCTTCATGTCGGTCCCCGGAGCGCAGGTGCTGAGCCCGGTCCGGCGTGCTACGGCCTGGGAGGCACGAATGCCACGGTAACTGACGCCGCCGTCGTGCTGGGCATCCTGTCCCCGTCCGGACAACTTTCTGGGGGGCTGGAACTTGATGGTGCGGCAGCACGCAGAGCCGTAGCCACGGCTGGGGACGGCGTTGGGCTCGGCGTCGAGGAGACGGCCGGGGGCATCCTGGCCATTGCAGCAGCCTCAATGGCAAATGCGGTAAGGGCAGTTACCACTGAGCGTGGATTGGACCCGCGCGACTTTGCCCTTTTTGCCTATGGCGGGAATGGGCCGGTGCACGTCTCGCTCGTGGCCCGTGAACTGGGTATCACACGCGTCGTGATCCCCCCGGAGCCGGCAGTGTTTTCCGCGCTGGGGATGCTCATGGCCGACCTCAGGCACGACGTAGTACTCACTGATGTACGGGCCCTTAACGCCGTTGATCAGGACGTCCTCGAAAGCGACCTGAGCGCCCTTGAAGCTTCAGCCCGTTCCGCTATCGAGCAAGGCGGAGTCGGGTATAAGGGGCTTTCCTTCCTCCGCGCGGCCGACATGCGTTACGTCGGCCAGGAGCACTCGTTGACGGTACCAATCCCTGATCTCACCGCCGGAGGTAAGGAACTTCTCAAACAAGCCTTCGACGAGGCCCATCTGGAACGGTTCGGGCACAGCGCTCCTGAAGAGCGTGCTGAGCTGGTGAGCCTCCGGGTGTCGGCCGTCGGTTCCATCGATCGGCCCGAGTTCGTTAGCGTGGGCCGAGGGGAAGCTGAACCGTCCGCTGCAGCCCAGACCGGATCACGCCTGGTCCGCTTCGATTACAGGGACGAACCGGTTGAAACTCCTGTCTATGATCGTGGCGCGCTGCTCGCCGGCAACCGCATTATCGGTCCTGCGGCGATTGAGGAGCTTACCACCACAACACTTGTCCGGCCTGGTGACGCCATCGAGGTCGACGACGCCGGCAACCTTCTCCTCACGATTGGAAAGCCATGACTAATCTCCTTCAAGAGCCTGCCGCTCTGGGTGACGTCGAGCGGCAAGGGCTTGATGCCATCACCGCTGAGATCATCCGCGGCAACCTCGTTGCCATCACCGAAGAGATGAAGACCAATCTCATGCGGACCGCTTATAACCAGATCATTTATGAATCCCAGGACTTCACGGTTGGTCTGTTTGATGCGGAGGGAAACACTGTCTCGATCGGTCTTGGTCTTCCAATGTTCGTAGGGGGGCTCTCCGAAGCCGTTCGGACAAAAATTGCCCACTACGGTTACGAGAACATCCACCCCGGCGACATCCTGCTGACCAACGATGCCTACATCATGGGAAGCCACCTCAACCACATGATCTTTACGCTGCCGATCTTCCATGAGGGCCGGATCGTTGCGTTTGCGGCGTCCATGGCGCATTGGTTGGACGTTGGGGGTGTCCTGGGTGGAACTACCACGGACATCTATTCCGAGGGCCTCCAGGTACCGATCGTCAAAATCTTCAAAGGCGGCGTACAGGACGACGAAATCACCCGCATCATCGAAACGAACGTCCGGTTTTCCGACTTCGCGCTCGGTGATCTCCGGGCCCAGGTTGCTGCCGTAAGGACAGGCGAGGCCCGTATGCAGGGACTTCTGGAACGCTACGGCGCCGAAGTCGTGATCCAAAGTTTCTCGCAAATGTATGACCGCAGCGAACGACTGGCCCGTGACGCCGTAGCCCGAATTCCCGACGGCGAATACTTTGCCGAAACCACAATGGACGACGACGGCGTTGAACTAAACCGGCCTGTACCAATCCGCGTCCGCGTGGTGGTCGAAAACGACAACATGACCGTTGACCTGAGCGAAGTGAGCCCCGAAGTTGCCGGCTACTACAACTCCGGCATGACAGCTGGCCGCTCAGCCGTGCAGCTTGCCTTCAAGGCCCTCACATCACCAACCGAGGTCCCCATCAACGAAGGCGCCCTCCGTGCCGTGAACATCGTCCTGCCCCCGGGAAGCGTGGTCAGCGCCCTCAAACCGGCAGCCATGAGATGGTGGATGACCTACCCCATGACAGTGGTCGACTGCATCCTTAAAGCCCTTGCCCCTGTGGTGGAAACCGGAGGAATAGCAGGCCACCACGCCGACCTGGCTGTCACCACGATTTATGGCAATGATCCCGTCACCGGCCGACTTTACCTATTTGTCCCCGCTCCTCAAGGTGGCGGCTGGGGTGCCACACGATTCAAAGACGGTGAAAGCGCCACAATTTGCATCAATGATGGAGACACTCACAACGTGCCCATTGAAGCCAACGAAGCAAAGTACCCGTCAGTCGTGGCAGAGCGGTATGAACTTCGACAGGACTCAGGCGGCGCGGGACAGAACCGGGGAGGCCTCGGCACGGTGCAGGAGTGGGAGCTAGAGGCACCGGGCAAGCTCAACTCCTTCATCGAACGCACCAAGAGCGCACCCTGGGGCATTGCAGGCGGCTCGGAAGCACTGCCAAACAAGATCTCGCTCCAGCGTTCCGGTGAAGGCATCACAGAATTCAGCAACGGCAAACTCGATAGTCTTCCGCTGAAATCAGGAGACCGTTTGATCGTCGAAACGGGTGGTGGCGGAGGCTACGGTCCTGCAACCGAGCGCCCTGTCGAGCGCGTCCTGCGGGACGTGCGTGCGGGCTACGTCTCATTGGCCGCCGCAAAACAGCAGTATGGCGTCGTCATCGATGTCAGGGCAGACGGTGCGATGGTCCTCAATATCGCTGCCACCGAGCACGCCAGGAAAGCACTGAAAGAGGAAACCTCATGAAACAGTTCGGATTCGCTACCGCCATCATCTCCGGCAACGAAGAGCTCGTAGTCCTCGTCGAGGACCAGGTGGCTACTCTGTCGGCTCTCGTTCCCGGGGCTCCCGATAGTTTTGATGCGCTCTTCAACGAATGGGAGACCATGGTCAAGGTGGTGGGGGCTGCGCTTGAGGATAATCCACAGGTCGACTGGCTCAGCGCTGGCATGACCGAGTTCGGAGTTCCAGGTACGGCACGCCCGAGCATCTACTGCGCCGGGGCCAATTACAGCGACCATGTCGCCGAAATGGGAGGAACTGACCCGGGGCCTCCCTTCCACTTTGTTTCACCGGTAGGCGTGCTGAACACCCACGGCGCCAACGTCATCCGACCTGCAGGCGTGCAGAAACTGGACTGGGAAGTCGAGCTCGCAGTGGTCATCGGACGGGACGCTCGCAACGTTTCCCGCGCTGAAGCGCTCAGCTACGTAGCCGGTTATACGATCGCCAATGACGTCTCGGCCCGCGATGACCAGATGTTCCATCCGGTGTTCGGAATCGACTGGATGTTTGCCAAGAATGGTGAAGGACAGACACCGGTTGGACCGGCGATCACCCCTGCAGCGTTCGTTCCTGACCCCTCCGCTCTTACTCTTTCTCTCAGCGTCAATGGTGTTGTACGTCAGGATTCACACACCAGCCGGCTGATCGTCGATGTTGCCCAGCAAATCGAGATGCTGAGCAGGTACATCACCCTCCGCCCCGGTGACCTGATCCTCACCGGCACCCCTGCCGGTACAGCCGCCGCCCACGGCGTCTACCTCAACGACGGAGACGTCGTTGAAGCAAGAGTCGAAAAACTCGGTGCACTAACCAACACCATCGCCGGTTAGGCACCCTTGGCGGGGGCAGGAAAACAAATCCTGCCCCCGCCACGGCCAGTCACCCAGCAGCAAGCAAGAGACACAGGAAAGCGAATCACTTTCCGAGCGTTCAAAGGAGCACGCAATGACTGAAAACCAACGCGCGGGGACTTCCCTCACCGCTGGTATTCCCGATCCCATAAAAGCAGAGGCAGACATGGCTGCCCGGCTTGACCGGATCCCTACAGGCCCTTTCCATGTGAAGCTCGCGAGCTTCCTCGGCACCGGAACATTCTTTGACGGGTTCGATGCCCTCAGCGTCGCCGTCGTCCTTCCACTTATAGTCGCAACATTCAAAATTAGCTTCGCCGAAGCAGGCCTGATCATCTCTGCCGGCTACCTCGGGCAGTTCCTCGGCGCAATTGTCATCGGAGCCCTGAGCGACAAACTTGGCCGCCGCAACGCTTTCGTAATTTGCCTCGCAGTCTTCGGACTCCTCGGCATCGCATGCGCATTCGCATGGAACGCGCAGAGCCTCCTGGTCTTTCGACTCATTCAAGGCATTGGCCTAGGCGCAGAGGTACCAGTGGCCGCGACACTTATCAACGAATACCTTGGGCGAAAAAGCCGAGGACGCATCTCGATCATCTACCAATCCACGTTTAGCTGGGGTCTGTTCTTTGCCCCCCTTGCTGGCCTCATGCTAACCACCACATTGGGGCCAGAAACTGGCTGGCGCGTCCTACTGTTCCTGGGCGGACTCCCGCTGCTCGTCGCTGTTTGGGCGTGGTTCGCACTCCCGGAGTCAGCCCGCTGGCTGGCCAGCAAGGGGCGGATCACAGAAGCCGAAGCGTACGTCACGAAAATGGAACAAGAAGCAACCGCTCGTGGCACCGTCCTGACCGACCCGGAGTACTCGGAAATCGTGTCCAAGGCCGTCCAGTTCCGCCCATCCGAGCTTTTCCGCGGTCAATACGGGAAGCGGACTGTGATGCTCGCCACCGTGTGGTTTTTCGCCTTCTTCGTTATATACGGGTACTCCGTCTGGCTGCCAAGCCTCTACGTTTCCATCGGTGGCCTGCAGCCAGCGTTCTCGCTGACGCTCACAGTGATCCTCGGCGCCGTCCAACTCGTCGTTGTTTACCTCACCGCGTGGCTGGTGGAACTGATAGGGCGAAAAACCCTGCTGCTCACCGGATTGGGCATCGGTGCTCTGGGTGGCCTATTCGGAACAGTCGTCGTAGGAGTTATGGGATTCACCACGTGGCCCTACCTGTTCACAGCCGGTCTCATCATCGCAATCGGAATGACCGTTCCGGCCGGCGTCCTGTACCTCTATACAAGTGAGCTCTACCCGACCCGAATGCGGGGCTTCGCCACATCGAGCGCCAGCAGCCTTAACCGCATAGCCAGTGTCCTCTCCCCCTTCATCATCGGGTTCCTGATCACGGCAGCTGGCGGCGCCACCACCATATTCGCCCTTTTCGCCGCCGGAGCAGTTATAGCTTTCCTGGCCGTGGCTATCGGCGGGATTGAAACCCGTGGACGCCGCCTCGAGGAGATTTCCGCCTAACGAAGTAGCTACGCTCTTGGGGTTGAGTCCTCTCCTGTGACTCAACCCCAAAAGCGTCCAATAGACACGCCTTCGAATAGTTGTAGAGACCAAGCAACTGCCCGAGGACGTCGACGCTGACCAACGCTAAGGGGTGCGTCACCCCCCGCCCATTACCAATCTCGGTTCCCGCTGCAGGCCCCGGCAGCTGATGGTGTGTCTGGATTGCGGGGTCGCGGCGCCCGGCAGCGGCCGGCGCCTGCAGTTCCGGTTCCCGCATAATGTGGCCGGATCTGTGGCAGCTATGAATGACCTGGGCTCGGGTAGCTGCGCCGTAAAAACGCTACTATCGCTGGCCTGACCCGCCAACTCGGGGCCGCGGAAGACGCTGTAGCAGGCCATCAATCCGGCGCTGGAACGAACGTCGGCGAGGTGCCGCGACGGCGAAACCAGCCTTTGCGGCGAACCAAACCGCTTCACCGCATTCACTCGCTCGGGGTCGACGAGCACAGTTGGCACCACGTGGACCCGCGGCGACGCGGACCGAAGGAGCGGCCAATCTAAGTCGGGACGGGCGGGGCCGGGCCGGCACCAGGCTGCTGAATTTAGTCCCGGGGCGGTCGAGGTAGGCCTACCAGGATTGGCTCTCCAAGCAAGGTGAGGCGTTTCGGAGGAATATCTAGGTCCCACCTTTGGATCTGGTGACTTCAAAAGCATGGCCACCAAATTCATCCGCATCGACGACTGGACCGCACTGACCGGGGCCACCGCCGTCATCAAGATCCACGGCACCCCCGTCTGCACAGGAACGGTCGACGCCGTCACCGCAGACGGAAACATCCTCTGGGTCCAGCCGGCGGTCGGCAGCAGAAGACAGTACGAAAAAACAGGAGCCTGCGCGGCTTGGGTTGATGACCACAACCTGGGGCTGCACTACCGAGTAACCCACCCGCAGCGACAAGCCGCTATGAGCTCCCGAATCCTTAAACCTTCAGGCGCTCGGCCCTCCACGTGACAGCAGGTGGCCTACTCATAGCTTTTTCTCAAGGAGCCCACCCACCTGACCACACGGGTTTGACACCCTTGTTTCAGGAAGAAGAAATCATGAGGATAGCTTCCAGGCAGGTCAGGTGGAAGGCGATGAATCTACTGCCCGTCAGTGACTCCGGTACGGACAGCGGCAAGAGTTGTTGCACGCCGCCCCGCAATCCCTTCCAGCCCAGCCACACCCTCAAATTGGAATTAGTCACGTAGGGCACACCCAACGGACGAAACGGATTCCCTATGGGTAGGCAGCACCATGAAGCAGCTGGAGGTAAGGGAAATCCTTGCCCGCTGCTTTATAAGAAGGGTG
This sequence comes from Arthrobacter sp. K41, assembly GCF_059089645.1. NCBI lineage: Bacteria > Bacillati > Actinomycetota > Actinomycetes > Micrococcales > Micrococcaceae > Arthrobacter > Arthrobacter sp. K41. The sequence continues at coordinate 13,424 of NZ_JBNHEW010000002.1, read as the reverse complement.
ACGACCCTCCACCAGCGCGCGCGGAGGTAGCGGTGAGTAGGAAACCGCTCCGTGCGGAGGAAGTTGATGTCCCATCCGATGATGCTGGGACAGTATGGCTCAGGAGCAGAACAATGAAACCCCGTACTCAGCGACGGCAGCACGCGGGCGAGGACAAACGATCCCCCCTCCCGCAGCAGCACTCCCAGCCTGAAATTGTTGTCGTGGTCCTTGGCGTAATGTATCCAAGTGTCCTCCCCCAGCCTGTCGACGCTCCAAACCGCCCTGACTTGCCACTTTTATCTTTCGAGCTAGACACCGCTCGGCAAAGCACGGATGTCATCTTTCACGATCCATTTTCTCCCCTAAAAAACTTTGATGAGGCTTCCCTAGCCTCAAATTATGGAAAGAAACACAAGGGCAGAGGATACGAAAATCACGCGGAGGCACAGAAAGCTGTTGCCCGCGATCTGACCTTGCTTTTGGCGGAAACGCGGGCAACTCCCACCAGATCTCAGCAGCCATCACATTCAGGCACTACTCACGGGGACATTATTCAAGGAGCGGATTGGAAAGACCTCAGACCGGGTCATGAGGTTGAGGTGCTCGACGACGGTCTGGTTATTGCACGTGGGCTAATTGAACACCTGTCTTGGGATCAAGGCATTATCCGACTCAAGCTCTCTTATGGAAGAGGTAGACGAACGTACCGCCGGAGGGACGGCTGGCAGGTTCGTACTGTCTGCCAGAATGGGCCAACCCAGTCGGGGAAGAGCACCACCTTTTAGCTGCAGTTTCCGGAGCGTGGGGGCTGGTGTACTCAGTCAGTAGGTTGGTTGCACCTGCTGATGGGTGGTTTTCCTCCGAGGCTACCGTGTGGCCGGTGGTTGTTGTAGAAGTGTAGCCATGGCTGCAGGGCTTCAGTGCGTGCCTGGTTCGAGGTGAAGGGTTGGCGGTAGGCCCAGCCTTCTTGCAGGGTGCGGTTGAAGCGTTCTGCTTTGCCGTTCTGCCAGGGGTGTCGGGGTTTATTCAGGATGTGCTTGGTTCCCAGCTGGGCCAGGGCGTTTTGGAAGTCCCGGGAGAGCCGGTAGGCGAAGGCGTTGTCGGTCATGACGCGTTTGACCGGTGCTCCGTGGGCTGCCATGGCCACTGCCGCCCGGGTGAGGAATCCGGCGCAGGTCGGGCCTTTCTCGTCGGGCAGGACCTCGGCGTAGGCGAAGCGAGTGTGGTCATCGACAGCGACATGAACGTAGTCGAATCCGACTCTTGCATGGCCTCTGGAGTGGTTACGGGCGGATTGCATAGGGTCCGCCCTCCAGCCGCCACCGTCAGGAATCCTGCCGAGTTTCTTGACGTCGATGGGGATCATGTCGCCCGGCGTGTCCCGTTCGTAGCGGCGGGCGGTGGCTCGGGAAGCCCGGATCCGGGCTCCCGTCACCGGGTCCAGGTCCCAGAGTTTCGGCATGCCGGAGCGGGCCAGAATCCGGGAGACCGTCCGGGGGCTGGTCCCGCGGCGCAAGGCCAGGTCCGTTGGGCCTTCGCGGTGTTCCACGCGTTGGGTCAGGACGTCGGCAACGACGTTTGCCGGGATTGCATGCGGGCATGACTTTGGTCTGGAGCTGCGGTCCTGGAGACCGTCCAAGCCGCGGGCACGGTACCGGTTGATCCAGCGGTGAGCGCAGGTTCGTGAGATACCCATTTCTTTGGCGACATGGGCAATCGGGCGGCCGGCCAGGACGCGTTCGACGAGGATCCGTCTACCGGTCGGGGTCAGGCGGGCATTACGGTGGAACATGAAGACCTCTTAGTCGTTGGCTGTGTGTGGTAACCACCAACCTAAGAGGTCTTCACCTATTCACGATGTAACCAACGTCCTGACCCAGTACAGCTAGGGACCATTAATCTGTTGGCCGTCCCACTCCTGTCCGTGGGGACCGGCCAACCGCCGCCACCTCTACTGTTAGCAGAAAGTTTGTCAGCGATGGTCGAAAAGTGAGCCATTTCGCGGGCTTGGCGCCTAGTGGTCGTTGCAACACCTGAGCTTTTAGGAGTTGCAATTGGGACAGATGAAACGACCACGAAAGTCACGGGGCGCCCCTCCAAAGAACGCTGCACGGGCTCACTATGATCAGCTGATGAAACAGGGAATGGGCAATTCCGAAGCGTGTCGAATCGTGGGAATTAGCCGTAGTTCCGGCACTCGATGGCGGCACGGCCACACAGTTGTACTGAGATCCGGCGACGTCAAGACGATCCCTCCCATCTCCCGTCTAAGACCAGCCGCGATTTCTGCCCGATTCCTCTCTGAGTCCGAGCGGATCACGATCGCGGACCTCCTGCATGCCGGGCGGAGCATTCGGGCTATAGCAATGGAACTTGGGCGCAGTCCGTCCACCGTGAGCAGAGAGATCCGCCGCAATATTCACGAACCCTTCGGCAACTACCGTCCGCGGACAGCACAGCGCAGCGCCGAACGTAGACGGAGCCGCCAGCGGACCGGAAAGATCGCGGCCAACCCGGAGCTGCGGGAGTTTATGCGTGAGCATCTGAAGCAACGCTGGAGCCCCCGCCAGATCAGCAACCGTCTACGCGCTAATTTCCCCGGACAACCCGAGATGCACGTCGTGCCCGAGACTGTTTATCAAGCCCTATATGGGCGCGGAAGCCTGGATCTGGCAGTGGACCCGGCCGTCTCGCTGCGCAGTGGACGGACCGGTCGCCGGCCGCGCCGCCGAAAGGAGCACCGGACCAGGCGTTTCCCGGACATGGTCATGATCCGGGACAGGCCCGCGGAAGTGACCGGCAGATTAGTACCAGGTCATTGGGAGGGCGATCTAATAATTGGGAAGGGCGGTCGCTCGGCCATCGCCACGCTGGTCGAACGGACCACGCGCTTCATCATTCTCGTGCACCTGGCAGGAAACCGCGGTGCTGAGAATCTGCGCGATCGGCTGGCTAATTCGCTGAGCCCGCTCCCGCCGCACCTGCGCCGTTCTTTGACCTGGGATCAGGGCACTGAAATGGCTTGCCACCAAAGTTTTTCTCGGCAGACGCATATTCCGGTGTACTTCTGTGACCCCACGAGCCCCTGGCAGCGCGGCTCAAACGAGAACACGAATGGCCTGCTCCGCCAGTACTTCCCGAAAGGAACAGACCTTGGCGTCCACAGCCCCGAACACCTCACCGGGTCGCAGATGAACTCAATCGCAGACCACGTAGAATCCTGAGTTGGCAGAGTCCCGCAGAACACCTGGCTAGACTGACTTCACCGACGATAGAACCATAAACCATTGCAACGACTGCTGAACTCCTCCAAGTGAAACAATCCGTACTCGACGCAGATGTGGATGGACTACATCGAAACGCTTAGACGACGGGCGGCGGCAAACGACGAGCACGGGTAATTGCCGGAAATAGGGCCCTTTCGGGGTTCTCCCCCACCTTTTTTCAAACGCCGATAAGGATATTATGTAAGGCTTAGGTCAGGAGGGGTGGAAAGAGGGCTCGAAAAGGCGCTTGTTTGCAGAAATGAGCATAAGTCAAAAAGTATTTGTGCTCTATGCTTCACAAGCATGCTGCCCGTGGCAAGGTGAAGTTCCGGTCAAACAACGGTTGATGCCTGCAGCTGCTAAGCGTTACGCCACGAGACATCGCTGTGGGCTGTCGAGCTCTTTTGATGCCTAATGCTCGGACCACTGCTAACAGCGGCGGAGTCGACACCATCTTCGCCCTGCTCGGAGCGCTGTTATCGGCACAGCCGGCATCGAGACCCGCACCCGTTCCCTGGAAGACATCCCCGCCTAAAGGTCGGCACGAAAGGCACTAGAACCATGAAACTGATCGGCGTACGTACCCCCGGTACCGACTACACCAGCATCGCCGTCGCCGAAGCCGACGACAGAGTCAGGGTCCTGACGACTCTGGAGGACTTCTGGGCCGACCCGGCACGCTGGCTGGAAAGCGCCCCGGCCCAGGGCCAGCTGCTCAGAACCGGAGACGTCCAGGTCGTCCCCCCGGTGCGTGCTGATGCCAGGGTGATCTGCATTGGGTTGAACTACCGTGCACATGTGGCCGAAGGAAGCTACAAGGATCAAGATCTGCCCCCGCACCCGACACTGTTCGCCCGCTGGACGCAGTCGCTGAGCGTGAACGGCCAACCAGCGCCGGTCCCGGCGAACGAGGCAGGACTGGACTGGGAGGGCGAAATCGCCGCCTACATCGGCCGGACTCTGGTGGACGCGGACGCCGAAACGGCACGGCAGGCCGTACTCGGTTACTCGACTTTCAACGACCTGACCTCCCGGATCGCGCAGAAGCTGACATCCCAGTGGATCCTGGGAAAGAACGGGGACAACAGCGGTCCGCTCGGCCCGCTCGTGACCGCCGACGAGGTCGGAGACCTCCGCGACGGTCTGCGCGTGCAGACCAGAGTCAACGGCACCACGGTCCAGGACGGCAACACCAAGGACATGATCTATGACCTCGGAGAAACCCTGTCGTTGATCTCGCAGACCTTCACCCTCCGCCCGGGCGACACTATCTGCACCGGCACCCCGGAAGGGGTCGGCTACGCCAGGAACCCCCAGTGGCTGCTGCAGCCCGGAGACGTCGTCGAAGTCGAAATCGACAAGCTCGGCGTCCTGACCACCCCGATTGTCGGCAACGACTACCGGCACAGGAGCACCCGATGAGCGCTTCGGCTGAGTTCCGGCAGTACTTCTACCCCCGGTGACCCCAGGATCGAGGAGCTCAAAGGCTTGGAGGCCAACCGATACCGTGAAGCGGCCAAAATGGACGCCTTCACCGGCGGCCTGATCCGTGGTTGGAGCCTCTGGATTTGCAACCTTCCGTGGCGTGCATTCCAGCCGGAGCAAACGCGTGCGGATCAACGGGGTTCTCCAGCGACAACATCGTCGGGCTCCCGGGCTTGATGAACGACTACAGCTACAACTCCGACACTTCCATTGAAAGGACTTCGGACAACTGCTCAGCTGGGCTGCAATCCACTCTCCGTGTCGTCTGCTGTCCAAGTTAGTGCTGCAACGACATGCCCCTCGTCGGGAAGGGCCTCTTGTTCTGAAGGCGGAATGTCCTGGATGCGTTCCATGTCGTGAAGCTTGGCTCGGCTATGGTCAATGAGGTCCGGCGCCGGGTCCAGCAGGACACGCTCGGGCATCGGGGCCGGAAAGGAGATCCGCTCTACGGGATCCGCAGGACCCTGCAGATTGGCGCCGAACACCTCACCGACAAACAGGCCGCCCGGCTGGACGCGAAACTCGCCCTTGGGGACCCGGACCACGAAGTAACCCTCGCCTGGCAGTGCTACCAGAAGCTTCGTCATATCTACCACGCCAGACCCGAGCGGGGCAGGGAACTCGTTAACGAGGTGATCGCCTCATTCCCGTCCTGCCCGATCCCGGAAGTCTCGAGACGCTCAAACAATGGAAGGCAGCGATCTTGGCCTACTTCGATACCTTTGGCGCGTCGAACGGACCCACAGAAGCGATCAATGGCGTCATCGAAACCACCCGCACAATCGCCCGCGGCTTCCGCAACTTCACCAACTATCGACTCCGGTGCCTAATGGCCGCTGGCGGCCACCGCCCCTCCCGGATCAAAAAGACAAACCATGCCTAAATGCGAAGAGCCGCCCATCCACGGAAGGAATTCTATTTCGCGACCCCAGCTGAGGTGCGGGACGTACTGGTGGAAAAGTCGGGAACCTTCTGGAATTCAGCGAACAACCGGACGCCACCGAGTACCTTCAATCCATCAAGCGACCGGGCGAGGGTGCCCAGGATGCGGGTTCCGGACGCCCCGAGCGGGTGGCCCATCGCGATGGTCCCGCCGTGCCGGCTCGCGATCGTGGGGTCGATGCCCGAGGCGCTGATGCACGCCAGGGACTGCGCGGCAAAGGCTTCGTCAAGTTCAACGGCGCCCACCTGGTCCCAGCCTATGCCCGCCTTCGCGCGGGCCTTAGCAGCCGCTTCCACCGAGGCGAACCCGAAGTACTGCGGATCGTTCCCGTGCGTGCCGCGGCCCGCGATCCAGCGCGCGCGTATCGTGACGCACTTGCGGCGGCCTGCACAGATCCGCCAACCGGAAAGGACATCAGACTGGCCGCAAGATCGGGGCGGGCATTCATTCGGAGGGCCTTACAGGACAACGGTGTGGTTGCCATGGCGGATTACGCGGTCCTCACAATGCCAGTGCACGGCGCGCGAAAGTACATGTCGCTCGACATCCGCGCCTCTTCGCTGAAGGTCTGCCGCGGTGTCGACGTGGCTGACCCGAACGACGTCCTGTTCGATAATCGGCCCCTCATCAAGTTCCTGTGTCACATAGTGGGCGGTGGCTCCGATGAGCTTCACTCCCCTCTCCTTGGCCTTGTGATAAGGGCTCGCACCGATGAAAGCAGGGAGGAAGGAATGGTGGATGTTGATCACCGGCACACCGACCGCGTCAAGGAAGCCAGCAGAGAGGATCTGCATGTAGCGGGCCAGGACAACTAAGTCTGCGTTGCCCTGAATAAGCTCGATGATCCGCCGCTCGGACGCTGTCTTGTCCGGTCCGGTCTGCGACGGAATGTGGAAGAACGGAATGCCGAACGAGCGCACATCTTCGGCCATGTCAGGGTGGTTAGAGATGACCATCGGGACCACCATGGGAATTTCACCGCGACGTTGCCGCCACAGGAGATCCAAGAGGCAGTGATCGGATTTGGAAGCCAGGATCACCACACGCTTCGGGACGGACCGGTCCGCCAGCCGCCACGACAGCCCGAATTGCCCGCCCAGGGTCTCGTCAAAATCTCTCTCGATGTCACCGCGGTTTGCCCGGAAGCCGTCGAGGTGGAATACAGTCCGCTGGAAGAAGTTCCCACCCTGCGGGTTGTCCGAGTACTGGTCGAGGGACACGATATTGGCGCCGTAGTGCGCGAGCAGATTCGAGATCCCCGCGACTATTCCCGGACGGTCCCTCCCTTCCACGACCAGCACTCCGTCATCACACGTGGTGCTCAAAGGCGGCGGCGCTACCGCTACTGCCATGTCGGTCATACCGCCACCTCCTGAGCGAAGTTCCGGGCCCACCGGCTGGTGGCCGGAACGCCACCGAATGTATAAAAGTGCAGTTGAACCTGGCCATGAGCGGAAGGGTCAAGTCTCAAGGCGAGCTCCCGGAGAAAACGGTCAGGTCCAGCAGTGCCCAGCAGGTTGGTGATGGAGAACCCGTACTTCTTGGCAATTCCCGCGCTGGAGGCCACACCGAACCGAGCGGCGAACGTGACGAGGCGTTTCACACCGGCCGGACCAGGGACGCCAATTCGGATGGGAAGATCTATTCCCCGGCCGCGGACCTGCTCGATCCACGCGATCGCCGGATCGATGTCGAACCCGAACTGGGTGATGATGGTTCCCGACATCCCATGTTCCCGAAGCGCCTTGACCTTGTCCTCGAGCGCGGACCAGAGCAATTCCCGCGAGATATCGGGATGTCCCTCCGGGTAGCCCGCGATCGAAACGTGTTCGACGCCGTAGTCCTCCAAAAGACCCGATCGGATGATCGCAAGCGAGTCGGCGTATGGTCCTTCAGGGTGATGCGGATCCCCGCCGACACTGAAGACATTCCGGCTTGCACCCTGTGCCTGGAGGGCGGCGAGGAACTCCTCGAGCTGGGCGCTGCTCGAAATGCGACGGGCAGAGATGTGGGGAACAGGAACCAGCCCGCTGTCCCGGACCGCCTTGGCAGCAGTCACCCTCATCTTCAGGTCCTCGTTGCCAAGGAACGTGACGTTCATCCTGGTGCCCGGCACCAGGATGGGCGCAGCCTCGAGTAGTCCGGGTACATCCTTGCCCGTCATCTCGAGTGAGAAATCATCGATCAGCTGGCGCAGGGGAATCGGCACTGGTTCTCCTTTTGTAGGGTTCGGCGTTCGAGTTCGGCTCAGCTGACGGTCGTGGAGGTGCGCCAGCCGCCTTGGTACTGTGTGCGGGCGACCTCGGAGTACGGTGAGGGCGAGACGACCACCCGAACGCGCGTCTGCTCATGCCGCTCCACGTTGAGTTTGCGGCTCCCACCGTTCGGTTCCCCCCAGACAAGCTCAAGCTCGGCTCCTTCCGGGACATCAGGGTTGACGGTGCCAAGTGACATTACCCGCCGCTCGTTCGCGGTGTAGCCGATGTTGTTGAGCGACAATCCAACCAAGTCGCCGGCGCCGTCGACAACGGAGTCGTAGCCCGAGAATCCGTAATTGCCGAGCGGAAGTTCAAGGTACTTGTACTGGGGTCCGTCCACGTCGACTGTGGAGGCGAGGATCCGGGCGACATCCTCCGCGTTCCATGCCAGCGTCACCTTGCGACGTTGCACTGCTGGATCGATCTGTTCCAGGGCGTCGCGGCCGATGAAGTCGTGGTCGAACTTCACAAACGATCCGTAGCCAAGGTTCCATGGGTTTAGGTAGTAGTCGTCGACCTTGTCGGGTACGTGGGATCCGGAGACTGCCAGTCGTGCCTCGTAGCTGTCGACCGGGAGCCACTCACGATAGGCGCGCAGATCTTCACCGGTGTATATGGCAGGCAGCGGCGCGGGTACCCACCCGGACTCGATAGCGGCCGGCGGGTAAGCGCGGGAGCCGACCGGAACAATACCGAATTCCGCTCCTGCCTCCAGGATTGCTTCACGCACCTTGTGGTAGGACTCGTGTGGACCCCAGATCTCAAGCCCTGGGGCGCCTGCCATGCCGTGGCGTAGGGTGCGGGCCTTTACCCCGGCAATGGTGATCCAGGACTGCCGGAAGAACTTGATTTGCTCGACCTGTCCGCCGTTGATTTTTTCGATGACCTGCCAGGCGAGAGGCCCTTGAATCTGGAAGCGCCAGTAGCGCCGGATGACCGGGCGGCCGAGCGGGTACTCGTATGAGCGCCGGTCCACATCGATGTCGACGTCATAACCCCCAGTTTCGGCATTGAATAGCAACCAGTTTGCCGCAGGTGAGCGGCCGACGAACATCATGTCGTCCTCCGCCTCGCGGTGGATGATGCCGTCGCCGATGACGAAGCCGCGGCTGTTGACCGCGATGTACTGCTTAGCGGCGTCAACGGGGAAGTTGCTGGATGTGATCGCAGTGTCGGAAATAAGACGGTGAGCGTCCTTGCCCCGAATGTACAGGGCGTCCATGTGGTGCGTCTGGTCCATCAATACCACCGATTCGCGCCAAGCGCGCTGCTCGTCACGCCAGTTGTGGAACTCAGGTGCGACCACCGGGTGCGAGATATACGGCAGAGTGCGCGAGTTGTGAAGCAAGTCGACGATGTTGGAGTTCTCGTCAATAAGTTGCTGAAGATTCTGCGGAGACATGAGGAACCTCTCTGTTCAGGATGAATGTGAATGATGAATGTGAATGATGAACGTAGTCGCGGTGCTCCTTCGCACTGCTGGAGGTGCTCAGAGGCCGACCGAAGGGTAATCCTTTCCCAGCCAGTGGCTCATGTTGGCAGCCATCTCACGCTGGAAGGACAGCGGACCTGATCGCGCTTCATACTCCGCGTCGAACATGCCCATAAAGACCTGCAGCAATGGGAAGTAATGGGCGCCGAGGGCGAATAGCGCCTGGTAGCTCTGAGCGGCCAGCGCCTCCCGCTCCTCGTGGGTGAAAGAGTGCCAGCTGATGCGCTCGACACAGATGTTTTTGTCCATCCACGGACCTATCTCGCGCTCCCACCGCTCGACGGTGCCCCGTGGGTCCGATTTGTAGGCCTCCAGCAATTCAGGGTTACGATCGGCCTGGTATAGGAACTTGTTAACCAGCAAGCGACTCATCGTGGATCTCCCTCCGGGTACCAGGTGAAGTAAGCCTCTGTCGTGTGGAAAAGCTCCAGCGAGTCGGCATAGTCAGCGGGCTGTTCCCCAGCGACTCCTAGCATGAGCACCAGGTCGAGGAATCCAGCAGTTGCATTTCCGGCCCGGAGCAGGGATTCATAGGTCACGTTCGCCAACACCGATTCGACGTCTCCTTCGGTGAGCCAGCGGATCGCCCTCCGGTCGAACTCGAGATCCGGCGCAGTCTCCTGGAAGCCGCGCGGCCCACCGAGTTCGAGCGACAGGTGCCCGCTGCCGATGATTGCCACTCGCTGATCGCTTGGCCAGGCTTCTACAGTTGCCCTGATCGCACGACCGAGATCATAGAACCGCTGAGCAGTGTGCAACGGCGGAGCAAAGATGTTCGTCAGGATCGGCACGACCGGCAAGTCACCCGCAGGTCGAGTGGTCACGACCGGGCAGATGATGCCATGATCAAGCTTCAGCTCGTTACTCACGGAGAAGTCGAAGCCTCGCTGCATCAGACCGTGCAGCAGGTGCCCGGATAGTTCTTCATGCCCGTCTAAAACATAGGTCGGCATTTGAAACAGCCGCTCCTCGTTATGGTAAGTCCCGTCATACTTCGGCTGCTTTCCGATCAGAAACGCCGGATAATTGTCATAGAAGAATTGATGGAAGTGATCCGCCCCGACGAGCACCAGAACATCTGGTTTTGCCGCCGTCAGGGTTTCCTCGTATGCCTCCACCTTTCGGCGCCACTCCGCAGCTTGCGGATGGCGCCGCTCGGGCGGAACAACGTGCGTCGCTTTGTAATAGAACGGATGGTGCGTCGTCGCCAGCACCGCTGCTACAGTCGCCATATTCAGCCTGCCTCTACGTTTTTGTCCGACCACGGGAGGTGGACGGCTTGGCGGTCCGCGTCCCGGTATGTCGATGAAGCGACAGCACGCGCTCCCTCCTCGCCGAGATGTCCCAGCAGCGGCCCTGCGGTCGGCGCCAGCGCGGACGCCTCACGCAGGTACTCAGTGCTCAGCCCCAGGTATTCGCTCATGAAACCTTTTCCTTTATCAACCATGGCGCAGAGCCGCATACGGGCCCGCGAGCCTCGGCGGGGAGTTTGCGACGAGGAAGCCAGCCAAGGTCCCTAGTCCGCATTAGCCCCGTCCCGGCGTGAGTCACTGATGTGGAAAGCTCACTCAAATTCAAAATTGCTTTTGTCCGCTGCACGGACAAGCCTCCGCTAGGCGGTATAGCTATTGAAAGCCAGGGAACACGATTCGTCAAGTAGGAGCTGTGGACCTCCCCCACCACGGGGCCGTCTGAGACCGTTGGGCGCGCGGATTCTTCGTCGAGACTTTCTTAGTCACAACAACCAGGTCACCGAGCCGGGGTGGTGCACTCACGCCCTGCGCCGGCACAGGAACTGTCAATGCGGGCCTCCCCCCGAGGATGCCTGCCCCGGCCACTGGAACCTCCACAGCAAACGGTTGTGCCGTTGCAGACTGGCATCTGGAACTCGTCGGCTTGCATCGGCCCGGTAGACCATATAGAGCCCCAATCAATTCGGCATGGCGTGTGGTAGCCCAGTTCGAGCTGCCAACTCCGGCTGGCGGGAGAATGTCGAAAAGCCGCGCTTCCCGGAGCAGGCCGATCGTGCCTTCTGAGATACGCCTGTCAGCGTCGGTTTGCGCTGCCCGCTATCGAAGCAAGGGGATCAGCGCTTCCGCGGCTTCGAGACCTGTGCCGCGCTAGCGGCCTGGACTTCGGTGTGGCGGGGAAAAACTTCTGAAGTTGGCGTATTCATGGGGGCCTCCTAAGCGTTTGGGCTATGTCTGTCAGGGGCAGAACTGAAGCCCTCTCAAGCTTACGAGGTCGAATGCTTGTTTGCTGGCGTGGTTGGGGGGCTACTTGACGAAAACAAGCCATAGCGAGAGTATCTACGGACAACAGTCCGTTTTACGGACACCACTTGTCGTGTGGTTTCAATAGTGCCCCGACATCGATACGGAACTCGTTGAGGAGAACACCGTGAACGCCCCCGCCAAAACCCTTCAGGACGTCATCGACTCGACGCCTGACTTTTTCGACTACCTCTACAATCGGCCAATTGGAACCCACAGTCGCACGACCGGCGGGCTTTCCCCGGTCCCGCCTGTGTGGTCGAACTGGCGCGAAGAGCAGCGGGCCTGGCGCGAATCTGCGGTCATCTTCGACCAGTCGCACCATATGCCTGAGTTGTTCATCTCAGGGCCTGATGCTCGCAAGCTGCTAAGCAAGGTCATGGTCAACAGCCTCGAGAACTTCGCCCCCGGGGTCGCCAAGCAGTTTGTCGCCACCAATTCCCGGGGACAGGTCATAGGGGAGTGCGTTGCGCACGACCATGGCAAGAAAGATGGTTATGAGCTAATCAGTGGCAAGCCCATTTTGAACTGGGTGGAATTCCAAGCGGAAAAGGGCGGTTATAACGTCAAGATAGAGCATGACGAGGCGACCTGGGACAATCCAACCGCCCGCCGCAACTTCCGGTTCGGCATGGATGGCCCGAACGCGTGGACAATCTTCGAAGAGGCAATCCAGACCGAGATTCCGGCGATCAAGTTTTTTCACACCGCCCGCGTGCGCATCGCCGGAGTCGACGTCCTAGCCCTGCGCCATGGAATGGCTGGCCACCGTGGGGTCGAGTTGTCAGGTCCCTACGCGGACGGCCCGAAGGTGCGGGCGGCGCTGCTCGCAATCGGAGAGAAGCATGGACTGCGCCCCGGCGGCGCTTCCACATACTTCAGTGCTGTGGCCGAGAGCGGGTGGATCTCATATCCGTTGCCTGCGATCTACACGGGAGCGGACGAGGCAGACTACCGGCAGTGGCTGCCGGCCGACTCATGGGAAGCACGCTTCCAGGTGGGAGGCAGTTACCGACCCGCCACTTTGGAGGAGTACTACGTAACTCCGTACGACCTCGGCCTCGGCCGCATCGTGAAGTTCGATCACGATTTCATCGGCAGGGAGGCACTTGAGTCAATCGCATCCTCGCCTGCACGGACCAAAGTCGCTCTGGAATGGAACGCCGATGACGTTGCCGGAATCCTGCGCTCACAACTCGGCGAGGGGTCGCGCTACAAGTGGATGGAATTTCCTAGCGCGGACTACTCTCAAATTCAACGCGATGAGGTGCGCACCGGAGACGGAGCCCTGGTGGGCCTTTCGACGCATACCTGCTACACGACGAATGAGAAGGCGCTCGTCTCCTCGGGCATCATTGAGACGGAATTCGCACAACCCGGAACTGAACTGATCATCACCTGGGGCGAGCCGAACGGCGGATCCTCGAAATCCTCCGTCGAACGCCATGAGCAGACTCAGGTCCGCGCCACCGTCTCGCCTGTACCTTTCTCGCGCACGGTTCGCGAGCTCAAGCATCAGACCACTGGCGCACACTAGGGAATAGACCAGATGCAGCGAGAACACCCTCGATCGGCGAGGTAAGGACTAACGCGGCATTTTTACCTCAACCCCCTTCCGGCGTCTGGGTTACTTGACGTAACGGCGATAAAGGAGCAGATTTGGTCGACCCTAGGAGTCCGGACTTTGTGGAGGCTATCGCCCGCGGGTTTTATGTCATCAAAGCC